>NZ_JABBPN010000010.1 GCF_012933385.1 Paenibacillus lemnae
CGGCGGCGTTTGCGCCCGCGGCGGGGCCTGCGCCTGCGGCGGCGCTTGCGCCTGCTGCTGCGGGAGCGCCCGCTCCGCTCCCGCGCAGCGCCTGCTGCTCGTGCTCCGCACCGAGCAGCTTAAGCACCCGCCCCACCCACGGCTCTGCCTCGTGGGAGGGCGGCCCCTGAGCCGGCTGCGCAGTGCCGCCGGCCCAAGGCTGCGCGAGCTCATTGCGCAGCTGGTGCATCAAGCCCTGCAGCTTTGCCAGCAGGGCCGCAGCCGGCGGCGGTCCCGCTGGTGCCGCCGCCGTGCCGCTGCGGAGCGCAGCATGCAGCTCCGCTTCCGGCACATCTGCCTGAGCACCTGATGTGCCAGGCATGCCTGCTGCTCCATCTGCCGTGTTTCCGGCCGCTGTCGAAACTACGGCCTGGCCACCCGCTTGTGCCGCTGAAGGATTTTGAGGTAACCCTTGCGTAGAATACCGCCCATCCGCTGCAGATGCAATGCCTGCTGCACCCACTCCATCCCCTGCAGCCGTTCCCGCTCCCCGCTGGTTCTGTATTTGAACCGTTACATCCAGCTGATGCTCAAGAGTCTGCAGAAGCTGATGTAACGGTGGGCCAAATACGGCCTGGTGCAGTCCTTTTACACTCTGCAGCGACACAGGGAGCCCCCGCTGAAACGCGATGGCGGCTGATTCCGCCCACTCCCCTGCGGGAATCTGCAGCGGCTTCATCGCAAGCACTTCTTTGAAAACCGAAATATTCTCCTTTGTGAGCGGTACACCCGCATTCTGAATTCCCTTTACAATCTCACGTATTTCCGGAGAATCGGGCAGGCCGGAAGATTTGAGCATATCTGCCAAAGAAGATCCAGACATCACCGTACCCTGCCCCTGTGTCACAGGCTTCAGGATGACGGCACCGTCTTCACCGGGCGGCTGCACCTGGAGAAGTGCTGTTTCACCAGGTCGCAGAGACGCTTCCAGCTTGGCCTTTACGTGAACGCCCTGAATTTGGACCGTCGCTTCCTGTCCGTCTTCCGATACATTGATAATCAAGCCGCGAACGACCTGACCAGGCTTCATTTCCAGGGCTTTGACTTCCGCAGGCTTGGATTCTCCCAGCAATCCACGAATCATTGATCCGATGTTCACGCCTCTTCCCCCAAACGTTTCTTTTTCTACTATATCGGCAGCAGCCCGCCTTTTCCGAAGGGCGGGCTGCTGTATTTTTTAGAACAAGGAGAGCTGTACCGTCTCCATATTTTTAAGAAAGCTGCGGCGGTGCATCGCCGTTGGTCCATGAAGCTGCAGTTGTTCCCTGTGATGCTTGGTCGCATAGCCCTTGTGAATCGAAATACCGTATTGCGGATAAAGCTGATTCCATTCATTCTCACACAGACGATCTCGAACCACTTTAGCGACAATCGAAGCCGCAGCGATCGATTGACTGTTGGCATCCCCTTTAATAATCGCAAGCTGCGGAATATCACACTCTACTTTTTCAGCATCGACCAGTAAGAAGTCCGGTTTCACCATGAGTCCATCCATCGCAATGCGCATGGCTTTTCTTGCGGCCTGTTTAATATTAATCTGGTCTATGGTTTGCGCATCAACACGGCCTACTCCGACAGCCAGAGCTTTATCCATAATAAGCTCATACAAAGCATCTCTCTTCTTGGCACTTAATTTCTTGGAATCGTTAATGCCTTCGATAACCAGTTCCTGCGGCAGAATAACTGCTGCAGCCACCACATCACCGAACAGGCACCCCCGTCCCACTTCATCTATTCCTGCAATATGTACATAACGATCCCAATACTCACGTTCGTAGGCTAATAAATCGGGTACGATCGGCGGCTTTGCATTATCTATGTTCATGACATCTCCAGCTCCTGTATATCCATGATGATCCAAAATGCATATCTATCATTTCGTATTCTAATAGAGTATCACAGGTTTGCTGAAAAATTAACTGGAGACCCTCCAAAATCATTCATCTTGCCTGTTCATCAACCTTTGCACAAATTAAAAAAGCAGCCCAGGTCCCGTTATTTCAAACGGTATATGGCTGCTTTACAGTTGTTCTGCCTTTTAGTACGGCGCTTCCATGGAGAAACGGCCCATTTTCCCTGCCCGCAGTTCTCTTAAAAGAATACCGGAGGCCTTCTCCAGGTCCACGCGTCCCCCGCTTACGATGCATCCCCGCTTACGGCCGATTTCTTCCATAACCGCAACGATTTCATCCGGGTTTTCAAAGTCTTCAGGACGCTTTTTTAATTCAAATCTTTCACTCATCGGCTCCCAATAGTACCTTGATAAATATTTAACCGCAAAAAACGCGATATCTTCCACATTTAAAATTTCTTCTTTGATCGCTCCAGTGACTGCCAGCCGGTAGCCTACATTCTGATCCTCAAACTTGGGCCACAAAATTCCTGGTGTATCCAGCAGCTCCATCTCGCCCCCGGCAACCTTGATCCATTGCTGACCCTTCGTTACGCCCGGGCGGTCGCCTGTAGCGGCTATGCTTCGTCCGGCCAGACGGTTAATCAGCGTGGATTTGCCCACATTCGGAATTCCTACAATCAATACACGCATCGCGCGCGGATTAATTCCTTTAGACAGCTGTCTGTCGATTTTCTCTTTCAGGAGCAGCTTAACCTGACCTGAAATTTCTTTCACACCTGTACCTGTTGCGGAATCGATCGGAAAGGCAGGACTGCCCTGTTCCTTAAAATAATTGATCCATTGCCGCGTCACTTCCGGATCAGCCAAATCGGCCTTGTTCATAAGGATCAGCCGGGGCTTACCCGACAAAATCTCGTCGACCATCGGATTTCGGCTGGAAAGCGGAAGTCTGGCATCGATCAATTCGATAACCGCATCAATCAATTTTAGCTTTTCTTGAATCTGACGGCGTGCTTTTGTCATATGTCCCGGAAACCATTGTATCGTCAAGCGCTCGTCACCTCACAATCCTTGCTATACTGTTCATCGTATTGTTTCCATCTAGTTGTCTATAAATCCAATATCCTTAATCGGCCAGAAGATTACGTCCGCCCGTCCGATGATATCCTCGAGCGGTACATAGCCGATCATGCGGCTGTCTGTACTGTTGGAACGGTTATCGCCAAGAACAAAAATATGTCCTTCCGGTACGGTGTCCTCCGGTACATACTCGTTCGGGAAATTTGTACCCGGATTGTACAGTCTTCCGTTCTCATGTGCCTGGTCAATGGCTTCTTGTATGTATGCTTCGTCCACCGGTTTTCCATTCACAATGACCTGGTCGCCTTCGACCTTCACCGTATCACCTGCTACAGCAATTACACGTTTAATAAAATCTCTTCCTTCAGAAGGAACATGGAACACAACCACCTCGCCCCGTTCCGGCTTGCGGATATCATACAAAATCTCATTCACAATCAGCTTCTGTCCTGTTACAAAATTGGGCTGCATCGACGGCCCCTGGACAATAAAAGGCTTAAACAAAAGCCAGCGGATGAGAACGACGAGAATCAATGCAATAAGAAGAGCTTTCAGCCATTCGACCAGTTCGTTCTTTTTCTTCTTCGCCGGTTTGTCTCCCTCATGGGGATGGACTTCTTCATGAGAATCCTGCTGCATCATTCACCGTCCTCTCTGCCGTGATGTCTCACTGCATATCATGTGAAAAACCAAACATTCTTTTTTTGGATATACAAAAGGGACTTGTATAAATCCACAAGCCCCTTTTTTACCGTCATATGATTAACGACGAATTTCTTTAATTCTCGCTGCTTTACCGCGCAGTTCACGAAGATAATAAAGCTTCGCACGACGCACTTTACCACGGCGAGCCACTTCGATTTTCTCGAGTTTAGGCGAATTGATTGGAAAAGTTCTTTCCACACCAACACCGTAAGACACTTTACGAACTGTAAAAGTCTCACTGATTCCGCCACCGCGACGTTTAATAACTACACCTTCGAACAACTGGATACGCTCACGAGTTCCCTCGATAACCTTAACGTGCACTTTTAAAGTGTCGCCAGGACGAAAGCTCGGAATATCACTGCGAAGCTGTTCTTGAGTAATCGCTTGTACGATATTCATCTAGGACTCCCTCCTCTCACACAGGCGTTCTTGCCTCTTCCGGAAAACCTTCTTGTTCTCCATCATTATCCGCAGCGGACCACCGTATTCACAACAAAAGAAATTTTACCACGTTCTATGCATGAAATCAAGGAAATCATTTATTCGAAGCTTCAAACATTTGTAACTCAATTTCTTTCAATTCATAAAAATAACCCTTCAAGGCCACGAGCTCCTCATAAGTACCGCTCTCGACAATCCGGCCCTGCTCAATCACGATGATCCGGTCCATATGCTCAAGTCCTGCCAGACGATGGCTGATCAGAAGCAGTGTATCGCCCGCCGCCTGATCCAGTACATAACGCAAAACCTTGCGCTCTGTGATGTAGTCAAGCGAGGAAGTGGGCTCATCCAGCAGCCACAGCCTGCCGCCATGGAGAACAGCGCGTGCCAGCGCAAGGCGCTGCTTCTCTCCGTCCGATAAATTCTCGCCCTTTTCCAGGACATGATCATTCAGCTTTTTATCTTTAAGCTGCACTTGATCCAGAACAAAGCTCAGCTCTTCATCTTCAAAACACGTTTGTTCTGTCAGCAAATTATCACGAATGGTACCGCGAAAGAAATGGCCATGCTGCAGCACGGTATTACATTTGCTCCACACATGTTCTTCTTCCAGCTCTTGAAGAGGAATATCATTCAGGCGAATTTCACCCCTGTTTGGCTTACGCAGCTTCAGCAGCAGTTCGAATAGGCTCGTCTTTCCTGACCCGCTCGGTCCCACAATCGCCGTCTTGGAGCCGGCCGGCAAATGGAGTGAAATATCCTGCAGCGCTGGCCGCCATTCATCATCATATTGAAAACAAACTTCGTCAAAGCTTACCGACACCGCCTCATCATCGATCGAACGGCGGTTTGCCGGAAGCTCAGGCTGCTGTTTTTCCGCAGAAAGCACCGTATCCGTAAGCCGTTTAGCAGCATATTCACTGTCCTGCTTGTAGGCTGGCAGTGTGGCCATAGGTGCTGCTTCCTCGAATACCGTGTTGGATACCATGACGAGCATGGCGAGAAAGACGCCAGAGAGTGAGCCGTTTACGATCAGGTAGGCGCCGAGTACCAGCATTCCCCAGGAAATGATGAAAGTAAGAAATGTATGCAGCGCTTGTCCCCGAAGCAGCCTGAGGGCATCGTCCCGCTGACTGGCTGCCAGATCGGCAGAGACCTGCTGAAGCTCCTCCTCTCGCTGGTTCAAGCGGCCGTAGAGCTTCAAATCACGGAAGCCGAAGAGCATCTCTGTGACATCGGTAGAGAATGCCGCCCGCTTCCGCTTCACGGCTCCGTGAACCCGGCGCTGTCCAATCATCACCAGAGCTGGAACACCGAAAGCAGCCATCAGCATCCCAGCCAATAGCAGTAGTGCAGCCCAGATGGAAAAAGCAGCGGTAAACAGCATCGTCGCCAAAAACACCATGACAACCATGACAGGCGGATAAGCGACCCGCAAAAAATAAAACTGCAGACTTTCCACGTCTCCGACAATTCGCGCCAGCAGCTCTCCGCTGCGTGTCCGGTTCAGAATACCTGGCGTCAAGGGTACAAGTTTGGAGAAAAAGGCGGTTCGCAGCCGCCCCAGCAGTGAGAATGTCGCCCTGTGCGAAAACAGCCGCTCACCGTAACGGCTTGCCGCCCGCACTAAACCGAGAATTTTGACCAGCGAGGTCAGCATGATCAGGGTATACAGCGGAGGAGCAAACACAGTCTGCGCTATAAGATATCCGCTGGCGGCAAACAATCCTACTCCGGCAAGGCCGGCAGCGAAGCCTCCGAGGATCGACAGCAGAATGTCCCGGCGTTCCCGGATCATCGCTTTTGTAAAAATAGCCAGTTCCTTCATGACCACCCTCCCTTACGCTGCACATCAACCATTTCGGCATACTGCGGTAAACGGTCAAGCAGCTCCTCGTGCGTTCCCGTATCCACCAACACACCTTTCTCCATAAAGAAGATGATGTCCGCCTGGCGGATGGTATATAAACGATGAGCTACCGTAATCATGGTGACACCCCGTGACAGCTCGGTAATCGAGCGCTGCAAAATCCGTTCTGTGTGCAGGTCCAGGCCGACCGTAGGCTCATCAAACAGCAAGACGGCAGGGCGCTTAAGAAATGCGCGTGCCAGCGCCAGACGCTGCTTTTCTCCGCCTGACAGCCCTCTGCCTCCTTCTCCCACAACAGTGTCATAAGACTGTTCCAGCTCTTCTGTAAGCCCGCCAAGCCCCGCTGCCTCAGCCGCCTTGATGATATCTTCTTTGGAGACGTAGTGGCCAGCGCCAATGACAATGTTATCCGCGAACGTTCCGGCAAAAATATAGGGATGCTGGGTGATGTAACCGACGTGGCGGAACCATGCTGCCTCATCCAGCTCCCCAAGCTCACGGCCGTTTACTGTGATTGTTCCACTATCTGGCTTCAGCAGGCCGGACAGCAGATGCAGCAGTGTTGTCTTGCCTGAGCCGCTTGCGCCAACAATCGCAACATGTTGTCCGGGCTTGATTTTGATCCCAGCCGTTCCGGTATGCAGCTCAAAACCACTCTGCTCATAGCGGAACCGCAGATTTTCTAACTCCATGGAAGGCGGCAGTGGCCCCAGGTCAGACGTTTTGGATTCGTACTCTCCTTTAGGACGACTTTTGTCAACCGTATCCTGATCCTCACTTCTGCGCTCCGAAGAGTCTTGGTCAGATGGTGTTATGCTGAATGTACCTGCTCCAGCCGTATTTTCAAGCAGCTCCTCCACCGTCCTGATCGCGCCCATGCTTGTACGTCCTCCGTGAAATGCGGTACCCGTATTTTTCAGCAAATTATAGAACTCTGGTACAAGCAGCAGGATCAGAAAAGCTGTATAAAACGACAGTGTCTTGAAGACAACCAGCTGCAGTGCCAGCTCCAATGCCACAATTCCGATACTCAGCATGACGATGGATTCCAGCGCAAACGTATTTATGAAGGCAATGCGGAGGATCCCCATGGTCGCATCCCTGTAAGCAAGGCTGCTGCGCTCAATTTCCTTCTCCTGCTGTCTGCTCCTGCCGAACAGCTTCAATGTCACAAGACCTTGAAGCGAATCCAGAAATGTACCGGAGAATGCAGCAAGCTGGTCAAATTTTTCCTCTGATTTTTTCCGGGTGCTTAGTCCTACCAGAATCATGAACAAGGGAATAAAGGGGGCGGTGACTAACATAATCAGCCCTGAATTCATATGCTGGTAAAAAACAACTCCCAAAACCAGGAGAGGGATGACGGAAGCTTCCATCATCCTGGGCAAATATTGGCTGAAATAATGTTCTGCTTCGTCCACGGCATCCAGAGCCACACTGACCTTGCCGCCAGTCTGGCCGCCCAGCGAGACGGGCATGGATGACCTCGTCAATCCGCGCAGCAGACGCGACCGCATTTCCGTCTTGGCTGCAGCGGCCATGTTCAGTCCGATCATTCCGTTTCCGTATACGAGCAGTGACCGAGATGCCATCACAGACAGCAAACCGAGGACAACTGTCGTCACAGAAGACAGTGAAGCACCTTCCACGAAGATACGCTGCACAGCCTTGGCCAATAATGCAGCTTGACCTGTGATCGCCGCGCCAAGCGCAAGTGATATCACGGCAAGGAGGACGAGAGATTTCCTTTGCCTGGACATCAGCATCGACAGAAGGCCTGCTTTTCTTCTCTTCACTCCCATGTTCCTCCTTATAGGATAAGCTTCATATAAAAAATTACCGCTTACCTCTTACGTAGTCTGCATCAAAAAGGAACAGCCGGAATACGAGAATGAGTGACGGAATTAACAGCAGCAGGCCGCCGATGAACGCAGCTACTAGTGCAATTCCCATCGATTCATGTGTAGCTCCGTCCTGGATCGTAATATACGGGTCCAGAATATATGGATATTGTCCAATGCCATAGGCAAAGAACGCACAGGCAAACTGAAGCATGATACTGATAAAAGCCAGGCCATAACGGCGGCCTTTATAGAGAAGCCATAACGCGATCATAAAGAAACCGACCGAGAGGGCAAGCAACCACCACATATCCATCATGTTATTAAAGTGGCGTTCATTATGCTGGCTTAAATAGATGAATGCCGTAAAGGCAGCGATAATTGTCGGTGTACTCCAGAACAAGGCATATGTCCGCAGCAATTGAACAGCCGGCTGATCATCAGCACGAGCCGCATAGAAGGTTAGGAATGCTCCACTGATGAACAGTACCGATACGATCGCCAGCCCTACGATGCTCCATGACAGCGGACTGGTGAGCAGGTTCATATACTCCAGATAGACTGTACCGTTTTCTTCCATAATAAATCCGCCTTCGGACAGCGTCAGCGCAACAGATAAGGAGGCTGGAATGAAGAGACCTGTCGCCCCGTAGAGAAACAGAAATACAATATTCTCTTTCGAGCCATAGTTCTCAAACGCATAGAAGGAACCGCGGATGGCAATAAGCACGATGCCAATGCTTGCCGGAACGAGCAGTGACGAACCATAGTAGTATGCTGTATCAGGAAAGAAACCGATAATACCAACGAAGAAGAAGACGAAAAAGACGTTTGTAATTTCCCACACAGGCGATAAATATCGGGATATCAGTCGATTAATCAGATGGTCTTTTTTCGTAAACTTGGCATAGAAGGCAAAGAAGCCTGCTCCAAAATCAATTGAGGCTACAATCAGATAGCCGTACAGAAACAGCCACAGCACCGAGATTCCAATTAACTCATAGCTGATCATCGCGGCTCACCCTCTTTCCTTGATTGTTCCTCTATCTTTGCTGCCTCCTCTAACTCAGCCTCTGCCGGATTATGAAGGAACATCCGTCTCAAGACGAAGACGCATAATGTGCCAAGCACGATATACAGCAGCAGGAACAGGAAGAACAGAACGCGTACGCTTGGCGAAGTCGTGGCGGCTTCTTCCACACGCATGTAACCCCGGATCATCCATGGCTGACGTCCCAGTTCAGCATAGAACCAGCCCATCTCCACTCCTAAAAAGGCAAGCGGTGCACTGCATACGATCGCTCTCATCAGCCAGCGATTGTACTCATTTCGTTTCTTCCACAGTACAAACAGAAAATAGAGTAAAGATAATGCCACAAGCGTAAATCCAATCCCCGCCATAAGATCAAATAAATAATGGACAAGCAGCGGCGGATGTTCATCCGGCGGGAATTCGTTCAATCCTGTAACCTCGGCATTGAAATCGCCAAAGGCAAGAAAGCTGAGTGCTTTCGGAATGTGCAGAGCGCCAACGATCTCCCGTTCCGCGTTTAACCACCCAAGCAGAATGAGGTCCGCTCCGCTTTCCGTTTCAAAATGCCACTCTGCGGCAGCCAGTTTCTCTGGCTGATGTGCGGCGAGAAACTTTGCCGATACATCACCAGCGATGGCGGTCAGAATGCCAAACAGCAGGACAGCACCCATCATCAGCTTGAGCGCTTTTTTCGAGTACTCTGAAGCGCCTTTACGCAGAATTGAGAAAGCTGCAATCCCTGCCAGCAGCGACGCACCGGTTAAGTAGGCCGAAGACAGCACATGGAATACCTTGGAAGGCGTCGCTGTGTTCAACATGGCCTGGATCGGATTCACCGCTGTAAAGGCACCCGCTTCCAGAACAAATCCCTCAGGCTGGTTCATAAATCCGTTCACAGACGTAATGAAGAAGGCTGACATCGCAGCGCCCAGAACGACGGGTACGGTAAGCAGCCAGTGTATGTATGGGTTTCGAAACCGATCCCAGGTGTACAAATAGATCCCAAGGAAAATGGCTTCAAAGAAAAAGGCAAACACTTCCATAAACAGCGGGAGTGCAATCACGTTTCCTGCGAGCTGCATAAAATTCGGCCATACAATGGCGAGTTGAACGGCGATCGCTGTTCCGGTCACCACCCCTACGGCCACGGATATAATAAAACCTCTTGTCCATCGTTTTGCCATTAGAAGATAATGTTTGTCCTTTTTTCGGAGTCCGACAAGATGTGCAATAGCGATCATCAGCGGAAGTCCTACGCCAATCGTGGCAAAAATAACGTGAAAGGTTAAAGTTAAACCTGTCAGCAGCCTGCTCCACAGGACTGTATCAATAGCCATACTGCAGTTTCCCCTCTTTCATCTACTTATTCTTTAGCATTTCATTTTAGCCGATTTATTTCTCTTTTAACAGTCTTAGACGTAAAAATCCCCATGTGACCGTCTAACAGACCGCCCCACAGGGATATGTTTATACTTATAACGCGCAGCAGGTGCTCCCTTTCATCTGTAATGCTTTCAGCTTAGTGAAATTATCCAGATGTCTCTTCAGATACCGTATAATCTGTACCATGTAAATTACCGTAATAGGCCAGGATATCATCCACACTGCGAAATGGAGTATCCTTTTGTTCTTCTGAAGCTGATTTATAAGGATCATTCATTAATGTCTTGTCTTTCATTTTCTGTTCCTCCTAATGTTGTGCAAACATCTACATGTGTATATTACCCATTCTAGAAATGTTGACACCTTTTTTAGGAAAGAAATGTTTTTGATCGCTTGATCCAGCTAGGATCCTATTTTATATATCGTTACTCGTGCATTATTTAAGGAAACGGATCCTTCCGGAGGAGCTGATATACAATACAGTTCAATCGTTTCGGCCGAGGTAAGATTTAATAAAGCATTGCCCGTATATACATCAGGAGCTGGAGATGCGTATTGCCCTCTTTTGCCCTTCTCTATATTCCCGTTTACAACCAATGCAAATTGTGCTGATGTGGGTTCTGCCGATATCAAGGTAATCTGCCAATCAATATAATAGAACCCTGCCTCTGTTATGCTTACACATCCATCGCCGTTGCATGCTATGCCATTCAGTTTGATCTCAGAAAATTGGATTGTTGCAGCAGCCTTCAAACTCTGGTTGCTGTCACTCACATGGAACATCAAGTGACCGCCAATCGTTCCATTTTCTGCAGATTTTAGATCTGTGTCATTGGATGACTCTGCTTCGTGCTTCACTGTACCCTCACTCATATTATCTTGAACTTCAGCGATTTGTATTACTTGAGTATCAATTTCCTCAATAACGGCTGCAATGCCTTCTGCTTCTGCTTTTGCTTCTTCTACTTCTACTACTTCTTCTTCTGCTGCTAGATGCTCTAAACGGACCGCTTCCTCTGTAATTAGATGCGTCACAGCTGTTTCCTCTTGTTCCATAATAATCTGTGGTTCAATTACAGATTCTACGACAGAGCAGTCCATCATCCCAGCTTTGGAATTTTCGCTGTTTGAAAATTGACTGTGTGATGAATTGATGTCCAGACGAAGTTCCTTTAGCTCGCTTATAATTTCCTGTAATCCACGATTCATGTTCTGCTCCAGATGTACAATCTGCTGCTCCAGTGGTGAATAAGCATCCGAAACAGTGACCGGCTCCGGGGGTTCTGCAGACACCTTAGAGATCGCGCTGACCGTCAAGTTTAGCTCATCCGGTTTTTGAAGAATGAGCAGGGTGTCTTCGACCGCATCGCTGACTGCGTCTTTCATCTCCAGATGCACGGTAAGGGGAAGCATATGTTCCAGAAAGAGCCTCAGTCTGATTGACATATCGCCCAATACTTTGGGACTGATCACAGATATGGAAGTTAACTGCTGAACAGCGTCCTTAAACAGTGACTTCTCTTCGTCTCCGATTGGAATTCGATTCACCAAATTATGAATCCCATGAATTTGGGATTTCAGCTGTGTCAAGTTGTCTTGTTCCGGAACCGCGAACAAATTCCGGATACTCGTTCTCAGCTGATGAATCAGCGTGATCAATTTTTCGGTCTGATACCTCCCGATGGGGTAATGCAGTGCGGCCATGCCGCTGATTCCGGGCTTGCGTCTTCTTTTTTTATTCATCCTGTTGGCGCTCCTTTCAACCTCTTGGTCACCATGCTTTCGCTGCCGCTCACGGTAAAAGCCTATTTTCACCATATTCATGAGTGCCCTGGACGGTTCTGCCTCTTTACTAAAACCAGGAAAGAAAATATACAAAAAAAGAGCCTGCTTAACAGGCCCTGTTTACTCAATCTTTATTTAAGGTTGCGTCGATTTAGCTTCATTCTGAAGACGATTCAGAAACTCCTGATCTTTACGTGTAAGTTCCAGCTGTTTCAGCAGCTCCGGCCGACGTTCCCAGGTCCGTTTTAACGCCTGTTCCCGCCGCCAGACATCGATACGGGCATGATGACCACTGAGCAGGATATCCGGCACTCCCATGCCGCGAAATTCGGCGGGTCGTGTATAGTGAGGGTATTCAAGCAAGCCGGTACTGAAAGAATCCGTCACTGCTGAAGTTTCATTGCCCAGCACCCCTGGGAGAAGACGGACAACCGAATCGATCACAACCATTGCAGGAAGTTCCCCACCCGTAAGCACATAGTCGCCAATTGAAAGCTCATCGGTAACCAGATACTCCCGGATTCGCTCATCATATCCCTCATAGTGGCCGCAGATGAAAATAAGATGGTCTTCTTTGGAAAGTTCCTCTGCCTTTTTTTGTGTAAAAGTTTGGCCTTGAGGGCACATCAAAATTACACGCGGCACTTTTGCTGCCTCAGCTGAATCACCCTGTATCTGTTCACCAGCAGGATGTGGATTATTCGAAATCCCGTCCTTCTCCAGGATATCCTCCACTGCTCTAAAGATCGGATCAGGTTTCAGCACCATTCCACCGCCACCGCCATAGGGTGTGTCATCTACCTGATTATGCTTGTTTCCGGCATAATCGCGAAAATTGATCGCGTTTAAGGACACAATTCCTTTGTCAGCTGCTTTGCCCAGAATGCTGCTGTGAAACACACCATGTAACATTTCGGGGAACAATGTCAGTACATCGACTTTCATCCTACAGCAGTCCTTCCATCAGATGAACGCGAACGACCTTGTTCACCTTGTCTACGTCTAATATCACATCCGGAATGGAAGGGAGCAAAATTTCTTTTCCTTTCGGTGTCTTGACGACCCATACATCATTCGCACCTGGTGTCAAAATTTCTTTAATGACGCCCAGCTCCTGGGCTGGTTCGTCATCTGTTACAACTTGACAGCCAATGATTTCATGGAAATAATATTCGTTATCCGGAAGTTCTTCCTGCAGCGTCTCATCAATTTTCAGCAAATATTCTTTATATTTCTCCGCCTCGTTGATGCCGCCGACTTCCTTCAGCTTCATAATGTACATGTTTTTATGCAGACGGGATGCTTCCACCGTTACCGGGATTGGAGCACCGCCTTTTGAAGAAACGATATACAACGGACTGTTTTTGGCAAATCGCTGTTCTGCAAAATCCGAATACGGAACTACCTTCATCTCACCGCGGATGCCATGGGTGTTGACGATTTTACCTACGGTTAACAGCTTCTGGGTCATACAAACCTCCTGTAAATCACAATTTCAAGTTCCAGAATATAAAATGATTTCTTCAGCATGTACGAAAAGGGGCTAGGACATGCATCCTAACCCCCTTTCGTATATCTTTAAGAAATAGTCCATGTGAAAACCCTTGAATATCAGCATGTCGGTTCTAAGATGTCGCTGCTCTCTGATATTCAAGAAATGATGTCCACAGTTACCCGCTTGTTCATTTTTACGGCTGCCGATGTGACGACGGTACGCAGGGATTTAGCGATACGCCCCTGTTTGCCAATGACCTTGCCTACATCATCGGGATGTACGCTTAACTCAAAGACCACAAGATTTCCCTTATCGACCGTCTTAACTGTCACATCTTCTGGATGATCCACCAAAGCCTTAGCAATAACGCGAACTAATTCTTCCATAGATATCCCTCACGATCCAACTTATTTCTGGTTCTTGGATTCATGGAATGCCTTCATAACGCCTGCTTTGCTCAGCAGGTTGCGGACCGTATCGGATGCTTGCGCACCGTTTTGGAGCCATTTCAGCGCTTTTTCTTCATCAATCTTAACTTCAGCCGGTTGTGTTACCGGATTGTAGTAACCGATTTCCTCGATAAAGCGTCCGTCACGCGGGGAACGGGAATCCGATACAACCACGCGGTAGAAAGGGGCTTTGTGAGCACCCATACGTTTCAGACGAATACGTACTGCCATTGAAAATTTCACCTCCTTCAAAGAATGTCATAGATGGATGTCTCCTTATGCCTTAACGGAAAGGAAACTTCATGCCTTTGCCGCCGGTCAGACCCTTCAGCTGCTTCATTGCTTTGTTCTTGCCGCCTTTTGGACCACCCATCATATCCGAAAACTGTTTCATCACTCTGCGCATCTCATCAAATTGCTTGATCAGCCGGTTGACTTCTGCGACCGAAGTACCACTTCCGGCTGCAATCCGCTTGCGGCGGTTGTGATTAATGATGTCCGGCTGCTGCTTCTCATGTGTAGTCATCGAATGAACGATCGCTTCGATCCGGCCCATCTGCTTCTCATCAACTTTAAGATCCTTGGTCTGCTTCATTTTACCCATGCCCGGAATCATATCCATCAGTTGATCGATGGGTCCCAGCTTCTTGACCTGATCCATCTGTTCCAGGAAATCTTCGAACGTAAACTCGGCATTTCGCATTTTACGTTCCATTTCCTTGGCTTTCTCTGTATCGATATTGGACTGAGCCTTCTCGATCAGGGAAAGCATATCCCCCATACCTAAAATCCGGGATGCCATCCGCTCCGGATGGAACGGCTCCAGCGCATCGATCTTCTCGCCCAGAGCGGCAAACTTGATTGGACAGCCTGTGACAGCCTTAACGGACAGTGCGGCACCGCCGCGTGTGTCACCATCAAGCTTTGTCAGAACAACGCCAGTCAATTCCAGCTGCTGATTAAAGCTTTCCGCCACATTAACGGCATCCTGACCTGTCATGGCATCTACAACCAGAAGCACTTCATCCGGGTTGGTCTCGCTGTGGATCTGTTTCAGTTCTTCCATCAGCTCGGCATCCACATGCAGACGACCTGCGGTATCAATAATCACATAATCATGTTGGTTATCTTTGGCATGCTGCAGACCTTGTTTCGCAATTTCAACAGGACTGGTCTGGTCTCCAAGGGAAAACACCGGTACATTGATTTGTTCGCCCAGCACCTGAAGCTGTTTGATAGCTGCCGGACGGTAGATGTCGGCTGCGATAAGCAGGGGCCGGCTGTTCTGCTTCTGAAGCAGTTTGGCCAGCTTACCGGTTGTTGTTGTCTTACCAGCACCCTGAAGCCCGGCCATCATAATCACAGTCGGCGGCTTGCTGCTCTTAGCAAGCTTGGATTGGCTGCCGCCCATCAGATCGGTGAGTTCCTTATTGACAATATCGATAATAACCATGCCCGGTGTAAAGCTGTCCATTACGTCTTTGCCGATAGCTTTCTCTTTCACCTTCGCGACAAATTCTTTGACCACCTTGAAGTTAACATCAGCTTCCAGAAGAGCCAGTCTTACTTCGCGCATCGCTTCGGTTACATCCTCCTCGGATACCTTGCCCTTACCGCGCAGCTTGCTGAACACATTCTGAAGCCTGCTTGTCAATCCCTCAAATGCCATATGTCCCACCTCCGTCCTTTCATTTCATTGAACACTGTCATTATATCATTAATTGGTCCATCAAATCTCGCATGGCCTTCTTCTCATCTTGGTTTAAGCCGCTCTTGTCGGTCAAGCTTATAAGCTGTTCCATCATCGCCATCCGCTGCTCATGCTTGCCAAGCAGACCCAGCTTCTCCTCATAAATCTCCAAAGCCTGTTCTGCGCGCTTGACGTGCTCATAAACCGCCTGACGGCTGATTTGAAATTCCGCTGCAATCTCTCCTAGAGAGAAATCTTCATGAAAGTAGTGCTTCAAGAACGTCTGCTGTTTCTCAGTGAGCAGAGGCTCATAGAAATCAAACAGCAAATTGACCCGGTTCGTTTTCTCAAGCCGATCCGTCTGACTCATTAAAAGCACCCCCTCGTCAAGGGTAAACACTTTACAGTTCACTTGACGAACCTAATCATACAAAAAACAAAGAAGGATGTCAAGCAATAATCCTTGTCATCCTTCTTTTTTTAAAAATAACAGATTTAGATTTCACTTAATGGGAAGGAGATACAGCAGCACGGAAAAGAAATGCAGTATACTCCCGGCCAGAACGAATACATGCCAGATGGCATGATGATACGGAAAGCCTCGCCACACATAAAAAACGGTTCCCAACGTATACAGCAGACCTCCGCCCACCAAAAGGTTCATCCCCTCTTGGGCAACGACTGCATTCAACGGACTCCAAGCAATGACGATCAGCCAGCCCATAGCGACATAAAACACCGTCGACATTAATAAAAACTTCTTAACAAAAAAAGCTTTAAATATACAGCCGGCGAGCGCAACTCCCCAAATGATGCCGAACAAACTCCATCCCAGTGTTCCTCGAATGGCTACCAATAAAAATGGCGTATATGTTCCTGCGATAAATAAATAGATGGAAGAGTGGTCCAGAAATTCGAAAACATCCTTTGCTTTTCCTTCTTTAAAGCTGTGAACGAGCGTTGAATTGAGATATAAAAGCAGCATGGTCGTCCCGTAGATCGTAAAGCTGACCACGTGCCACACATTTCCTTTCAGACTGGAGAACACAATCAGCAGCACTAAGGCTGCTGTGCTCAGTACGACTCCGATACCGTGAGTAACAGCATTTGCAATTTCCTCACGCCGGGGATAAGTATGCGTATTTGCCATATCCAGAATCCTTTCATGAATTAAGATTTCAGACTGACATCGACATCATGTTATTCCTGTGTTGTCTCTTCCTGCTGCTCTTCTTCCTTGATCAATCCTGCAAAAAGCGCGTGAACGAACTGCTCGGAGTCAAAGGTCTGCAGATCACCCATTTTTTCACCGAGTCCTACCAGCTTCACAGGCAGATCCAGCTCCTGTCGGATCGCAATAACGATACCGCCCTTTGCGGTTCCGTCCAGCTTGGTAAGCACCAGTCCTGTAACTCCGCTCTTCTCGCCAAACAGCTTCGCTTGGCTCAGTGCATTCTGGCCTGTAGTGGCATCAAGCACCATCAGCACTTCATGCGGCGCACTAGGAATTTCACGCTGGATGACACGGAAAATTTTATTCAGCTCATCCATCAGATTGCTTTTATTCTGAAGACGGCCTGCTGTATCGCAGAGCAGGACATCGGCACGGCGCTGTTTTGCAGCCTGTACTGCATCGTACATGACGGCTGCCGGATCGGACCCAGCCTGCTGCTTAATGACCTCGACACCGACACGGTCACCCCAGACTTCCAGCTGTTCAATGGCACCGGCACGAAACGTATCCCCTGCTGCGAGCAGCACTTTTTTGCCTTCCTGTTTAAATCTGTGAGCCAGCTTGCCAATGGTTGTGGTCTTGCCCACACCGTTGACGCCGACAAATAAAATCACAGTGATGCCATCCGGGTTCATCCGAAGTTCATTGCTGCTTTCACTGCGGAGCAGCCCCATCAATTTTTCTGAAAGAACAGGCTGCAGGTCTGCCGCATTCTCGATACGGCGTTTTTTGACCTCTGAGCGCAGATCATCCATCAAATCCATCACCGTGTTCACGCCAACATCTGCACCGATCAGAATTTCTTCCAGTTCCTCATAAAATTCCTCGTCGATTTTTTTGCGGCGGATCACCAAATCCGATACCTTCTCAACCAGGCCCTTACGTGTTTTTTCCAGCCCGTCACGGAACTGTTTGGTCACACTTTCGGTTTTGGTAGAAATACTATCTTTCAATCGTTTAAAAAAGCTCATAGGTTCCCTCCGTGTATACTCTTTATGTTTAAGCGATCTCCGCTTCTTCATTCTCCAATTTTACTGAAACCAGCTTAGATACGCCGCCTTCCTCCATCGTGACCCCGTACAGCACATCGGCTTCTTCCATGGTGCCTTTACGGTGGGTAACCACGATGAACTGCGTTTGCTCCGAGAATTCACGCAGATACTGCGCAAACCGGACCACATTCGCTTCATCCAGCGCCGCCTCCACTTCATCCAGCACACAGAACGGCACCGGCTTGACCTGAAGAATCGAGAAAAGAAGCGCCATGGCAGTCAGTGCCCGCTCACCGCCGGAGAGCAGCTGAAGATTTTGGAGTTTTTTCCCAGGCGGCTGGGCCACGATATCAATTCCTGTATCCAGCAGCCGATCCGGATCGATCAGAATCAGGTCTGCTCGCCCTCCGCCAAACAGCTTGGAGAAGACGGTCACAAATTCTTTGCGAATGGCATCAAAAGTCGTCTTGAAACGTTTGGACATTTCATCGTCCATCTCTTTGATGACCTGATAAAGGGTAGTCTTGGCTGCAACCAGATCTTCTTTCTGCTCACTAAGGAATGTGTAACGTTCATTCACCCGCTGGTATTCCTCAATCGCGCCAAGATTCACATCACCGAGAGCTGTGATACTGCGTTTCAAATCACGGACCTCATTCTGGGCTGACGGGATATCTTCAGGAACGGCATAACGCTGTTTCGCCAGCTCGTAGCTTAGCTCATAGTCTTCACTCAGCTTCTTGAGGATGTTCTCCAGCTCCACATCCAGCCGGTTAACGCCGATCTCGGTTTGACGCATCCCATCTTCCACAATTTTCAGCTGGTTGCGCTGTACCCGGGTTTCATTCTCTGCAAGCTCCAGCTTTTGGCTGAGCTGTGCACGGGAAGCCCGCTTGAATTCAAGCTGGCGAGCCGCCTCTTCTTTTTTCAATCGGAAATGGTTCAGATCCTCTGTCTGCTTCACAGTTTCGATAGCATTCTGCTCCAGTTCTGCTAGAACGGACTTCAGCATATCCCGGTTTCGGCGATGCTCCTTCTCGTGATTACTTACATCGGAATCAAGACGCTTGAACTGTTCTTCCAAAGAGAATATTTCCTGATCCAGTTTACCTTCCCTGACCTTCATAGAGGTCAGATTTCCCTGCAGCTCTTCCTTCGCCGATTCGTTTGCCTTGCGTGCAAACTCCGCGGCCTGGATCGCCTGATGGGTTGCCTTTTCTTCATTCTCCAGTTCAGAGAGCAGCTTCACGGCCCGTTCACGGCCATCAGCAATTTCTTTCGCTTCCTGCTCCTGACCTGACTTTTCCTGCCCAGCCAGTTCTGCCTGTTCCAGGACGTGGCGCAGCTCATGCATCAGCTGCTTACGGTCACTGGAAGCCTGCTGCTCCTCCATCCGTCTATCATCCCCGTCTTTACGGAGCTGATCCAGCTTGTTTTGGCAGTCCGTCATTTGACCCCGGACTTTTTCAATGCCTTGACGCAGCTTGGTAATCTGCTTTTCGGTTTCGTCGATTTCCTGGTCCAGCTGATCAAGCTGTCGTTTGCGTCCCAGCAGGTTATTGCTCTTTTTATGATGGCTTCCGCCTGTCATCGAGCCCCCTGCATTGACCACATCTCCCTCCAGGGTAACGACACGGAAACGGTAATGGAACCGGGCGGCAATCTTGTTCGCCTGTTCCAGCGTTTCTGAAATCACGACATTACCGAGGAGACTGCCCACGATGCTGCTGTAACGTTCGTCGTATTTCACCAGTTCAGAGCCAAACCCTACAAACCCGGCCTCACCTTCTGCGAGGGAACGATCAGATGCAGACACCTGGCGCGGTCGAATAACATCCAGCGGAAGGAATGTAGCCCGGCCGAGCTGCCGCTGCTTCAGAAATGAAATGGCTTGTCTGGAGACTGTCTCATTCTCCATAACAATGTGCTGCTGTGCAGCACCCAGAGCCGTTTCCATCGCAACCTCCAGCTTCTCCGGTACGGTAATCAATTCGGCAACCGCACCGTGCACACCCTGTAGAGTGGATCTGCGCGAAGCCTTCAGCACTTCCTTAACACCCAGCATAAAGCCGTCAAAGTCATCCTGCATTTCCTTCATCGTGTCCCGGCGAGCAATCTGCGCCTCTCGCTTCTGCTCCCATTTGCGGTGCGCTCCCTGACTTTCATCCAGAAGCTTTTGCAGAGACTGGTATTTCTCACTTTCCGAAATATACCCGCCTCTCAGCTCAGCGATCTCCTTCGCACACCGCTCGACTTTGCGCTCAATGTCTTCCTTCCGGCGCAAAAGCTCCTCTTTCTGAGTATCCCACTTGCCGGATTCCTCCTGAGCACGGCTCATTCTGCGGTCAAGCGCCTCCTGCTGCTGGTCCGCATACCGGATTTCATTGCGCGCCTGGGCCATTTTGTTCATCAGTTCCAGCAGATTGCCTTTCAGGCTTTCTTCCTGCTGCTGGCTGATCCCGCCGTTCACACCAATCAGCTTCGCTTCCTCAGCCGACAGTTGATCCCGAAGCTGTGCAAGTTCCTGGTGCAGAAGCTTCAGCTTGTCTTCCATCCGGACCAGCTCATCCTGACGTTCATTCAGGCGCGAATCCCCATTGTCCACACTGCTTTCGAGCTGTTCCTTGGAACGTTCCAGGTTTCGGCGGCGTTCCTTCAACAGCTCGCCAAACCCTTCATTTTTCTCAAAGGATTCAATGAACTGAAGCAGCTGTGTCTGAATATGCTCTACTTCTTCTTCCAGCTGTTTAAGCGCAAGCCGGTCACTTTCGAGTTTCGCATCATGGGCAGACACGACCGTTGATAAGGAAAGCTGTTCTTCCTTCAGCTTTTCCAGCTTCTCGCTGGCTTCACTCCAGGCAGTGTGAATTTGCTCAATTTGATACACATACAGTGAGATTTCTTTCGATTTCAGCTGTTCTTTTAGTTCTTTGTACTTTAAAGCTTTCTCTGACTGCTCTTTCAAAGGTCCAATCTGATCCTCCAGCTCGGAAACCAGGTCATGGATCCGGAGCAGATTTTGTTCCGTCTCGTCCAATTTTCGGACAGATTCTTTTTTGCGCGATTTATATTTCACAATCCCTGAGGCTTCTTCAAAAATCCCCCTGCGGTCCTCGGAGCGTGTGCTCAAAATTTCTTCAATCCGGCCTTGTCCAATGATGGAATAGGCCTCTTTACCGATACCTGTGTCCATAAACAGTTCGGTAATATCTCTCAGCCGGCAGGACTGCCGGTTAATAAAATACTCACTGTCTCCGCTGCGGTGTACGCGCCTTGTGACAGTCACTTCATTGAAATCCAGGGGAAGCACATGGTCTTCATTATCCAGTGTCAGCGATACCTCACCAAAATTCACGGCTTTCCGGGCATCACTGCCGGCGAAAATAATATCCTCCATCTTGCCGCCGCGGAGCGATTTGGCACTCTGCTCTCCCAGAACCCAGCGGATTCCGTCAGAGATATTGCTCTTGCCGCTGCCGTTCGGCCCAACCACCGCCGTGATCCCCCGGACAAAGTCCATTTCTGTCTTATCAGCGAAAGATTTGAAACCTGCGAGTTCAATCCGTTTCAAAAACATAACTTCCAAATCACCTCTACAATATTGTACCATACCAGGGGCTGACAGCTCTTTACCCTGGACAACGAAAAAGAGCAAAAAACAGTCGTGGCCTCAGCGTACAGGTTATCCGTTTGACTGATCTTTGCTCTTTGTTTGTCCGCCAGAGCTGCCTCTAGGACTCAGATCGTCTGATCTGCTTCAACGCAACTGCTGCAGCCTGCTGCTCTGCTTCCTTCTTGGAGCGCCCGCTTCCACGTCCAAGACATTCGCTTCCCATATACACCTCGGAGACAAACTCCCGCTCATGCGCAGGTCCCCGCTCTTCCACAATGCGATACTCCAGTGTTCCCATTCCGTGATGCTGCGTCAATTCCTGCAGCTCAGTCTTATAGTCGCTCATTTGTGGCCGTCCATTCAAAGTGATTGAAGGAAACACATGTTCAATCAAAAAAGACCGAACTGGCTCCAGACCCTGATCAAGATAAAGCGCGCCCACAAAAGATTCGAACACATCGGCGAGAAGAGCCGGGCGGGTTCTTCCGCCCGTCATTTCTTCACCCTTCCCCAGAAGGACATACTGGCCAAAATCCAGCTTCTCGGCAAATTTGACGAGAGAAGGTTCGCAGACAATCGCTGCGCGCAGCTTCGTCAGCTCACCTTCAGGGCGGTCTGGATATTGATTGTACAAGAACTCACTGACGGTAAGCTCCAGTACGGCATCACCCAAAAACTCTAACCGCTCATTGTCCTGATTCTGGCTGAACCGATGCTCGTTCACATAGGATGCGTGGGTAAAAGCCTGCTTCAGCAGCGTACCATTGCGAAACCGGATATGGAGTTTATGCTGTAACTGCTTCAGATCTCCACTCAACACACTGTCCCCTTACTTCCCGTATTTTTTGAGGATAATGGTGGCATTGTGCCCTCCAAATCCAAATGAATTGGACATCACGATATCCAGATCCGCTTTCCTAGGAACATTCGGTACATAATCCAGATCACACTCCGGATCCTGATTCTCCAAATTGATCGTAGGAGCGATAGTTTGATTACGAAGTGTCAGCGCACAGATCAAGGCCTCTACTCCGCCGGCAGCACCCAGTAAATGTCCTGTCATGGACTTGGTGGAGCTGACGGCAACTTTATAGGCATGGTCGCCCAGTGCCTTCTTGACGCCAAGCGTCTCAGAACGGTCTCCTACCGGCGTCGATGTTCCGTGAGCATTAATATAATCGACGTCTTCCGGCTGAATCCCGGCGTCACGAATGGCCATCTTCATGCAGCGTGCTGCACCGTCCGGATCCGGTTCGGTAATGTGAAATGCGTCTGCGCTCAATCCATAGCCGATCACTTCAGCATAAATCTTGGCACCACGCTTCTCGGCATGTTCCAGTGATTCCAGAATCAGCACGCCGGCACCTTCACCCATAATAAAACCGTCACGTCCGGTGTCAAACGGCCGGCTCGCTTTCTCTGGCTCATCATTGCGTGTGGACATCGCACGCATGGAGCAGAAGCCTGCCATCCCGGTCGGGCGGATCGTGGCTTCTGCACCACCGCATACCATCACGTCTGCATCGCCGCGCTGAATAATACGCATGGAATCTCCGATGGAGTGAGTGCCTGTTGCACACGCAGTAACCTGGGTCGTATTCGGCCCTTTCGCTCCCAGATTAATCGACATCTGTCCTGACGCCATATTGGCAATCATCATCGGGATAAAGAACGGGCTGACCCGTTTGGGACCCTTCTGAAGCAGAACATTATGCTGGTCTTCCCAGGTTCCCAGGCCGCCAATTCCAGAGCCGATGGAAACGCCCACACGCTCAGCCTCCGCATTTTCCCCAATGACAATACCGCTGTCTTCGAGCGCTTTGGATCCGGCTGCCACGGCAAACTGAACAAAACGGTCCATTTTACGGGCTTCCTTGCGGTCCATGTAATCCTCAGGATTAAAATCCTTCACAGATGCTGCAATTCGGGTTGGATAATCGCTTACATCAAATGCTTCGATTAAGGAAACGCCTGACTTGCCGTTCATCAGACTGTCCCAGAATGTATCTAAATCTTTACCCAGGGAGGTCATAACTCCCATACCTGTAACAACTACTCTCTGCTTCAAACAAAATCACCTCTATATGGACTGCCTGTCCATGTCATGCAAGAACAGGCAGTAATAATCTTTCATATTCATGCTTTACAAAAACCTGTTTTCCTGGAATGAGGAGAAGTCCCGCCTTTCATTAAAAGTACGGGACTCAGCTTTAAGACTTAGGTATGAGATTGTATGTACTTCACAACTTCACCTACGGTCGTAATTTTCTCTGCATCTTCATCAGAGATCTCCATATCAAACTCATCTTCCAACTCCATAACTAATTCTACTACGTCGAGAGAATCAGCACCAAGGTCATCTTTGAAAGATGCTTCCAGTGTTACGTCGGCTTCGTCAGCACCCAGGCGGTCGACAACGATGCGTTTCACGCGTTCCAATACATCGGACATCCGGCTCACCTCCTCTTTAGTGATTATACGAGATCTGGCTTCAAAATACCATAGAAGCCCTTTGAAAACGTAAACGTTCCCGTCTTCTCTATCCATCATTACTAGCGGCGGTGTTACATATACATCCCGCCATCGACATGAAGGGTTTGTCCTGTCATGTACGATGCGCCCTTGGAAGCCAAGAAAACAACGATCGAGGCAATCTCTTCGGGCTGTCCCAGCCGGGCCAGCGGGATGTCGTTCACCAGCTTTTGACGCATCTCTTCAGGCAGATCCCGGGTCATATCAGTATCGATAAAACCTGGCGCCACCGCATTGACGGTGATGCCCCGGGAAGCCAGTTCTCGCGCAGCAGACTTCGTCAATCCGATGACACCCGCTTTGGCGGCTACATAGTTGGCTTGTCCCGCATTACCAAGAGCTCCTACGACAGAAGAAATATTAATAATACGTCCGTAACGCTGTTTCATCATCGGCCGGGTCACGGCTTTCAATCCGTTAAACACGCCTTTCAGATTGGTCTCGATCACCTGATCGAACTCTTCCTCTTTCATACGCATGATCAGATTGTCTCTCGTAATCCCCGCATTGTTTACCAGGATGTCAATTCGGCCCCAGGCAGCCAGCACCTGTTTGACCAGTTCGTCGGCTTCGCCGCTAAGGCCCACATTACCCTTCAGCGCAAGAGCCTCCACGCCTAAAGCGCGAATCTCCTCAACCACAGACGCTGCAGCAGCTTCATTGCCTGAATAGTTTACCGCGACATTGACGCCTTCGGCAGCCAGTCCCAGCGCAATGCTGCGGCCAATCCCCCTTGAACCTCCTGTTACCAGGGCAGCCTGACCTTTTAAAAGATCTGTCATACATGCACCTCCCTTCAATTTTATACGAGTGCTTTCAACTCTTCTAAACTGGTTAAACTGTTCACATTAATCAGCTTCGCCTGCTTGTCAATTTTCTTGATCAAGCCTGTGAGCACACTGCCTGGACCAATCTCCACAAACGTATCCACTCCCTGTGAAATCATCCATTCCACGCTGTCCTGCCACAGCACTGGAGAATAGACCTGTTCTACAAGCAGCTTGCGGATCACTTCGGCATCCTGGACAGGCCTTGCCGTAACATTAGCTACGACAGGTACGTCAGCGCCCTTCAGCATCACGCTGGAAAGACTTTCTTCCAGTCGTTCCGCCGCACCACGCATCATAGAGGAATGAAACGGCCCGCTGACCTCAAGCGGAATGGCTCGTTTGGCACCGGCTTCTTTTACTCTGGACGACGCAGCAGCTACACCTTCTGCAGTACCGGAGATAACAATCTGTCCCGGACAGTTCAGGTTCGCAAGCTCAACAGCCGTACCATCTGCTGTAATCGAGGCGCACAAGGCCGATAATGCCTCCCTGTCGGCTCCGAGTACAGCAGCCATAGCGCCTTGACCGCTGGGAACCGCCGCTTCCATAAACTCACCGCGTGAGCGGACCACAGATACGGCTTCTTCCAACGTAATCACACCGGCTGCCACCAGCGCGCTGTACTCGCCGAGGCTGTGGCCTGCCACATAATCCGGTGTTATCCCGCAGTCGCGCAGAGCTGCAAGATAAGCCACACTTGCAGCAAGGAGCGCAGGCTGGGTATTCGCCGTCTGTTTTAGTTCTTGTTCCGGTCCGTTAAAGATTAAAGAGCTGAGTTCAAATCCCAGTTTCCGGTCAGCCGCCTCAAGAACGGCACGTGATACCGGTATGGCTTCATATATATCCTTTGCCATACCGACAGACTGTGCTCCCTGACCTGGAAATACAAATGCTATTTTACTCAAGGTCATGCTCCCTTCCTGTATTGAATTATCATTCGGCTGCTTACCATTTGAGTTACCATTTAAGTACAGATGCTCCCCAAGTCAGACCGCCCCCGAAGCCGACCATAAGAATGGTATCACCTTCGTGGATCCGTCCTTCCTCAAGAGCTTCAATTAACGCCAGCGGTACAGAAGCCGCCGAGGTATTGGCGTACTTATCCACATTGACGACGACCTTCTCTGGCGGAAGCTCCAGACGCTCCATCGCGGAATGAATAATACGGATGTTCGCCTGATGCGGAATAAACAAATCCACATCTCCCTTGGCTGCGCCCGCTTTCTCAAGCACACGCTCCGTAGCACTTCCCATCACGCGGACCGCAAATTTAAACACTTCGCGGCCGTTCATAAAGATCGCGTGTTTCTTTGCTTCGATACTTTCCAGAGAAGCTGGAACACGGGAACCCCCGCCCTCAAGATACAGATGGGCACCCCCGGCTCCCTCAGCACCCAGATCAAATGCCTGGAAGCCGCGGCCTTCCGGAACTTCACCAAGGACAACTGCACCCGCTCCGTCTCCAAACAGGACACACGTGTTTCGGTCGCTGTAATCTGTAATCCGGGAGAGACAATCAGCACCTATGACGAGTGCGTTATTATACATCCCGGTCTGGAGAAAATTAACTGCGGTAGCCAAGCCATATACAAAACCGGAGCAGGCAGCCGACAAGTCGAAGGCTGCGGCTTTCTTCGCGCCCAGACGATCCTGCAGGAGACAGGCCGTGGATGGGAAGAACATATCCGGTGTGACGGTCGCCACAATAATCAGATCCAGATCACTACCCGACATGCCTGCCGCTTCAAGGGCCTGAACGGCCGCGTGGTACGCGAGATCGGAAGTGGCTTCCTCTGGTGCAGCGATGTGACGCTCTTTAATACCCGTTCTGGAGACGATCCATTCATCCGACGTGTCGACCATCTTCTCCAGATCCTGATTGGTTAAAATCCGCTCAGGCACATATTTTCCGGCCCCGACAATACCGACCGGACGTAAACTGTTATTCATATTTCTCACTCACTTCCTGCTGATTTCACTTGAAATACTCTGAACGAGCCGGTTCTGAGTGGCAGTTCTGGCCTGCCTCACGGCATTCTTGATCGCATTGCCGTCTGAGGAGCCGTGACCTTTCACCACAAGACCACTGAGGCCCAGCAGCGGAGCCCCGCCATGTTCTTTATAATCCATGACAGATTTCAGGTTTCGGAGCTGGGGCATCATCATGGCAGCAGCCAGCTTCGTTTTCAGGGATTGGCTGAACTGTTCCTTCAGCAGGGAGAATAAAGCACCCGCTGTGCCTTCTATGGACTTCAGCAAAATGTTCCCGGCAAAACCGTCACAAACCAGAACATCACATACTCCGTTCATCACATCACGGGCTTCTACATTGCCGACAAAATGAATCGGCAGTTCTTCCAGCAAAGGAAAAGCATGCTTCGTCAGTTCATTTCCTTTACCCGGTTCTGTGCCCACATTTAGAAGGCCAACTCGCGGTTTAGCAATATTATGCACTTTCTCTCTGTACAAGCTGCCCATGAGAGCATACTGTGCAAGATGCTCCGGTTTGGCATCCATATTCGCGCCGAGATCGAGGGCCAATACTCCCTTGCCATCCAGCGTCGGGATCATTGGTGCCAGTGCCGGCCGTTCAATACCGCCCACTCTTCCGACAATCAGCAGACCGGTTGTCATCAGCGCGCCTGTATTCCCTGCCGATATCATGGCATCCGCTTCACCTTCACGAACCATACGGCCCGCTACGACCATCGAGGCATCTTTTTTGCGGCGGACAGCCCTGACCGGTTCGTCTTCTGCTTCGATCACTTCACCTGCATGGCGTACAGTCAGGTTTGATGGTCTGTTCTTCAGCAGGGGATCAATTTTGGCCTGATCTCCCACAAGAATGACTTCGGTGTCCTTCCATTCCCGTGCCGCAGCCAAAGCTCCGTCCACATTGCTCTGCGGGGCATGATCTCCCCCCATGGCATCTATTGCAATCTTCATGCTGGTTCCTCCTTCGAAAGTGTCACTCTCCCGTCGAACGGTAGACGACAAAATTGCCCTGAAACACCATCTCGTCACCGACGTAGGTGAACACTTCTACCTTCGCCTTCTGTGCGGCATGGGAGCGCACATACGCTTTGGCGATGCATTTCTCACCAAGATGGACCTGCCTGAGAAAACGAATGTCCGCAGACGTGGTCAGAGCGATCTCATCATTGATGACGGCAACCGCCAGGGAGTTGGCCTGGGCAAATACATAATGCCCGCGGGCAATCTTCGTCCTGCTGAACACATGCTCCTCACGAATTTCAAACATGGAAATACCGCTTTTATCCAGTTGAAGATCAACGACATCTCCGACCACTTCCTCCAGAGAAAGAGACCTGACCTGATCGTAGGAATGCTCGGCCATTTGCTTCATTCGTTCCCTGAGCTCCGGGATCCCGAGCTCCATTCGGTCCAGGCGTATGGTTTGAATACTCACTTTAAGCTGGCGCGTCAATTCCCGGTCGGTGACGAAAGGGTTATCGTCAATCATCTGTACCAAACGCCGATGGCGTTCTTTTTTTGTAAGACGTTCGATGACGATCCAACTCCTTCTGCCGCAGGGGCGCCAATAATATATATGAAAAAAAGATCATTTCATTATTATTTAGAACCTGGTACTAAGATTAAGTATAAAGGATGTTGATATAAAAAGAAAGAGAAGTTCAGACAAAAAAAATAGCACCTCATCATAGATGAAGTACTAATTGAATGGCAACTATTGTTTGATGATCTCTCTTGCTTTGTAAGTTCCGCACACTTTGCAAACGCGGTGAGACAACTTCAATTCTCCGCATTGCTCGCATTTCACCATACCCGGCACAGCCAGTTTAAAGTGAGTACGACGCTTGTCACGACGTGTTTTGGACGTTCTACGTTGAGGTACTGCCATGTGTTCCCACCTCCTTATCAATCAGCCCGTTTGCACGGGATGTCAAATCCATCATTTAAAAAAGTCCTTCAGTCCAGCCAGCCTCGGGTCGATCACTTCCGTATCGCAATCGCAGGAGCCCTCGTTGAGATCTCTACCGCATTTCGGGCAGAGTCCGCTGCAGTCCTCCCTGCAAACCGGGGCCAGTGGAAGATAGAGCAGCAATGTCTCCTTCACATAGTCAGTGAGATCCACACTCTCGCCTTGAACATATGTGATATCGTCATTCTCATCCTGGACATTCTCCAGGTTCTCTACCGGCTGGAATACCTCGTGAAAAGGGATGTCCACATGATCAGCAGCCGGATTCAAGCATCTGGAGCACTGCATAACCAGATTCCCTTGTAATCGACCGGACACATGTACCGATCCATCAATGGAAGGTCTTGCTGTCAGATCCGCAAGAAGCGGCTCTGCCTCAATAATATCCTTCCGGCCTTTCAAGACCTGGGAGACATCCACAGTTTGATGGAACTGTAACGGTTGATCGCTGGTTGTCAATTTTCGAAATTGAATAAGCATATCCATCACTCCAAACAAACAAAGATTATTATACCGATTCACTGTGACTTTTGTCAACAGGATATCAAAAGCAAGTTTGGGATTGTGCGCATGATGACAAGTATGACATGCATAACTGCATCCGCTCTAATTATTCTTGCTGAACAGCATGCTGATTATGATATATTTTTTACAAGGAGTTGATATGGTGAAAACCGTCGGAATGATCGTGGAATACAATCCTCTACATAATGGACATGTTCTCCATTATAAAAGGTCCAAAGCCATAACGGATGCAGAATGCGCAGTGGCTGTCATGAGCGGTCATTTTCTGCAGCGCGGGGAACCTGCCCTAATCGGCAAGCGTTCCCGAGCGGAAATGGCACTGCACATGGGTGCTGACCTTGTCATAGAACTTCCCGTAGCCTATGCCGTCCAGCCAGCTGAGTGGTTTGCTTATGGCGCAGTTTCCCTCTTGCATGCCACGGGCGTTGTGGACAGTCTCTGCTTCGGATCAGAGCAGGGTTCGCTGTCGTCCCTCCGGCCGCTCGCTGCACAATTGGCACGTGAAGACAGCGGACTGAAAGTGGAAATCTCAAAACAGCTGTCGTCCGGAATCAGTTTCCCTGCAGCCTTTGCAGCTGCAGCAGGACATGTCCAAGGGGTTTCCCCTCAAGATGCAGAAGAAATTTCATTACTGTTAAGCAGGCCGAACAATTCACTCGGGCTTCACTACCTTATTGCATTAGAGCGGCTTCAAAGCCGGATAGAACCTTATACCATCCCGCGGGACACCGCCCAGTACCATGATCCGCTGCCCGCCGGCCCCTCTATTGCAAGCGCGACCTCAATCCGCAGGCTGATTCTGGAGAACGGGCTTGGAGCCGCAGCCCCCTATGTGCCTGATTATACCCTGCATATTTTACAGAAAGCATTTACTCAAGGCAACGGACCCTTCACCTGGGAGAGCTTCCGCCATCCGTTGTTTCACCTGCTGCATACCTTGAATACCCATCAATTAGAGCGGCTGCTGGAGGTCGGCGAAGGTCTGGAGCACCGAATCAAAAAGATACTGCCTCGGCTGAACAGCTTCAGTGTGGAAGAACTGCTTACTATACTGAAAACGAAACGCTACACCCGTACCAGACTGCAGCGCATGCTAATGCACATTCTGCTTCATCACAGCAAGGAACAGCTCTCACGCACCGAACTCGTCCGAGGTCCCGGATATATTCGTATCCTGGGATTCAGCGAGAAAGGCCGGCTGCTGCTGAAGGAAATGAAACGCACGGCCACACTCCCTGTTGTTACACGGGCAGCTGCTTTGAATCATCCTCAGCTTGATCTGGATCTGCAGGCTTCCGCCGTATATGCTGCTGCATCGGGCCAGCCGCAGATGTCTTTGATGTATGAAGACTACCGCTTGCCTCCGGTTAAGATTTAGAGGGCAGACCTGTCATATAATCGATCGCATCCTGAAGCTTGTCGACCGGGATCAGCTTCATATCGGTGCCGATGGATTCTGCTTTAGCTTGGGCATCGTCATAGTTTTTTCTAGGCACAAAAAATAATTCAGCGCGTTCCCGGTCGGCAGCAACAATTTTATGAACAATCCCTCCGATGGGCCCGACGATTCCATCCTTGGTGATTGTTCCTGTGCCGGCCGTGCGATATCCTTTTGACAAATCACCTGGTGTGAGCTGATTATAAATTTCCATCGTAAACATCAGCCCTGCTGACGGACCACCGATATTCGTTGCGGCAAATGTGACTTCGTGATCCGAATTCTCAGGCTGAATCTTCTGCATTGTGGCGATCATGACACCAAGACCTGGTCTTGTGGCTCCCGTCTTATTATCAGTGATTGCGACCAGCGGGACCGTTTCGGTAACGTCTTTTCCGGCCCGCTCCAACTTCACTTCCACCTTCTCGCCAACCTCAAGTGATCCCAGCAGTTCTGCCAGCCTGGTGTTGTCTGTAGTCGATTCTCCGTTCACAGAAATCAATCGGTCTCCCGGGCGGAAATAGGAACTATTGCCGCTTTTATCGGGTACAGAAAGAACAAAAATGTAGTCTGATACGATATTATAATCTATACCAGCGGCATGATAAGCCGCTTCCACAGCAAGAGACTGAGATGAATTCATATAAAATACTTGTGTAGCCGCATACTCTTCTCTGGTCTGATCTCCGAGCCTCTTTTCCTTCTGCACAATTTCACTGTCGGCATTAAATGCAGAATAGGCGAGCAGTGCAATGTTCGCATAACTGGCAGACACGGTCGTCAGCATAAAGCTGCCCTTTTCCTGTGTGTCTCCGTTCTCGACTGTGATCATCGGCTTAATCTCTTCCGCACTTCCCGGCTGATAGATCAGATAAGGCGTTGGCATATACACAACAACATAGACCATAACAGCGACCAATAAAAAGTAGAGTAGTACCCTTAGTCCATTCGGTTTTCCGTGTTCCTTCATATTTGATGGCTCCTTTCCCGGGTGCAGTCTTGGTCTAAAGGTTGATCTCATCTGCATAAAGTGGTACTAGCCATGTTTACGCGGAAAGGAGATCCCTTATGAATAAAGGCAAGTCCGCCAGCCGGACATCCGGCATGTGGATGACCATCACCCTTGGTGCTGCAGCATTTCTGCTGGTGATTGCTGTCGTAGGCGGTTCTGAACCTGTTTTTCAAGCCTCAATACAAGCTTTAAAGCTGTGGTGGAATATTGTTTTCCCAGCTTTGCTGCCATTCCTGGTGCTGGCCGAAATCCTGATTGCTTTCGGTTGGGCTCAAGGTCTGGGGGTACTGCTCGACCCTTTCATGCGCAGGGTGTTTCATCTGCCGGGTTCAGCGGGCTGGGTTCTGGTTACGGGAATGACTGCCGGTTTCCCGGCCGGGGCACAGGCTGCGGCCTCTGCTCTGCAGCAGGGCAGCCTTATGCCGCAGGATACCCACCGGCTGGTTTCCCTGTCTCACTTCTGTAATCCGATGACGATCCTGGTCGTGATCGGATCCGGACTGCTGCACCAGCCGGATGCCGGCTATTTGCTCTTGTGCACACACTGGATCTCGGGACTGCTTGCTGCGTGGTTATTCACACTGAAGGACAGATATGTACACTCGGGCTCTTCTTATCCTGTATCTGGTCAACAAACAGCCCAAGGTTCTGTCTTGATCCGGGCTGTCCATGCGGCTGAGGAAGCCAGAAACCGGGATGGCCGCAGCTTCGGGAGGCTGCTCGGTGATTCTGTAACAAGATCCGTTCAAACCCTTATGGTAACAGGCGGTTACATTATTATTTTCGCCGTGATGGTTCAAATCGTAACCATGTATCTCCCGTTTATTTCAACACTTGCCGCCTCCGGACTGCTGGAGCTGTACGCTGGCGCTAGAAATTGGAGTGAAACCCCATTTATTCATTCAGGCGCACTGCAGCTGGCCGCTTTATCCGCACTATTAGCATGGAGCGGGATCAGCGCACAGCTGCAAACCCTCTCCACCATAAAGGCGGTATCTTCCACATGGGGACCGTTCATCATGTCCAGGCTGCTTCACGCCGTACTGGCCTTCGGACTGACACTGATTCTTTGGAAACCGGTTCTTGCACCTGTATCCATTCTGCCCGCTTTCGGGGAAGTGCCTGGACACCAGAGTGGTCATGACCCATCATTCGACTTATGGCACGGGCTTCTCATGCTGCTTCAGTGGCAGATCATGATATTCGCAGGATTGATCCTGTTGTTCATCACCATGTCAAGAATGTTTATAAAGCGGACTCCTTAAACTTCTTCCTTAACGCCCGATCAACCTCGGGTGGTACAAGATCGGTTGTATCTCCGTTAAAATGTGCTATCTCCTTAACCAGGCTCGAGCTGAGATAAGAGTATTTGGGATTGGTCATCATGAATATCGTTTCGGCATCCGGATTCAGCTTATGGTTGGTTGAAGCCAGCTGGAGCTCATACTCAAAATCGGTCACCGACCGGATTCCGCGAACGATCACATTGGCATCTTTTTGACGAACATAGTTAGCCAAGAGATCTCTGAAGCTGTCGATTTGTACATTTGGCAGATGAGACGTGCACTGACTGAGCAGTTCCTTCCGCTCTTCCACCGAGAACAGCGGATTTTTACTCAAATTGTTCAGTACAGCGACAATAAGCAGATCAAACTGCCGGGATGCTCTCGTAATGATATCCATGTGTCCCATCGTAACCGGATCAAACGTGCCGGGATATACCGCCACACGGTATGATTTTTGCGGTTCTGTTGTCATGTTAAAATACCTCCTCGCCGGATAGATCCGGCTTGCTGTCTGTTGGTGCATATTCATATATGGACACGCTGGTTTCGCCATACCGTGCACTCCGAAGATGATGAAAAGATTCCAGCTGCTCCGGATAAGTATGAGATGACCCGTATTCCAGGACAACTAAAGCACCGGGGTTCAGCAAACCACGCGAGATCATGTCCAGCATCAGTGCATCTGCGTCGGTCATGCGGTAAGGAGGATCCAGAAATACGAGATCGAACCTATAGTCTCTCTTCTGCAGCACTTTTAATGCTCTGGCCGCATCATTGCGGAATACTTCTGCCTGACGTTCAAAACCCGCAGCATTCAGATTGTATCTGATCGTTTCAATGCTCTTCGGTTCTGTATCGATAAAGACGGCCTTCTCTATGCCGCGGCTCATGCTTTCAATGCCTAATCCGCCGGTACCGGCAAACAGATCCAGCGTCGTTCCGCCATCAAAATAAGGTCCGATCATGCTGAAGATCGCTTCTTTCACTTTGTCCGTCGTCGGACGGGTGCCTGTCCCCGGCACGCTTTTGAGGGGCCGGCCCTTGGCACTTCCCGATATTACTCTCAATGTTGTTCCACCCGTTTCCTGTCCTAATTTATGAGAATATCGTAACATAATCTTCCGCTTATGAAAAAGAAATGATACAGCGATCCATTTTTTTCAATTTGGGAGGTATAGATCCGGGCGCAGCGGGCATCCTAAAGCTATCGACATCAAAAGTGTCGTAGACAACCGCGGAGAAGACTTACGTTTCCCCATAAGCTCTTCGTCCGGTTTCTCCTCTCCCATGAGGGCGCTCTGCAAAGGGCGCCCGATTTTTTTTGACTTCATCTCCATAAGTGTCAAAGCATAGAAAAACAACCCTCACCGTAAATCGGCAGGGTTGTCGTACCGGGATCATTGCATGAAGTTGAATACCCACGGCTGTATGAATCCTGGAATTAGATGAACGCGCGAGTAATAATCACCAACAGAATGAACAAAACCAGGATCGCGCCGACAGAACTTCCATAACCATATCCAACAGCTGCTCCGCTCACATGAATCCCTCCCCTTTTCGGACATAACATAAGATATGCCTTACAGGAATAAAGGAACCGGGCGCATGCCCTGATGCTTCATAATTGAGGAAACTGCCCATAAGCAGCACATTATTTGCTCAGCTTATGTCCTGCTGTGTATAACCCGGCACGTCCTGACCCGGAGTTTGATCTGCAAGCTGTTCTGCGCTTTCTTGAATCTTTTTGGTGCGCCGGTCGATCAATCCAGCCTCACCCATCTCACGGTATTTACGCATCCAAATTTTCAAACGACCAATATCGGATATTTGCAGCAATGCAGCCACCTCTTTTTTGGTCATGCCATCCAGCCGCATAGCGACTGCTTTTTTCTTTATATCAAAACTATAATACTGAAACGTCTGGCCCTTCTTCGCCATTCAACATCACCTCTTATATCTATATCGGCATCAGAGGTTCATTTTTTCATGACATTCGGTGTAAAATACACTTCCGGCTTTTTCGTTCAATGATGCAGTGACACAAACCCCATTGCATTGAGCTGTTCTGCAATAACACGATGTCCCTTGGTATTGGGATGAACACCATCCAGAGACAGCAGTTCCCGCTCCTGACCCAAAAACAAATCATATATTTCTGCCGTTGGGACCAGGTTTCCGAGGAATTGATTCATTCGGTTGACATAACCGGCAGCTTCACTCCAGGATGGATACGGATTATACAGACCGACAGCCCTGAGAATATAAGGATCTGTGCTTCCCGTCTTGAGTCTGCGTATCTCTCTCACAATGCCTGACAAATGTACTCTGCTTCGTGCTAGTGCCTGATCCAGAGCCGCATGGTCTGCACGTCCTCCAGACATTTTTACTGCCCGGATCAGATCATTCCCGCCCACCGATACCGTAATAATCTGGGCGCTTTTCAGATGTTCCCGAAATACCGGATGGTGAAGTACCCGATCATGCAGGGCCGATGAAGTCAAACCGAGGACACCTAAATTCTCATAAGCCACAAATTTCTGCAGATGATCTTCAGCATAACGCCGGTATAACGGAACAAAACCGCTGCCGGGCAGAGCCCCGATTCCAAACGTCAAGGAATCGCCGACAGCGGTATAATTATAAACCATTCTTTCCCACCTCCACCCCGCTAACTGCGTTATTATATGTGCTCTCCATCGTGACTTGAAACCGTGATGCGCCTTGGTGGATGCAGATATAAAACGAACATGACAAAAAGGGCGCCTATATTATAGGCACCCCTGTGATCCTTACACTCTATGCTGTTGATGCGGATGATCTTTCCGACTTTTAATCGATCTCTTCCACTTCATATACGCAGCGATAGCGCTCCACACCCGGATAGATTTCTCCCAGGCTGTATACCTGGAATCCGATCGACCGGTAAAACCCGACCGCATCCTCATCCGTCTCTGCACTGACGACAGCCGGATTCTTCTGCAGCATAAGTTCCATGATCATACCCCGTCCGTAATCTTTACCGCGGTATTCCGGATGTACCGCTGCATGTTTGATCGCCATTTCAGTATCACTCTGGTCTACACCGATAATACCAATCAGGACACCGTCTTCCTCATATCCGAACAGCTGTAGTCCGTCCGGCTTGCGGTAGGCATCCACTACAGCATCCAGCTTCTCCGGATCCGGAAATACCGAATACGCCAGAAGCTCCTTTACTTCCAAATCATCTAAACGGGATGAAATATCCTTGATCATCAAAATCCCTCCTTACATGAACTCATCTTTAACGATGCAGCCGGTTTTGGGCCGTGATTCCCATCTTACGGAGAAGAGCCGAAGCCTGCTTCTTCTCTTCTTCGGTCAGACCGCCAAAGGCAGCGTCCATTTTTTTCTGGTGATCCGGAAAGATGGTTTCGAACAGCTCCCTGCCTTCAGGGGTCAGTTCCGCGTAAATCACTCTCCGATCCTCAGAAGATGCACGACGGACCAGCAAATTCTTCTTTTGAAGCTTATCCACAACATATGTAATATTGCCGCTGGATATCAGAACTTTTTCACCAATCTTTTGAAGCGGCTGGGAACCTTTGTGATAAAGCACATCCAGCACACCGAATTCGGTCGTATTTAATCCGTGGCTTTGGATGCTGCGGGTGGAGTGCAGCATCACAGAGTTATAAGCCCGGGCAAGCACCACCAACAAATATAGTGATAATTCTTCCTGTTCCTGATGATCTGCCATTCAAGTTACCTCCACTATCCTCAATGCTTCCTCTACGCATATTGATCCAGTCGTTGTATGTAAAGCTCGGCGTTCTCGGCATCGAAGCAGATCAGATCAATCTTTTCCAGCCGGTTATCGGGCTTATCTTCTTTAAGATACCCTGTCAGAGCCTTCAAGGCAATGTCACAGGCAGAAGCCTTGGGATAGCCGTATATCCCGGTACTGATATTGGGAAAAGCAATACTCCTCGCCCCTGCTTCATTCGCCAGCTGCAGACTGCTCCGGTAGCACTCAGCCAAGGTTAGTTCTTCGCCTCCGCCTCCGCCTTCCCAAATGGGTCCTACTGTATGGATGATGTGCTTCGCTTTTAACAGACCCGCACAGGTCATCACTGCATGGCCAGGCGGACATCCGCCCTGCAGTTTTCGGATGTCCTTACACTGTTCCATAATCTCCGGCCCGCCTACCGTATGGATCGCGCCATCCACACCAGCGCCACCAAGCAGTCCGGAATTCGCTGCGTTTACGATAACATCTCCACTCCAGGCGGTAATATCTCCTGAAAGAACAGAAACTGAAGTTCTGCCAATCTGTATTGTCTTCATCCGAAAAACTCCTTCTCAGCCATTTTCTTTTCATTACCCTGCAAGAAGGGAGTTTGACCCTAATCACTCATACAGACCGGTTGGGTCCCGCTGCTGTGCTGAGACGAACAGCCATGGAGTGTTCATATTCATGTAATTTCGAGGGATTACAAATCTCACAGGACAGATAGGTTCCTGATTGCAGTGCCTTGTTGATATGTGAGCTTAAAACACGCTCAGCCTCTTCCAGCCTCAAATCTCCTTGATCCCCGTCTGTAACCCGGCACAGACCAGCCAGAGTAATGCTGTCTGAAGACTCCCAGCTCATTACCCATAATGGCAGCATTCCATCGAGCTCCGGGTCAGGCTTTTGCTTTCCTATAAAGACGGTATATTCTGTTGAAGGGAGTGGAACAAAATCTTCCTTTTGTCTCTCGGCAATTAGTTTTGAATTACGGTATGTCAAATACCCGGCCGCTGTAAACATGACCAAGCATAAGAAAATGCCAACCCCCAGCATGAACTTCCCCCTTACCATCATTTCCATTCAACATGTTCAAATAGATTCCATCTCATCCCGCACTGGTCATCTTTGCAAAATGGCAATGATCACCATGTGAAGCGGATAAAAAGATCTCCATACCCAGGGATGCACCCGTGCATCCTCAAGTCTTTTCCAGATCAAAGGTCCATATACCATCAGCAGTGTCGGAGCAAGGCTCCACATTTGCAGCTCCCAGCCATAAAGATACAGGAACATCAGATTCAGCAGCAGATGCCATATCACAAGCATATGGGACGAGGTATACCGAAAGATTAAAATCAGGAATAACCCGTAAGCCCCATAATCAAAATTCAAAAGATCCATGACGAGTGCAGCGGCAGCTGCGATGAGAACAGCGGAGGAAAAGGATTTCGTTTTGTCCATCGCCTGGAGCACCAGTCCACCCGCCGCTAATGTAACCACGACATTCAATCCGTTCGGATTCAGAGCAAGCTGATAAGGAAGCTGTGAAATCAGGGCAATGATCCCCAGACGGATAAAATAACGCCGTCTTGACGAAGTATGCTGATAGCCCTGCACCAGCGCATACACATATACCGGAAACGCAATCCTGCCAATGATACGCCATATTTCCTGATCTGAAAAAAAGACAAGACCCACATGATCCACGAGCATGGTCAGCATCGCCAGTACCTGCAATGAACATTCCCCCGTATATTACCGTTTACTCTATTATGTCTTTCATTGTTTCCACCCGCAAGACCTTCGGAGAAACGATACAGCTCCACATAAGGGAAAAACGCCCGTTCCGTGAGGAACGGGCGCAAAATGAACTTGTTAAAATGATAGATTACAAAAGTTCTTTACGAAGCTGTTCCGGTGATTTCGGGGAGAGCAGACCGTAAGGGATATCAAATACAGTTTTTGCACCTTGATCCCCGGCTTGTCCCAAACGATAAGCTGCACGGGCATATGCCACGAGCACACTTGCCGTAAACTCCGGATTACTGTCCAGCGTCAAACCAAACTCAATAATCTGCTTGTTGTTGTCCCCTGTGATGCCGCTGCGGAGCACAGTACCGCCATGAGGCATGGCAGAATGATTTTGTTTCAGCTCTTCTTCGCTGATGAAATGTACAACCGTATCATAATCGGCAAAATAGTTCGGCATCTCCTGGATTTCACGTTCAATCGCCTTCTGATCGGCTCCTTCTTCAAGCACAATGTAGCATTCGCGCAGATGCTTCTCGCGCGTGCTGAGTTCAGGATTTTCACCGCTGCGGACACGGTTTACAGCTTCTTCGCGAGGAATAGTGTATTGAACGCCATTCTTCACACCGTTGACTCTGCGGATCGCATCAGAGTGGCCCTGGCTGACACCTTTACCCCAGAATGTATACTCATTGCCTTCCGGAAGGATCGATTCAGCGATCAAACGGCTGAGTGAGAATAAACCGGGATCCCAGCCCGTGGAGATGACACTGACTTTCCCGCCTTCACGAGCGGCTGCGTCAACGCTGTCATAAAACGCCGGAATATTAGCATGGGTATCAAAGCTGTCTACCGTATGGAATTTTCCAGCCAATGCAGGAACCTGTTCCGGAAGATCCGTTGCCGAACCCCCGCATAAAATAAGAACATCAATCTCATCCTTGTAGCTATCCAGGTCGGACATATGAACAGCTTTGGCTTCCGATGATACACTGCTCGGGTCTCTCCGTGAAAATACCGCTTTCAATTCAAAGTCCGGATTTTGTTTGATAGCTTTCTCAACACCGCGGCCAAGGTTGCCGTAACCGACGATGCCTACTCTTATGATCTGTGTCATAGTGTGCCTCCTAATGGATAAATAGTCTGTCTATCTCTTCGTTGAAAAAACCTGACCTATCAAGACAGGTCAGGTTTAATATTACATACAACGTCAGATATTCGCAAATGAAAATTCAAATCATCCTGTTGAAACAGGTGAAATTTCTTCGGAATGGGGCGGGACAGCGATTTCCTTTTCCCGAATCATGGACACGCACAGTAAAGCAGCCAACATGCTGCCCGAAGCACTTATAAACAGGATCTGATACCCCATCCAGTCAATCATCTGCCCCAGCAGCGGTGGTGAAATTATGGCTGCCAATGAAGAGACCAAGTAGTACATTCCCGTTCGGGTTCCGATACTTTCTTCTGATCCTGTGGACACGATGAATGGATAAGAATTGATATTAATACATGCCCAGAATATGCCTCCGATACCAAGCAGAATCCGCAGAAGAAGCAGTGAGTCGATAAAAGGTATCGCGGAAAACACAAGGAACAGACCGATAACACCGATCACGATGACAGGCTTTTTGCCGTAGCGTTTGCCAAGCCAGCCGCTGGGAATTGCGAACAGGACAAACAACAGAGAGAAAAAGGTAAGTGAGAATGAAGCCTCGGATTCACTAAGCTGCATTTCGTTTTTTCCGTACAAGGTGAACAGCGTTTCTACGCCCTGATAGGCAACAAACCAGAAGAAAATCGCAGCCAGAAGAAACACTGTCGTCCGGTTCAGCTGACCTTTAAAAGATATGCGCGGACGTGCTTCACGCTCATTATAATATCCCGGAGAATCTATGCCTTCCTTAATGAAGCGAAACAGAATGATCATCGATATGAGCGTAATGCAGGCTGCTGCTGCGAATGGAAGAGCTTCATTACTCTTATACAGCACCGAACCTGCGCCAAAAGCGAGAATTGCCCCAAAGCCGCCCATAAAATTGATGATCCCGTTACTCCGTGTGCGGTCCCGCTCGGGTGTAATGTCAGGCATTAAAGCAACCGTGGGAGAACGGTATATACTCATCGAAAGATTCATCAGCATCATGAACAAGATGAGTGTGACAAGCCCCGTATGAAATGGAATCATCATCGTAAACAATGCACCCAGCGGCATACCAATGAGCAGATAAGGCATTCTCCGGCCGAATCGGGTACGGGTTACATCACTGCGGCTGCCGACCCAGGGCTGCAGAAACAGCGCAAAATAATTATCCAGTGTCATAAAAAATCCGATCAACGCGATACTGGATATGTACTTTTCCAAAAAGTAAGGAACAAAAGCATTATAAAGGGCCCAGGTGATACTGATACTGAAAAATCCGAAACCGAGCAGCCATGACTTTTTCAAGGACTACCCTCCTTCGCCATGAAGCAGTCCATGGAGCACGTCGGGAAAATCGGTTATGATCCCCGCCACCCCTGCCTGCATGAGATGCATCATCTCTTTAGCGTCATTCACTGTAAACGGATGATACACAAGTCCTTTTGACCGGGCTTGCTCTACCCATTCCGGTAAAACAGCATATTTGAACGCATGCAAGGCATCTGCTCCCACCGTCTGTGCATAATCCCAGACTTCATAAAGCCCTTCCATATATAAAATACCTGTAGAAATCTCAGGTGCCAATGCTTTGCATTTCACTAAGGCATAATGATTGAAGCTGGATATAATCACTCGCTCCTCCATGCCATACTGCCGTACACATTCGATGACACGCTCTTCAAGGCCCGGATACAGCACAACCCCATTTTTCAGCTCAATATTTACTATAGTTCCCTTATCCCTGGTGAAATCCAAAAGTTGTTCCAGACTCGGAACCTTTTCACCTTGAAAATCTTCATGAAACCATGATCCGGCGTCCAGCTGCCCAATTTCACTCCAGCTGTGGTCTTTCACCAATCCTTTTCCGCTGGTTGTCCGGTTTAACATTTCGTCATGAATCAGCACCAGTCTTCCGTCCCGGGACATTTGTACATCGGTCTCGATTCCCGTGGCTCCCTGCTCCAGTGCCTTGTGAAAGGCTGCCATCGTATTCTCCGGGCAAATCGCTGATGATCCCCGATGTGCAAAGTTAATCACCTTCGTCATTAAATCTCCTCCTGATATGAGCATGAATGCATTGCCAGTATAGCTCACCACTATGAAGACTGTGTTAAAAAATGTATTCTACATTGGCTTGATCAAACCCTGTATATTGAAACATATTATCGCTGAGTAAGATGATATGTTTATGGCCATCCATTTACGGATCAAGAGCATACACAAGCCTGCTCCGGGATATACTGAGTCAAAAATATGATTCAATTTAGAAATTATAGGATTAATCATAAGTAAGTTGCTGTCTTCAGCCTGGTGCCGATGGCTTTTCTTCTTTCCAGCGGAGTTGGATTTTGCTGGCGTTTGTTTCAACATCAATACTTAAGCGGGGAGGATGTCTATGATTAAGTTTGAAAATGTAAGCAAAACGTATTCTGACGGTTTTCAGGCTGTAAAAGACCTGAATTTTGAAATCCGGTCAGGCGAATTCCTGGTACTAATCGGACCCAGCGGATGTGGTAAAACTACCACGATGAAAATGATCAACAAACTGGAGCCGCACACAGGGGGGCTCCTGACGATTAATGGCAAGGATATTAAAAAGACAGATACGGTCACCCTGCGCCGGAGTATCGGCTATGTCATTCAACAGACCGGACTATTTCCACACTACACACTGGAACAAAACATCGGTCTTCTGCCTGATTTGAAGGGCTGGGACAAGGGAAGAAAAAAACAAAGGGTTCATGAACTGCTGGATATGGTGGGACTTGATCCTGATACTTACGCAGGACGCTACCCGAAAGAGCTGTCCGGCGGACAGCAGCAGCGGGTTGGTGTAGCCCGTGCCCTGGCGGCAGACCCGGAAATCATTCTGATGGATGAGCCGTTCGGTGCCCTCGATCCCATTACCCGTGAGCAGCTTCAGGACGAAGTGCTGCGGCTCCAGCAGGATCTGAAGAAAACCATTGTATTCGTCACCCATGATATGGATGAAGCGCTGAAGATGGGTGATCGTATCGCAGTGCTGAAAGCTGGAACCATCCTGCAGCTGGATTCACCGGAAACGCTGCTGCGGGCACCGTCCCACGGCTTTGTTGAAGAATTCATCGGAAAAAACCGGGTATATCAAAATCCAGAATTCATCCCGGTTAAGGAAGTCATGCGCGAAAATCCAGCCACGGTGCTCCCTCACCGTTCCCCACTGAGGGCCATCACTTATATGAGAAACAAAAAAACAGACACCCTGCTTGTTCTTAATGAAGAAGGCGTGCTGCTTGGTATTGTGTCAGCCTACGATCTCCAGGCCAATATTGACAATGCAAGCCAGGTGGGTGAAATTATGAAGCCTGTCCAGAACGTACTTCCTGAAACAGCCACGGCAAAGGATGCATTAATGGCTGTGAATCAAGCGCCTTATGGTATCATTCCTGTCATTGACAGCCGCAAGCGTCTGATCGGGATTGTGACACGAGGAACACTGATATCCACATTTGCAAGCCATTGGGCTGGAAAGGGGGATGAAGTATGAGTTCATCCATCTGGGAACAGATTGTTCGTCAATTTTCTCTTCGCTGGGGCGAACTGCTCACTTCCATCGGTGAACATATTCAGCTAGTTCTGATTTCGATGGTCATTGCGATTATCATTGGAATCCCTGCAGGAATTTTGGTCAGCCGGTACGGATTTTTGAAAACCTGGATTATCGGCGGTGCCAGCATTCTGCAAACGATCCCCAGCCTCGCGCTGCTTGGTTTCATGATTCCGCTGCTGGGCATTGGTATGAAAACAGCGATTGCAGCTTTGTTTCTATACTCGCTATTACCGATCATTCGGAACACCTATACAGGAATTAAGGATGTCGATCCGTCTGTTATTGAAGCCGCCCGGGGCATGGGAATGACGAATATGCAGATATTGAGAAAAGTCCAGCTGCCTTTGGCCCTTTCCGTCATTATGGCAGGAATCCGGACCGCAACCGTTATTAATGTCGGCACAGCCACACTTGCCGCTTTCATCGGTGCCGGCGGATTAGGCGATTTTATATTCCTCGGTATTACACGCAATATCGATGCCCTGATTCTGCTGGGAGCTTTGCCTGCCGCTCTGATGGCCTTGCTGTTTGATTATTTGCTGGGTCTGCTGGAACGCTGGACCACACCACGCGGTTTGAAAATATAGTGCAATGGAGGGACAAACCATGAACAAAAAACGATGGCTGTCTGCTGCCGCTGCACTTCTGCTGACCTTTTCTCTTTCCGCCTGTACGGTTCCAACTGCTTCGCCAGGCAGCGGAGGCGGACCAGCCAATCTGACGATTGGTTCCAAAAACTTTACAGAAAATATTATTCTTGCGCACATGATGGCAGACCTGATTGAAGATCGCACCGACCTGAATGTCAGACGCACATTAAATTTGGGCGGTTCCAGTGTAACCTGGAAAGCACTGCTCAATAATGACATTCAGCTCTACCCTGACTATACGGGGACGATCGTAGCCAACTACTATCAGGAAGAAACCGGAACTGCAGAAGAAACGATCAAGCGTACGAGAGAGTTAGTCAGTGAGGATGGCCTGGAGTTTCTGGAACCGCTCGGCTTCAGCAACTCCTATGCTTTGGCAGTATCGCAGGAGACGGCAGCAGAATATAATTTGAAAACGTACAGCGATCTTGCACAAGTATCCCAGGATCTCGAACTCGGTGCTGAATTTGAATTCACAGACAGACCGGATACCTATCCGGGTCTGCGAGAGCTGTATGATATGGAATTCAAAAGTGTAAAAGGAATGGATCAGGGGATTAAATACCGCCTGATGGCTCAGAATGACCTGGATGTATCCAGTGCGTACACGACTGACGGTCAGGTGAAAGTGAACAACCTGGTCCTGCTGGAGGATGATAAAGGCTTCTTTCCTCCTTATGACGCCGGTGCCGTTGTACGGAAAGATTTACTGGATGAACACCCTGAAATCCGAGATGCTTTGAACGAGCTGGGCGGTAAAATCTCCGAGGAGAAAATGCAGGAGATGAATGCCCTTGTGGATGAAGGTTACCGGGAGGATATTGTAGCCCGAGATTTCTTGGTCGAAAACGGTCTTTTGAATAAGCAGCAATAAATAAAGGTACCCTATCCAGCGACGATTTCATGAGTCTGCTTGATAGGGTACCTTTTATTTTCGGACAAGGTTCTTGTTTCGATGTGCAGTGGGCTGAGGAAACTGGACACGCTGCACCTCCCCAGTCTCGTCATCTTCTTCCCGCTGTTCCGGTTTAACAGCAAAAAATGTAAGAAGAGCTCCTACAGCAGCAACTGCAGCAAGGGTAATAAACAAAATCCAATGATTGGCCGCGAGCAAAAGGGATACGACCGGCGGGCCCAGCGATACGCCTATGAAACGCATGCTGCTGTACAATGATGTGATGGTTCCCCGCTGTTCCTTCTCAATCCCTTCGGTTAACAGCGTATCCATACTTGGCAGAACGAGGCCGATTCCGATACTGCCAATGGTCATCAGACCGATCACAAAATATATCTGTTCATAAAATCCGATGATGACCAGCGACATGGTAAGCAGTGTCATTCCTGTGAAGCCTGTCCATTTCATAATAGCTTTATTATGACCTGTGAATTTCCCTGCCAAAAATGAAGCCAAACAAAGCGCTGCTAATGGAATAGCGAGCACCAGACCTTTCAGGATCCCCTTCATGCCATAAGCCGATTCCAGAGTTTCCGATAAATAAAACTGGACACCAAAAATACCGAACATGGCAATACCGCCGATTGCAAATATCGCATACAGCCATCGGCCTTTCTCATGCAAAACTTCCTTGGTCGTTTTCAGAAATTCACCAAGTGTCTGCTCGGTTTTATCATGCGGCGGGGATTTCACTAAAAATATAACGAGAAGCAAAGAAAACACACATAACACAGGTATGGCCAGAAAGGGCAGAAACCAGATGAAACTTCCTAAAAACGCACCTAAAATCGGACTCAGCACTTTACCAAAGGTGTTGGAGGTTTCAATAATGCCAAGTCCTTTACTGACCTGCTCGTCTTCCTTAAACATGTCACCCACAAGCGGAATCACCAGAGGAAAAGCACCGGCCGCACCAACCCCCTGAAGCAGCCGTCCGCCTAATATGACCGTATAAGCAGCACTTCCGTTCATCAGCCAAGCCGCCGCAGCGGAAACAGAGCTGCCTGCCACCGCAATGATCAAGCTGGGTATGATGATTTTTTTGCGTCCAAAGCGGTCAGACAGGTAGCCGGCAATAGGAATCATCAGTATGGCCACGACAGCGTACACCGTAATCAGCATACTGACCATAAACGAGCTGATGCCCAGCGCCTTCGAAATTTGCGGCAAAATGGGTATCAGCATGGAGTTGCCAAGTGTCATAATGAGCGGCACCGATGCAAGGGCAACCAGATCCCATTTCTTGTTTTCCATGAGAAGACCACCTTTAACATCAATTGTGTCTTCCTATATTGTGGGTTCTTTCCCCTGTTATATGCATGGCAAAAAAGGGACGGCGTGCCCTATACTTTGAAGCCCGACATCTGGTTTTTGAGTTCAGAAGACATCATTTTTAACATTTCGACCGAGCCTGCCATGACTTCAATTGAAGCCAACTGCTCTTCGGCAGCGGCACTGACACTTTGTGTTCCTTCTGCAGTAACTTGGTTCATATCCATGATTTTACCGATGTTATGGTCCATCCCGTCTGCATGGTGATTAAGTTTTCCAGCTGATTCACGAATTTCAATAATCCGATCATTGAGCAAAGAAACGGACTTTTCAATATCCTGAAACGCTTCTTCTGCACTGCGAGCTGCTGTGATTCCTTCCAGAACCGTCTTCATCTCTGCCTGCATCGTCGAAGTTAAACCATGAATGTCCATTTGAATACGCTCCACAAAACGGTTGATTTCCAGTGATGAAATCGAAGACTGTTCGGCCAGCTTTTTCACTTCTGCTGCCACCACAGCAAATCCTTGGCCCTCGTTACCGGCTCGAGCAGCCTCGATCGATGCATTTAATGCCAGAAGACTTGTACGCGAAGCAAGATCAGTGATGGTTTGCCCATCATCCCGATTTGTGCAGTTTTGCTTTCTAGATCGCGCACCGCTTCCGCCGACTGTTCCGTGGTAGCTTGAATTTGTTCCATCTGCTGAAGTGTGCGTGTTAAAGCCTGTTCACCCTGAAACGAAAGCTGGTGCGTCCCCTGTGACAATTCAGCAGTTTCAAGGGCAGCCATATTAATCTGCCTGACGCCTGCAGTCATATTCTTCACATGGGTCATGGATGATTCGGTAACAGCTAATTGACGTTCTGCACCTTCTGCGAGTTCCTCCATGATGGCTGAGGTCTGCCTGGATGCGCCTCGGACTTCAGAGGAACCGGTATATAGCTGGTCTGTCGATGCAGAAACCTGGGATGCTGATTCTTGAATATTCAGAACCATAGTTCTGAAACTGTCCAGCAGTGAATTAAATGCTTCGGCTGTCTGACCAATCTCGTCCTTTCTCCGAACGTCCAGACGAGACACCAGATCCCCATCTCCCCGGCTGATGGCAACAAGTTCATTTCTCATATGATCCAGAGGCCTTAAGGAGCGTATGACTATAAGACTCTGAAAGATATAATATAGAACAGCACCGCTGCCGATCATGAGCATAATGTTATCCCTCAAAAGATTGCTTTCTGTGATTTTCTCCATACGACTAGCCATATTTTGCTCTTGATTGCTTTTGAACTGATCGATAATAGGTATAAAGGATTTCCTCAACTCCCTTTCCTGTTCAATAAAAATAAGACCGCTGATCTGGCGGTCTTATCTTTAATACGTTCACGGTAGAAACTTACTTTTTTCACCCGTGTAATAGATATGAAGCTCATGCATCGCCCGGGTACAGGCTGTGTAAAACAGCTTCCGCTCTGTCTCCCGGTGGTAATGCGCATTGGAGCCGTTGTAAATAATAACGGCATCGAACTCAACGCCTTTGGCCAAATAGGCAGGAACGACAAGAATGCCTTTTTCAAACGCCGGTGTTGACTTCGTGATCAATCGTGCCTGCATCTGCTCAGACAACACCCCGTGTACCCTGCGGCTCTCCTCTTCAGTCTTGCAGATCACCGCCACATAATGATAGCCCTTCTCTTGGAGTGTCGCGATATCCTTCAGGATGTTGGTATGAAGCTCATACTCATCTGCTGCCGGAATCACTTCAGGTGCTTCGCCGGGACGATTGAAAGGTACGATCTGTTCTCCACCCGGAATCATGCTGCGTGTAAATTCTACAATGTTGTATGTAGAACGGTAGCTGCGTGTTAACGAAATCACTTCGGTTTCATCTTCTCCATAAAGACTGACGAGATTATCTAACTGCCCCAGCTCTTCACCGTGAGCGTAAATCGCCTGATTTAGATCGCCCAGTACGGTCATTTTGGCTCTGGGGAACAGTCTTTTCAGAAATTCCAGCTGAAAGATCGAATAATCTTGTACCTCATCGATGATAACGTGCCTGATTCCAGTGTTTGTGCGGAATCCCTGGAGCAGTTCCTTCAAATACAGTAATGGCGTAACATCTTCGTACAACAACGCTTTGTCAGCGATCTGGTTTAATGTCTGGGTACTGATCTCTGACCAGCTTTTCGGCAGCTCAGTACCTTCTTCCAGCAGCTCTTTCAGCATGTAAGAATCTTGAAACAGCCTGCTGTAGAGTCCCTTTACATCGACAAACCTGTAATTTTTAATCCAGCGTCTAAGCGGCTTCAGCCTGCTGCTCACGACCATTTTGGCAAGAGCCTCTTTTTCGGCATCAAAATCGTTGAAACTGGTCTCGTTCTTCTGCTGCTTTCTCCGCATTGTTTGAAATGCTCGATGATAGTCATCGGGATCCATCAATTCAATCTGGTCTTCCACCCACTTCGATTTTCTTTCCTCGACCGAAAAGTCAGATAAATGCTTAAGCAGCCATTCCCTCATTAAGTCAAGGCGATTGGCCATTTTGACAGAAGCGTCATAGGTGTAAAATTGCGACACCATCTCTTCTGCACTGATAATAATCCGTCCCTGAAAAACGATCGGGCGGAACATCATATCCCGTGATTGCAGTCTGTCCTTGTATGAAGTAATGATATTTAAATAGCTGGCACCTGATTTGAAGGCGATCCCTTCCCTGCGAGCCTGCTGCTGAGCATTTTCTTCAGTATTCAATAAACTTTCTGTTTGAGAGAATACATCCTCCAGATCAAATTCCCGTCCCAGCCGATGCTCCAGGTACTGCTGGAATGTCGTCTGCTGCATATTGTCTTCGCCCAGCTCCGGAAGCACGGTGGAAACATAGCTGTTAAACAAGGGATTTGGTGAGAAGAGGATCATCTGGTCCGCCTGAAGGGTCTCACGATATTTATAAAGCAAGTAAGCTACTCTTTGAAGGGCTGCTGAAGTCTTCCCGCTTCCTGCTGCTCCCTGAACAATGAGCATACGGGTCTTATCATTACGTATCACAGCATTTTGTTCCTTCTGGATTGTAGCGACAATGTTCTTCATACGGTCATCTGCACTGTGGCTTAAAACCTGCTGCAGCAGTTCGTCACCAATCGTGACTCCGGTATCGAACAGAACTTCGATCACCCGATCCCGAATCACGAATTGACGCTTCAGACTCATCTCCCCTGTAACCATGCCTGAAGGGGTCTCATAACGGGCTTCACCTGGTGAACCGTCATAATATAAACTGGAAATGGGAGCCCGCCAGTCATAGATGAGGAAGTTTTCCATGTCCTCATCCATCAATGATCCGATGCCGAGATAGATGGTCTCCGCCTGGTCCTCTGTGGTCTCCCGAAAATCGATTCTTCCGAAATAAGGGGACGAGACGAGCTTGCGGTATTTCTTCAAGGCCTTGCTTGACTGCAGGTGACTGCGTTCTCTCTCTGATAAAACCTGAGACTGCTGACGCAGATTGGTCGAAGTTTCTCCCAGATCATCGGGATTGCTGAAGTTGACGGTTACCTCGTCCCAGAAATCTTTTCGCATTTCGATCACATCACCGCGGACATCGCCTACTTCTTTTTCAAGCTGAGTGATCTTGCTGCCAATACGTGCTGTAACGTCAGTGACACGCGCCTGCTCATCCTTCCAATCCTGCTCGTCGATCGCCATTCTTAAAACCCCTTCTTTCATTTGTTGCATTTTTATTTTTTCAACCAGGCCATAATGCTGTGGCTGTCCTTCTTCCGGTCAACAAACCGTGAAATATGGTCCCCTACCCGATTCAGTCTCTCCAGCGTATGACCGTAATCAAACATTGCTGCCGCTACGACGGCAATCCGGAACCCGGTTGGAGAGGTGTTCGAGATACCGGCCATATCATCCATAAATCTCTGGTTCTCCAGGGCCATACTGCTGGCTTCTTCTTCATTAGGCTTAAGTTTATCTTCAAATTTCCACAGGATATGCTCATGGAATTTAATCAGTTTTTCCAGATGGTCATCATATAAGCGGTCAAGTTCCTCCGACCTTTGAGCCTGAAAATAATGATTATCTACGGCAGTAAGCACCTCATATCCTTTTTGCAGAGAGTTCAGAAGATGCTTGTATACCACGAGCTGCCTGGATTGGCTGTATTTGGGCCGCTTCAGCTTTTTCTGCTCCTCTTCGAACAGTGCATATTTGTCACTCAGTGACTTGATCGAACCTGACAGATTGTTCAGCTCCTCACGGTATACCGAATCCTTCATCTCATGGGAAATGGCCGTACGGAGCAGGAGCGACATTTTCACAAAAACCAGATGAATTTGCTTGAAATACTGTTCTTTCGGTTTTGGCGGAAATACCAGAATGTTAATTAAAAATGCCGAAACGATACCAATTAATGTTAGTATAAAACGGTTGAGTGCAAAATCCCATTGACCTGAAGCTTCCATCACCGAGATGACCGTAACGAGAGTCAGTCCGATCGTTTCACCCATATTCAGCTTGATACAGATCATGATGACGAGGATACATACCAATCCGACCGAAATCGGCTGACTCGATAAAAAATAACCCCACAGCATCGCAATGACCGCGCCAAGTGTGCTCGTTTGAATCTGATCCAGAAAGTAGCGCCATGACCGGTAAATGGACGGCTGCATCGCAAAAATAGCTGCAATCGCAGCACCTACCGGCGAACTCAGGCTGAGCAGCATTGTCATATACAGTGCGAGCGTTACGGCAAGCCCTGTTTTAATCATCCTTGCACCGAAGGCCATACCCCGCCCCCCTTATTCATTTCCTTCCTCATGACTTATGCATTATATTGTATCTTGTATCGATTTTTCAATCTTTGCTTTCCGGTACTTGTACCATCCTATATTAAACAAAAGCCAGGCCAAGCTTGCTGCAAAGCCGCCTACAACATCACTTGGATAATGAACGCCGAGATATACACGGCTGAGGCCGATACACAGGATCATAAAGGCACCCGCTGCAGCAAGCACTGCTTTTCCGAAGCGTGCAGAAATCTTTTTCCACAGAAGGTAAGTCAAGATGCCATACAGAGAAAAAGCAGCCATGGAATGTCCACTCGGAAAGCTGTATCCGGTAATTTCAATCAATCGGTTCACATCCGGACGAATGCGTTGAAAAAGCAGTTTCAGGATCAGATTCAACACCTCAGATCCCAGGAGAACAGATACAAATAGTTTGACTTCCAGACGCATTTTTTTTACCGCATACAGATACCAGAGAATGATTACCGCAATGAGGATAATGGGACCTTTCGAACCAATAAAAGTGAAAGCTTTCGCTATATCGGTCAGCATTGGATTCTCAGTTCCCCGTACGATGCCGGTAACGAAAATATCAAACCGAAGCTCTTGATGGGCGAGAACCCAGGCTGCCAGCACAAAAAATATTAGTGTACTAGCCAAAGAACTGATCCAAATCCAGCGGATTCGGGTACTTATATATTGTTGCGTTCTCATCTTGTATCTCATTCCTTCCGCCGACCAGTCTTTACTGCAATGTATCATTGGTTCATTATCTCTTAAACGAATATGATTTGATTGATTCAGGAGGTTCATGCATGAAAAGCAAGTTTTGGCTTTCTACCGCTCTAATTGGAACACTGACGGTCTTTGCTGCAGCCCCTGCAGCTGCATACACAGGAGAAGTAAAAACCGGCTCCGGATCTTATACTACGGTCATGCCGCCGGCTGCTCTTCCCATTTCATCATCACCTTACATAACCGAAAATGTAAAAGGTCCATTACCTACGAGTCAATGGTGGAGCAGCCTGGCCTGGGATTCGTACTCTGAAGCACAATACCCGCATCCGCTAGCCGTGAAGCATGAAGAACAAGGCATGAGGATTTATAATCCGGGTCCAAATCTTACGAATGATAAATCCGTGATTGATGGAACATTGCCGGCAGAGGGAGATTTTATCGCTGGCCATTCCGGGGCAAAAACGTTTCCAGATGCCCGAACAGACGGCTTCAGTGACTGGTTTGTGAATGCACATTATGAAAACAATGAGCATGCAATGAATATCCGTTACGGGCATGGATCACCTTATCTATTCTTCACTTATTCCGGAGGCGGACCTTCTCTTAACTTCGCATCTCCACCCGAAATTTGGTATGGCAATGAAAACAGTTCCGTACTCGGAATCACGGCAGGAAAATCGCATTATGCTCTGTTCGCACCTTCGGGAAGTACTTGGGAGGGGACGGGTACGAGCCAGCTGCTCAGCGACCTGAACGGCAAAACCTATTTCTCCATTGCTGTGCTGCCTGACAACCAGCCTCAAACGCTGGAAAAATATCAACAGTATGCTTATTCTCATATTGTCGATACTGAGATCTCATGGACTTATGACGAGCAGACCAGTGAGATCCACACCACCTTTAAATATGTTACCGAGCCCAAGGAAGGCACCCGGCGGGGTACATTGTTCGCTATGTACCCGCATCAATGGAAGCATTCGTCGGATGCAAAGCTTCCATATGAATACCGTTCTGTTCGCGGAACGATGAAAACCGGGGAAGGCAGCAAATTCAGCACCTCGATGACTTATACAGGTATTCTCCCTTACCTCCCGGCTAATGAAAGTCATACATCTGACCAGATGCTGAACTATGTAGAAGAAGCCGCAGGCGAATTGTATATAGGAGCTGCAGAAACGTATTCAGCGGGCAAGCAGCTCGGAAAGCTTGCTTCACTCATTCCGATTGCCGAACAGAGCGGAAAGATGGAAGCGGAGACCTACTTCCGCGGGGAACTGAAGACACGCCTGGAAGACTGGTTAACTTCTTCTGAGGAGACCGGCTCGCTCAATATGTCACAGTTATTCTATTATGACCGTAACTGGAGCACCCTTATCGGTTATCCTGCCGGATACGGAAGCGATACCGAGCTGAATGACCATCATATCCATTACGGTTATTTTGTTAAAGCGGCTGCCGAAATGGTTAGGCACGACCCCAGCTGGGGGAACGATGAGCGTTTTGGTCCCATGGTGGAGCTGTTAATTCGGGACATGGCTAATCCGGACAAAAGCGACAATCAATTTCCGTTTCTGCGGCACTTTGATGTCTTTGCCGGCCACTCCTGGTCATCCGGAACGGCCAGACACGGCAGCGGCAATTACAGTGGAGCGTCCGGTGAAAGCATGAATGCCTGGTCTTCGATCATCCTTTGGGGTGAAGCTACCGGAAACTCAACGCTTAGAGATCTCGGCATTTATCTCTATACCACCGAGATGAATGCGATCAAAGAATATTGGTTTGATCAAGGTGGAACTAATTTCCCGGAAGACTTTACTCCAGCAGGAGCAGCAACAATCTGGGGAGGGAAAACGGAAGGGGATTCCACACTGTATTCAAGCAATCCTTTAGAAGTACAAGCAGTCAACTGGCTTCCGATCACAGGGTCCTCCCTGTATCTGACCCACTCCCCGGCTCTGGCGGAGCAGCACTATAAAGAGCTGCTTCAGAGCCAGGAAGACATGGATTCAAGCGCATGGCCTGACCTGCTTTATATGTATAGAGCGATAGCAGCACCAAAAAACGCTCTGTCCGGTTTTGACCAGCAGGCGCCGCTGTTTATACCAGAACCCGGTAATTCCAAAGCGGCAGCTTACGCCTGGATCTCGGCCTTGGAATCTTTAGGGAATCAGGATGAGTCCATCACCGCCAATACAACCTTCTATGCCGTTTTTGATAAGAACGAACAGAAAAGTTATGTGGTCTATAACATGTCGGATGAAGTCATCACAGTCTCCTTCTCTGATGGAACGACCTTACTTGCAAAGCCTAAAGATTTTACGATAAAAAAATCATCCTGATTGGCTGAGATTAAAAAGTGTCCCCGGCGTTCGTAAGAACCGGGGACACTTTTATGAGTTGATTTGGGTTTGCACTGCTGCACAATCTAGTGAAAACGCTGCTGCAGTATGCTTTTAATATGCTCAGCAGCTTCTTTTGTATTTTGAGCGTGAACCACAATTTGCTTGTTTTCATCATAGAGCCGGGCGGAATGGTCATACTTCGGGTCGTAATAGTGAACAAGCAGCAGCCGCACCGCTTCGGCAAATGAATCTTCCTTCAGGCAATTTGCAATCTCTGCCGCAACTGGCGTGTGGATCCGCTCCTTGATCCGCTGAAATGCCTGGATGCACGCTTCCTTGTGCTGCTCAGGGTGATAATCTTTCAGAATTTGCGCAACCCGCTGTTCCATCGGCAGCTGCAGAATGATCGCGGTTCCGCCTTCTTTTTTCTCCATGAGAAATTCAGGCAGTACGACCTTCCCAATCCGTTTGCTTTCCGCTTCCAGCAGCACATATGGACTATGGGACAATTCACGCAGGCTTTCATAAAAGTGAGCATCAAATGTTTTTTGATTATGGGATGGCAAACCGATATGCCCAAAGATTGACCCGCGATGACCAGAAAGCTTTTCCAGATCAAGTACAGGATATCCTTCACTTTTCAGCTGCTGCAGGATCTCGGTTTTACCAGTACCCGTAAAGCCATGCAGGACCACGGCCTCCATGTCCATTCGGGTATGTGCCAATGTGTCTACAACCAGCTTGCGGTAAGCTTTGATCCCGCCCTGGATGCGCTTCACATGGATATCCATCAGTGACAGCACTGTTGCAGCTGTTCTGCTCCGCATGCCGCCTCTCCAGCAAAAAACCGCTTTATCGCCTTCAATCTCCTTGAATTGACGAATAAAAGACGGCAGCTTGGCCGACATGATTTCCAGACCGCGTTCCTTGGCGGCTTCCACGCTGACCTGTTTATATAAAGTTCCGATTTCAGCCCGCTCTTCATCATTGAAGACCGGAATATTCAAACTTCCCGGAATGGTTGAATCCCGGTACTCTGAAGGGGATCTTACATCGATGAGTGTTATTGTTTTATGATCTTTTTGCTGAATCCACTCTTCCACCTTGATGTCTTGAAACATGCTCGTACACTCCTTTGCTGACACACAAAAACCTCGGCTGCTACTCTACAACAATTCTACCTGGATGTTCTTCGCTCACGATCCCGATTGCGGCAGCCTCCAGACCTGCTTGTTTCAGCTCCTGAAGGAGCTGCTCTCCTTCACTGCCAGCGACAGAAATCAGGAGACCTCCGGAAGTTACAGCATCACACAATATCCAGCGGTCGATCTGGTCCATGGAATCGGGAAATGAAATCTCCTCTTTCACATGATCGTGATTATTGCGAGTGCCTCCGGGAATGACGCCGGATTCAGCCAATTCACGTACTCGAGGAAGTACAGGCACCTGATCAAAAGAAATTCTGATACCTGTACCGCTGCCCTTCGCCATTTCCAAGGTATGCCCCATCAATCCAAAGCCTGTAACATCCGTACAGGCATGCACATCGTAATTCTCCATAACTTCTGCTGCAGTTTTGTTCAGCTGTGACATCACGGCGGTTACTCTGCGTATTTCGTCGTCATTCAGCAGATCTTTCTTGATCGAGCTGGACAAAATGCCGACACCAATCGGCTTCGTCAAGATCAGTACATCCCCAGGCTTGGCGCCTGCATTTGTGCGCACTCTGTCCGGATGAACCGTGCCCGTAACCGCCAAACCGAACTTCGGCTCCTTGTCATCAATAGAGTGACCCCCGACAAGTGTAATGCCAGCTTCCTGCAGCTTGTCACCAGCTCCTCTCAGGATGTCTGACAGAACCTGCTTGTCCAGCACTGTAATCGGAAATGCGACGATGTTAAGCGCCGTCAGCGGTTTGCCGCCCATGGCATAAATATCACTGATCGCATTTGCAGCGGCAATTTGTCCAAACGAGTATGGGTCATCGACAATCGGTGTGAAGAAATCAACCGTCTGCACGATAGCCAGTTCGTCTGTAAGCCGGTAAACACCAGCATCATCACTGGTTTCCAGACCTACGAGCAAATTGGGGTTAGGCACTGCCGGGGGCAGCGTACGGATCACTTGAGCCAGATCGGCAGGGCCGATTTTGCACCCGCATCCTCCCTTGGAGGAAAATGAAGTCAGTTTTATTGTATTGGATTCAGTCATATGTTTAATCCTTCCTTTCTACGCAACAACCCCGGATCTGCTGCAGCTTCGGGCCGCCGCCTATATCCGGGGATCATTTCTTTACGATTACACGCATGATTTTTGAAATCATGCACTTCTTGTATTATAGGTAATTATAATAGGGAAGTCCATGTCCATTGTAAACCCGGTTGTGATATAATACACTGCCTGAGTTTTTAGTTTTATACAAGATACGGGGGTTAGATATAGTGACATCTTCAAACGGCACGCTGAATGCCGGCTCATTTAAGAGCAAAAAAGCATGGTGGCTGGTCATCCTGTTTATACTCATTACGGTGGCGGGGCTGACTTATGTCAAATGGTGGCCATATTATGGCAAGGCCTTAAAGGCTGCTGCTGACCATTCCATCGGTTCTTCTATACTGGATTCGGGCCTGAGCGCCCGGTCTCCATCCTGGCAGGCTGCATGGGATTATGCCCTTGTTTATTTTAATGCAGTCTGGAAAGCAGCGCTGCTCGGTATTCTTCTGGGTACGCTGGTGCAAACCATGCTGCCTTCCCAATGGCTGCTTAGAGTGCTGGGACAACACACTTTCAAAAGCACAGCCGCAGGCGGTCTCGCTTCCGTTCCCGGCATGATGTGCTCCTGCTGCGCGGCGCCTGTTGCCATCGGGATGCGCAAGAAAAAAGTATCAATTGGGGCCGCGTTGGCGTTCTGGATCGGAAATCCGACTATCAACCCAGCTGTCCTTATTTTTATGACCTTTGTTCTCTCATGGGAATTCACGCTGCTGCGGCTTTTATTTGGTATTGTATTGACCTTTGGAGTCAGTTATCTGGCTAACCGGTTTGCCGATGACCGTAAAACGGTGAATCTGGACACCCAGGTCCAGGAAGATGCAAGTGATTTGGGACCATGGTGGAAACGATGGCTCTCAAACATCGGCACCATGCTCCTGCGTGTCATTCCAGCATACCTCTTGGCTGTACTGCTGATGGGAGCCCTTCAGGTGTGGATGTTTCCGCAAGTTGGTGAAGCAGCAGGCAATGGCATACTGATAATTCTGTTCTTTGCCGTCATGGGTACCCTGTTTGTCATTCCCACAGCTGCAGAAATTCCGATTATTCAGGCCTTTATGTCTGTCGGTCTCGGTGCCGGCCCGGCGGCAGCACTGCTTCTGACACTTCCGTCCGTGAGCCTGCCGTCTCTGCTTATGATGCGCAAATCATTTCCAGCAAAAGTGCTGTGGTTCGTATTGTGCTCCGTTATCGTTCTTGGTGTCTTATGCGGTGTGACGGGAATGCTCATCCTTTAAACAGGTTCCATATGTCATTCATTCGTAATTTTTTATGAATTCTTAAGGTAAGACGCCTTGTAATCTGTTAAAGTGATTAAAAAGATAAGTACAACCCATTATTACAAGCAGTTGAAGGGAGTCAATGATTGATGAAAGAAAATGAGAATCAGCCATCAAACGACAGACAGAATGAGGAACTATTGGATCAAGACCGGGAACACAACCCTGACGTGTTGACAAGTTCCGATCATAACGGAACCTTTGATAACGAACGTGTATCTCCTGTTCAAGGTGCAGCTTCGGGTTCACCGGGTTATCCTGAAGAACGGCAAGGAGGCGGTTCTGGAGGCGGCAAGGGCTGGATGGTTGTATCCCTCCTGCTGGCTGCTGCTTTAATCGTGGTATTCATTGTGCGTCCTTTTGGCAAGGAAACCGGGAATGAAGCAGTAGCCTCCGTAAACAATGTAGATATTACGAAGGACAAGCTATATGATTCTCTCGTCGAAGCAGGCGGAGCTCAGACACTGGACGGTTTGATCACAGAAGAGCTGTTAAAGCAAGAACTCGGTAAAAAGTCCATTCAGATCTCTGATGATGAGATTACACAAGAAATTGAATCTGTTAAAAGCATGTTCCCATCCGAGGAACAATTTAATACTGCTCTTGCATCGAGCGGCATGACCATGGATGATCTGAAAGATCAGACCAAGATGCAGCTGGAGCTGACAAAACTTCTCGGTGACAAAGTCAATGTGACCGATGATGAAGTTAAACAAATGTATGATCAATACAAAGACAGCTTTGCTACACCGGAGCAGGTCCGTGCTTCCCATATTCTCGTAGAGACAGAAGAAGAAGCTGCCGATATTATCAAACAGCTTGACGAGGGTGCTGACTTTGCCGCCATCGCTGATGAAAAGAACGAAGATGGGACGAAAGGAAAAGGCGGCGACCTTGGGTTCTTCGCAGAACAAGGACAAATGGATCCGGCATTCTCCGAAGCCGCTTTTAAATTGGAAAAAGGCGCGCACAGCAAAGAGCCTGTAAAATCCTCCTTCGGTTACCATGTCATTAAGGTTACAGACCGCAAGGAAGCGACCAACCCAACTCTGGAAGACAAGAAAGAAGACCTGCGCAAGCAGCTGGTTTCTACAAAAGTCAGTGAACAATCCGGGCCTTTCCTTCAGGAGCTGAAGGATAAAGCTAAAATTACGAACACGCTTGAAGAGAAAGAAGAAGCCGCAGACCCTGCAGCAGAAGGTACCGAAGAACCTGTGACTCAGCCTTAATCACAGCATCGATATACAATTAGCCCCTCATCTTTCGAGGGGCTTTTTTTTCATGGAAGTGAAAAAACTCTTCCACCATCCGGAAAAACATGTTAATATGTAAGCGTTATCAAAAAATGATAATGTCTAAAGGGGGAATCAGAATGATAATGTACGCACCTGGATCCAGAAATGTTTATGAGGACTTCGTGGTGGAGACGGACATTCTGTTCTTTAAGACCGGTACACACAGCTTGGTCAGCTTCCACGGCAAAAATTATAATATAAAGAAAAAAATGACTGCCGATCAAATGACCGCACTTCTCTCCGGTAAACAGTTTTTCAACGTCGGAGGAAATTGTTATGTTAACGTTGACAAGGCCACTGAAGTGGAGCAGGGAATCGTTTACTTCGGAGATAAATCACCGACATCAAAGGTTCTTCGGATTCCAAGATGGAAACAGGAACAGCTTAAGCGCCTGATGTCCGCCAGTAAACATCCCGCCCTCTAGCATCACTCCTGCTACATGAAGTAAAACTAAAGACATGGTAGTGTCAGAGACTCATCCCGACACTGCCATGTCTTTGTTTTCAGTCTATATTCCTATTATTAACGATCCCAAAAACGGTGCTGGCTGATTGCCTGGGTGAAAGCCTCTACAAACGTTTTCGAATCTTCATTGGTTATGACGCCAGGCTGGCCTTTCAACTTCTCCTCTTTCAACAAATGAGTGCCATCTTGTGCAGCACCAATCGGTTTTTTATGATTGAATGCTTCACGGATGAAATACCGCACCTGTTCATTGAAAGGCTCAGAGTTCTCCTTGCTGCCAGCGAAATAAATCGCATCGAACATGACAGAATCAGCGGTCTGAAATGTGTATTTAACCTCTAATGATTCTCCCGAACCTTGGAGCGGTGAAAGCTTTGTACTGATGATTTCAGGCTGCAGGCCCTCTGCCTTCAGTTTGTCCAAAATCATGGACAATTCCTTGCTGTCCACTCCATGTTCTGCAATAACGCCTACCTTACGTGTAGCCGGGTTCATCTTGGTATGAAGCTGACTCAGTGCCGGGGACGATTTCGTAACCTGACTTTCTTCAGACTGCGGCGGGTTTGCACCGATGTTGTCTGCAATCTCTGAAGCCATCTTCGTATTGACGTTACCGAACATATCGACAACTTGCTGTCTCACATCTTTATTCATCACCTTGCCCAGCTCGAAGGAAAATGCCTGAATAATATGCTGCTTCTCTGGTTGAGACATACTGTTCCAGAACAGTCTCGCCTGTGAAAAGTGATCCTTGAAGCTATCGCTGCGGCTCCGGACTTTACGTCCCTCCACCTTTTCCTGATAGTGAGCATAACCGCCTTCAGCCTCAGGTACGGGTGCTGGAGTATTGCTGGCCAAAGAGTTTCGATGATAGCTGACCGGTCCTTTATTAATCGTCTGGCGGCCGTATCCATCCCGCTGGTTGTTATGAAAAGGACATACCGGACGGTTGATCGGCAGTTCATGAAAATTAGGTCCACCCAAACGGATCAGCTGAGTATCTGTGTAGGAGAACAATCGACCCTGAAGAAGCGGATCATTCGAGAAATCAATGCCAGGTACGACATGTCCAGGGTGGAAAGCGACCTGCTCCGTCTCGGCAAACACATTATCCACATTGCGGTTCAATGTCATCTTGCCAATCAGCTTGACCGGCACTTCCTCTTCCGGCCAAATCTTGGTAGGATCCAGAACATCAAAATCAAATTTAAACTCATCGTCTTCTGTCAGCAGCTGAACTCCCAGTTCATATTCAGGGAAATTTCCCTGATCAATGCTTTCCCAAAGATCGCGGCGGTGAAAGTCGGGATCCTTGCCGGCAATTTTTTGTGCTTCATCCCACACCAGGGAATGCACGCCCAGCACAGGCTTCCAATGAAATTTCACAAAGTGAGATTTCCCTTGCTCATTGACAAACCGGAATGTATGTACGCCGAATCCTTCCATCATACGCAGGCTCCGTGGAATCGCGCGATCGGACATAGCCCACATAACCATATGTGCAGATTCCTGATTGTTTGCAATAAAGTCCCAAAACGTGTCATGGGCTGTGGAAGCCTGAGGCATTTCGTGATGCGGCTCAGGTTTAATTGCATGAACCAGATCCGGAAACTTGATCGCATCTTGAATGAAAAACACCGGGATGTTGTTGCCTACCAGATCATAGTTGCCTTCCTGGGTATAAAACTTGGTCGAAAAGCCTCGTGCGTCGCGCACGGTTTCCGCCGATCCCCTGGAACCGCCCACAGTCGAGAATCTTACAAATACCGGTGTTTTAACAGACGGATCCTGTAAAAATCCGGCTTTGGTATAATTCTTCATGGATTCATATACTTGGAACTCACCATGAGCTGCAAACCCACGGGCATGTACTACACGCTCTGGAATACGCTCATGATCAAAATGCGTCATTTTTTCACGGAAATGAAAGTCCTCCATCAATGTAGGCCCACGATCTCCGGCCTTGAGCGAAAACTCATCTTCAGACACTTTCAGTCCTTGATTCGTTGTTAATGCCTTTCCTTCGTCACTAACACTAAACTGTTCCAATTGCTTCTGCTTACTGTTCTCATCCTGTTGGCGCTGATTGCTCATATACATTGATTCCTCCTTTTAAAACCTCATATCCATTACCCGATGGCAACCAAGGTTAATCAAATAACTCCTCAATAAAAGCCCTTCGTGGTAAAATCCTTAGGAATCGTGAAAAACGTATGTTTATCCTGACACGAAAGGAGTTGATTTATTATTCCTGACTATTTAGATCCTTTTTACCCGCTGAGGTTTCAAGCTTTTTCACTACAGCATGTAGTGGTCATCGGTCTCTTGATGGTCTTAATTCTTGGACTTTTTCTGCTCAGACACCGGATAGCAGCAAGACCGAGGATAAAGTCCCTGATTCGCCGGCTGCTCATTGCGGCTCTCTTGCTGCCTGAAGCTGCGCTTCAAACCTGGTACTTGACTGCAGGGATATGGGACCGTTCTACCTCGCTTCCGCTGGAGCTTTGCAGTTTGACCATGTTTCTAGGTGGCATTATGCTGCTTACCGGGAATCGCTTGTTATATGAGATCCTTTATTTCGCAGGGATCGGTGGTGCACTGCAGGCCGTCCTTACGCCGAATCTGGATTATCCTTTCCCTCATTTTCGGTTCATTCATTTTTTTATCGTCCACATGGCGATCATACTTGCTCCGCTTTATATGACCTGGATTGAGGGTTATCGTCCCCGCTGGATGTCTATTTTACGAAATATGATCTTTCTCAATGGTGCAGCCCTTCTCGTAGCTGCCGTGAACTGGGCGATCGGTTCCAACTATATGTTTCTGATGCATAAGCCCAGCACACCATCTGTACTGGATTGGCTCGGACCTCATCCTGTCTATATTCTGGCAGAAGAACTCATCGCGCTGTTGTTATTTACCGTGATGTATATGATTTTCTTTTATCTGCCTGACCAGATGCGTCAAAAACGAAGGAAGAAACGGCCTCCAACGTTCTCAACAGGCAAATCGATATAAAAAAAGCGCAGGAACGCCGCTCACACGAACGTTCCTACGCTTGTCCTAACTTGCTATTTCACATAAATTCTTGAAGTCTCTTCCCAAATTTCACCCGGCTGAAGACCGAAAAGACCAATTTCATCTGCCGGAAGATCAACGTTCGGTGCGTTAACCAGATTGATCTGCGGCTCCGGACAGAAAAACCCTCCGGCCGCACCGTTATTCCATACCATCCACTGTTTATATGAAGTACCTGCATCATAAACCAGTGTTTTGCCAATGGCCCGATCTGTTAATTCCATCCGGTTCCGGCCATTCTGAGGTGCTGCTGTATAATGGTTGTCCATCTCGGCCCAAAAAGGATTTACGCCTTCTTGTTTCAGCTGCTCCTCTTTTCCTGTCAATGTTTGAAATTTCCCGGTTGGCAGCATTCGCTCATTGAGTTCCCAGCGCTCGCCAATCGTTATTTTGGCCAAACAGTCCTCCGGGGAGCTCTCTGTTGCAAAAGGGGCACTCACTGCCGTATGAAACGCCAGCAGACATGGCATGGAGTTCTCGCCTTCATTACGGATGAATACATGCTGAGAGAGTCCATCCTGACTGAGTGTATACCGCAGCTTGAAGGTGAACTGATGCGGGAATAACGCATATACTTCATGCTGCTGATCAATACGGACGCTCACGGTCACATAGCTTTCGTTCTTCGTTGTCCCGTACTCTTCCACCTGCCAAGGAATGGTATGCAGGAAGCCGTGCAGATGATTTCCCGTGTCCTCTTCATTCACAGGAAACTGATAGGTTGTCCCGTTCCACGGAAACTTCCCATCTTCATATCGATTTGGAGGGAACAAGACAGGAATTCCGTGAACGCCTGGGTTCTGCTTAAAGGAATCCATCTCCTGTTCACCCGGCTCACGCAAAAAGCGGTAACCGTTTTCCAAATCACGAAAGGCAATCAGATTGCCTCCGACAGCGGGCAGAATGGCTGCCTCATAAGAACCGTACTGGAGCCAAACAGCAGGCTCGCCTTGATACATGCCTTCATAAGCTTTAAGATTCATTAGTCGGTCTCTCCTCTCCAATCATTACCTTTTATAGATTACCATAGGGAGAGACCAGTTACTACAGCGCCATGCCGGGAAGAAGTCTTACACGACACCTTTGAATTTATCCCTCCATTACAGCAAGTTCTGTACGGGAGCGACTGGCTGCGAGTTGAATTTCACGCTCTAACTCTTCACGGTAGCTGATCTTCTGCTTTTCACTCCAGCCCAGCATCGAGGCCATGCATAACGTGACAGGCTTCTCCCACTGAAGTGTCCAATCGATATTAAACAGAAGGGATCCCGTTCGGCGAATAAAAAAGTCGACCGGCTTGGCAGCCATCTCCTGTGTGATAGCGTACAGCAGCGGAACATAGACAGAAACCGGCAGGCCGAATACAGCACCTTCCTCGCCGGACTCCCGCGCCAAACGGAACAGTTCTTCACTATTTGATCCATACATGGTAACCCAATGCTCAGCAAGTTTGCGATCGATACCTTGTTTCACACCGACCTCTGTCTGTTCCCGGATAAACTCGGGAAAATGAGCCGACCCCCCGACTTTCCCGCCGGATATCGGAAGATGCTTCGTCTGGCAAGGGCCGAAAGATGCTCCTCCACGTTCTTGAATTCGCTTGACGACGAGCTCCAATACCATATCCGCCATTTTGCGGTATCCGGTCAGCTTGCCCCCTGCAATCGTAATCAGGCCGGAGGGAGACTCCCATACTTCATCCTTCCGCGATATTTCAGACGGATTTTTTCCTTCCTCCCAAATCAGAGGCCGGACGCCGGCCCAGCTGGATTCCACATCCGCCGGTAATAATTGAATATCTGGAAACATATATGTGATCGCCTTTAAAATATAATCACGATCCTGTTCTGTCATATACGGGTTCTTTGGATCTTCTTTGTATACGGTATCCGTTGTGCCTACATAGGCCTTTCCGTTTCTCGGGATCGCGAACACCATACGCCCGTCCGGTGTATCGAAATACACAGCCTGCCGGAGCGGGAATTTGGACTGATCAATGACCAGATGCACACCCTTTGTCAGTTGAAGCATCTTCCCCTTCTTGGACTGATCCATCTCCCGGACACGGTCCACCCAAGGACCTGCGGCATTAACGATCGTTTGCCCTGTTCCCCCAATTTCTTTACCGTCCAGCATATCTTTGACAGTTACCCCAATAATACGGCCTTCCTCATCATATCGAAGCGAATCTGCCTTGGCATAATTGAGCAGGACGGCACCGCGGGAAGCGGCTTCTTTCAGGACTTCCAAAGTAAGGCGGGCATCATCTGTACGATATTCCACATAATAGCCTCCGCCTTTCAATCCTGCCTGTTTTAGCAGCGGTTCACGACGCAGGGTTTCTGCAGCAGAGAGCATTGAGCGGCGTTCTCCCTTTTTGACACCTGCCAGAAAATCATATACTTTGAGGCCGATCGACGTGCTGAACTTGCCAAAAGTCCCGCCTTTGTGAATAGGAAGCAGCATCCATTCCGGAGTTGTGACATGAGGTCCGTTCTCATAGACCACGGCTCGTTCCTTACCGACCTCGGCAACCATACCCACCTCGAACTGCTTCAGATAGCGAAGGCCGCCATGTACCAGTTTTGTCGAACGGCTGCTCGTTCCTGCAGCGAAATCCTGCATCTCCAGCAGCAGAACACGCATACCGCGCGTGACGGCATCAAGGGCAATTCCAGCCCCTGTAATGCCACCGCCGATAATAATCAAATCATAATGAACGTCAGACAATGTTGAAAATGTCGTACTCCGATTCAGACTGGAAAAGGATGTTGGGGCTTGTTTCATAATGATTACCTCCTGTTGTTCTAGGTATATGATTGTATAAGAACACAAAAAAAGAGACCACAAACGCGCCGCATTCCCTCTCAGCAAGGGATGCACGACTCCTGTGGTCTCTCCAGATCTCCAGACAAATATTAACTTGGTTATTAGTATACCATAAATAATCCTAATGAAAAGCCATTGCTGCAAAAACAGCTTTTTTCCATCCTCCGTACAGTTTGGACCGTGTCTCTTCATCCATGGATGGCATGAATGTACGGTCCAATGTCCATTTGCTCCGAATTTCATGCTGATCTTTCCAAAACCCTACAGCCAGTCCGGCCAGATAAGCCGCTCCGAGTGCTGTAGTTTCGTTGACGAGCGGTCTCTCCACCGGCACATTAAGGATATCACTCTGGAATTCCATAATGAATGTGTTCGCCACCGCACCTCCATCGACACGCAGAGATTTAATGAAACAGCCTGAATCCTGCTCCATGACGGAGAGCACATCTTTGGTCTGATATGCGAGGGCTTCCAGTGTAGCACGGATAAAGTGCTCCTTGGACGTACCGCGAGTCAATCCAAACACCGCACCGCGGACTTCACTGTTCCAATACGGGCTGCCAAGTCCGACAAATGCTGGAACAACATACACACCTTCAGAAGATTCAACTCTTCTGGCATAGGGTTCACTGTCTTTCGCCTCCCGGAACATTCGAAGCCCGTCACGGAGCCACTGTATCGCTGAACCCGCTACAAATACACTGCCTTCCAGAGCATACTGTACCTTGCCATCCAATCCCCAGGCAATTGTGGTGATCAGTCCGTGTTCCGACTTGACCGGCTGATCCCCGGTGTTCATCAGCATAAAGCTGCCGGTTCCGTAGGTCGTCTTGATCATGCCCTTCTCAAAACAGGTTTGGCCAAACAGCGCCGCCTGCTGATCACCCGCTGCCCCGGCAATCGGCACTTCACTCCCGAAGAAGTGATACGGAATGGTTTTTGCGTAGACCTCTGAAGAAGCCCTGACCTCCGGTAGCATGGCTTTGGGAATGTCCAGCATCTTCAGCAGTTCTTCATCCCATTCCAGTTCATGAATGTTGTACAGCATAGTACGGGACGCATTCGAATAATCAGTTACATGAGCTCTCCCGCCAGAAAGTTTCCAGATGAGCCAAGTGTCAATGGTGCCGAACAGCAGCTCTCCCTTTTCGGCGCGGGCCCGTGATCCCTCGACATGGTCCAGAATCCATTTGATTTTTGTACCGGAGAAATATGGATCAATTAACAGTCCGGTTTTTTCGGAGATGATATCCTTGTACCCGTCTTTGATCAGCTGATCACAGATATCCTGCGTTTGACGTGACTGCCAGACAACCGCATTATAGATCGGTACGCCAGAGGACTTTTCCCAGACCACCGCAGTTTCCCTTTGGTTCGTAATGCCGATCCCGGAAATCTGTTCGGTTTTCACGCCGTGTTCGGACAGGCAGGTAGCGATCACCGCCAGGATGGAGCCCCATATTTCATTGGCATTCTGCTCGACCCATCCCGGCTGAGGGAAGTACTGGGGAAACTCCTTCTGCGCTGAATATACAGCCTTGCCTTCTGCATTGAATAAAATAGCGCGTGAGCTTGTCGTTCCCTGGTCAAGCGCCAATATGTACTGTTCCATCTCCCCGTTCTCCTCTCAGTATTCTGTCAAACAACAGATTAAGTGCAGATGGAAACGTTGTCAAATAAGAATCATATTAATCCGGCTGATAGTAGTCGAACAATTCCCGGCTGGATGTGGTTACAGCAAGCGCTCCAGCCGCAATGGCTTCTTCCACCTGCTGCGGAGTCCTGATCAGCCCGCCTGCAAAGATAGGAATGCCTGTACGGTGGTACACTTCATCAATCATATGAGGCATAGCTCCTGGAAGAACCTCAATGTAATCCGGCCGGGTTTTCTCCAGCAGTGCATAATTTTTCTCCAAAGCCAAAGTATCCAGCAGGAAAACCCGCTGGATGGCCACAATACCTTTCTGCTTCGCCTTCAGGATGACGCTCGAACGGGTAGATATCAATCCGTCCGGGCGAATTTCCTGACATAAATATTCGGCAGCGTATTCATCATTTTTGAGCCCCTGAATTAAATCTGCATGCAGAAACATGGATGTTTCAGACTGCCGGATCAGCTGATACATTTGTCTCAGGCGGGCAATATGAGTATCCAGCAGCACGCCATACTGATACTTGCTTTCCAAAATCTTTTCCAGCTGCTTCATCTGCTTGGCGGCTGGCAGGATTTTCTGACCTTGAAAGCTCATTCATCTCTTCTCCTTCCAGCATTACAAACCGAGTGAGATATATTTGATTTCCAAAAACTCCTCAATACCGAAATGACCGCCTTCTCGTCCCAGACCGCTTTCCTTAAATCCGCCGAACGGTGCCTGAGCCGTAGATGGAAGAGGATCATTGACGCCAACAATGCCGTATTCCAGTGCTTCAGCGATTCGTACCGCTTCGCCCAGATGTTCTGTGAATACATAGGCAGCTAGTCCATAAGAGCTGTCATTGGCCCGTTCCACTGCCTCTTCCACTGTCTTGAATGTTGTGATTGGCGTCAAAGGACCGAATGTTTCCTCATTCATACAAAGCATGTCATCATGAACATTGGTGATAACTGTTGGACGGACATACGGCCCCTCTTGTTCCTGTCCCGGTTGTTCACCCGTCAGAACGATTCCGCCTTTCTGCACAGCGTCCTCAATCTGGCGTCTTACCTTTTGTGCAGCTTTTTCATTGATCAGCGGACCGATCTCCGTCCCCTGCTCCAATCCGCTGCCTACTTTCAGCTTCCCGGCCAAGTCCGCAACCTTGGAAGACAATGTTTCTGCGACGGATTCGTGAACATATACCCGGTTTGTGCAGACACAGGTTTGCCCGGCATTGCGAAACTTGGATAAAATAACACCTTCCGCAGCCTTGTCCAGATCAGCATTTGCAGTGACGATCAGAGGTGCATGTCCACCAAGCTCCAGTGACAGCTTTTTAAGTGTTTGAGCCGCCCCTTCCATGAGTTTCTTGCCGACAGCGGTTGATCCTGTGAATGACAGTTTGCGAACCCGGCTGTCTGCCTGCCAGGCTGCACCGATCTTGGATGAATCTCCAGTGACAATATTGATTACACCGGCTGGAATTCCCGCCTCATGAGCAAGTTCTGCCAGCTTCAGCGCCGTGTACGGCGTTTCCTCCGAAGGCTTGATCACGATTGTACAGCCAGCCGCGAGTGCAGGCGCTGCTTTACGTGTTACCATGGATGCCGGAAAATTCCATGGCGTGATTGCTGCAGTGACACCGACAGGCTGCTTGGTAACCAGTATTCGCTTATTGGGAGAAGAAGCGGGAATGGTTTCTCCATAGACCCGTTTACCTTCTTCTGCATACCAGCCAATAAAGCTGTTTGCATAAGCAATCTCTCCTGCGGCTTCCTTAAGCGGTTTTCCCTGCTCGGTCGTCATGATTTTAGCCAGCTCGTCCGTATGTTCTTCAATCAGTTCGTACCACCGGCGCATCAATTTTCCACGCTCATCTGCTGTAAGTGCAGACCAGCCCGGAAAGGCATTCCATGCGGCATCGACAGCCTGCTGTGCTTCCTTTTCTCCCCCAAAAGGAATTTGTCCGATCACCGTCCCGTCAGCAGGATTTCTTACATCTATCATCTCTGAAGCGGATACCCATTCTCCGTTAATATACATAGCTTCTTTAAACATGTTATCTGCCTCCTTGTAGATCTTATGAGCTTCTATTATCCAACAAGTCCAGCTTGAATATCAAATTCATGTTTAATGAGAATGTAAAATGATTAAATGATTAAATGATTAAATACACTTGACAGTGTAATCATCTTTATATTAAGATTCTTACGTAACATAAATATCTTACATTTAGTAAGCGACGAACAAGTGACGTATTGAGAACACACAAACCAAGAATGCTCCTCCTTTATCGCGTATATTCAGGGGTGAGCAGGAAAAGCTTAATGCAGGAAACGTTTAAACTACGAGTACACATTTCAAGGAGGTACCTACCATGTCCAAAGATTTTATTTCTGCCCTTAAGAACCGTCGTTCCTATTATGGAATCAGCAAAGAATCCGTCATCTCTGATGAGCGTATTCATGAAATTGTGAATGAGGCTGTTAAATACACGCCTTCGGCCTTTAACTCTCAAAGTGCTCGCGTTGTCGTTCTGCTTGGCGAACAGCATGATAAACTGTGGAACCATACCGAAAATATTTTAAGAGAAGTCGTTGGCGGCAGTGAGGAACAATTCAAATCCACGTCTGAGAAAATGGCTGGTTTCCGCGCAGGATACGGTACGGTTCTCTTTTTCGAAGACAGCACAGTGATCGCGAACCTGCAGGAGCAGTTTGCCGCTTATGCCGAGAACTTCCCTGTATGGTCGCAGCAATCGAACGGCATGCTCCAGCTGGTCGTCTGGACTGCTCTGGAAGCAGAAGGTCTTGGCGCATCCCTGCAGCATTACAACCCATTGATCGACGAAAATGTTAGAATTGAATGGAACCTTCCAGAGAACTGGAAACTCGTTGCACAAATGCCATTCGGTAAACCTTCTGCACAGCCAGGCGATAAGGAATTCAAGCCGCTCGAAGAGCGCGTTAAACTGTTTAAGTAAGCTTGATTATTGCTGCACATAGAAGTGGCGGTATTCTGGGTCTTCCCCAGGATACCGCCACTTTTTTCTGTTTTGTAGACGCTGCGGGTACGAAGCGTTCCTCCCATCGCTCTTGCGCTCTAATGATTATTCTGAAACCACTCAGACCGCTAAGGGGTGCTTCCGACTTTGGCTTTGTTTTGAGGATGCATATGCACAAACTAGCGGAGTGAACGAAACGATTCCGGACAAGCGGAGCGGTCGCCTTTGCCCCCGATTTTCTACCTCGCTAATATAATTCTAAGAAAATCGGGGGCAACAGCGATGGGAGGAACGTTTCGTTTGCGCAGCGTTCTAAAGCACCAAACAGAAAAAGAAAGGCCACCCTAAAGGGCAGCCCAGTCTTCCGAAAAATTACGGGTTATTTAAACGAAGAATGCTGAAGTGATGATGACCAGAAGAATAAAGAGAACCAGAATTACACCCGTAGTTGTTCCCCAAACACCACCGCCATGACAAGCGCTCATGAAGATCCCTCCTGAGATATGTTGTGTGTGATCAAGTCACAATGACAATATATTCTCCCGGACATAATGCGCAACGGCATATGCCCAGCTGTCAAAAACCTTGATCTTCAAACCCTTTCAGAAAAGGTCCTCCGTAAGGAGCCAGGATGTGTTCCGACAGTTGAAGAATGGGCTCTTTATCGTTATCCACGTACAGAAAGGTTAATGCTTGATCCATTCGTTCTGCTGTCTCAGGATCATGACGTTCCAGCAGCCGGAATAGTGTTTTTCCTTCACCGATCCAATGCTGCCTGACCCGAAGATGAAATTCGCATAGCAGGATCGTTAACTTCTGAGCAGTAAACCAAATCTCCACAGGCCTGGTTAAGGATCGCAGATCCATCATATACTCGGTAATGGCATATCGGCTGACATCAAGATCATAGCTGCTAAAGGGCATAGGACCGTATTCCAGATCGCTTTGCGCGGCTTCGCGAACCTTTAATCCTTCTGGAGTAGAAGCAATAATGATCCCTTCGGTTAAAATACGCTGCAGGGTAGGATTTCCTGACTGGACTCCGGCATCAAACATGTCTTCATATCCTGCACTGTTTAGAAAGAACAGCTCCACAATCCAGTCTTCCACTGCAATGGTCTTACGGGCATAAGACTCGGTAACAAGATCATCCACAATCACAATATCCAGATCGGAATATTCATTATGTTCCCCTCTTCCAGCACTTCCTCCAAGCACTGCCAGCAGACAGTTCGGATACTGACTGAGCACCAAGCGCTCAGCTACCGCTTTTGGTTCGTTTCTCATGGTCATCCCCCCCTGAAATTTTGCGTAGTTCCTTCCGGTATTCTAAAAAGGGCTCTTATTTATTACATTCAGCGAAAACCCCGAAGGTACCATCATCATATGGTAAATAAACGAGACACTTTACTCATACAAAATGACAATTATGGAGGGAATGCACGGGTGAATTATATTAATATGCTATCCAAACTAGGTATGGGAAGCGCTCATCCAGGCGGGTTTGAAGCTACTCTCCGCCTGTTCCGAAATGAATCCCTGCCTGCAGGAAGCCGCATCCTTGAAGTTGGCTGCGGCACCGGGCGCACTGCCTGTTATCTGGCAGAACAAGGCTATTCTGTCACAGCTGTTGATCTGAATGATCAGATGCTGGCCAAGGCCCGCACCCGTTCCTCCGCGATGGGCGTCGAGGTGGACTTTACAAAAGCCGATGTGTGCTCCCTGCCTTTTGATGCCGGTCAGTTCGATATCGTGCTGGCTGAATCCGTGACCGTATTTACGGACGCAGCTGCCTCATTGTCAGAGTACTGCCGGGTTCTCAGCCCAGGTGGAGCGCTCTATGATCGTGAGCTTCTTCTTGATAAACCAATGCCCGCAGACTCCTTACAAGAACTGCAAACCTTCTTCGGCATCCCACGGCTCATGCTGCGTGAAGAGTGGCACCAGCATCTCATGGCCAGCGGCTTTTCTGCTGAGCAAACCCTGGAGTACAACCATTTCACAGAGCAGCTGAAACAGGAGCAAACCCGACATCTCGACACTTTTGAATTGCGGGACGAAGGTGCCCTGCTGGATCTTGGATTATGGGAAACCGTATTTCAACATGATCGAATGATTTTGAATAATACAGATTATCTGGCTTCTGCTTTATTTAAAGCCGTCAAATAATACATGGCCAACATCAAATGTATGCAGCTGTCCTGAAGGACAGCTTTTTTCATGAGAATAGACTTAGATATTAAGACCTATTTTCGTGAAATTTTATAAATCTTTATATCTACTTTTGTCGACTGATGCTATAATCATGGTAAATATATCCTATGTTTATTAGGAGGGGGACCTAATTATGAACTGGTTAAACAAACTGCCGATCTCCGGTAAAATCAGAGCTGCATGCTACACCATCGCTGCCTTGTTTGGAATTCCCATGCTCTTATCTTTTATTTGGCTGAACAGGCCGATCGTGGGTCTTATTCTCGTCGGAGCACTATTTTTGGTTACGCTTCCATTATCGCGATTGGTCGAAAGAACCCTGACAGACTCTTTTTCTGATATCAGCAGTGTGTCAGCCAAAATTGCTAAGGGTGATTTCACTTATAAAGTGGAAGAAGTCGGAGGCATGGCTGATTTAAGCCGCACGTTCAACAGCATGGTGGACAGGCTGCGAAAGATTTTGCAGGAAACGTCGGATATTACGAAAAAAGTAACCAAGTCCAGCCGGGATATTTCAGATAAGAACCAGGAGCTGATTCAGGTCATGACTCAGGTTTCCCATTCGTCGAATGAACTTGCCATCGGGGCTAATGAAATTTCGGAGGATGTAGCTGAAATGACAGGTTCGATCCGTGAGATTGAAGACAAAGTCAGCAATTATACCTCTTCTACACGTGAAATGAACCAGCGCAGTCTCCTTACCCTGGATCTGGTAGATCAAGGCCGGGTTTCAGCGGCCAAACAATCAGAAGGTATGCAGCGAAATATATCCGCGACAGAGAAGGTCGCTGAATCGATCGAAGCTCTCTCCCGAAATGCTCAAGGAATTACGAAAATTACAGAGACCATTTCAGATTTGGCCGAACAAACCAACCTGTTATCCCTCAATGCTTCAATCGAAGCCGCACGTGCCGGTGAACATGGAGCCGGTTTTGCTGTTGTTGCACAGCAAGTACGGAAGCTTGCCGAAGAGTCAACGTTATCCACACGTGAAGTATTTAATCTCGTGCGCAGCATTGAGCATGATGTCAAACTCGCCGGCCAGAACATTAAAATCAACGAAGAAGTAGTACGTCATCAAACCGAAATGATTCAGGAAGCGGAACTCATATTCACCAGAATGGTAGACAGTGTTCAATACATAACGGATCAGATTGCCGCATTCTCCAAAGAGAGTGAATCGATGCTGGAAAGCGCACAGAACATTTCCGCTGCCATACAGAATATTTCAGCCATAACCCAGCAATCCGCCGCAGGTACACAGCAGGTATCGGCATCCATGAATGAAGGCATTGTCTCCATGCAAAAGATGGCGGAAGAAGCTCAGGCCATGACCGACGCCGTGTTCCAGCTGCAGAAGACCATCAATATTTTCAAATTCTAAAATTAATAAAGCGCCGCCCCTCCAGATTCTGTCTCTTGAGGGCGGCGCTTTTACTGCCTTTAGGCTGCGCATATTTCCATTGAACGGGGAGAACTATTCCTGCTTGTGCTTCTCTGCCTCCAAAACGGAGGATAATGTGGTGACAGCCTGGCCCTGAATATCTACACGTTCGGACAGCACCTTAACTTTTAAATAACCGGGTCTGAATGAAATCTGCTCAGCCGTCAGCTCGTTCTTCTGCAGTCGTGATGCCCAGTATGGTCCCAGGCAGCAGTGAGCTGAGCCGGTAACAGGGTCTTCATTTACACCGACAGCGGGATAAAAGCATCGGGACACAAAGTCGATGCCTTCCCTTTGGCTTTGACTTGTTACAATAATACCGCGGGCATCTACCTTTTCCCATTGGGTAAAGTCCGGCTTCAGGTTTTTCAAGATCGCTTCGCTATCCACCTCAACCAGATAATCCATTCGATTCTTACCGACATATACGTGTTCGGTTCCCAATCCTTCGCTCAGATCCTTAGGGGCAATGCATGGACTTTCCGTCTCTTTCGGGAAATTCATACAGATCCACCCGTCCTCAAGTCTGCTTGCTGTCAGGACACCGCTTTTGGTACTAAAACGCAGGACCTCTTCCTGACTGAAACCTTTCTCCCACAAAATGTGTGCGCTTGCAAGAGTAGCATGTCCACACAAGTCCACTTCACTTTCAGGTGTAAACCAGCGCAGCTGATAAGAGTCTTTCTGCTTCAGCAGGAAAGCCGTTTCGGAGTGATTCATTTCCGAAGCAATCTCCTGCAGCCAGGAGTCGGATCTAGTTTCTTTCAGAACCAGAACAGCTGCGGGATTTCCCCGGTATGGCTGATTCGTAAATGCATCGACAACATAAATATTCATGAGGCAGTTCCTCCTGTCTATATACGTTATGGAAGTTGAGTTGCAGGACGTGCCTCTATTATAGTTAAAAGCACATAAAAAAGCCAAAGACAGGCGCTCGACACAGCCCTTCTTTGGCTTTTTACCATTATACTGCAGCGTCTATGCGGGCTTGTACAGCTTTATCACAGCGCTTGCATACTTTTAAAGCCGTTCCGTCTGACTTGGTGCGCGGATAAAGCAATTTGATCCGAGTGCTGTGACACACAGGACAAGTACCTCTGCCTCTAGAGGGCAGGTGCCATAATGAGTGTCCTCTTTTGGATTTAGCCATTTCTGTATTTCCCCTTTTCCGAAAATTCGGTCTTCAAACGGACCACCGGTGATGAACACGGCAGGACATTGCTGTCCTGTGAAACCATATATATGCTGCATATTCCGGTTTCATTCTGGTTCGTCTGTAAGGAGAAATACGAACTTTGTCTACTTGTGAACCGGATACGCCATGACACTCATCAAGGCATTCTCGGCTTGGGTAGAATCCAGGCGGCTGTACTGCACGAAAATCGGCAGACTCGCAGTAACTTCCATGGCATAGGGAACACCCGACGGGATGCGTTCTCCATTAGACACAAGTCCTGCGGTTCGAATATGCTTCGTACGTTGGCCCGGAACGACCGCTTCCATACCGAAGAGAGGGTCTCGATCTTCAAAATAGACGTTGATCATAACCGTAACCTCTTCCTTATTCAAATTCAGCACGCATACCGATTCATGGCTTTCCAGCTGACCTGAGCTTTCCGGCGGAATATATCCGTCCGGGATCAGCCAGCGCGTTTCGCTCTGGTTCATGTATTCAACCTCCATTAACGAAAGAACAAGGTTAGCGGCTGAAGCGATAACTCCTTCAGTCCCTCCACTACCAGCTCTGCAATTTTTAAAGCGCCGTACTCCTGAAAATGGGTATTGTCCTGAATACCCTCCGAAAAATGAATGAATTCGCCGGGCGCGCCCCACATAAACAGCGATTTGCTTCCTTCCATACCCAGCTCCGTGTAAAGACGTGCACTTTTATCAGCGAGGTCTACCAAAGGTACATTCTTCTCGGCAGCGAGTTCCCGGACCGCGTCCAGATAAGCTCCATGCGTGTCCTTTAAACTTCCATCCGAATGGAAGAAACGCCGCTGCACCGAAGTGATCAGAACGGGAGTCATGCCTAGGTTTCGGGCACCCTCTACATACTCTGAAAGATACTGCTTGTAAGTCGTGGAAGGATCCGTATGCCGCTTGGTATCCTGCTTTTGGTCATTATGACCAAACTGGATCAACAGATAATCTCCACTTCTCGCCTGATCCCAGATGCGCTGAAGTTCCTTTTCCTCAATATAACTTTTTGAGCTTCGTCCAGACCGCGCACGATTCACCGTGGCTGCATCACCTTTCAAGAAAGAAGAAAACATCTGACCCCAGCCTGCGTACGGATAGCCATCAGGTGATTGATTCGCTGCCGTGGAATCCCCGGCGATGAACACAATGGCAGTTTCGTCTGTAGGAGCAACGTTCATCGCATTCAACCGGGGAGCGAGACCGGAAAAATCAAGTTTCAGCTGTCCTCCCTGTACCATAATGGAAAAATTGTGCTTCACAAACTGCCCTGCACGAGTTTTCACTCTATGTAAAAGCATTTGATTCTCCGGACCTTTAACCGTCGTTTCTGTCTCCGTAATCCTGTCCCCCATCCAAAGCTCCACTCTATAGAGTCCGTCCGGCAGATCAAGCCGGAAAGTCGCCCCGTAAGGGATACAGAAGTCGCGTTTGAGTTCTCCTGCCTCGTCCCGGTCCAGGGCCGTGAGTTCACTCGTGACATCAAAGCCATAACCTCTCTCTGAGGAATACCAGTCTTCGGCTCCCACCTTGGTATAGCCTTGGACAGCAGGCCCGGTTCCAAAATCAAATTGAAAAGCGGTTTTCAATGTCTTCACCCTCTCTTCACTAAGTTCCCTGGCTATATTATCTCCTTTCTATATACATCACGTATATGAAATAAACCGTGCTTTCCTGTTAAAAAACAGGGTAAAACAGGATCGTACCGCTATTAGTTGAACAAATGGTAAAGAAACCAGTTATATTGACAGCGTTTACATCGCGGTGACATAATGTGTACACCAAAATCCCCCAGTAAGGAGAAGTTTATCGTGCAGACACGCCCTCTACATTTCAGACATATGCGCATCAAAAACAAGCTCTCCCTCTTGATTGCGTCCATTGTGGCCATCACATTTACGATCGCGCTGATCGTACAGCAGTATGCGTTTTCCGTCTATGATGAACAGCTGTATCAAAAATCGTCCACCGTACTTCATCTGTCTTCATCGGTTATTGAACAGGAACTGCAGCGAATCGAACAGCTGTCCTTCAACATCATTACAGATGCTCAAATTCAAACACATCTTCGTACCATTGCAGATAGTGAATCGGAGTATGACATGCTGATCCAGCGTCAGCGGCTCGCCGACAGACTGTTATATTATGTTGGTTCAGAACCCTCCCTTCATTCTATACATATTATCGATGCTCATGGAAAACGTCAGAACCTGGGCAGAGTGATTCCTATCTCTGAAAATAAAATTAGCAGCATGCTGATACAAGCCGGGGAAGGCAGCGGTCAGGAACGCTGGACATATCCGGACGCCTCAGACCCTGCCCTGATCCTGACAAGAGACATCCGATCCTACTCGGGCACACTGTTTGACCTGGAACGGATCGGCACCATTTTTATACGTATTGACATGGACCGGCTTGTTCATCAATTCACCAGCCAGGAAGGCGATCTGATGATGATCTCGGGTCACGATGTCATTTATCCACGCCTCCCCCAGGTCAATCCGGCGGAAATCCCTTCTTCATTCTTCAAAAATGATAACCATGGATACTTTATTCGGGAATGGGAAGGAAAATCCTACTTTACTGCCTACAGAAAATCAGCTGAAACCGGCTGGACTTACATCAATATCACGCCTTTTAATGAAATTTTCAAGCGAGTATTGTTTATTAAAAGCCTTGTCATCTATGTGTTTATCTTTATTTTTGCCGTCGCCATATTATGGGGTGTCCGTTTCTCCCGCAGTTTAACCAAACCGATCGAGAATCTCATGGCACGTATGAAACTTGCGGAGAAAGGTAATTTTGCAGAAGCTAACGTGCTGCCACCGGATAAGGAGCCTCCATCCAGAGATGAACTCGGCTTGCTTCAGCGCACCTTTCGGCTTATGGTCGAACGCATCAACGTGCTCATTACAGAAAATTATTCCAGTCAGTTATTGATTAAAGAAACCGAATTCAAAGCACTGCAAGCCCAGATCAACCCTCACTTTCTGTACAATACACTGGACTCCATCAACTGGATGGCCAAAGTAAACAAGCAGGCCCAAATATCTGAAATGGTTCAAGCGCTGGCCTTTCTGCTCCGAAACTCGATCAATTTAAAAGAGTCGCTTCTGACACTGGAAGAAGAATTGGAAATTGTAAAAAACTATATCACCATTCAAAAGATTCGTTTCGGTGACCGGCTGTCTTTTCACCTGGAACTGGAATCTGTGGATTTGCAGCGGAGAATTCCCAAGCTGACACTGCAGCCTCTGCTGGAAAATGCCATTCACTACGCACTGGAGCCGTCGATCCATCCTTGTCATATTGCTGTCCGCGGTCTCACCGATCAGGATCTGTTCATTCTTGTGGTAGAGGATGACGGACCCGGCATGGATAATGATACGCTGGAGCGGCTTCGACAAAATGATATGCAAACCAACGGAAATGGAATCGGTTTGTTAAATATAGATGAACGGATCAAATACGCCTTCGGCGATCAATACGGGATCACGATTGACAGTACCCCCGGCACAGGCACACGCATCCAGATCATCATTCCGAATGAAGTGGAGGAGAGTTCATATGTACAAAGTTCTTCTGGTAGATGATGAAAATATTATTCTTGACGGAATTTCACGCATGGTAGACTGGGAATCATTTGGGACAGAACTTTCCGGTACCGCACACAATGGACTGCAGGCTTACGACCAGATTATGAAAGATCCACCCGATATCGTCGTTAGTGATATTCGTATGCCTGGACTGAACGGGCTGGAGCTGGTGGCCAAAACCTATGAAACCCATCCCCATATCAAGTTTGTGCTGCTCTCCGGTTTCGGTGAATTTGAATATGCGAACCGGGCCATGCAGTACGGGGTCAGGCATTACCTTCTAAAGCCCACCGATGAGAGCAAGATTGCAGAAGCACTGCAGGAGATCACACGGGAGCTGAAAGATCAGCAGCGCAAAGAGCATTTTGTTCAGGATATGAAGGAACGTTTTGAGCGGGTTATCCCTCATGTGAAGGAGCAGATTCTCAAAGAATTTGTAAGCAACAAAACCTATGGACGCCGTGACTTGGAGCATTACCGAGGTTTGTTTAAATATGATTTTGATCAGCCTGTACGTCTTCTCCTGTGCCAAATTGAAGGTCAAGTGGATCTGGAGCATCCTTTTGCGGTCAAAAATATTGCAGAAGATTTGCTTCCCTCCATCCTTATTAGTACTACCATCGGCGAATATGTTCTTCTGTTATTATCGGATCCGGATTCTGCAGAGAATTATCAGCTTCACGAGCAGGTTCAGGAGATTCGAGCAACATTTAGTACCTATTACAAAATGAATTTAACCATCGCCATCAGCCGTTCCGGACGTATAACGGAGGCGAGGCAAATGTATCGTGAAACCCTCCTGTCCTTAAACTATCGGTTTTATCTGGATGAAAGCGGGATTATTACACCGGAAGATACGCTGTCTTCTGACGGCGAATCTTCAGCGTTCGTATTCGACGAAGAACGGCTGGCTATGCCGGTTCGATCAGGAGATGTACAAGAGGCGCTCAGCGCTTTGGCTGAGTTTACATGCGAGTTAAAAAAAGCCCAGCTCAGCATTGAAATGACCAAATCACATGTAATCCAGCAGTATGCCGCGCTTCTCCGTATGGCCGACACCGAGCACATGAAAGCAGCTTATCAGAACATACCGGAAATCGCCGAGATGACTACTTTTCAAGGACTGCAGGTCGTGCTGGAGGATCTGGTATGCGATTTGACTCAGCGAAATTATGAAAAACAGTCGGTCAAGTATAATGCAATCGTCCAGAAAGTTATTGATATTGTGGAGGAACATATCGGAAACAGCGGTCTTTCTCTGAATATGGTCGCCCATGAAATGCTTTATATGAATGCAGATTACCTGGGAAAGCTCTTCAAGAAAGAGACAGGTGAGAAGTTTTCCAATTATGTCATGCGCCTGCGTATACATAAAGCAACCGAGATGATGGCTGCCGACCCAGATATTAAAATTTTTGAAATGGCAGAACGTCTCGGTTTTGGTGATAATCCTCAATATTTCAGCCAGGTGTTCAAGAAGCAGACGGGTATAACACCTTCGGAATATATGAAAAAAGAGATTTCACAATGAAGACGTTCTCTGGTTTTTAAACAAACTGATCTGTTTTTTTCCTTACTCCCTTCTCCTTGATTAACGATAATTGGGAATGTAAGCAGTATCAGAAGGATCGAGATTACTAGTTTTACTATGACAAGGGGAGGTTCATCAATGAAAAAAGCATTAACAGCCATTCTATCGCTTAGTATGGTATTCAGCCTGATCGGCTGCTCCGGGTCGACTGCAGAGAATCCCGCAAATGGAGATACGCCGGGTCAAACCCCGGCTGCTGCATCAGGGGACAAGAAAGATCCGGTCAAACTGAGGGTCGCCTGGTGGGGAGGACAATCTAGGCATGACTACACACTTAAGGTAATTGAAATGTACCAGGACAAAAATCCTCATGTGACCATTGAACCGGAATATGCACCTTTTGATGATTACTGGAAAAAGCTCGCCCCTCAAGCAGCTGCTAACGGTCTGCCTGATATTATTCAGATGGATATTTCCTATTTGAATCAGTATGCCAGCCGGAATCAGATCGCCGATCTGAAGCCATTCGTAGACAGCGGCAGCCTGAATCTGGATGATGTTAGTGAAAACGCCGTTAAGGGCGGAGAGGTGAACGGCAAACTGGTAGCCATGACGCTAGGTACTAATGCCCTGCAGACGACATTTGATGTAGAAACTATGAAACAGAACGGAATCGACATTCCCGGCAAAGAGTGGACGTGGGAAGATATGGACAAGCTGGGTGCCCAGGCCAAAGAAAAGGGATTTTTAATGGGCGGCTTTGCTTACCGGCATGACGTATTTTTCCCTTATTATTTGAGAACGATGGGTCAAAAGATGTACAGCGAAGACGGCAAATCGATCGGCTATGCCGACGACCAAGCATTTATCGATTATTTCAACCGCTATCAAACATGGTATGACAACGGCTACATCCTCTCTCTGGACAAAGAAGCACAGAAAAAAGGCGTGGCTGAGGAAGATGATATTTATCTGGGGAACGCGATATCAGGCAATGGCTGGTCCAACCAGTTCCTGGCTGTCGCGAATCTGGTCACTGACCGTTCGCTGGAATTGAATCCGATGCCGGGCCCTGGACAAAAAGAAGGGTTGTTCCTGAAGCCTTCCATGTATTTCTCTGTTACAGAGTCTTCCAAAAACAAAGAAGAAGCCGCCAAGTTTATTGACTTCTTCATCAATGATGTAGAAGCAAACCAGCTCATCAAAGGGGAGCGCGGTGTGCCGGTATCCTCTAAGGTCAAAGAAGCCTTGAAACCGGAATTGACGGAAAACGAAGCGAAGATCTTTGATTATGTGACATGGGCTGAAGAAAACAGCTCACCTGGAGACCCGCCGAACCCGATCGGCGCTGTAGAAATTGAAAAGCTTCTGAGAGATTACAGCGAACGAATTCTGTATAAGAAAGTGTCCATTGAACAGGCTGCTCCCGATTTTCGTAAAGAGGCAAATGCCATTCTGGCCCGAAGTCAAAAATAAATCGCGAAGCCGCTCCAATCTTAAGCTTAGGGGTTGACAATCATGAACAAGCTTCGGGAGAACGAGCACCTGACCGGTTACGTGTTTACCGCTCCTTTTGTTCTCGGGTTTCTTGTTTTTACGCTGTATCCGATTCTCTCTTCTCTTTATTATTCTTTTACTGACTACAATTTGTACGAGGCTCCGGGATGGCTCGGACTGGACAATTACCAGCGCATGTTTACAGAAGATGACAAAATCGCCAAGTCGATGCAGGTCACCTTTACCTATGTATTTGCCAGCGTTCCGCTCCGGCTTGTCTTCGCCCTGTTTGTTGCTATGATTCTCAACACAGCCACTCGAGCTACAGGTATTTACCGATCAGCGTTTTATTTACCTTCGCTGATCGGAGGCAGTGTGGCAGTAGCCATTATGTGGCAGCAGATCTTCGGTGACCAAGGCTTGCTCAATTCCGCCCTTTCTCTATTTGGCATTCATTCCACAACCTCATGGATTGGAAGCCCTAGTACGGCGCTTTGGACGCTGATTGCCTTGTCCATCTGGCAGTTCGGTTCCTCCATGATAATTTTTCTGGCCGGCTTAAAGAATATTCCCCGAGATTATTATGAAGCCGCCAGTGTGGATGGAGCTAATTCAGTGTACCGGTTCTTCAAAATTACACTGCCTATGCTCAGCCCGATTATCCTGTTCAACCTGACGCTGCAGACGATTTCCGCATTTATGACCTTTACCCCGGCATATATCATTTCTCGAGGTGAAGGCGGTCCACTGGACCAGACTCTGCTGTATTCCCTTTATCTATATCGTAAGGCCTTTTCCCACTTTGAGATGGGGTATGCCTCTGCGATGGCCTGGATTATGCTGCTGATTGTGGGTGTACTGACACTGCTGATTTTCAAATCCTCTACCCGCTGGGTGCATTATGAGACGAAAGGAGACTAGGCCTATGCCGCTGCGAAAATCCTCACGCATGTTCTACCATATTCTCGTCGGCGCTTTCGCCCTGCTCATGATGTATCCCATACTGTGGCTCGCTGCAAGCTCACTAAAGCCGAACAACGAAATTTTCACTACGGCATACAGCCTGATCCCCAGCCGGCTTGAGTTTGTGAACTACAAGACAGGCTGGAGAGGTTTCGCGGGAACGACATTCGGAACCTTCTTTACCAATTCATTCATCATTGTTATCCTGTCCACCATCGGGGCCGTCATCTCTTCTGCGCTGGTTGCTTATGGTCTGGCTCGCACCCGTTTTTGGGGCCAGCGCTTCTGGTTTGTCTGCATGATGGCTACGATGATGCTGCCCCATGATGTGATTCTGGTTCCGCAGTATGTCATGTTTGCCAAGTTTGACTGGGTAGGTACATTTAAGCCGCTGATTATACCGCACTTTTTCGGTACGCCATTCTTTATTTTTCTGATCATGCAGTTTATTCGTACCATTCCCAAAGAGCTGGATGAAGCCGCTAAAATTGACGGATGCAGCAAGTACAGCATCTTTTACCGGGTTATTGTTCCGCTGATCGGTCCGGCTCTGATTACCTGCTCCATCTTCTCCTTCTACTGGAGATGGGACGACTTTATCAATCCGCTGATCTTTCTGAACAACCCGGAGAAATTCCCCGTCTCTCTGGCCCTGAAGCTCTTCCTAGACGGGGAATCCTTAAATAACTGGGGCGGTATGTTCGCGATGGCTACGCTATCTCTTCTGCCTGTGGTCGTTGTATTCTTTATTTTCCAAAAATATATCGTGGAAGGAATCAGCACCACAGGATTGAAAGGTTAACACTTAGCAGCCTGTCCTGCAGATGGTTCTGTCTCCGGCAGGGCATCGCCAATCAGTTCCAGACTGATGATAGCATTCAAAGACCACTGCGATGCTTCATTCGTATTCATCCATTCGAACTCCTGCATTTCCCGGACATAGGTAACGGCAGCAGCATCATGCTGCAGATCCGTGTAAGCAAAGTGATGTGTCAGCAGTGTCGACCAGACCAGATCTGCTGTCCGCTTATCTTTCCGGTACCAGGCACCATATGCTGCCAGCGCCAGAGTCAGCAGCGGATGCTCAAACCGCTCCGTGCGGATGACTCCGCCTGTAATCTGGTCCTTCTCTTCTTGGGATAGATTGTAGAATACCCCGAAATCCGCCATCATTTCATCCCACTGCGGATCCTTCAACAGAGCCGACAGCTCAAACCACACCTGTGGGGCGCCCATACAAAGTGCTAAATGCCTGCCCCAGTTGTCGTCACCCATAGAACTCAAGATACCGGTTTCGGGATCATATCCATATGTAGGTCCCGAGATTAAACCAAAGTTCGCCTGTTTGATACATTGAATACCGGTCATCAGCTTGTCGCGATAAAACTTATCCTCATGCCGCTCCCACCGGGTCATCCAGTTTGAGCTGAATGCGGCCCAATCCGGCCCAACCCGGATGTGAGTCGGGTGTTCATCTTTGGGGAAATATGCCCGCATGGGGTCTAAATGGACCGTCGCATAGTCAGCATCTTTCTCATCATCCATCATATCTCCGATCCGCTCGTCACCGGTTAAATAATAATAGTAACGATGCAGGCCAGCCATGGCTATTCGCGCTTCCTTGCACCCACAGCCCCAATGGACGACATTATGCCGGGATCCGAGCATCGCATATTCTCCCAGATGATAGACGTCCACCTCACTGGTGTGACGTGTCATTGCCTCAGCCATTCGGAAGATATCCTCCCTGCCGGTCCGGATAAACATGAGCCACAGCCACATATTCGGCACCAGCTCTGTATTCTGCCAGGCGCAGCCTCCGAGGTCATAATTCCAGACATGACGCGCCGGGTCATAACTGTGCATAAAATCACCGTAATCCCAGAAGCCATACCATCTTCGCTGCTCCACCTCTCTTTGATAAAAGGCGATAATTCCGTCCAGCTTATCCTCCACATTGGCTTTGGCAGGTGTTGTACGGTCAGGCAGACTCCATATGCCAAAAGCACCTTGTGACCGCAAATACGCTGGCTCACACATGAGCTGAGGAGGTGATTCGTTGTACCTCGCATAGGCTTCAAGCTCCTGCGATGATGGAGCAGCATCCCGGCACCAGATCATCAGCTCGTTCGTATTCCCAACACCGTAAGCGGTTGCACGAAACTCTTCTGCACCTTCATAAGATGACTCGACATGAGTTTCCGTATCATAGTGGCGCATATCCATTGCCCCTGCATCCGGAGACCAGAACCAGGCTGTAAGCTGTGCTTCATCCTCAGTCATATCCTGCGCTTCCATTCCGGAAGGATGCTTCTGCCAGAAGTCACGCATTCCCAGCACTAGGCCGCCCCCGGAGCCTCCAACATAAGCCACCCCCCGTGCTCTGCGGCCTTCGGCAGCTTTAACCCAGCTGCAGCCGGCCTGCGTACGCTTGGCCATCTTATAATGATCTGCAGAGAGCTGTGATACCTTGAATTGATCCCAGCGCGCCGAATCATCCAGAATGCCCTTGAAATAATCATCGTCCATCTCTTCATCCGTCAGTGTTTCTCCATCAAGCTGACGCTTAAAGAGCTCCAGATATTTCCCTTTGGTCCGCCGCGAATGAAGTGTTTTGGGAGACTCGCTCAAGAAGCCGCTGTCGCCGGCAAACCGGACATGACGGTTATACAGTCTGCCCTGCATCGGGATACGAAATGATATTCCAAGCCCCTTTACAAAATCATGTTCTGCATTGCCGTCATAAACAAAGGTGTGCACGATGCGGATGGACTCCAGTCCCGCATAGGCATACATTCGCAGTGAGAATGGCAGCCAGCTTTCGTCTACGTCCACGGCACGGTGGCTGCCAGTCAGTTTAACAACGGCACGAACAGGTCCTTCCTGTTCCACTTTAACTTCGGAAATACGGGATTGATATCTTTCTTCCCGAATGATGGTTGAACCGGTCTGTTCGTTTACCGTTTCCTTGATTGCAATCAGTTCACTGCCGGTACACAAAGTAACACCGTTACGGGTCATGCTGGAGATGATGCTATTGCCTGTTTTGGATATCTGCAGCAAGATTGCACCTGTATCAATGACAATGTCATCATTGGTCTCTCGTACCGTTAGCGGCGAAAACGATGCAGACTGTTCGGCATCCCGCTTCCCCACCATCAAAGTGCAGTCCTGTGGAGGTTCCGTTAAAAAAGCGGCCGCATGCCCCGTCCATTTCACACTGCCATCGGGCCAGTAGGCAGCCGGCCAGCTCTGAAGCGGGACGGCTGCTTTTGATGCACCGGCGATCAGCGATAAGGCATCCTCTCTTGAAAGCTGACCTTCCTTCCACGGAATTCCCCATGTCACTCCGGCCGAAGGCGGATGGTCTTCACTTAACCAATGCAGCTTCACTTCTGTGCTGTTCATCATCTCATCTCCTCTTGGTCTTCCAATTTGAATGATCGTTGTTTAGTGTAAAGAGAGTCCGGTTTACAGGCAATAATACGATCTTGGAAGCGAAAGATTTGGCTGATTTGTACGATTTCTCACTCCTTGCACTTTTTTGTTGATCTATTATGTTCATTCAGTTCGGCTGAGTTCCCGGTAGCGGGTAGGCGTCATTCCCTCAAGCTTTTTGAATATCCGGTTAAAATAGCTGTGCTGATAACCCACCTGTTCGGCTACTGTATTAATCTTCAGTTCCGAATCACGCAGCAGCTCTTTAGCTCTTTCAACACGCAGCTCGGTTAAATAATCGATGAAATTTTTCCCGGTCACTCGTTTGAATGACTTGCTCAGAAAAAAGGGATTTGTTCCGATATGGTCCGCGCAGTTGTCGAGCGAAATGTCATGCATAAAGTTGTTTTGCATAAAGATCATCGACTGTTCAATGACTCGTTTAACCTGACAGTCCGATCTGCTGCTCAGTTCCCTCATGAATGGAGTAATCACCCTCTCTTGAAACCAGTCCCGGACCGCTGCCGGCTCCTTAATCTGTGAAAGCTGTTCGTATAGATTAGCACCTTGAAATAAACGGCTTGGCTGAATGCCTGAAACCAGCATCGTATGCTGAACCGCTCCCAGGAGATGAAGCATTCCCTGCTGCACATCAATGGCTTTAGCTCCCTTAACAGAGAGCGCTTTTTGAAAATCACTGAGCAGGTCCCGGGCATCCTGCTCTTGTCCGGTCCGAAGTGCTTGCAAGAATTCCCGTTCCAGCGTAAAAGGATACTGCGGGCCAGAGGTTTCATCATAGTCCAGCTTCTCCATCTCAATGAACTGGTTATCATTATGATAATTGCGGAAGCTTGCCGCATTCTTGACTTCCTCAAAAGCAAGCGGAATGTCGCTGATACGGGTCATCACGCGGCTGACAGCTAATGTAACCCGCATATTTAACAGCTTGTTCACCTTCTGTGCCAGCTCTTCACTGAACTGGTGGACCATTTCTGAAGTGGACTGCCCCTGCGGCATAAACAAGAGCAAACATGAACCAAGATCGTGAAAATTAATCGTGCTGCTCTGCTCAAAGTAATCCTTCGCCAACTCTTCAATCATATTGACTGAGGCAAAGGTGACAAGGCCTTCATCACCAAACTTGAATTTCCCCTCCAAACTGTCAATTCCCGTCAACTGAACATAAAGCACGAGAAACTGCTTTTCCTGCACCTGCCATGTATAACGCTCCATTCTTTGACACAGATCATCCTCTGAATAGGCGTACAAATAACCCTGCAGCAGCTGATGCAGAAAGCTTTCCCGCACGTAGGGCAGCTGCTCCAGCAGGCTGGCGTTCAGTTCGCTGCTTTCCCTGCTCAAATGTCTGCACTGACGCTCAATCAAGGCGAATTCATTCTCACGTTCAGCTCCGTACAAGGCTGCAGCCGGAATCAACTCCTTCATTAATCGTTTGACTGGCGAATACATCCTTCTTGAAGCGAACCATGCAAGAAACACCGCAAGCAGTAACGCGATCAAACTGACCATTAATATGACTTTGGAGATCAATATGACAGGCGCTGTAATATTCGTAATCGGGGAAGCAGATACGTACAGCCAGTTATCCATGATGCGCGCAAAGTTACCATAGGTAACAGCATAGGTTTTGTCATTCCAGTTGAAAAGAAATGATCCTTTCCCGCTTCTGCCCATCTCGACTTTCTCACGGACTGCTGTTACAAATGGTGAATCAGCAGCATGTCCATTGGCGGAGATGTACATGCCGTTGTTCCCGTCCATAAGAAAATTTTCGCCATTCTCGTAGGGTGTGATGGTCCGCAGTGCTTCGGCAACCTGTTCATTGTCCAGCCGGACAACCAGAGCTCCGAATGGCTGCTGAATCCCCCCTGGAATATGGTGAACAAACGTTAACTCCCGTTTCCCAGGATTCGCTGGATCGAGCGCCAGCTGTGTCCAGTAGGTTGTTTTTTCAGTGTCGATCAGTGAATCATAGAGAGCTGCGGCAGCTTGGTCATTTACAGTGGAATACTCCGGATAAAATAACTTTGGCTTCTCCCCGCTCTCCTCGCCCCCCTTCAAATAGAGACTGACATTATGAATCATTGTGTTGGAGCCCTGCATCACAAGCAGGGTATTGGTAATTTCCCGCGTTTTTTCAAATTCGCGTGTGAAATCCAGGCCGTAGAGAGAGTAATCAAAACGGGTATCAAAAGCCCAATGCGCCAGCATCATCTCGAGATTGGACAACTGCTTATCCATATTCATCGAACGCTGCTCAATCTGATTATTGTGAAGCTGAAGCAGTTCACTCTCCAGTTCTCCTCCCGCCATGTAATAAACGATAATGCCGGTAATAATTCCAGGTATCCCCGCAACGAACAAGAACATCATCAAGCTTTTTCTATAGAAGCTTCCAGATCCACTGAAAAAACGGGCTATCATTGACTTCCCACCATTCATCGTCAGCTCACCAACCATATTCTTAGATTTGTCCGGTCTGCTGCCAAAGAATCATCTCTGCATCCATACTTATGTAAGCGTATTCAAATATGAAGAATAAAAAACCCTGCTTCTGAAATAATCATAGTGGGCACTATCAGAGAAAGCCAGCAGGAATTCAGATTACATTGTTTAAAAATCAGTACAGCATAAAAAAGAGGCACACAGCCTCTTTTTTATTGGGGATCGACAAAGGGTTTATGATTTCGATGCGCTGTACAGCTCATTGATTTCTTTGACATAATCGTCGCCGCCGGATTTCTTCCACAATTCAATAGCGTCACGCCAGCCCTGCTCATCAATTTGACCGAAGATAAATTTGATTCGCGCGTCGTTAATTATGTTCCCGAGCTGCTGTCCTTTTTGCGAATATACCTCTGAAATAAATGGTTCAGCCGGATTCGCCACAATCGTATCCCGGTTTTGGATCTGCACCTCGGTCTGCTTTAAGCGGAGCGGAGTCTGGGCAACCTGAAGTCCCCTGGTTTCCGGAATATAAGGAATCATTTGATTCAAGCCTTCCACCTCAGATTCAAGGAGAACGGTATCGGTGCTTCTTTCCAGTGTCTGGTCATCGATCTTCGTATAATGGGCTCCTTCAAGTCCGTAACCATTCAGGGTTTGCAGTTCCGGTTCATTCAGCTGGTCAAGGAATTTCAGAACACGATCAAGTTCCTCTTCTGTCTTAACGCTTGACTTGGGAATCGCCAGTAGACCGGCAAAACCGGAAGTTGGCAGTGTATGGATTTGTCCATCAGGACCTGTCACAGCGCCGAAGACATCCATATAGTGCTCCCTTGAATCTTCTTTGCCTGCTTCCGCAAGAGATGCTTTAATTTTATCGTCAGCCCGGGCGGCTCCGTCCACGACGTCAATGATTACACCGGCCTGCCCATTAGCGATCGGATCAATCCACTTGGCGGAATCCATTACAGCAAAGTCCTGGTTGACGAGTTTTTCATCGTAAAGTTTCTTCATAAACTTGAGCGTTTCGAAATATTCATCGTACTGGAAGTCCGGTACAAGCTTGCCGTCCTGCTCTCCCCATGTGTTTGGAGCACCGAACCACAGCTTGATTTGATCAAAGCCAGAACCCCATCCTGGCGCCCATTTCACCATGACGAGACCGTAGGTATCATCTTTACCGTTGCCATCCGGATCCTGTTCTTTAAAGGCCTTCAGCATATTGTAGAAATCATCAATCGTCTTTGGCTGCGAGAGTCCGACCTTTTCAAGCCAATCCTGACGGTAGTATACACCGTTACGCCCAAGCTCCCGCCCCCGGTAGATGCCATAGGTCTTGCCGTTGATGGAAGAGTTGTTCAGAATGACTTCGTTAGCCTGGCTGAGGTTCGGATAGTTTTTCAGTTTATCCGTCAAATCCCAGAATGCGCCCGATTTCACGGCACTAACAAAGCTGGGTCCTTTTGCATCTGGCACATAGATGATTTTCGGCAGATTTCCGGATGCCAGTGTGATATTAAACTTATCCGGATACGAAGCATTGGGTACCCATTCGAAATGGATATCTGTGTTCGTCAATTTTTCCAGTTCGGCCGCGACAGGGCTGTCATCCTTCGGGTAATTCGTTTTAAAGATCGGCAGCATGATATTCAGCTTCAAAGGTTCCTGCGAACCGCCAGCAGATTCTGCAGCAGGAGGAGAGACCGGTGTTTCGGTCGCTGCTTTCTCTCCCCCGCCGCTGCTGCCGGAAGAGCAGCCCGCCAGGGACATCGCACAGATCGTGCTCAGAATAACTAACGTGGACATGCGTTTGACTTTCTTTGTTTTTCTCTTCATTCAATATGCCTCCTTTTAAATTGTTCAAGCTTATTGCATAACCGCACGCGTTCGATGAAAGAGATGAAATATCTGATATGTAAGCTGACCGCGGCGAGGATACACCAGGAATGCGCTTTTCCAAAATCGGACGTTTACCCTTTAACCGATCCCAGCAGGACGCCTTTGGCAAAATGCTTTTGAAGGAACGGGTACACGCATAAAATCGGAATGGTTCCTACCACGATGACCGCCATTTTAATCGATTGATCCGGCGGCTTAACAAAATTGGGATCCATGGAGTTCAAATCCCCCGCTGCTGCCTGGGACAGCAGAACAATCTGGCGCAGCATCACCTGCAGCGGCCATTTCTCAGGATTGTTGATATACAGTAGTGAGGCAAAGAAATCATTCCAGTGTCCGACCGCGTAGAACAATGTGAAGGTAGCAATGACTGGCATAGACAGCGGCAGTACAATCCGGCCAAGCAGGCCTATTTCTGAACAGCCGTCTATTCGGCCAGCTTCTTCGATCTCAATAGGAATTTCTTGAAAGAAGTTTTTGACAATAATCAGGTTGAATGCGCTGATCGCGCCGGGAAGCATGAGCGCCCAGAGCGAATCCAGAAGATGAAGTTCTTTGACAACCAGATAGGTCGGAATCATCCCCCCACCAAACAGCATGGAGAAAATGACGAGATTCAGTACGAGATTTCGGCCGTACAATCCTCTTTTGGCTAAAGCATAAGCCATCGTGAGCGTGAAAAACAGATTGACCAATGTACCGATCACCGTCACATAAAGGGAAATGCCGATACTTCTCACAATCGTGTCTGTTGAAAAGATAAATTCATAGGCATTTAATGTGAATGATTTTGGAATAAAGAACACTGCTCTGGAGGTCAGTTCCGCATCCGAGGCAAAAGAACCTGCGATGACATAGACGAATGGCAGCACGGCAGCCAGTCCGAATAATGTAAGCACAATATAGTTTATTGTATCGAAGGTCATACCGGCCGGTGTTCTATATGTTTTGGCCATGAATCGCATCCCCTTTCCTTCATTAGTAAAGTCCGGATTGACCGAATCTTTTTGCCAGCCAGTTAGCTCCGAGGACTAGAATAACCCCTACAACTGATTTGAACAGGCCAACAGCTGTACTATAGCTGAAAGCACCCTGCGTAATACCCATCGCGTAGACATATGTATCGAAGACCTCTCCCACGGAACGATTTAGCGGATTCAGCATCAAATAAATCTGTTCAAATCCGTTGTCCAGCACACTGCCCATCCGCAGGATCAGAAGAATGACGATGGTGCTGCGAATGGCCGGAAGTGTAATATGCCAGGTCTGTCTCCAGCGGTTCGCTCCGTCAATGGTTGCCGCTTCATACTGTTCCACATCCACAGCAGCCAGCGCGGCCAGAAAGATGATCGTTCCCCAACCGCATTCCTTCCATATCGTCTGAAGAATAATGATAGGCCGAAACCATGATGGATCAGACAGGAATTGAATTTTGTCACCCGTATATTGAAAAATCAGCTCATTGACCGTTCCTCCTTCCGTGGTAAGGAATACGTAGGTCAAGCTCGCCACAATGACCATGGAAATAAAATGCGGAACATAAATCATGGTTTGGATTGTGCGTTTGAAAAAGACCTGACGGACTTCGTTTAATAAAAGCGCAAAGATGATCGGCGCTGGAAAAAAGAATATGAGATTATAGAACGACAGCAGCAGCGTGTTGCGCAGCAGCATATAAAACTCTGGATTCTCGAAAAAGAGACGAAAATGCTCCAAGCCAACCCACTCACTTTTCCAAAAACCTGTGAACGGCTGGTAATTCTGAAAAGCAAGCAGTATTCCCCACATCGGAAAATACTTGAAGACGACAAAGTAAAGCAGTCCAGGCAGCAATAACAGATACAGCCATTTGTCCCTGCGCAGCCTGTTCATGATACTTGAACGCCAAGGCGTCTTTTTTGATATATGCGGAATATGATTCTGGGCTGAAATCTGTCCCATAGGTTCTCCACCTCCATCTGTCTTTCGTCACTGTGAGTGCGATTGGGATAATTATGATATAGCGCTTTCATTTTCGGCAATGAGACATTTTTGAAGATACAGAACAGGGACTATACAAGCATATTTCTAGAAAGTGCAAAGCTGGCAAAAAAGTGAAATCCTTGGTGATTCAGCTGCAATAAAGTCTGATTGAACTTAAGCCCTCGTTCCGTATGATGGGATAAAGATAGATGGTTATCATCCCATAAAGATGGAGTGAACATGGATGTTAAAAAAACTATATCATGGCACGGCCTTTTACCCTGAACTATGGAGCGCAGAAGTTGTGAGCAATGATATTTCATGGATGGAAGAGATTGGGATTAACGTGGTCCGGATTGGTGAATTTTTATGGTCCACTGTGGAGCCGCAGGAGGGACATATTGAGCTGGGACTGCTGGTGCAAGTAATTGGACAGCTTCATGAAGCGGGCATTGAAACGATTATGTGCACCCCTACTGCTACACCGCCGGTATGGTATTCACACGGTCACCCAGAGCGTCTGTTTGTTAACACAGAAGGAACCCGGTTAGGTCATGGATCACGCCAGCATGCTTGCACGAATCATCCATATTTCCGGGAGAAAGCGTCCATTATTACTGATCGGCTGGCACAGGAACTCGGGCAGCTCCCGGGCCTTATAGCCTGGCAGCTCGACAATGAGTTCAAGGCTCACGTATCTGCATGCATGTGTGATGTCTGCCGGGATCTGTGGCATGAATGGCTGGAACAGCGGTACGGTCAAGTGGAGCACCTGAATGAATGCTGGGGTACCCGCGTCTGGAGCCAATCTTATCAAGATTTCAGACAGGTCCCTCAGCCTGGCCCTACTCCCTTCCTGCACAACTCCTCCCTGCAAACCATGTACCAATTGTTCTCCATGGAAAAGATTGCAGAGTTCGCTGAGGAACAAGCAGCTATCATCCGCCGATCTTCCCCCGTGCCGGTAACCCATAACAGCAGCATGGCTTTTCACGTTGATAACGAGAGGCTGTTCCGGTCCCTAGATTTCGCATCTTATGATACGTACGCCAGCGCAGCCCACTACAGTGCATATATGCTGAACTGTGATCTGTTCAGAAATTTCAAACCAGACCATCCATTCTGGATTATGGAGACGAGTCCTTCGCACGCAGGTTCCATTGCCGGGAGCGGCACACCTCATCCTAACGGCTATCTGGCCGCTGAAGCGGTGGCCGCCTATGCTTCAGGAGCCGAAGGATTCTGTTACTGGCTGTGGCGGCAGCAGCGGTCCGGCTGCGAACAGCCTCACGGCTCTATTGTCAGTGCTTGGGGCAAACCCGGCATAGGCTACGAAAATGTCCTGGAAGCAGAAGCGGCCAGGAAATCCATTGAATCCGCTATCCTGAACAGCCGGCCTGTACGTGCTGAAGCTGCAATCACCTATTCCGATCGAGCTAAAGCCTTTCTAACGACAGAGTCTCATGGGAAGCTGCGCCACCGGGGATTAGTGAGCCTCGTATACGACGTCATGCTGCAAACTGGCATGCACCGGGATCTGATTCCAGAAGGTGCATCAATGGCGGGATATAAGCTGTTGTGGACTCCATTCGTCCCGCATTTATCTTCGGATTATATGAATCAGGCTCTGGCGTTTGTCGACAACGGGGGAATCTGGATTGTCGGACCGATGACTGCGGTAAGAACAGAAGAACATACAGTGCCAACTAACGCGGGCTTGGGGGATTTAGAGAAATTCACCGGTGCGGAAACCATATTCACCTACGATATGGACGGAACGGGCACCCTGGGTGAAGCATTCGGGGTAACAGCTCCCTTGTCTCTGTGGAGCACCGTGTTTAAACCGGTTGAAGCTGTCAGTATGGGGACACTGCTCGGCGGTCCTTCACCCGGCATGTCCTTCCTGACGGAATACAGACGGGGGCTGGGTAAGCTTGTCCTGCTGGGATCGATGCCGGCTGAAGAAGAAGGAAGCGAAATGCTGGAACAGATACTGATTCATTACGGACAAGAAGCCAATGTAAAGCGGCTGCTTCCCTTTACCCAAGGCACCATTGTCATTCCCCGGAAATCTCATCATGAAGATCTGTGGGTGATCATCAATATGAATGGTCAGGGTGGAAGCGTCACCCTACCAATGAACGGAACGGATAAACTTACCGGAGTATCGATATCAGCAGGCAATCTTGTGGTAAAACCGTATGAGTATCGTTTAATCGCTTTACCTGCCGGTGTATAAAAAGTCTGCCTCCATAGGAAAGGCCCGGCGTTCAGCCGGGCCTTAAACTTTCAGTATAATTTATCCGACGTTGCTTTCGCGGTAAGCTCCTTGTATTTCAAAGCCTGATCCTTCATCCGTAAAGATACGCCGGCATTCAACAGGTCGATAATTGAGAGCTGAGAAATCTTGGCTGACAGCGAGCTGCTCTGCAGCGGGTTCTCCCTTGCGACCATCAACAGGACGATGTCTGCGATCTTGGTGATCGGTGAGCGGGCATTGCTCGTAACGGCAATGATGCGGGCCCCTGCTCTTTTGGCAAGCATTAAATTATCGTTCGTGTCCTTGGTGCTGCCCGATATAGAAATTCCTACCGCGACCGATTGTCCGGTCATCAGCGCTGCTTCCACAGCCTGAAAGTGCGTATCAGTCCCCGCTCCACTCCGCTTACCGATCCGTAGGAAGCTCTGAGCCGCCTGGACAGCGGTCAGCCCGGAAGATCCGACTCCGAAGAACTGAATATCTGCGGCTTCATACAAAATGTCCACCGCTTTCCCCAGTTCCTCCGGGTTTAAAAGTTCCCGGGTCTGTTCCAGGGTATGGATATGCGACGTGATCAGCTTTTGAGTCAGTGAGGCTGCATCATCCTGATCGGTAATCTCGGTGTGCAAATAATCCATCGGCTGAACCAGATCCTGGGCCAGAGACAGTTTGAAATCCTGAAAACCTTGAAACTTCAGCTTGCGGCACAGCCTCAGTACCGTTGTTTCCCCGACATCGGCCCGGCTGGCAAGCTCGGTTACCGACAGGTAGATGACCTCCGGTGCGTGCTCCATAATATATTTGGCCGCTTTTTGCTCTGTCTTGGTGAGACCCTGGAAGTGACTGCGGATATGCAGCAGCGTTTTTCCTGACTCTTGCAAGATCTCCATGTCACTGACCTCCCTGATTACAGTTTAAATATCCAGTAAAAATTCCATGGCAATATCATTGAACCCCGGCAGTCCTTCATGACCAAAATCCGGATATATCTTCACCTGTTTGGCGGTTTTGATCTTGTTATAGGCAGCAAATTGAGTCGATGGCGGACATATGGTGTCCATCAATCCGCTGCCCATCAGCACCTCAGCTTGAATTCTTGGTGCCAAATGCTGTACATCAATATAACCGAGGCGATAAAAGATCTCATCTTCCCTTTCATGACGTGGATCGAAATGACGGAAGAAGGTTTGCAGCTCCTGATAGGCGCCTTTTGCCAAATCCATCTCCCATACCCGTCTGTAATCACACAGAAACGGAAATACGGAAACCGTCTTGACAATCCGCGGCTCCAGGGCAGCACAGGCAAGCGACAGCGCTCCGCCTTGGGAACCCCCGCTGGATACGACACGGGCTTCGTCGATTTCCGGCAGACTCATGATCACTCTCGCCAACTGGACCGTGTCCAGGAAAATATGGCGGAACAGCAGTTGTTCCGGACTGTCATCAAGGCCCCGGATGATATGTCCCTGATATGTCGTCCCTTTCACGCCGCCGGTGTCTTCCGAAAGTCCTCCTTGTCCGCGGCAATCCATCGCAGCCACGGCGAAGCCTTGAGAGACAAAGGTCAGCTTTTCGGACCAATCACCGGATCCGCCGGTATATCCGTGAAACTGAAGTACAGCTGGAACCGGATTAGAGATGTTCGACGGCTTCACATACTTCGCATGGATTTCGGCACCCCGAACGCTTTTAAAATACAAGTCATAACATTCCGCGTGCGGGAGCTTGGGTCCGTTTTTGACAAAACGGGCTTGCGGATCTACCCCATCCAGCTCTTTCAGCGCAGCATCCCAAAAGGCATCAAAATCTGCCGGCTTCGGGTTTATCCCCTGGTACTCTTTCAGTTTATCTAACGGCATATCTACTAATGGCATGCTTCTGCTCCTTTTCAGGCTCTCTCGGTTACTTGATGAAAGCCAGCCAGTTTGTCTTTCAATAATCCCATCATTAACCCGGAAGCAATTTCAGCGACGGTCCAGCCCGACACGATCGCACAAGGCCCCCCAGACGGCAGTGGAACATTCTCATATGTATAAGGAAGAGATCCCAGTACCCGGTCACTATCAAAAAGCCAATTTAAAATAAAATGGTACTGTGAAGCTCTGGTGTTACTGTGATTTTATCATGGGCATGTACCATTGTGTACTGCAGAATTGAAATATGATGAACACATGTAATATCATGGGACGGACGACGGGCCCCGCTTCTTGATTGTATCCAGCATATCACTGGTCCCGCGCATCCACATCTTAACGGCTGCTGCAAACGCCGTCAATTCATCTTTTATAAGGTATGACATCATGATTACAGGATTGAAATTGTAATTTTAACCTGTGAGTGTTGTAATATAGGTAGAAACGCACATGCAATCAGGAGGGATCACATGAAAGAAACGTTGAAAATTGCCATTATCGGATGCGGCGGAATAGCGAAAGCAGCTCATATCCCCGCATATTTAAAAAGCCCGGGAGCGGAAATAAAATATTTTTGCGACTTTAATCTGGCTCTTGCTGAAGAGCTTGTGAAAGAACATGGCTGCGGAACCGCGGTTCAGAATTACAAGGATATTCTGGATGATCCGGATCTTGATGCTGTATCCGTGTGCACGCCAAACCATGTTCATGCATCGGTTTCAATTGAATTTCTAAAAGCAGGTAAGCATGTCCTGTGCGAAAAACCGGCTGCCCGCACATACGAGGAAGCGCTGGAAATGCAAAAAGTGGCCCAGGAAACCGGGAAAATACTTCTTATTGGTGTCGTCAACCGCTTCAACACAGCGGTCAATATTATCAAGAACATGATTGAAGATGGCGAGCTGGGTGAACTGTATCATATTTATGCCAGCTTCCGTGCCCACCGTTCCATTCCGGGTCTGGGCGGAGCGTTCACAACACGTGCAATATCTGGCGGCGGTGTGATGATTGACTGGGGCATTCATTATCTGGACATCGTTATGTACTGTTCAGGTGACCCTAAACCGAAAACCGTTACTGCTCAGGCCTACTCCAAGCTGGGCCGGGATATGAAAGAATATGCTTATATGAACATGTGGGCAGGGCCGCCGAAATTTGAAGGTACATATGATGTCGATGATTTTGTGACCGCACTGATCCGCACAGAGGGGCCTACCATCTCCATGAACGGCTCCTGGGCGCAAAACATTGGTGAAGAAGAAATGTATATCGACTTTCTGGGCGACAAGGCAGGCATTCGCCTGAACTACGGCGGCGACTTCAAGCTCTTCGGCGCCAAGAACGGCGCACTTATGGAGAGCACGCCCAAGTTTAATAAGCAGGATCAGTTCCAGTCGGAAATCGATGCGTTCCTGAACAGCATCCGGACAGGCGAGAAACTGCCATCGCATATCGATACGGTTATTGTTTCTGCCAAAATGATTCAGGCTATCTATGACTCTTCCGAGCAAGGTAAAGAAATTTCATTTACATCTTGATTCAAATAAAAGCATTGGAACGTCTTGTGTTGACAAGCGGCTCCAATGCTTTTTACTTTTTGTACCCCTCTGATCATGGCTTCAGAAAATAACCCAGCTCTCTGGTTTTACCCGTTCCCGAAGTTTGAGCCAGCTTCACATAATGTTTGAACCCTGTGTGCCCCATAATGAGAGTCTTCTCGTGTTCCGGATGACTTCCGGATTCCCAAATCAGCATATGACTGATACACTGATCGATTCGGGAAAGAAAGACATCCCTGATATGGATGTCATTCATAACATGATAGAACACCGTAAGCAGGATACCGATATCATAGGTTTGTAAATTCAAGGTCCTCTCCAATCGCTCGGGCAGCAGATTAAAATTCACCCGCTCCAGCACATTCAGCTGTACGGCCAGGTCTACATGCTCTGTCATCGGCTCCAATCCGGTGACCTCGGCTCCTTCTCTTGCAAAATGACGAGCAAAATAGCCTGTATTACAGCCAATATCCAATACCCTTTTGCCTCTTAACGATAGGTCTCGCATGCCATCCATCATCAAATCCAGCCGGGTCGGGTAGCTGCCATCCCGCTCACTGGGCATATGATAAAAAGCCGGATGCAGAATTGGTGTATACAGCAGCTTACGGTTATGTTTCCGGAATGCAGCGGATACGTTCGGGATGACATCAGAATGAATCCAGTGGGTATAGTCTTCCCTCGTCATTTTCACACGAATTATCCTACGGCCCTGCAAATATAAAAAGACAACGCGATGATGTCCGTCATTCAGGTTAAAATAACCGCCGTTCCGATTGTACGTCACGATGGGCGGCTCATATTGAAAGTATCCGCCCCCGGCTTCCAGTGATGAAGTCATGAGTTTGAAATGTTCTGCTCTGTGCTGAATCACCTCACGATCCTTCATTGGCGGCTTTAATCCTCTAGTATTATAAATCGTGCGATACCATTCCAGATATTCCGTGGGATATTCGCTATATCCGGAGAAATAGCGGAACAGCTGTTTATGACTGTGCAGCTTCATGATCGGCTGGTCTGCTGTACGCAGGTGATGCTCATACCATGTATCGGTATAATGAGGGATCTCACACTTTCGGCCTTCACCTATTTTTTCAGTAAATAATAGTTCAACCGGCACTTCTGCTCTTACGTATCCACTCATAATCATGCCTCCAGCATGTTAATATCTTGAATACACATAGGTGGAGAAATCACGGTTTATATAGTCTTTGAAATGCTGCTTTGCTTTCACTGGATACTGATCCAGCTCCTGTGTGGTCCATGTGCTCCGGTGTGTTTCATGTGCATTCCCGTATACCGTTCCCTGCGGCCAGTTGCTTCCGATTGGAATATTCAGCATGACGAATCTCCCTTTCATCAAGCAGGCGTTCAATAATGAAACTGCCCTGACTTTATCAAAGTGCTCCAGCACGTCCCCTAGTATAATGAGATCATACTGCTGCGGGTCCGCAGCGTGCACGAAATCATAGGCATCTCCAATATGAATCTGGTTATAAAAATAAGCATGGTACGGGTCCACATTTTTCGGGAAAATCTCTACCCCTTCAATCCGGACACGCCACTGTTTGCGAAAGACACGTCCGTTCCATACCTCCAAAAACTCACGGCACAGCATCCCCCATCGTCCGAAGCCTACACCAATATCCAGTACCCGGTTCGGTGAGATCATTCGGATTTGTTCTACACAAAACGAAATATTCTGCCAGTTGGAAGTCCCCATACCGTGTGCCCCTTCTTTCTTTGAAAAAAATGATCGGCTTCCCTAGTCTCTTCTCATCTCCTGAATCACTCTCATATCCGGCAGCTTGTATCCAGGAGGCAGTTTCAAGACAGCCCGGTCCCAAACTTCACGATTCACATGCTGATCAGGATGAAACAATGGCTTCACAAACAAGCTGTTATAATGATCTGCTGAAATGCGCAGGCCTCTCACTGACTTCTGCTTGCGCGGCGTTTCAGATCCGGCGGTTCCATGCTGCTTCTGCGAGATCGCTTTTGTATAAACCTGAATCAAAGCAGCCATCATCCCATCCAGCGAACGGTTCTTCAGTGCAAACTTCTTGGCACGACGCCCCAGCTTCTCCCTCAGCCGGTCATCCCGAAGCAGCAGGTTCAGGTTTTGGCACAATGCTTCATCGCTGCCGGGTGGTGAGAGCAGGCCGTCCCGCTGATGCCGAATGGCCTCACTTAACCCTCCTGCGCTCGATGAAGCGATGGCCAGCCCTGCGGTCTGGGCTTCCATGACGGAATACGAAAGGGTCTCCATCAGGCTTGGCATGACAAAAATATCAGCCTGTGCAAGCAGATATGCCACATCATTCCGGGTACCGAGAAAGCGCACGTTTCCGCGTAATCCCAGCTTTCGGCACTGACGGATATATTCCGCCTTTTTGTCTCCATCGCCCACGATCCAGCACTCCCAGTCCTGGCGTTCCTGTTGAAGACGGCCAAGTGCCTTCAACAGCACATCCATTCCTTTTTCCGGGCTTAATCGGGAGGTGCTGATGATGACTTTTCTGGATTGTTTATTCGGGATGAGTCCGCCGCTTTTTTTCATATTCTCCTCGAACTCCTGAATATTCATAGCATATGGAATCAGACGGATCTGATGGGCCTGAAGCTGAAACTGCTCTGTCATGATCCCTTTCAACCAGTGAGAGGCAAGCAGCACCTTATCACTGACAGAACCGCCGATCCGCTCCATTGCCCTGTAGTACTTCCAGACGGGTGACTGAAGAGGGATCGGATAGGAGGGATTGTGACGCAGCGTGTCCAGCACGGTCAGTGCAGCTGAGGCATGAATACTGGTGATCAGCGGAATATGTGCAGGCTTTACTCTTCGTACGGCTGCTGCTGCAAGTACATCCTGGGCATGAATCACGTCATACTGCTCCAAATGATGCGAAGCCAGTGTCAGCTCCAGACAGTACCGCTCCCACTCTGCATATTTCACCCAATCGTTCCCGACAAGGCCTGGGGCAGATCGAGCGTTCAGTTTAAGATCCAGCAGCTTTTTAAAATGTGTCTTGGCAATCCGGTCATCCTGTCCAATCTGATGAAACGCATCCAGTCCGTCCCCTATGATATCCACTTCGTGACCGGCTTGCTCCAATCCGTATTTCACCTGCTGCATATACCTCCACAAACCGCCAACAAATGGAATTTGAAAATAAGTGACCAGCAGCACTTTCACCATATTCACGCTCCCTCCTGGTCCAGCAGCAATTCTCACAAATCTTTTGAATAAAATAGTATATTCCTGCAGGTTTGCTGACGAGCAGGCAGAAGACACTCGAAGAACGCACATTTTCTAGCAGAATCAAGAAAAAGAGACTCCATTAAGGAATCTCTTTGTTCTGTCTTATGAACTTGAATCGGGTTTCATGGGTTTGGCGGTTTTCCACCTTTTCAGGATGATCAGATACACTTTGTCCAGGTTCTCAGAAATGGCTGACCCTGAAATATTAACCTCTGCCGATACCATGCCTTTGTTGGCACGCATCAACAGCTTCTTAAACCCCTTTTGCTGTGATAAAAAAGCATCCGGGTTAAGCAGCTTGATCCCGATCATCCGCTGGTTCATCATCTCATACAGTGTGACATCCTCAATCTCATGCCAACGAATCAGACCGCCTTCCACATACGATGAATGATCCGTAATACCTTCTTCGTTAATGATTAAAGCTGGCTTTCGGTTTACAGCTCGTGCGATAAGATAAATCAGACACAGTCCGAAAAAAAGAATTGTTACTGCACCGATAATTGTAATTATCATAGAGGATTCTTCTTCTGACATGCCGGAATACATCATAGCCACTCCCGCAAGGACGAAAAGAAGTGCAAACAAAATCAATTTACCGCTCTTATTATAAATAACCAATTCTTCACTTGTATGCATTGGGGTCTTGTCATTCAATGCAAACGCCTCCTATTGTCGTCATTCCTGGATGTGGTTGTACCTTTAAGATGTTACCTGCTGCGATCCGCCTGTACAATATGCTGCAAGGCTTCGCGAAGTTTATCATGCTTGAAATGGTATCCTTCCTGCTGCAGGCGTTCAGGAATAACCCAGCGGCTCTTCAGCACAAGCTCTGTCTCAGTTTTAATAAAGACGGCTCCCATTTCCAGCATCCATTTCGGCGAAGGAAGGCCAACCGGCCTGTGCAGAATGCTGCGCAGCTGGGCCATCAGCTCACGGTTGGTCACCGGCTGTGGAGAAGCACAGTTGAATACACCGCTCAGATCCTCCCGATCACGGAGAAACAGAATGATGCCCAGTACATCTTCAATGTGAATCCAGCTGAACATCTGGTCTCCCGGGCCTTGATGTCCGCCCAGGCCAAACCGCACCAGATTCTGCATGGGGGTCATGACACCCCCTCCGGGACCCAGGACGATGGATATCCGGAGCGCGGCCTGCCTGGTGTACGGCAGCTGGAATTGAAAGAAGGTCTCTTCCCATTTCTTCGCCACTTCCACACTAAAGCCTGAGCCGATCTCACCCGACTGTTCCGTCATGGGCCGGTCTTGTGCATGCCGATAAATGGTTGCTGTACTGGAGTTGAGCCACAAGACTGGAGGCTTCGCACAAGCCAGAACGGCTTCGCCTAAAATCTGAGTCGTCTCCGTGCGGGAATCGAAAATCTCCTGTTTATTCCTCTCATTATATCGGCAGTTCACCGATTTACCCGCCAGATTGATAAGCATTTCCGCACCTTCAAGCGCTTGGATGATGTTATCACGATCCTGCCAGGAAACATGCTGCTTCTGTCTGGAGATGATGATAACTTCGTATCCTAAGCGGGACAATTCATTTTCCAGATAGGATCCGATAAACCCGGTTCCCCCTGCAAGCACTGCTTTTTTCATGATTGATTGAGACCACCCTTATGTAAAAATAAAAAACAATATAATCTGAATAACCAGGATCGCTAACCCTAGAAACAGCAGCATTTTCCCGCTATCCCGCTTATCCTGGTCATCGTTAAAGGAGGCAACTCCGCCAATGATCAGTCCGGTGATCGGTATTAATATTGTTGAGATCATGATCAGCGTCATCGCTGTGTTATCCGGTACAGGAGGAAGTACCTCAATATGATGGTTATGAGATTCACGGCCAGCTGCTCTCGACGCCAAGGTTCCACAGTATTTGCACTTCATTGCCCCTTCTTCCAGCGGCTCCCGGCAGTGGCTGCACACCTTAGAGGTTCTACGAGAACCGTAAAGAGATGTGTCCATCTCCTTATCCGCATTAAGCGTGCCTTGAAGTGAGGCTTGCTTTAGCGATGTGCCGCAGACGATGCAGATGACGGCATGTTCCTTGTTCCCTTCTCCGCAGGAAGGACATATTTTGACGGCCATATTATAACTCCTTTCTCCCGCTTCCATTATATTAAAGACGCTTAGAAAGAACAAAAGTTACCAAAAAGATGCTGAAACAACAAAACGCACAGGTCGGGCAGCTGCTCCTTACCGGAGAGCCGTCCGCTGTGCGCTGGCTGCAGGGCTGTTGTTCTTAATGAACAGGACCCTGCGGATTAGACTGATTCGCAACCTGTACTCGCTTGATAAACAAAGCACAGACCAGACCGATCAAGGCAAGAATCAAGGCGAATATAAAAGCATGCTGGACGCCCGATGTAAACGCAGCCAGCTGTGTTTCACCGCTTTCCGGATTGGCAGCTGTGCTGAGATACCTTGATTGTCCTGCACTCAAAATGCTCACGGCAAGTGCTGTACCAATCGCGCCGGCTACCTGCTGCAGAGTATTCATAATGGCTGTTCCGTGAGGGTAATACTCCCGCGGCAGCTGATTCAGGCCGTTCGTCTGAGCAGGCATCATAATCATCGAGATGGCAATCATCATAAAGATGTGCATCGTAACGAGCTGCCAGAGCGGTGTAGATGGTTCGATACGGGTATACAGAAACAGTACTGCCGACACGATGACCATGCCCGAAATGACAAGCCATCTTGGACCGAACTTATCAAACAAGCGTCCCATGACCGGGGACAACAACCCGTTCAGGAGACTGCCCGGAAGCAGCACAAGACCGGCTGTGAGGGCGGTAATGGCAAGTCCCTGCTGCAAATACATCGGCAGGATCAGCATGGATGAGAGCAGCATCATCATGCAGATAAAAATGAGCAGCAGCCCGATAGTGAACATCGGATACTTGAAGGTCCGAAGATCCATAACAGGCTGGTCCATCCTCAATTGACGAATAGCGAAAATGAGCAGTGACACAATGCCAACCGCAAGGGTGATGATGACCACCGGACTGCTCCAGCCTCCCGCACCCTCTCCATGACCGCCAGCACTGCTGAATCCATACACAATGCCCCCGAAGCCTAATGTGGATAAGGCGATCGACAATAGATCGATTCTCGGCTTGGTCAGCCTGGAGATGTTGGGCAGAAACAGCAGGCCGCAGACCAGCGATATGATAAAGAACGGCAGAGAAATCCAGAAAATCCAGTGCCAGCTCAGGTTAGCCAAAATCAAACCCGAGATGGTTGGACCACTCGCAGGAGCGAACATGATGACCAAACCGATCAGTCCCATAGCCGCTCCACGTTTCTCAATCGGGAAGATCACCAGTATAGTATTGAACATTAAAGGCAGCAGCAGAGCTGTACCCACTGCCTGAAGCACGCGGGCCGCCAGCAGCATCTCAAAGCTTGGCGCAAGCGCAGCGACCAGTGTGCCTGCGATCGAGAATAACAGGGATGTGACAAACAGCTGCCGGGTTGTAAACCACTGCAGCAGCAGGCCGGAAACCGGCACGAGAACCCCCAGCACCAGCAGATAACCGGTGGTTAACCATTGAATGGTTGTCGGACCTACCTCAAGCAAGCCCATCAGCGGGGTTAGTGCGACATTCAGCGCCGTCTCACTGAACAGCCCGATAAATCCGCTGAGCAGCATGGCGAATAAAATCGGCACCGCCTTATATATTTGTTGTTCTTGCTGGTCATTACCTGGACCAGCCGGTATGGTAGCTTCCACGTTACTTTCCTCCTAAACTCTGTTTAATGACAACCGACAAATAATCAGCAGCTGTCAGCAAAGGCTCCTTGCTCTGATTCGTCAAGCTGATAATAAGCGCGCCCTCCATTAAAGAAATGACCAGCAGTGCCGTCTCAGCTGCCACCGTGAGAGGTACACCCTCAACGACAAGCTGCTGCTTAATAGCATCCTGCCAGTTCGAGAACACCCGCTGGCAGGCTGTCCGCAGCTCCAGACTGATACAGGAGGTTTCGACAGCAGCCCAGAAGCTGAATGGCAGGAATCCCGTGAATCCGGCCGCCTCTGCTTCTGAGGCCAAATCCACAATGAATTGACGGATCGCATCGCCTGTATTGTCATGTTTATCGAACGTACACTGAAACGCCTGCAAAATCTGCACATTCGCAAGTTCAATGCAGACAAGTGCCAATTCCTCTTTGCCACCAGGAAAATAATGATACAAAGATCCCTTAGGCGCCTTACTCTCTTGAACAATCTGATTCAGTCCAGTGGCATGATACCCCTGTGAAAAAAACAGCCTGGCTGCCGTGTTGATGATGACATCTTTTGTATTCGATTTGGCAGACAGCGAAATCCCTCCTTCATTTCTTTTGCGTGAAATTATAACAATCGGTCTACATAATTTAATCCTAAGACGGAGCAAAGTCAATGTTTAATTGGGACTTACACGTCTCCTTTCTTCTTTCACTCAAAATATATTGCTGCGATCCAAAAGTTTACTCACTCAAGGGAGAACGGCTGCAGCTATAAGCATACTCAAATACACAAAACCAGCAGAGGATTAATCGCCTGCTTGTTTTGTGTATTGCAATTCGCTAATACGATGGCTTATTCTTATCCAGATATTACTTCTTCCTAGGGATAACATATGCCTTGTCGGATTTGGTAAAGCCGACCCGAGGATAATAGTCTACCGCTCCCGGAGCTGATAAGAGTACCAGGGAGCACTCCTCTCCGATAGCGTGTTGAACCCGGGCAATCAGTTCCTTGCCTATGCCGTGTTTCTGGTACTTCTTATCAACCGCCAGATCCGACAGATAGCAGCAGTAGGCATAGTCGGTTAATCCCCGGGCCACACCCACCATTCTCCCCTCTGCCCATGCTGTGATCAGTACATCGGACTGATCAATCATTCTCTGTATACGATGAATATCCTCATAAGGTCTTTTGATTCCCGAGTTTTTGAAAACTTCTGCCACGTCCCTTGCCTGCTGATCCTTGTCTTCTGAATACTTAATCTGCATCTGCACTATTTAACGCCTCCTCTTCCTTCTGCAGTTTCTGGATCAGGGATTGAATATTTTGAATGCTAATCTCTGTATCTGTCCCATCCAAAGAGGCCCGTCTATTACCTTCATCCTTATCCCGAAGAATCCAGACGCTGAATCCACCCTGGACTTGATCATGATCCCATTCCACTGCCGGGCCTTCGATGCCGAATCCAGTCAGCGCTTCTCTGAGGGCGTACAGCGGGTCATGATAACCGATCAGCACTAATGGAGAAAATTGCTGTTCTCCTTCATTCAGCCAGTTGGTATCTACGTCCTTCACCATCCTAGAATCAATCCAAATTTCGGTCTCTGCTGTGGACACTTTGCTCTTCAGGTCATTAAAGCTGTGTACTTTCAAGATTTCAGGATGTGATTCCAAATCCTGCTTCTTCAGCAGTGCTCCGGATTTAGGTGCTAAATAAACTGCTTGAATAGAAGTAGACTCGTCCTGCTCAGGGACTGAATCACCCACGGACTCACAACCGGTCAGAACCCAAAATATCAACAGAATAACGGTTATCTGCACCCACCTGGTTCTATTCTTATTTAACATCTGCACTTCCAATTCCTCCCTTAATACCGGACCTTACCAAATTTAACGGCTGGAGCCTGAGAAAAGTTACTCCAATATGTACAAAAATAAAAAAATGCGTGCCCCTAAAGGCACGCATAGTGTGTTAAAACAGCTTTATTTCAGTTGAAGCACCTCAAACATCATCTTGGCCAGCTCGGCACGTGTCACTGCCGCCTCAGGCTCAAATTGTTTTCGGCCTTTCCCTTGCAGGATACCCATCTGCTGCAGTTTTGTAACGTCATCCACAGCCCAAGGGGAGATGTCACGCTGATCCTTAAACGATACACTTTCCATCAACGCAGGTTCGCTGATTTCCAGCTTCTCGATCAGCCGGTTCAACAGCACGGCCGCTTCTTCGCGGGTTATCGATTCCTTCGGACGGAAGCTGCCGTCAAATCCCTGGATCAATCCAAGTGCTGCTGCCTGTCCAACCTCATCGGCATAATAGGCCTCCGGCGCAACGTCGTTGAAATTGTAGGCCGACTTGTCGGCATCCTGTCCCAGCACTCTCATCGCCAGCACTGCAAAATCTGCACGAGTCACATGTTCAGCAGGTGCATAACGATTTAGTTCTACACCTTGAATCAGGTGCTTCGCGGCCAGCTTCTGAACGACTTCCTTCGCCCAACTTCCATTCATATCCGCAAACACCGGACGCCATTCCAGCAGCTCGTATGTTCCGGGAAGGTTACTGCGGAAAGAGATGCTGCTTTCCTTCAAGTCCCCGCCGACATATGTGAGCTTGCCATTCACCACTTGATATACTCCGGCATAATCCGGATCGATGGCTGCCATCTGTTTTGTTGTCAGCTTCCACGTCCATACTGCAGGGGACATAAGCGTTGAAACTATCGTCATATCCTTCTCATCCTGTCCGCTCTGCTTGACAGATAAATTCCACGAGAAGGCTATGCCTGTCTGAGTCATATGCGGTATGAGTCCGCTGTTCTGACTGGACGGGACACTCTCCAGCTTGAGAATCAGCTGACTACCAGCTGGTCCTTTTGCAGATGGAATGGATCCAGCCGGAAGCGTCATTGTATAGACTGGTGTTTCCACACGCAGTGCCAGTTTATTCTGGTTAATCGCTTCGTTCAGCGCATCATAGTCCAGCTCCAGCGTGTACGAATCCTTCAACAAGTCTGCACCTTGCTGCAGCTGGACAGAGATCGTTTTTGATGATCCAGCTGACTCGTTTGCTGCCTGTTGAAGCACAGCTGCACTTACCCTGTAAACACCAGATGCATCCGGCCCAGGTATGGTGATGCCTTTTCCAGGTTGATAAGATGTTTCGGGTTTCCCAGCCGGAGGCTTTGGAGGCGCTGGCCGGGATGGTACACCCGGATTACCCGAGCCCGGGCTTCCGCCGCCGGACGGCGGATCAACGACCGGAGGTGTGACTGCAAAGGCAGTAAATCCCCAAATATCGGAAAGTGTCATGCCACTGAAGTCATCCTCAGCTTTCACATACCACTGATAATATTGATTTCCGGCTAGGCCGCTCCAGTTTACAGATGCAGTATTCCCGCTGTTCACCTGTTCCACCTGACCGATTTTCTCATTCGTATACACACTCACACCGATGTAATCCGTGGCTACACGCTTCAGCCTCGGCTGAAGGTCGAGATCCAGAGAAAATTCGTCTTTGCCCGGAAATTGGTCAGGCTTATAATAATTATAATCATCCAAATAAGGTGAATAGGTCTTGATATGCAGCTTGTTGTTCGCCACATCGAACTGCATCAGCCGGATATAGCCCAGTCCGCCTTCTGGCGCACCCTGATAATCAGCAAGCATCTGATACACTTTGCGGTCCGGAATGCCATCTCCGTTATCATCCAGCTCTTCCGTGTTCAGCTCGGCATCATGGTAGTGACCGGATAAAGCTGCGATCACGTTTTTGTTCGGCTTTACCACTTTTTCAAAAATCTCATCCGCAATCGGTGCCCGGTTGTTCGAAACCAGCAGATATTCATGAAGACTCAGAATCGCTTTCCGTTCCGGATATTTTGCAACCACTTCATTCATCCACTGAATTTCCTGCTCCTGCAGTCCCCAGCCCATATACACGATAATGAAATCATTGCCACCCGCCGAAATCAGATCATAATGCCCGCGGTTATCGTCATAGGAACCCCCGAATACCGGACTATTCTTAAATCTCCAATCTCCAAAATATTTCTTGTATGCTTCATAATCTCCGGTCTGATGGCCGACATCATGGTTGCCTGCGAGTACGCCGTAAGGAATTTGCGCATCCTCAAGCACCTTCATATTTCGGTCTGCTTCCAGCCATTGATATTCCTGCTCGGACTTATCGACCAGATCTCCGGTATGAATCACATATTTTAATTTCAGATCTTCTTTATTGTCTGCCAGCCACTGTACATTTTTGCGGTAGATATGCGGGTACGACTGTGAGTAATACTGCGTATCCGACATCCATGCAAAAGAGAAATCGTATGGATCCTCGGTTACCGGTCTGCTTGCTCCAGACGCACCCCCAACAGCAATCTCATCCTGTACCATAATCGAAATACTGCCATTTACGGCGTATTGTCCAGCCGTCACTTTAGAAGTCAGTTCAAAATCCTCTTCTCCGGCGATCCTGCTGTCCAGCATGATCCACTTTGAATCTTCCGCTTTCCAGGCATACAGACTGACCTTCCGCTCCGGCAGCGACTTGCCCTGCCATTTAACCTCGACGGAATCTGATGCTTTCACCAACGGGTCCAGCTTGATTTCATAACGCTGATACGGAAACTGTTCCTCTGAATCGGTGGTCAAATATTGTCCGTCTTTCGCTCAAATGGATTGGTAGTCCTCTGCTGTGAATGATTGTTCTCCGGCAGGAGCCTCCTCCCGAGGTGGTTCTGTGTCCGAAGCATTCTGGAACCCCTTAAACATTTCAGGTCTGGCCGCATCATGCAGAAACCCGCGATAGAAAGATACCTTCATGGAATCACCACTTGGATCCTCAACCCGCACTTTCAGTTCTGCATTACGTCCGGATTGGGTCTGCCCGTTCTGTGGGGAAACCAGTTCCGGCTTGTCTGGATTTTCTGCCGGAACCTCAAACCGAACGGTCTTCTCAGCCTTGTTGCCGGCATTGTCGATCGCTGTAATGGCCAGCTCCTGCGATCCTCCGTCCAGCTGCGAAGATGATGTATCCATTGGCAGCTGAATCTTCTTACCGTTCAGCTCTGCTGTAACTTCCTTCACCCCTGCATGCACGTCCGTAACCTCTGCATCTAATGTAAATGGACCGCGATAAAGCTTTCCCTCTTCTATGCTTGGCGTGATAACGGGAGCCGTGTTGTCGACGGTAACTTCTACAGACTTGGTCAACTCCCCGCTAACCGCTGTAATTTCATGTTCCCCATCCTCCACTTGCGTGGTGTCCCAGGTATAGGCTTTGGAAATAAACTGATCTGTCGGGATGTTAAATTTGAAGCCGATCGACTCATGTTTGCCTGCAGAATCGCCCATTTTAATTTCCTGATCGACTCTTGCGTAGGCCGGGTCTTGAAGTACCGTACCGTTGGCCAGAATCAGCCGAATATTCCGAATTTCAAAATCATCTTTATTCTCTTCCACCCGCTCATCGAAAGGACCGGACTTGGAGCCTGCCCGAATATAGATGGTATTGTCTTCACCTTCGACCAGACGGCTGGCATCAATCGGATAGCTCAGTGTCTTATACGAAGGGATCGGGTCCAGGAAGGTGTACAGAATGGTCTCATCCTTCAGCTCTTCAGGACCCATCGTTATCGCATTTTTAAAATAATAATCTACATTTTTAGCTTCAAAGGCAAAATACGCATCGTTTTCCAGTGCTTTTGCCGTACCAGCTGTTATATCCTTGCCATCAATGCGAAGGACAACCTGATCCGGTGAAGCATGCTCAGCGGTCCCCTTCACTACTACGTTTCCGCTGAGAAGCTGACGCTCACTTACATTCAGACGAAGATCTGAACGATCTGCTCCTCCCGTAATGTCAACACGGTAGTTCGGGGATTGTGTTTCGTTAAAGCCGTCGGACACAACATAATAGTACTCCAGGTATTTTTTGCCGATGAGATCAGCCGAAGTGACTTCATGATGAAAATGACGGTCACCGTAATCTTCAAGCAGACGATAAGGCGTGTACTCCTGCTGAACATCGGATCTCATATACAGTGTGACAGACGCCACTTGTTTGTCATCCTGTGCCCAGCCTCTGATCTTGAAGCCTTGTCCCTGATCACTCTCCGTTACACCGGTCCGGTCTTCAATGATTGGAGCCACATCATCATTCTCGATATGGACGGGCTGTGCCGGCACTTGTTCGGCACTCCACTGTCCCGGTGTAGGAAACATCGATCCGCTGCTTATTTTAATCATGCGCTCTGTCCCGTTTACTGGATACTTGTACTGCAGGCCGGTATCTTCTTTCGTTTCAGTCTTACCATCCTCGTACTGCGTATCTGCATCATAGTAGGCCCCCGAAATCTCTCGGCCCGTATTGGTTTTCAGTACGAGCGCCCGCCGTCCGGAATTAGCCATTCCTGCACTTTCCATACGGAACAGCTGAACATCCTCCTGAAGTGAGGTGCTGTAATAGGTATTAAAATCTGCAGCCGTCAAAGACCTGTTCTTATCATTAATGATCCAGAACACCACAGACTCCCGGGAAGGAATCACCAGATCCTCCTTCGATGGTGACCAGATGACATCACCGGAAGCCCCCTTATCGGGGTAGCGGTAATACATTTTATAGTTGCTGTAATTCAGGTCACGGTCCGAATTGTTGAATACTTCGATAAACTCATAGCCATCCGCACCGCCGACATTCTTCGAATTCGGTACGAGTTCAGTCACGAGCAAAGGGGGTACCTGCTGCGAATCGAACTCCGGAAAATTCGAAACTTGCACAGACATCCAGTCTGTCTGCAAAGTTTGTGTGCTGTCTTTTGCTGTGATCCGGTATTCCAGTGACGACTCCTCCAGCACACTGCCCTTCAGTACAGCTGAATACGAACCGTCTTTAAGGTTCATTGATTGTACTGTATAGCGAGATTGAGAAGGTGTCTTATACTGCAGCGTTACCGTGACCTGATCCGGAACAGCACCACCCGGTTGGGATGGATTTATCGAAGCTTTAAATTCAACATCCTGATTCAAATCCACCGCCGTCAAGGGATCATGATTCAAAACAAATGAAACTGGTGACTCCTCTTCCGGTACCGCGATCTGATCCGGCTGAATCTGCCCCGGTGTTGCGCTCTGCGTTCCAGCACCCTCCATCATGACCATCTCTGTACTGCCTGTCACCGGCAGGGAATAAAAAATACCTTTATCCGGCTTGGTTTGCTCGTCGTTCTGGTATGCAGCACTGACGATAACCTGACCGCTGCCATCCTTGATTTCCAGCTTTCTCTCGGCGGAATTGGACATCCCGCCGCCGCCCTCTACGCGGAAAAGATTCACACCCTCAGCCAGCGAAGTGCTGTAATTCAAATTGAACTGTTCTACAGACATTTCGGTATTCGCGATGTTCATCACCCACAGTACAATGGCTTGTCCGGCTGGAATCACGACATTCTCACTGCCAGGAACATTCCATACGCTTCCGTGATATACAAGCTCATAATCGTTCCAATTGATATCCTGTGCACTGTTGTTGTAGATTTCTACAAATTCATAAGCATCTGTCGCCGGCGAATATCCAGGTACATTGGTGCTGTCAGGAACCAGTTCTGTAATAAGCAATGGAGGCCCGCTGCTGTTTAAAGCCTGTATATCAACAGGGTTTCCTGCTGCTGGAGAATAAGCAGCCTCCGTTACGGACAGCACACCTTCCAGATTCTCATGTGATTCCATGATGTCTGTTGTATGTATAATTTCAGCGTCCTGAATGGGACTTGCATATCCTGCAGGGGCTGCCAAACCCATCAGCAGACTTCCGGCCGTTAAAACCGAGCCCCAGCGTTTGATGATTGTTTTATTCAAGTCTATTCACTCTCCCCAGGTTTCACAAAATCGTTCTGCACATAAATATACATGCAGTTTGTAAAGCTGGGATGCTGCTTTGGTAAATGTTAAGCTGATTTATGTAAAATAGGGCCGCCCCCAAGATCCAAGATCTTGTGGGACAGCCCCTTTACTCTGCACTCCTGACATCGTCAGGATTCTTCTACTACGATTCTCCGGGCAAAATCGACGAACTGGAACTTGTCGAGACGATGGCGGGATTCTGTATACTGAAAAAGTGTGGTGTCTTCCAAATGAACATAACCTCGTACTACGACGACATGGGAATCTTCGCCGAGATCCATGAAGGATTGATCCAGCTCGTTCACCTGGTCCACCGTAATAATTTTCTCAGCATAACTGATTTTGAGCTGCAGGGTTTGTTCCAGATAATGATAAATGGAATCTGTTGTAATTTCCTTCGTTAATCCGCTCACAACATCGGCGAGCAGATAATCGATATCCAGGATGACCCGTTCGTTATCAATTTCACGGGCTCGAATCACTTTCCATACGAGATGGTCCGCAGATACCTTCAGTTCCCTTGCAATCTCTTCACCGGCCGGAACACATTCTGTAACATAAACGATGGTTCTGCTCAGATAACCCATTCTTTCAGACAGCTCTTTGTAGCTGACAAGACCAGACACAGGAAACTTTAATTTGCCATTGTTGAGAACAAAAGATCCCTTGCCCTTCACTTTGTTAATATAACCGTGCTGAGCGAGCATATTCAAACCCTTGCGCACCGTTTCTCGCGAGGTATCATACGTCGCTGCAAACTCATGCTCAGAGGGCAATTTGCTCCCTGGCGGAAGAACGCCTGCGTCGATCTGTTGTGCCACTTCTTTATACAACGTCAGAAATATATTATTCTTCATCCTTGATCACCACTTATTATGGTATCACACTTACAGCAGTATAGGTTACGAGAGAAACTATTCTTCCGTAATGGCTATACGCAGAATCCGGGTTTCTCCCTGAACGGCTCGCCCTTCAAACTCTTCAACTGCACCGGCATGGTTTTGTCCGTCCGGTATGATTACCGGCGTGATAATTGGCAGACCGGCACGCTCGATGGCTTCCATATCAAACTCAAGAAGAAGCTGACCTTTGGTAATACTCATGCCTGTCTCGGCATGGGTCGTAAATCCTTCCCCTTTCAGGGACACAGTGTTGATGCCCACATGGATCAGCAGCTGAATTCCTCGTGCATCCTCAAGAATAAGGGCATGCTTGCTCTTGATCACATGGGCAACCGTTCCATCAAATGGAGCATATACTTTTCCTTCAGACGGACGAATGGCCACACCTTGTCCCATCTGCTTCTCAGCAAATGCTGGATCAGGTACCTGAGATAAAGGAACGACTTCCCCATGGATGGGAGCAAAAATATCCAGAAACGCTGCATCTGACGTAAGTGCTTCTTCAGCATCAGTTTTTACACGCTGTTCCGTTGCAGCCTCTCTGATAGGCTGGTCAACGCTCACCGGTTCAGCATCACAATCCTGTCCCAGCGCTGCCGGCGCTTTTCTCGCGCTTCTTGCCATCTGCAGTTTGCCGTACAGCAGCGTACCTGTGAAAGGTATGATTAACACGATCGCCATACCGATAAAGAACACGCCCCACTGGTTCGGGAAGATGGACAAGAATCCAGGAATACCGCCAACGCCAATGGAATTCGCTAATACGTTATTCATAGCCAGCAGCACCCCGGCAATCCCGGAACCAACCAGTCCGAAAATAAATGGATACTTGTGCCGCAGGTTCACACCAAAGATCGCTGGCTCGGTCACGCCTAAGAATGCCGAGACCGAGGAGGTTACTGCAAGTCCCTTGGATTTCTGTTCTCTGTAGATGAACATCATGGCCAGTGCCGAAGCACCTTGTGCAATATTAGATAATGCCAGCATCGGCCACAGGAATGTCCCGTTTTGACTGCCAAGAAGCTGGACATCGACGGCCAGGAACGTATGGTGCATCCCGGTAATGACCAGGACAGCATACAAACCGCCATAGATCAAACCACCCAGGGCCGAGAAGGAATCAAAGATACTAATCAGACCGGAGGTCAGGAAATTACCAATAGCAAAGGTGATCGGTCCGACCAGGATAAAGGCCAGGAAGCCTGTAATAAGCAGGGCAACCGGCGCTACGACCAGCAGCTTGATGGAATCATGAACACGTTTGTCCAGGAACCGTTCAATCTTCGCCAAGATGTATGCCGATACCAGAACCGGCAGCACCTGTCCCTGGTAACCGATGCTTTCGACCTCTAATCCGAACAAATTCCATACTGGAACGGTTCCCTCCAGCTTCGCGTCAGCATATTGATAAGCGCTTAGTAGACCCGGATTCACCAGAATCAAGCCCAGGACGATACCCAGCAGCGGATTCCCGCCGAACTGCCGGGCGGCAGACCAACCGATCAGCACAGGCAGAAAGGTAAAGGCCGTACCGGCAATCAGATTAATCATGGCAGCCGTATCCGTCCACTGCGGATGCACCTGAATCAGAGACAGGCCTTCGTAGAAAATGCCCGCTCCGGTCAGGATATTGTTAATTCCCAGCAGCAGACCCGCCATAACAATAGCAGGCAGGATGGGAATGAAGATATCTGCCAGTGTCTTGATGGCCCGCTGCAGCGGATTCTGCTTCTTGCTGGCCAATGTCTTCACATCATCTTTAGAGGCTCTGCTCCCGCCTGTGATATCAATCAACTCTTCATATACCTGGTCTACTAGACCAGGTCCAATGACGACTTGAAACTGACCCTGTGAAGAAAACTGGCCTTTGACCAGATCATTGCTGTCCAGTGCTTGTGCGTTCACCTTGCTTTCGTCCGCAAGAGAAAACCTGAGACGGGTTACACAGTGGGTAGCTGCTTCAATATTGTCCTTGCCCCCGATAGCCTGAACGATCTCTTCTACCTGTTTACGTTCATATTTGGCCATACCGCTGGCCTCCTGTCATTTTAGAATAGAATGCTAGTTAATTGATCAGCCACATGTAAGATCCATAAGGCTGGAGTCTCACAATCTCAGCCAGTGGTGGTGCTTCCACCGTGTTCCCCAGCATCAGTTCTGCCTCCGCTTTGAGATCAAGCTCTTTAAAAAAGGCATCCGGGAACCTGAATGACACTTCCTGATCACTAAAATTGGAAATCACAACAACCGTCTGCTGTTTATTGACTCTGGCATACGCATACACCTGGGGATGACCTTCATCAAGACGAACATATCGGCCGTCCGTCAGCACCGGAACCGTTTTGCGAAACTCAATCAGCTTGCGATAATGATGATAGATGGAACCCGGGTCGTCCATTTCCAACTGAGCATTGATCTCCCGATATCGTTCGTCTATTTTTATCCATGGAGTTCCGCTTGTAAAACCAGCCTGCTCACGATCGTCCCAAGACATGGGCAGACGTGCATTATCCCGTGAACGAACCGAAATAATATGAGCAGCTTCTTCCGCTGATTTTCCTTTTTCCTGGAGAATGTCATACATGTTCCTGGATTCCACGTCCCGGAATTCATTCATATCATTCCATTTTGGATCCGGCATTCCGATCTCTTCCCCCTGATACACATATGGCGTACCTTGAAGACCATGAACTGTTGTGGCCAGGAGCTTTGCACTTTCCTTACGATAACGGCGATCGTCGGTAAACCGGGTCAATGCACGAGGCTGATCATGGTTATTCCAGAACAGTGCGTTCCAGCCTCCACCCTCATACATACCAATCTGCCAGCGTGACAATACTCTTTTCAATTCTTCGAAATCATAAGGCATCAGCTCCCATTTCTGCCCGTTCGGGTAGTCCACTTTCAAGTGGTGAAAGCTGAACGTCATGGAGAACTCGTTCTCCTCCGGTCTCGAATACTGAATGCAGTGTTCCAGTGTCGTCGAAGACATTTCACCAACAGTAACGAGATTGTAGGGGCGGAACACCTTTTCATTTAATTCCTTCACATACTCATGGACTCTTGGACCGTCTGTATAAAATTTACGTCCGTCTCCAGGAGGAATTGATCCGTCATCATCTGGAAAATCCTGATTTTTGGAGATCAGGTTGATGACATCCAGACGGAATCCATCCACTCCTTTTTGAGCCCAGAACGTAAGCAGTTCCACGACTTCCTGGCGTACCTTCTCATTTTCCCAATTGAGATCCGCCTGTGTCTTATCGAACAGTGTCAAATAATATTGTCCGGTCTCCTCATCAAGCTGCCATGCTGGTCCGCCAAACTTTGACTGCCAGTTATTCGGCGGCCCGCCATCCGATGCCGGTTCCTTCCAGATATAATAATCTCGATATGGATTATCCTTAGAGGATGCAGCTTCCTTGAACCAGCGATGCTCTATAGAGGAGTGATTCACCACAATATCGATCATCAAATGCATGTCCCTGCTCTTGAGTTCTGAAACCAGTTCATCAAAGTCGTCCATCGTTCCGTAAGCGGGGTCAATATTATAGTAATCTGCCACATCGTAACCGTTATCATTCTGTGGAGACACATAGACCGGCTGCAGCCATACAATATCAATGCCGAGCCCTTTTATATAATCAAGCTTTTTCGTTAATCCCCGGATATCCCCTGTACCGCTGCCTGTAGTGTCATGGAAGCTTTTCGGATACACCTGATAAACAGTAGAAGTTCTCCACCAGTCCTGGGTAGGCTTTTCTGTCAATTTCATACCGACACTCCTCCTTCTTATCTTGTATATACAGGTTGTTGCTCAAATATCATATCCCTGTATATACAAGGTGTCAACCATATACCTATTAATACCCTGTTTGGACAGGTTTCAGTCGCATGAGCATATGAATTGTGAAATGTACACAAAAAAGCATCTTTCCATCCCGCTTTTCCTCGTTATAATCGGGGATTAGCGTTCGAAAGATGCTTCGTGTATCTCCTGTTTTTTATTTAAATTTTATTCTGTCTGTGCTATGCCCGGCTTCCCTTCCAAGAGAGGTTTATACGGTTCAAACCAGTGGCCCAGCACTCTTTTGACTTCAGAAACAAAGACCGGTTTGCTGATGAAATCATGCATCCCATAGGCGAGACAGGTATCTTTATCATTCTGCTGAGCAAAAGCCGTCACCGCTACGATAATGGGTGAATGGTTGTTGTCCAGTTGAAGAATGCGCTCTGTCGCTTCATAACCATTTAGTTCGGGCATTTGTATATCCATGAAAATAAGATCATAGTTCTTTCGCTCCGCAGCACGGACCGCTGCACATCCATTTTCCGCAGCATCTGCTTGGATGCCAAGCTTCTCCAATATTTTATTCAACAGAATCCGGTTAATATCATTGTCATCCACAATCAGTACCTTCAAGAAACCGGTTACGGTATCATCAGATTTGATCGGCTTCAAACTGTTCTTGATGCCATCCTGCATGGCATATCCGGCTTTCTCCTCATCCGGTTCCTGATTTCCAAGAGGAAGGGTAAAGAAAAATGTGGAGCCTTTTGGCACATTGCTCATCATTCCGATATTTCCGCCCATGAGCTCCACCAGTTTTTTGCATATCGCTAATCCTAACCCGGTCCCGCCATATTTCAGATTGATGGAAGGATGGAGCTGGGAGAATGACTGAAACAAAAGCTCTCTTTTTTCCTCAGAAATGCCGATGCCCGTGTCTGAAACCGTGATTTCGAGAGACGAGTTACCGTTCTCCGGAGCATTATAAGCAGGCTTCACTTCAATATGAACACGGCCTTCATCTGTAAACTTGATGGCATTGCCTACCAGATTGACTAACACCTGCCGAAAGCGGCCTTCGTCCCCATGGACAAGCTCAGGTATCTGAGGGTCGATGTCAGATCGTAAATCAATTCCTTTCTCCATCGCCTTGGGGAGGAACAGGTCCATGACATTACCCACGATTCCGTGAATGGAAAACGGATCATTGCTGAGCTCCATTTTGCCGGCTTCCAGTTTGCTGAAATCCAAAATTTCATTCAAAATACGCAGCAGTGCCGCGCAGCTCGTCTGGATCGTATTCAAAAAACTACGCTGTTCCTCTGTTAACGGAGTCTCGTCCAGCAAATCGGCCATCCCCATAATTCCGTTCATCGGCGTGCGGATTTCATGACTCATAATAGCCAGATATTCCGACTTTGCCTGATCCGCCCGCTCCGCCAATTCCTTCGCCCGCAGGATTTCTTTCTCAGAAGTGACATCCCGGAATACTACAACGGCTCCTTTATGTTCACCCTTGTCCATAATCGGTGTTACTTGATAGTGTGCCATGAAACTGGATCCGTCTTTACGAAGCAGCACCGTTTCACATGCCATCAACCTCTTACTGTTTTGGATCGCATGTAGAATATCACTATTTTCGGAATTGATATTCGCTTTGGTATGAAACTGACTCATACACTCATCGTATGCCTGTCCGATAATTTCATCGGGGTGAATCTGAAGCATTTGGGCGCCAGCCGGGTTGATAAACATCGGTTTTGCTTCTGCATCAAATCCAATAATGCCCTCGTTCACATTGTTCAAAATCAAGTTGTATTCACTGCTCAGTTTCTCGATTTCTTCTACATACCGTTTACGGTCAGTGATATCGTATGATATGCCGTATACCCCAACAATTTCTCCTTCTACAATAATCGGAATGTTTGTTGAGTTGATTTCAACCAGACTTCCGTCCTTATGGATGATCGTAAGATCGTAGCTTTGCGGCTGTCCCTGTTTGGCCAATTCGAAGTGATAGTTTGTTTTGTCCATATCTTTGGGATGAACAAGCGGTCCCCAGTACATGCCGATCAGATCTTCCAGAGTGTAACCGGTCAGCTCTTGCAAATTTGCATTTGCCGTTAAGTAATCCCCGTTCAGGTTCATGGAATACACCGCAAAGGGATTATGGTCAAACAGTGATTTATATCGCTGCTGGCTCTCCTGCAGCATCTTTTCAGCCTGCCGCCGTTCATGAATATCCCGGGAAATCGAAATAATCATCGTCACATTTCCCTCGGAATCCATCTGTACTCTGCTGGAGGTTTCAAACCACATATATGTTCCGTTTTTGTGTCGAAGACGCAGGGTGACATGTTCATGCTCCCGGCTGCTGTCTCTTTCCAAATATTGAGCGACCGCAGCATGATCATCAGGATGAATGAAATCAAATCCGCTGCATCCCAAAATTTCTTCCGGATCATAACCGAGCTTGGTCTTAGAAACTGGAGACGAGTATATCATCGTTGCTGCTTCATCTGGCTCATGCAAGGTAATCCAATCCGCCGAAGCATCGGCGATGAGTCGGTACATCCGCTCGCTGACCCTCAGCTTTTCTTCCATTTCATATGAATCGGTTATATCTTGATTGACGCCAAAGATACTGACCGCCTGATCGTTATTCCCTTTTGTGATTTCCCACGTACTCCGCATGGTTTTACGGGTTCCATCCGGTAACAGGATCTTAAAGATAACGTCATCTCCATGCCCGTTTTCCACACTATGCTTCAGGCTGTCCTTAACCCGGTATAAATCCTGTGGATGAATCCATTGGTAGATCGATTCCGGCGATTCGGAAATGAGCTCAATCCCCCCTCCAAACATCTCTCGAAGTTCAGGTGAACAAAATAAAGTCCCGCTTTCAAAATCCCATTCCCAGGAGCCGATCTGAATCATTTTTTGTGCATAAGTCCACATCATCAGCTCTCGTCTCTGCTCTGTTACTTCTCTGGCTACTGACATGAGCCCCGCATGGCCTCCAGGCATTTCCTCGACCGACGTTTCTTCCGTATGCATCCAGATCACTCGGCCGTCCTGATGTCGCAGTTTCTGCAGAAACGCTGACTGCTTCCTTTTCACAGCGCTGCATGCATTTGTATCCAGATCGTCCAGCATGAGCTCAAATTCAGACCGGTGCTTGCCGATCATGTCCCCCTGACGGTAGCCGATCACCTTATGACAAGACGGAGATATATATGCAATCGTGCCATCTGTATGATAAAAGGTTACCAGTTCACTGGCATGTTTAAGCCAGGCACCGGACCATTCTTGTTCTTGATGCAATGTGCTCATGGAACACAAACTCCTCTCCCAAATAACCATTGTTATATCTTTGGCTCATCCCTTAACTTCAGCAATGCAGCCTAAACCATTGCGGTGTATTTCTATTTTGAATAAAAAGGTCAGGATCTATGAATAAGATTACCCCAATATATCTATACGCTTCCCAGATGAAACTGAAACGGACATGAATGACCTGCGGAGATGCAGCCTGAAGTATACGGGCACCCTCTCTGGTAAACAATGATGTCAAAAGACATAAATTGTACATCATTTACTTATAAGGGGCAATTGAGTGATCATGGATATTCTGTTAGCACTTCTCCCGGCATTATTTTGGGGGACCATTGTTTTATTTAACGTGAAGCTCGGCGGCGGACCTTATAGTCAAACACTGGGCACCACACTGGGGGCTCTGATCTTTTCCTTTGTACTCTATCTGATCCAGCAGCCTGAGCTTACAATGACCATGATCATTGTTGGCGTCGTGTCGGGGATGTTTTGGGTGCTTGGCCAAAGCAATCAATTAAAAAGCATCCAGCTTATTGGCGTTTCGAAGACCATGCCTATATCCACCGGATTACAGCTGGTGTCTACCGCACTTTTTGGCGTCATTGTATTTCGGGAATGGAAAACGACGCAATCTGTTATTTTAGGACTGTTGGCTATTTTGCTGGTGATCATCGGTGTAATCTTTACTTCTTATGAACAACGCAAGGATGGAAGCAAGCTGTGGACAGCTGACTTTAAAAAGGGAATGGCGGTTCTGCTGCTTTCTACACTCGGTTACTTGTTATACGTAGTTACTGCTAGAATATTTGATGTGAACGGTTTTGAAGCCCTGTTCCCTCAAGCGATCGGGATGTGTATCGGTGCAGTCATATTAACGTCAAAATATAAACCATATAATAAATATGCGATTAAAAATATCCTGCCCGGGTTAATCTGGGCTGCGGGTAATATGTTTCTGTTTATCAGCCAACCCCGGGTAGGTGTGGCTACAAGCTTTACGCTATCCCAGATGGGCATCGTCATATCCACCTTGGGAGGCATCTGGATTTTGGGAGAAGACAAGACGCGAAAACAGATCATTTTTATTATGATCGGCATTGTATTTATTATTGGTTCTGCCTTCTTATTAGGGCTGACCAAGACGTGAAAATTTTAGTGGGCCGCTGCCTGGATGTTAATAAAGTCTTTAACCTCACTTAAATATGGTGTGATCAGCTGCACTCCATCTGTATCAACGACCGCATACGCCGGGAATGTATTTATGCCAATAGTTTTTAACTTTTTCTTCAGATCCCCTGTGGCCTCACGAGCCTGAGCCTGTGGAATAAGATTGGTGATCTTCTCATCAGAATTCACATAGGCATTCAACTCATGCATATCCAATTGATGATTCCCGATATCACCATAGAACAAATGAATGCTGAATTGTCCTTGTGTTGGTTTCAGGCCTTCTACAAAATCTGAACTCTCCTGCTCGCTGCAGCCTGAAGTGATTAGTACCATGGTTAAAATAAGTAGCGAGATCAACGTTGTTTTAATGTGATTCAATGTGCAGCTCCCTCCTGATTCTAACAATGACAGACCATCAGCAGATTGCCATCAGGGTCCTTGAAATTAAACCAGTGCTCATGTTCGATTTCGGTTATAATATTAACACCTTTGGTTTTCATAAAATCGTACGCTTGCTGGATATCTTTCGTGTTGAAATGAAATGCAGGCGTCTTGAAAATATGATCCTCGGCAAAAATTTTGCTGTCCAGCACGATGCTCGTTCCTTCCATTGGAACAATGTACAGATGGCCAAACAGAATTTCTCCGCCTTGAGGCATGCCAAGAATTTCGCAGTACCAATCCCGAGCGCGCTCAATATCGCTGACAGGAATAAACACGGTTCCGATCTGATTCATAATAATGCTCATTGTTGTTTTTCCCTCCTGTTATTATAGGCTAATTGTCATATGTATATCTTTCGGCTCTTTACGAAACAGTTCTTCGTCCACCTCATCTGTCATCTCACTGCCCATGCTTTTGTAGAAGGACACGGCTGATCTAGTCTTGGTATTACTTCATAGGTGAACAATTCGATATCTCGCCTGTCTTCCTTATGTTATCGTTTCCAAATTATACATTCAGACTATCATTTTCATCCATAGTATGTTGTTATTTCAGATGCTTTGTTTCACGAACCACCTGTTCTTTTACTTCCTCTGACTCTTTTACCGTCAATGTTTTCTTATAAAAGGGGGTAGCTTGATCAACCTCATCATCCAGATGAATGGTCAGCGGTTCCTTTACGAAATCCTCGCTTGTGTGGCTGCTGTTGGATTGAGTATTTTTCAACGTCCTGGAATACGTGGTCGACAGCTTCGTCTCTATATATTTTCCGTCCTGATCATAATAATCTTCGATGGCGCGAATTCTTGTTTTGACTTCACGATCGTTATCTTTGACATATGTAATCGAATTCACCTTTTGATAACCAGAAAACACATACATTCCGTCTTCTTCTTCCAATTGTTCGATCACAAATGCTTCAACCGTGACATGATCCCAAATCACCGATTCATTTTGTTGGCATGAACACAGTATCAACAGCAAAATTACTGCCAGCCATGCTTTGATCAATCTCACTCAGCCTTCCTCCCCATCTCTTCCGGTCCGTTTATTACCTGCTTGGTAAAAGTAAGGGCCGCACATGTCTTCGTGAGTGTGTATGTAGGTCCACTTAAAGCTCTGATCAAAAATATAAATATCCTGTTCCGTATCGAAATCCTCAGCGAGGATATGTTGAGCATTCTTGTACAGCTGCACATTGGGTTTATTCTGATACATAACGTAAACGTCGTCTTTAGGGATATGATCAAAGGCTTCTCTAGCAGCATTACCCTGTAGACATTCCTGTATCTCAAAACTAAAAATATGCCATTTATATTGTTCATAATGTATGGCGGATTTTACTTCTTCACTGATCTGGGCGGTAAAAGATCGGTCCCATTGTTCGATTAAAGCTTGAGACCGGGATTCCATTTCGGAGACAACAACGCCTTTCTCCTGAAACCTAATCTGAAATTGAAATCGGTCATAGATCTCACGTACAGCCCAGAAAATAGGACTTAATTCTTTTTCTGGAAGCTCATCGAGCATCTTGTTAATATGATTTCGAACCATATAATCACCTTCCATTTAAGTTTGAGGTAAGAGTATCTTCATAATATTAAGGTCACGTCGTCCAGATCTGTGGAATCGGACAAGCGAATAAGCTTATGTTCATATGGCTGCAGCCTGGCTTCGAACGACACTCTATTGCTTTCGAACTCACGAGTCCAACGATACATCATTTTCAGCATTTTAAGGTTTGGTTTGTAATGAGATGTCTCGATCCCGAGCTTCTGTTTCAACATTCTCGTAGCAATCCTGATCTTACGCTTCCATAATGGTGGATCCACCAGAATGACAAGATCGGCCATGTCCAATAGACAACGGTAGGATTCACGGTCTGTCCCTTCAAAAATCCAAGGTCCTTCACTGTCGATGGTTCTTATCACTTCAACCTGCTCTTCCGGTGAGCGCTTCTTTCTGCCCTCTGACGTCTCAAGATGAACGATACAATCCAGTTCGAACCATGGGATATCCAGCTGTCTGGATAACCGCTTTGCAAGTGTCGTTTTGCCGCTGGCTACTATACCCAGTATGTAGATGTTTTTTGACATGTGACATGTATGTAGATGTTTTTTGACATGTGACATCTTACCCCATATCATTTTTTAGCTTATGCTTTTACTAAACATGATTTCCAGCGGCTCGTGATCTTGTAACAAACACCCCGCATCACGATATCCAAGCTTTCTATAAAAATGCTGCGCCTCTTCATTTGACTGCGTAGATGTCATGACCGTACTAATCACATAGACTTATCATAACAATGAGTCAACGAAATTAAAACCTGGTTCGCCAAGAATAAAAACAATAAGTTTGAGACAAAATACTATGTAGGGTTTGACAAAATAAATAACAGCTACTATAGTTGTATGTACAAACAACATATTGTTTGCACAATTTTTCGAGGAGGAATTTTAAATGAATCAGCCACAAGTATGGTTTGTAACGGGAGCTTCGCGCGGATTTGGCCGGGAAATTGTAAAAGATCTGCTGCAAAGAGGAGATAAGGTCGCAGCCACGGCGCGGAATACCGAAAGTTTATCTGATCTGGAATTTGAAGAAGGCCAGCTGTTACCTCTCAAATTAGATGTAACAAATGAGTCTCAAGCGATAGAAGCGGCAAAGCAAGCGGTGGAATATTTTGGACGCATCGATGTCCTTGTAAATAATGCTGGATTTGGTGTCATGGGCGGAGTTGAAGAAATCAGTGACAAGGAAGCCCGTCAAGTGTTCGATACCAATGTTTTTGGCTTATTGAATGTTACACGTGCAGTGCTGCCTTACATGCGTAAAGAACGTTCTGGCCGTGTTCTTAACCTGTCCTCTATTGGCGGACTGATCGGCATCACTTCTTGGGGTATATACGGATCCACCAAATTCGCAGTTGAAGGCATCTCCGAAGCCCTGGCTCAGGAAGTTGCGCATCTCGGTATCAAGGTAACCTCCGTTGAACCTGGATTCTTCCGTACTGATTTCCTTGATTCTTCTTCTCTCAATGTTGCAGAAAAAGAAATTGAAGATTACGCAGAATCAGTAGGTAAGTGGCGTAAAGACATGGCGGCCACTAACAAACAACAGCCGGGAGATCCGGTGAAAGCTGCAAAAGCAATGATCGATGTGGCGAAATCGGATAACCCTCCGGTACACCTCATGCTCGGTAACGATACTGTAGATGGTGTAACAGAGAAGCTCGAAAACCTTCAGAAGGAAATGAAGGCGTGGGAGCATGTTTCGCGCAGCACGGACATTGAATAAAAGGTTAAAAAGCAGCTCATCTCGAGCTGCTTTTTTCATACACTTTATCCCTCTGCAACGAAGTAGTATACTATGCTGGAGGTGAATGCTTTATGGAAGGCGAAACGATTGAAGAACTGCTGCAGGATTGTCTATATTTCACAGTGAAGAAAATGGATCGTTTACTGGATAAGCTGGCTGAAGAATCTTTCCGTTCAACTGGACTATCTCCTACTTACGGTTTCATGATGGTGGCTGTTAACGAAAAAAATGGAATTACGCAAAAAGAACTGGGCGAACTGCTGCACATTGCTCCTTCGACGATCACACGTTTTATCGAAAAATTACAATACAAAAACTTAGTATATAGTGAACATATCGGCCGGATGACTCATATTTTCCCGACTGAACAAGGAAAAGCGATATTGGGCGATATCCGTAAGGCTTGGGATGAGCTGTATGACAAGTATTCCGCTGTTCTCGGTGAGGAGCATGGTGAGGAACTTACAGCCTCCATGTATAAAGCGGGAGATATGCTGGATGAAGGAATGAATCGCAAATCATAGCCTTCATTGTTTCATGATCAGTCCGTTCATTTCTTGAATGAGCTGATCCAGCACCTTGAAGCTGTCGGTCATCTGCTTGACAAATGACTGCTGATGGCTTACACCGCCCAAGATTTGCTCAGCAGCTGCACTGGATTCCTCTGCCACAGAAGAAATCGAGGTTACTTCCTCCAGGATTTTCCCTGTCATCTGCTCGAAACTTATCGTCTTGCCAGCCATTTCTTTGGCCTGTTCCGACACCTGACTTGTATTTTGAGCGATAAGCTCAAACATATCTTCAGACCGTTGTGCGGATTCCAGGCTCTTCTCCAACGATACTTTTCCAATTTGCACCTGGCTCGTTAATTGTTCGATCCGCAGTCCGACCTGATTCAGAATCTCTGTAATCTGGAAAGCGGAGTGCGAGGAGTTTTCTGCCAGTTTACGAATTTCAGCAGAAACGACAGCAAAGCCTTGACCATGCTCACCTGCCCGGGCAGCTTCAATTGCAGCGTTCAAAGCGAGCAGGTGAGTTTGGTTTGCCATATCGTTGATGACTGTTAAAATCCCCTTAATATGATGATTTTGTTGATTTAACTCTACCATCTCTTCCGCAAACATTTGAATCATGAGGTTGGCGGAATGAATGTTCTCCCTCATCCCGGCAACTTGTTCACTGCCTTGTGTCGTGATTTCCCTGGTGTGTGACGAAAGAGAGCTCATCACGGATGAGTTGCGAGCCATTTCTTGAATACCATCGTTGGGTTCTTCAACGAGTAAATGAATGCCGGATACGCTCTCAGTTTGTGTTTCGATCCCCTGAGCGACTTCACTAAAGCCTCGATTGAGCTCGTAAGTAACTTTTTCCGTGGTTGCCACTTTATTTTCCAGCCCAGCATAAAATTCATTCAAGGTCCCGAAGGCGGAAGCAATTTGTTCTAAAAGCATGTTCGAATTTTGCTGTGCCTCGTACACTTCTCTTCCTCGTAGAGACATATCGATAAGCAGCTTATTGATGATACGGATCAATGTAATACAAGTTATACTTACTTGAAAAAAGCCAAATAATCCGCTGGTCATGAGCTGATCTGGACTTACAATTGAACCTCCGGTAATGACTAATGAAATCAAAATCATGCTTACTGCCGTAATAGCGAGAGGTACGAACGAAGGATACATCGCCATCATGGCAATAAAGGATGTCGCCATCATCGCATCCCAATTCCCTGATACATAGGTTATAAATACATTGAACAATATAAACACAGACATAATGATATAGGGTGTAATTAAAGCCAGCCTTTTGACCCTCGCCAGAATCGTAATAACCGTACCGATAATCACATTGGGCACCAGCATGCCAAAACCCATCGGATCACCGCTCAATCCAAGATAAATACTGGGAACCAGTGCAAATATCCAATAGAGAACGAGGATCACTTGGGTGCGATCCATGTACACCTTATCTAATTGATCCCTACTTATGTTCATAATATCCATCACCTTCTGTTATTAATTGGTGCAGCGCACCTTAAAATCAAAATAAGCAGCGCAATCCAATAGAGGATTACGCTGCTTTTCGCGAATAGATAAAGCAACTGCAGCCTGCTTAATCACGAATTCATAAGCTTTTGTAAAAAATCAGTATTTATCAAATGGTGCCGGGGTGCCGTCAAATATAGAGTTTCCAGTAGACACATCCCGGGAAAAATGTTTGACAAAGTCCCACTGTATTCTTGCAAAGCTTCCGTGCATCCAGTGAGGACAGTTATCCACCGCAATAAAACGTGTGCGAATAATACCATCGCGGCTTTCAATGTCTGCAAAATAATGATTCGTATCGTCGATGATGACGGTTGCCGCTTCAGAAGCCGGTATTCCTACCTCACGCTCAGCCCTACGGTCTTCTCCATAATCCCTTGTAGCAAGCGCTTCATCCAGCGTAACAGCTGGACAATCATTGATCCGGAACCACATATTCGGGCGGGAGATCGCTTCTTCGGACGTCCGGTTATGGTCTAAACCATTGTTGGTTTCTCCGCTTTGTGACTGGTATACCGGATATGGTTGTCCATAGTCACACAACCCTGCGATGTTGATGATGGGAAGTTTGCAGGCTGCCATCTCTGCCATCTTCTTCTCAGAAGGCAAATCCCAAATAAACGGAAGTAAAAATGAGTTCAGCATGATACCAGCAAAGAGAGACGGCCGTTCACAGGCCAGTGCCACCGCCCGGAAGCCTGGGGAAGAAAAGCCGGTCAAATATACACGGCTGCGATCTACCGGAAGCTGTTCCATCGATTTATCCAGGATTTTTAGATAGATATCCGACGAAGGCATTTTTCTTCCTTCGGATGCTAGAGAAAGTTTGAACGGCGCACCTGGCTGTACATATGGATAAACGAGGATTACCTCTTCCTCAGCGCATACGAATGCGTGGCCGTAGCTCTCTGCGATAAAATCCGTTTTCCGGTTCATTTGAAACAGATAAGGATATTTACGATCTTTATTTTCAGGAAGATATGCAGATACAGGAACGTAGCTGACCCAAGGTGTATCAGTGTCGGTATCATGAATCTCCTTCACCAGTCCTTTGCCGTAATGCTTCCAAAAGTCCAGTACTCCCTTATCCATCCCATGGGTATATTTCACAAGAAGCTGATTGTGGAACAAAAAATGTTCTCCCTGCTTGCTGTGAAGGTATTTCTCATAATTAAAAGTATGGTCTCCCATATCTACGAGCAGCTCGTGCAGCGTCTTTCTGCCTTCGTCCTCCAGTGTTTTCAGCGGGCGCTCAAACCATTCCTTGTTTTCGTAGTTGTACATGTTGTCTCCTCCCAATATCAATCTATATTTATCTATTTCTGAAATACGCGATCCAAAAATCTGAAGACCATATCTGTTCTTTCCAGGTCTGTCAGGTACCATGGATCATGGTGATGCTCCTTTCCTTCTCCGATCTCAAGCATGACTCGATCTTTACCTGCCTTGTTCATCAAGGCTTCTGCGAACACCAGCGATTGGTCAACCGGTACAATGGAATCCGCCGTTCCATGCTGGATGAGAAAAGGCGGGATATTAGGGTGCGCATACGTGCATGGATCCGCTAGTCTTACAAGTTCCGGGATATCGGTAATAGCAGCCCCCAAAATCCATGATTCCGGTGAATAGGGATCATTATGATTAAACTTCTCATTGCTTAGACCTCTTTTGGCAAGGGCCGGATCCATGTCCAGAAAGTTTCCGGTCGGAGCACACCAGGTCACTGCGGCTTGAACTTCACTGCTGATTTCTGCATTCCCCATCGACAAATCTTCAAAGGCCGGATTGCCCCCCGTCACCCCAAGCATCCCTGAAATCCATCCTCCAGCAGATGGACCGATAGAAGCAATGGCACCTGGATCCAGATCATATGCAGCAGCATGGGCACGAATAAACCGAACAGCAGCTTTAGCATCATAAATTAGCGCCGGAAACTTGGCTTCTTTACTCTTCCGGTAACCTACGCTGACAAGGGCATATCCTTTTTCAAGCGCTCGAAGCATCGGTTCGATATTAACGTCTCTTTTGTCGCCGGCCACGAATCCTCCTCCGTGAAAATAAATCAGCACAGGATAGGGCTTCACACCATGTGGAGGCAAGTAAATATCCAGCTGTTGAGAAGGAGACTGGGCGGCATATGGGATATCCAAATACTTATTCGAAATATGTTCGATATTATCGTCAGGGAGCATTGGAATAGACAAGGAGCCTACCTTAAACTTTGGATCTGTAAATCTGGTATTTGGATCTGTTGTAACACTCTTATTCATCTGCAGTTCCTCCCGCTGAAAATTTTCTTTTCAGAGCTGTATTTAAAGTTCAGAGCGTTAGCTCGGATATTAAGGTGTTTGTGCCAAATCTTCTGAACCATGCGTTGTGACTTGATTTCTCGTTGGAATCGGATTCACAAACAGGAACAAAATCGTAATGAGCAGGAAAAATCCGGTGGCAATCATCAAATGCGGATACAGCACACTGCCAAAAAGATGACCGACTAAACCTAAGAAATAAGTGCACAGGAACACGCCCAGATTGAAACATATTTGAAGAATATTAAATACCATCGGAGCTGAAGAATGAGACACCTTCATGCCGACCAGCGTATACCCATAAGCCATACTGGTGGAGAACATAAACCCGCACAAAGCTGCACCCAGCATCAATGTAAAGGTGTCCTGCCCCAAGAGCAGCAGCACAGCACCAGTAGCACCCGTTAGGAAAAACAGGCTCAGCGGCTTCTTCAAGCGCTTCATACACTGTCCAAATACCATACCACCCACAGCACCCGCTAGTGTGTAAACGGATACAGCTATACCCGAAAGAGCCGGACCGCCGACTTCTTTATCGGCAAAATAGATCGAGATGTTAAATTGAATCGGTATGATAATCATGCTGCCAATCAGGAAGAACAGGGAAAGCAGCCAGATACTGCTCCGGTTTTCACGCTTTTGTTCAGGCGAAGCTGGTTTATGTTCAATGGCATGGTGGCTGACCGGTTCCGGTTCAGGTAAAAAGAATGCAAACACCAATGGAACCAGACCCACAAAAAAGATCAAAAATGAGTATTTCCAGTCAATAGCTGCTAAGAATCCGCAGAGCAGCAGCACAACGACTCCGATGCCGTCCGCGACAAGCTGACCATATCCGATGTAGGCTGTCCTCTTGTGACCTTGGAATAAACCGGTTACTAAGGCGTTGCCTAACTGTACGAGCATCCCGCAGCCAAAACCGAATACAGCACGGAAAATCAAGATCACTTCAAGACTGCTGTGAAAGAATGTCGGCGCTACCCCACCAATAATGAAGAGCAGTGAACCAATAATGACGACGGTTTTATATTTTATTTTTTTACCGACAACCAAGCCTGTCAGCAGGGCAGAGATCATTAATGTGATACTCGGCAACGTCGTAATCAGATAGAGTGTAGTTTGTGAAGCATCTGCAAACTCCCTGAAGATCGATGCCAAAGCCGGTGACAAGAATCCCAAGCCTACATTTAGCGAAAATTAAAAATACACTTACGCGGCTCAACCCTGTTATTGATCTGTCCATATGCTTACCCCCGATTTTAGAATTCAACAAACATGATATGATCTGTTCTGTTTATGATGGTTACATGCATCTCCTACGTTAACCTGCCAGCTTCAGCAACCGCTTTCACATTCTGCGCAGATTATCCAAAATTTTTCTCACTTCTTCCAGTAGATCACTCCTTCAATTGGAATGGGATGACCTCGAAGCACTTCGTAATTACAAATTACAGTATGGAGTAACCCCATAGTCAATCCTGTTTTTAACGAATTTTTATTTTCTTTGAACCTTTGCTGCGAGCCGTGTCGAATATGGATCCCGTTACCGGATCTCGAGAGAATCGGCTAAAAAACTCCCATACTAGCTCCGGCAAGGATGGCGTCGGCCAGTGCGGAATATCGTCAATACAAACCATGCGGAACCATGAATCACCTGATTCGTTTATGAAATCGCCGATATAATGCTTCACTCCGCCCATTATCCGTACTTCCGTCTGATCCAGGGGGCTCCCTATCATTCTCGCAACGGGATCCTCACTGAATGCTGCCGCCTGGATCTCATCTATACTCATTTCTCTGCATCTTGCTGCGTATAATCTGCGCTGCAGCATCTCTACCTTTTCCTCCATGGTCGTCGGTTTCCTGAATCCAAGCCTGGCCTCAGGCGGATCAAATTTCTGGGTTGAGTAGTGGTAATGGTTCAGGTTGATTTCACTGTAAATGGGATACTGCTGTGATTTCTCGTATCTTCCTGCAGCGATGATAACCGGCAGATCGCACTTTCGGAGTTGTTCAACATATTCGTCAGAGACGAACGGATCATTCACGCAGGCATAATTCCCGCAGGGGGCACTGGCTGCAAAAAGCATCGGATTCTTCATTGTCACCATGCTGCTTATGACACCACCACGGGAAAATCCTGTACAGTACACACGTGAAGAATCCACGGGATAAAGCGCCTTTACTTCACTCAGCAGCTGCAGCAGGCTGTCCTCTTCCAGATTTTCCGGCATAACGACAATGACTTCATGCTCCGCTGCCACATGAATAAACCCCCACGTCTCGGACAGATAAATCGGATTCCCTCCCCCGTGGAGCACAAATAACAGCGGATATTTTTGATAGGCACGCTTCGGGTCATCAGCAGATGACGGGACATAAGAAGCCCATTTATTTTCAGGATCATCCTTATTGTGCAGTTCTTTCTTCAGTCCTTTCCCTGTCAGTCTCCAATACTCCAGCACCTCAGGGTCATCTTCGCCGCTGTTCTCTGCATAATATCGGATGCTGCTGATATAACGTCTTCCCAGATCACTGTTCATGTACCGCTCGGGATTGTATTCAGGAGTTCCCAAACGAATCAGCATATTGTAAGGCGACTCCTTCTGTCCTTTCATTTCCGTTTCAAAAACGGGGGTATGCCAAAGCAATGAATGATCATGATTCATCGTTTCTGCCTCCTTCTAATCAGGTGGTTGTAGTCCATTCAAACTCATCTGACCCACTTTTTTTTCCTGCCCAGGATGTAAATGAGGAGAGCCGCTGCTGAAACTGCCGAGCTTAAGATAAACACCCATGCCGTGCCTGTAACATAAGCAATCCATCCCCAAACTGCTGCACCTAATCCGGTACCGATATCAATCATCATCAAAAACGTCGCATTGGCTGAACCACGGCGTTCTTTGGCTGCTGCGACAACGGCCATGGCATTGATCTCAGGCTGAAGTGCCCCCATGGCAATGCCATAAAGCACCGCACTGGTTAATAAAAGCGGCAGTGAAGATGAGATCACAATCCCCGCCAAACTAATCGATAACAAAATAAATCCGGGAATGAGGATAACCGCGGAACCAAATTTCATGGAAATTCTGCCTGCGCCCAATCTGACGATTGCCATCATCACCGCGCTGACTGTGTAGAATAATCCAAAATTCAAGATCCCCTTTTCAATCGCATAAACAGCTAAAAAAGTCCCGACCGAACAGTTGGCAATCGCCACAAACAGCATAAAGATCGACGGTTTCCACGCATCCGCTTCGAATATCCGGTTTAACCACGTAATCCTTTTATTTACGTTTGCTTCGCTGTCTATCCCGCTGCTCTCTGATTGTTGCAAAAGCACGGTGCTTCTGTCCTGGATATACGGGCTGTTCTTCTCGTAACGGATCATGAAGCCGATAATAAAGACGAGAACCATCACCGAAAACACAGCTGTAAACAAACTCTTGAAGCCATAGGCATCTTTCAAGGCCAGCGCCAATCCGGGAGCGACTGCCATGGCAATGGTCTGGGAAAGGCCCAGATATCCGATCCCCTCTGACATCCTGGAATCTGGAAGAACGTCGCTTGCCATTGTACTGATGGCTGTTCCATTCCAGCTGAACCCAATCCCGCTGATCGCCCTGATTACAATGAACAATCCGATCGGCATGACAAAGATGTAGAGTCCGGAAGTGATGCCGAATAAGGCTGTACCTATGAAAAGAATGACAAACCGGCCCTTCTTATCCATAAGACTCCCTGCCATTGGCCTGAAAATCAGAGCGGTTAAAGTAAACACGGTGGTCATTAATCCCGCAGTCAGCGCACTGTAACCGAGATCCAGGACATACAGAGGAAGTATCGTATTCTGCATTTGCGTACAAATTCTAACGGCTAGAGATATAAACAGCACCTTCAGAAAAGCATCGGTCCATATCGATTCTTTTAGCCTTACGTCTTTTTTAAGATCAGCTTTGATTTCATTCACTTGTTTTCTCCTGTTCTGTTGAATTATCTTGAAATAAATGAGCCATAGTCATAAAATAAACTATCGAGTAACTCCATAGTCAAGAGGTGTGATATGAAAAAATCTGAGGTTTATCTCACGGCCGGCGAATTCGCGAAACTTTATGAAATTAAAAAAGATACCCTCTTCTTCTACGACAAAATCGGGCTGTTCTGCCCCCAGATTGTAGAAGATAACGGATATCGGTATTACCATGTGGACCAGTGCCGTATATTTAACTTGATCGAATTGTTAAAAGCTTCGGGGATGGAATTGAAAGACATTAAGAAATATTTGGATTCATTGAACCCCCATTATTTCTTGGACATCTCCAAAGTCCAGCTTGATATGTTAAATAAACAGAAGCTCGAAATTGAATACATGATCAAACAATTGGAAAACACCATCCAGGCAGCCGAATTTGCCATTAAGACCGCGTATAATATTCCCCGCATCGAATACTGTGACGCTGAACGGTACGCTGCGTTTCCGCTAAATGTCAGCAGAGAACAGCGTAAACAGTGGGTTACAGCCGCAATCAAATTGTTTGTACACTGTATGAAGGATAGGCTGCAGTCTGATTTTTTACGCGGAGGCATGATCAGGAATCAGGATTTGTATGACGATCATTTTGAGAAAAGCTACATCTTAACCAAAATCAATGGACAGGTTACTCATGAAGAGCTCCATATCAGACCTGCCGGACTGTGTGCCGTTATGGAGTATAAAGGGAGCTACGAAGGACTCGGGCAGGCTTATGCTGAATTAAAACGTTACATTCTGGATAACGGATATACAATTTCAGGAAATGCTTATGAGCTGGAATTACTCGGCTATTACATGGTGAAGGACAGAGATTCCTTTGTTATTCAAATCACGATCCCTGTGAAGAAGGAATGATATTGAAACACATCGAAACACACTGGTTCTTCCCAGAAAAAAACCTCAGCTTCGGTGATCCACCACCAATGCTGAGGTTTCTATTCATTTCATTCTAATCATTTCTCTATTCCCAATAAAACGGGCCGCAGTTCTTCAGGCGCGCCAAACCTTCCACGAAGAAAAAGTCGCCATAAATCAACGGCACGTCAATATTGGTTCCCTGCGGATAATTGCTCGTGCCGGACAGCAGCAGGCCTTCCTCTTCCGAAATGTCCCAGGCACCGTAGTTTTCGTACAGCGACTTCAATATACGAACCGCGCCCATGCGGTACACTTCAGCATCTCCATTTCCGCTTTTGTCAGCCAGCAGAAGCAGTCCACTTGCTGCGCAGGATCCAGCCGAGGTATCTCGCAGATTACGCAGCTCCTCCGGCGCACGGAAATCCCAAGCCGGCACATGATCTTCCGGAAGCCGGCTGAGAAAGAAGTTCGCAACCCTTTTGGCAGCCTGGAAGTAATCATCTTTCCCCGTGTGATGATAAGCTAGTGTAAGACCGTAAAGCGCCCAGGCCGTTCCCCGTGACCATGCGGATTCCGGGGCATATCCTTGGCCTCCCAATCCCTCCAGTCTATCACCTGTCTGAGGATCAAAATCCACAATGTGATACACCGAGCCGTCCGCGCGGATAAAATGCTTCAGCACCGTATCCAGATGTGCTTCGGCAATATGGGCATAACGCGGATCGCCGCTCGTTCGGGAGGCCCAAAACAACAGCGGCATATTCATGCAGCAGTCAATGATTGCCTGACCTTCGTTACGCTCTCCCTCTCTCCAGGGGTTCCAGGCCCGTATATATTGTCCTTTCAGATTAAAGCGGGCAGCCAAATAGTTAGCTGCCTTCAAGCTGCGTATCCGGGAACTCTCGCTGCCGGTCAGCTTATAATTGGCGACGCTGGTTAAGGTCCACATAAAGCCGATATCATGGTCCAGCCTTACATATGCATCCAGCACTTCATCCAGTTTGACTTCACAAACTTCAGCAAGTGCTTTGAGCACCTCATTGCCGCTCTCCGCATACAGCTGCCACAGCATGCCTGGCCAAAATCCTGACGTCCACCAGGACGGTTCTGTCAGATCAAATACGCCTTTCTGACTGGCATGAGGGAATCCCGATCCGATTCTTTTTGTATTGCGCAGTGTCTTCTCCAGACATTGATGCCAGGCTTCATCTACCCATGCGTAATCCATAGTTATACCTCTCTTTCATCAATCAAATATTATTTCCTGCCGGACTCTATTCCTGATGTAATCCAGCGTCCAGCTTTATAAATTCGAATAGCAAGTTCACTTCCATCCGCGGCTTCGGCTGAAGGACATGGAAATCAAGGGTATAAAACACCTGCTCCTTGCCGAAATGATCCCGATACATCCGTTCGGTCACTTCCAGCTGAAATTGTGACGGGTCACAGGTAAGATTGAGAGCAAGATCTTTATGGATCAGCAGCAGCCTCGCCTCCGATGAATACAATTGAGGCTTAATCATCGTTACAAACCGTTCGATCAGACTGTCCGGCTTGTGTGACAGCAGGAAGATATCCTTCAGCTCCAGACGAGGCAGATCCTGCTTATGCCACTGCCAGGATCGATTAAAGCTCATTAACTCCGGGCACTCGTATGCTTCAGCAAGCTCCACGGCAAAGCGGACTTCTGTATCACTCACCGACTGCTCCATGACCACTGCTGAACGCTGTCGTCCCTCTCGCTGCAGACAGCCGTCAATGATCGGAACCGAATGGCCCTGTGCACCGTTGCAATCATAGCTGTAGCGTCCAGTACCGAAATATTCTTTCGTATATTCTCCGCAGCCCAGGTCGGATAGAAAATATGTTCCTGCGCCTGCAATCATGAACTGTCCCAGATCATTATGATTATGAGGTTCCGCGTTATGCCCGCCCTTGGCAGCAAAGCCGAAAACACCTTCCTTGGAAGATGTGCGGGAAACGATCCACTGGGCATTATCCAGTAAAAAATCGTCCGGCGCCCAGTCTTCTGTCGCGGCGGCCATATTCCGCCAGAGCAGATTGCGAAGAGCAGGTGCCCATCGGCTGCAGTGATCCTTGCGGTAGACCGCCCGAAGCCGAGATGGCGGTGAATGAACACCGGTAAAACGCCCCGCCAGATATCGGGACAACCCTAGTTGTACGGTTTCATAGGGATGTGCATCCGAGAAGTTAACGGCCGCATGACCCCCAAGAAAGCACTTCTGCTGAAATTCCGCAATCGCTTTCACTTTATCCACCGAGAACCAGTTCAGTTCTCCGCAGCTGCGCTTATACAGCAGATCGGCATAATAAACAAAGTAACCGAACCCGTAATTCCAGTAGCCAAGTCCCTCCGGACAAGCACCATCTTCCCCGAAGCCTTTTACATAGCAGGCCATGCTGTGCTCAGTTTTCTCCAGAATTTGGGTCAGTAGCTCCTGATCATGCTCCCCGTCAAGCAGAAGCAGAGCCGCGGAACCGATCGAGCCTGCACATACCGCAGACCAGTTGTGCTCGGCTTCCTCCCATTCATAAGGTCCTTCATCTATGAAGGGCCGAAACAGCCGTTCATGTACCAGCTCCGTCATTCGTGTCTTCAAAAATCCCGGTAAGCGATCCCTAAGCAAAATCGTCAGTTCCGCCAGTGTAAACCCCGTTTCAGCGGAGAATAAATCGATCGTTTGGGACAGCGGCCGCTGTTCATTGACATGAGCAGGCAGGCACCAGGTTAATTCACTGCAGACAGCCCATACAGCATCCAACCATTCATGATGATATGCATCCGACTGAGGCTCAAGCAAGGACAGAAGTGCAAAGGTATTCAGCCGCCGCCTCCGTTCAAAGTAAGCCTGCTCATATTGCAGCCTGGATCCGGTTTTTGCAAATAACGAGAATAGAGTGTATGTGAGATCCGGCATATCAGTTTCCAGCAGTCTTCTTCCCTCTGCCATGATTTCAGCAATCTCTTCCTTGTACTCTTCACTATGTCTTACCCTGTGCCAAAATAAAGATCCATCATCTTCAGCATAATAAAAGTGAGTACCCGCCGAAGCCAAACGTTGTACCGCTTCCTTCATCGGCTTACTCGATTTCATATTGGAATGGTCCATTAGTTTTCCTTTCATTCCATCGTAATCTTGAATTCCTTACCCGTACAGCTTCGGATGCTGATTTCGTGACCTTCAATTATATCTTCGAAGCTGACTCGTAACAAGTTATGGGTATCCACCGAACTTCCAGGTCCAAAACGAGCTGATTGGTTTGGCTCTCTCACCGCCGGTTCCCCGTAGATCGCAGAGACAAGCCAATGCACGCCAGGCGAAAGTGAAGCCGTCAGCGTAGGGATTACCGTACGCGGCCGAAGGACGTTCGTATTGGCATTCGGCCAGATCAGGCGGGCAGATTCGTAACCCAGCAGGCTTCGAGCCCCGCTGATTCCCCATTCACTGCCAGCAAATGCTTCCCCGCCCGCCGTACGCTCCACAGGGGGCTGCTCCACGCCTAAGGCAAATCCTCCTTCAGCAGCATCCAAAGCCCTCTTGCTCTCCACACGGTGAATCCGGATATGCCATGGAAGTCCTGCAACAATCCAGGTGCTGACCTCTACATCGGACCAGGGCTTCCAGACAGCATGAAGGACATTGTCTTCGATTGAGGTGTTCACATTGTGTCGTCTGACCCGGTACAGATTGTCTCCACTCTCGCTCAAAGCAAGCATGGAGTCAAACGCTCCCTGAGACAATCCCCACTCAGACCGGGGCACACTAAATCCAAATCCGGTCGAATATACAAATTTCTCATATTTGGCCGAGGTATGAGTATGTTCATTGGTGCCCCTATGCCCGCTGTTAAATGCCGCCGCATGACCCGATTTCTCATCCCGAATCAGTACCAGATGCGCCGGTTTCTGAACATCGATCCTCTCGTTCTCAGGCAGCGGCAGTTCCTCCGATGTCCAGAAAGGATGATCATCAGGCAGCGCCAGAGGTAGAAACGCTTTCAAAGCCCAGTAAGGTGAGCCGGGTGAATTGTAGTTTTCGGCCATGATTAGGTTCGGGTAAGCGTATCCGACCGTCAGCAGGCCGCCCGAATCCAGAATCGGCTGTCTGAACCACCAGCGCAGATGGCGGAGCATAAGCCCCTTGAATACGCCTGCCGGCAGGCTCCCGCTTTCTGCAAAAGCCATCGCTCCCCAAAAAGCTCCTTGTGAAAAACGATAGGTCAGACTGCGTCCATAAGGAAGCGCAGATCCATCTGAGGCGAACCATGCCATGAAATGAGGCGCAAAGGCTTCAGCGCGTTCCCTGTATAGAGCTGACCGCTCCGGATCTTCCTCCTGCATCAGTTTGGAGTAAAGTAAGCCGTAGTAATGAAATGCAAACGGCACATAATAATCACTGTGTCCCTCAGGTCCGTCACTGTACCATCCGTCTTCCAGATAAAAGGCATCCAGCCTGTTCAGATTATCCTGCAGCTGCTGATCATCGTAAGGCAGGCCCGCCTTACGGAATCCGATATTGACGAGCACATGAAAGAACAGCCAATTGCAGTCATGACAAGGATGATCATTGATCTCATTCAGCCAGGTGTACAGATTGTGGCGGGCTTGTTCATCCAGCGGCGTCCACAGCCGGTCAGGGATCAGAGCCAGCGCATACCCGAAGGCTGCCATCTCGACCAGACGCTGATCATAATCGTGAATCTGCCCCCAATACTCCTCATGCTCCGGATTCGTGCCATTTCGGATTCCTTCCAGAACGATATCCCACAGTTCATGGTCTTCTCCGCCTGCCATAAGCGGTACCAGTCCCCACAGCACCCGTGAGAAACCTTCCATCCCCGCAAGTACAGCCTGATGTCCGGCCCCCGTGCTGCCGAGCTCCAGCCGTGCCTTTCCCTTACTGTAATACGAGGCCAGTGGTGCAAGCAGCTGCTTGAGGGCAGCCGCCATATCCTCACGGGTTCTCAGCGGATTATCCGCTAACGTTATGTGCTTGCCTTCCGTTAACGTTACGTGGTTTCCTTCATCCATCGAGTAATTCCGCATCCTCTCACACTCCTTATGCTTACATAATTCTACCTTCCCCCAGCCCTATCCTTTAATTCCAGAAGAAGCGACGCCCTGCACAAAGTTTTTCTGCAGCACCAGGAACACAATCAGCACTGGAATGATGGATATTACGCTGGCCGCCATAATCAGTCCGTACTCGGCCGAATATTGCGAAATAAACATACGAAGTCCGATCTGAATCGTTTTTAGCTCGGTTTTGGTCAAATATATCATCGGTCCCAGAAAATCATTCCAGGTCGAGACAAAAGTAAAGATCGTGAGTGTAGACAGAGCGGGCTTCGACAGGGGCACCATAATGCGCGCCCAGATTCCGTACTCGCTCAGTCCGTCAATCCGGGCTGCTTCACACAGTTCATCAGGAATGCTCTGGTAGAACTGGCGCATCAGAAACACACCGAAAGCCGAAAACGCCTGCAGCAAAATAATGGCGAGATGGGTGTTGTTCAGTCCCATGGAGCGCATCATAATAAACTGCGGTACCATATAAGCCTGCCATGGAATGGCGATCGTCGCGATATAGCCAAGGAACAGCGCATGCTTCCCTGTGAAATTCAGCTTGGAAAACGCATAGGCAGCAAAGCTGGAGGTCAGAATTTGAAGCACGGTTACGATGACCGACAGCTTCGCCGTATTATAGATAAAGGTTCCAAGCGGAATCTTCGTCCAGATGTCTTCATAGTTGCTCCAGCGAGGAGACTCCGGAATCCACTGCATTGGAAAAGCGAATACGTCTTTGTTCAGCTTGAGTGAGGATGAGAACATCCACAAGTAAGGGACAAGCATACAGAGAACGACGATAAATAAAATGATGTACGCCAGCACCTTGACTCCGATTTTAACTCCTTTATTGGTTCCAACCATAGCTGCTATCCCTCCTATTGTCCATACTTCTTTTCTCCCCGGAACTGCACAAGAGTGATGCCCAGTACGAGCAGGAACAGTACAATCGCCATGGCACTGGCATAGCCGTAGTCCAGGGATCTGAACGCCGTATTGTAGATCTGATAGACCAGAACCCGGGTAGCATCGTTCAGCTGGTTGTCCGCTCCGGCAAACAAGTTGATGAAGATATCGTAGACCTTAAACGAATTAATGATCAGAATCATCAGTACAAAAAAGGTCGTAGGTGCAAGCTGAGGAATCGTGACACTCCGGAATCTCTGCCAGGCATTTGCACCGTCCAGCTCAGCGGCCTCATACAACTCGGGGTTTACGCCCTGCAGACCGGCAAGATAAATGACCATATAGTAGCCCATATTCTTCCACACGGTGAACAGAACGACGGTAAACATGGCCCAGTCCTTGTCCGCAGCCCAGCGCGGCAGATCTTCGATCGGCACCCCTGTCAGCCAGTGCAGAATGTTATTCACCGGCCCCATCGTCGGGCTGAAAATAAAATTCCACACCGCTGCTACCGCGACCAGAGAGGCCACATACGGAAAAAAGAATACGGTTCTCATAAAATTCCGGGCCAGCAGCTTCTGATTGAGCAGAATAGCCAGACCGAGAGCGCACGCCATCGTCAGCGGCACGACTCCTGCGGTATAAATAACCGTATTCCATAATGATTTATGGAAGGTCGGATCCTTCCACAGGCGTACAAAGTTATCGACTCCGATATATTGCATCGGATTGGCACCATCCCATTTCACAAAGGCCAGAATCAGGGCAAAAACCATAGGCACCAATGTAAAAAGGGCAAAACCAATAAAGTTCGGGGCGATAAAGCTGTAAGCAATCAGATGCTCCCTGGTTTTTTTGGACCAACCGCGTTTCTTTTCCATTTTCGAATTTAACATCGTTTCGTTCTGCATAATTTCTCCTCCAAACCATAACGGACTGTCCAGATAAAGAAGAGGCAGGCCCACTTCAGCCCGCCCCTTCAGGCATTTCTCAGAAAGATTCTCAGCATTCCAGTTGGATCATACGTCAGTTTGGTACACAGTCTTAACTAATTGTTCAAAATCAGCTGCACCCGTGTTTTCATATCTTCCAAGCCTTGATCGATGCTCGCATTGTTCGTCATGATACTGTCATGGGCTTCGTTAAGAATGACTTCGATATCTGCGCTCTTCTCATGTAAAGGCATTTCCAGGTATGTTTTGGCTGTCGTCAAAGCTTCTTTGCTGGCCTCGTCGTCTGGAAATCCGTCAATAGAAGCGATGGAGTTTACAACTTCATCGTTCTTAATCGCCGGGATCGTACCTGTAGAAGCAATGACCGCAGCTCCCTCTTCACCTGTCACGAATTGAAGGAAATCCAGCGCCGCTGCCTTATTGGCGGATTTCTGGTTTACGGCGAGCGAGGTAATGGTTCCGAGGGTCGTTCCTGCTTCAACCCCATCCGGATGCGGGTATTTCACGATTCCCCAGTTTTCCGCTTGTGATTCACCGCTTTTGACCTTATCAATCTGGGTCGAAATGAACCAGCTCCCCATATTCATCATGGCTACCGAATTGTTGTAGAACACACCGGAATAATGCGTGCTGGAGGTCTTCAATGTGGCGTAATCCATCACGATTCCGTCTTCCTGCTGCTTCAGAATACGTTCATAGGTCGGTTTCAGGAAGTCATATTCTCCGTCAACGACCGTGTGCTGTCCATCCAAAATACCGAACAACTGAACCGCGCTGCGCCAGGTATGGTAATGCGCTCCATACACCTTCTCCGCCCCGCTGCCTGACGTCATCTTCCGTGCCAGCTCGTCGTATTGCTCCAGGGTCATATCATTCGTCGGATACGGGACGCCTGCTTGGTCAAACAAATCCTTGTTGTAATAAACGATCCAGAAATCACTGCGGAAAGGAAGCGCATACACTTCATCGTTCATTTCGATCTGCTCCACAGTACCTCCGTACAGTGCCGGATCTATATTTTGCTGGTCCATGAAACCTTTCAGCGGCTCCAGGTGATTCTGCTTCACCAGATTGGAGTAGCCCGGAATATCTTTCACCGTCAAAATATCCAGATCTGCGCCTCCGGAAAGCTGGGTGCTCAGCATCGTCATATAATCGGTTGATCCCAGGTCCACATATTCAATGGTTACATTAGGGTGCTTCTCCTTGTAAGCATCAATGAGCGGCTGGTAGTAAGTTGTGGCTTCCCAGTCCCACAGTGCCCACTTTAACGTCACCGGGTCATTGGAGGGTGTTTCGGAAGCGGTTCCAGAATTATTCGTTTCAGGCTTCTCCGCTGCAGGAGTGTTCGTACCGCTCTGTCCGGAACAGCCCGCAAGCAGACTGAGTGAGAGAACAGCGGTTAGTGTCATTCCTAAAAATTTACGCATCTTCATATCGGTTCCCCTTTTCTTTTATATATTGGCTGTCTCATGTCTAATGTATCTCTTCTGTTTATCATCCTAGTTCAATTCGGAATGAAAGGGCATACATTTTTTGTGTCTGTTCCTTCACTTTTATGTGTATCTCTTTCATACTGGGAAGCATACATGTAATTTTGTGATAAAAACCTGTAAAAATCTTCGTTTCTATTCAAACGGCAGTTCCTCCCCCAGGGCGTTCATGATATGGTAAATATACATTAGGTCTGAAAGCGCTTTATAAGATGCATCGAAAGAAGGGGTTCACACGAAACGAAAAGCAACCATTAAACGCCGGATCATTATGCTGATGACGGTATTCGCTCTGGCCATTGCCTCTCTGCTGTCATTTTTCAGCTATGAGCTGATTTCCTACTTTCAGCGTAAAACGACCATCCAGGCGACGGAGTTTAATTTACAGCTAGTGTCCCATATTATTGAACAGGATCTGCTGAATTTGTCCGTCCTGGGCATGACCAGCAGTACCAATTCATCCACCAACCGGCTGTTAAATGAATATTTTCGATCCGGATCAGCTGGATCGATGGAAGCCATTCGTGCCTTCAATTCTCTCCAGGAAGACTTCCGGGTAAATCGCTCCAACAGCTATGTACGCCGTCTGGTGGTCACTGATAATCAGGATAAATTTATACAAGTCGATCATAACGTCAGTGCTTCCATGCCGCTAAACATTCATAACATCAGTAAGCTCACCGGATTGTTTCCGGAATCTAATGAAGAATGGGACCGTGTCATACAGGATCCGCTTTCTATGACCATGACCATCCCTTTTGTCATCCCGGTTTACGGCGACCATGCCAGCCGCAGCGGAACTGTATATCTCCTGGCCAGCACCAGCGTCATTACTGACAAGCTTAAGGGCTATAATCTCCCACCCGATTCCAGCCTTCTGCTGACCCTTGGCAGTCATACATATCAATTACAAGGAGACAGCATCCTTCCTCTTGCCAGGGAGTATAAGGTTTCCCCTTACGAGCAAGATGTGGCCAGCGGAAACAGAACATCATTGTCATTATTGGAAGGCACTGAAGGTGAGAAGCTGATTTCCGTCTCATACCCGGTGCGACAAGGCGTCACGCTGTCTCAAACTCTAGTAGATAAGCAGTTTGCACCACAATGGAATATTTGGCTTCTCCTTATGCTTGGCGTATGCCTGCTAGTGCTGACATCCAGCGGACTGATTACAGTCTATTTGACCCGTAAGATCAGTCTTCCGGTTGAAAAGTTGAAAAAGCGGATCGACAAGATTGCTCAAGGACATTTCCTTGTGGACCGTAATATGGAATGGAACAGCGAACTTGGAGATGTAGGCCGGGGAATCAACCGGTTATCCCAGGAGATTGTAGCGCTGATGGAAACACGTGTAGCGGATGAAAAGCAAAGACAGGAGCTGGAATACCGCATGCTTCAGAATCAAATCAATCCTCACTTCCTGTACAACACCTTAAACTCTATCAAATGGATGGCCACGATTCAGAACGCGACCGGGATCGCGGAAATGACCACTTCCCTGTCCCGGCTTCTGCGGAGCGTCGCCAAGGATATGCGCAAATTGGTGGCACTCGAAGAAGAGCTGAGCCTTCTGAGTGATTATTTTTTGATTCAGCAATATCGCTATGGAAACAAAATCTCAATGGAAACAATCATTGAGGATCCACAGTTTCTGACAGGTTTGATTCCCCGCTTCACGCTGCAGCCTCTGGTCGAGAACGCCATCTTTCACGGCATAGAGCCTAAGGGAGGCGGACATCTCAAGCTGAGCATTCAGAGCAGCGGAATGAGCAGCATTCTGATTACGCTGGAGGACAACGGGATCGGAATGAGCGAAGAACAGATTGGGCAAATAACAGAACACTTCATGGAGCAGAATTCGAAAGAGCAGATGGAAGGCATGGGGCTGCGCAATGTGAATGATCGGATTCAGATGGCCTTTGGGAAACCATACGGGATTTCCATTGAAAGCCGATTAGGGCAGTACACGAAGATGAGTATCCTTCTGCCCTACCTCAATTCCTAAACTCGGGTCTATATGGAACATAACCTAAGGATGTGATTAGCCGTGATCAAATTATTGATTGCTGATGATGAAGCACTGGTATGCATCGGCCTGCAGTCCATGCTGAAATGGGAAGAACACCAGGTCGAGATTGTTGGTGTGGCTCATAATGGCGCTCAGGCTGAAGAAATGATACATCAGCTTCACCCAGATCTCGTCATCACAGATATCAAAATGCCGGTCAAATCCGGTCTGGAAGTCGCGGCTTCCGTAAGAAACAAATATGGACGGCTGCCGCTGTTCATTATTCTCACCAGCTATGAGGAATTTGAATATGCACGCGGTGCCGTAGAAGTACAGGCCGTGGATTATCTCGTCAAACTGGATTTGACGCCGGAGTCCCTCGCCAAGTCTATCCATAAAGCGGCCGGACTGCTGAAGGATTACCAGTCCATGGAGCGTTATCCTCAGCTGGTTCACCGCAGCAGTCTGCAGACAGAGCGCGATAAATTGTTCATCCGTTTATTTAACGGACTGTTTGAAAGCAAGCAGCAGTACCTCCTGCAGAAGGAAGACCTGGAGATTGATCTTTCCTCTCCAGCCTATCTTGTGTGTACCTGCCGTATTTTAGGTCCGGACACGATTCCGCCGCGTGGAGATAAACTCGCAGCTTTATGCGCGAGCACCATTCAGATGGCCAAGGATACTTTGAATACAGACCCTGCCTGTTATGTAACCAGCCTGGACCTTCGAAACTTTGCCGTTACCCTTCCGGTTCCCGGAACAGAGCCTGAAACCTGGAAGCCGCTGACGGAACAACTGCTGAAGGATCTGGCTGGCGTGCTGCACCGTTATTTTAATGTCACGATTGTCGGGGCTGCAGGCATCGTCGTTGAAGACCCGTATCTGCTGCGGGAAAGCTACCTGGCTGCACGCAGGATTCTTCCAGCAGCGCTGAAGGAAAACAGCTTTTTGTTTCTGGATTCTGAAACCCTGCCTGGTGCCGATGCTCCCCTGCTTGATTTCACCGAATTCCGGGCCGAAATCCGCCGGGCTTTTGAAGAACTGGACATCAAAGCTTTACATAGCATGATTACCCGGTTAATCGTCATCATGGAAGGCCGCCAGCATCTGCTCGTCCCGGCTATGGATTCTGCCTGCAGTGTATTATATATGGCGATCTCCCTGTTGTCCGATGGAGAAAATATCGTGGAGCAGATCTATGAAGACGAACCGGAGGGATACCGGGGTATATATCAGATGCAGTCGATCGAAGGCGTGGTCCGCTGGCTGACCCGGTTCCGGGACGGCTGCTGTGAAGCCCTGTCGGCCCGAAGGCAGAGCTATAAGGAACAGGTTGTACGCAGTGTTCAGGAATATATCCGCAGAAATCTGGACACCAAGCTGTCCTTGAACCAGGTATCGGATGTCTTTAACTTCAGCCCGAATTACTTAAGCCATCTGTTCTCCAAAACCGCTAAGGTGAATTTTGTGGAATATGTCACCGAGATGAAAATGGCTGCCGCCAAAGAAATGATGCACCGCGGTGAGGGAAGGATTAATGAAATTTCTCAAAAGCTCGGTTATGACAATGCTTTCTATTTCAGTAAAGTGTTCAAAAAAGTGGAGGGTCTCTCGCCCAGAGAATACATACAGCGTATGGATCTCACCAGGATGCATTGAATCCAATTCATCTATGCTGCTTACATTATGACTGCTGTGTATCGTATTGACTGATCACCTCTCAAAACATGGTCTTCTTATTGTGGATCCAAAAGCGTTTGATCACATTCCCGTCATCCTCGATGTAGTCAGCAACCTGATTACCGCCATGTTTCAAGATGGTTTGTTCCGACCCTATATTATTGTAGTCGCACACCACCAGAACATGGTGGATTCCGAGCTTCTCCGCTTCAACCAGCGACAGCTCCAACAGTTTGGCCGCATACCCTTTGCGTCGTTCAGACGGCCGGATCCCATACCCGATATGGCCGCCGGCATGAAATAAAAATTCAGTCAGGTCATGTCTGATATTCACAGCACCAAGCACCCTGCCATGATCATGAAGGAGCCAGAACGTCGAATCGGGAACATGCCCATCCGGCAGTCCGATTCCCTGCTCTCTGTCGCTTAGTATTTTCAGCATTCCTGAGAAGTCGTCAGGGTCTATCCCGATAACCCTAGGGACCATATCTTCACCGGACTCCTTCCATTCATGATAGAAATCCAAATACGGCTCACGCAGCTCCATTTGAGGTTTTACCAGCTTAACATGGTTCATCTGACCAAGTCCTTTATATGAGAATGAGTTCGAGATTCAGCTCTGCAGCAATGTTTTCTACGACCTCATCAATGGTCATATTATTCGTATCCAAATGACGTTCAAATACGCTCTGGCTCAAACCTTCCAGACATCGGTCAATTTGCTGTGCAGGCCAGGAATGGCGACTATCGCCTCTTTTTTGCAATCGTTTTAATAGATTCTCCTTAGAAACCCACAGCGCGAAGTGATGAACCGTGCATCCGCCGCTTCTTAACCTGCCTACGATTTGTTCGAAATACTTCGGGCTCACGATGGTCATCGGTACGATGATGATGCCGTTATAATGGGTATCCATATGTTTAAGCATTTCATAGTTGAACTGACGCCACATGGCATAATCCTGAAAGTCCGGAGTCTTTATTTCTTGAGGAAGATTACTCCGGATGTAATAGCCCGCATTCTCAGGATCAAAGATAAAAGACTGGGGCAGCCTTCGATGAAGCTCATTGGCAGTCTGCGATTTGCCGGCCCCAAAAGCACCATTAATCCAAATGATCAAAACAACACCCTCCCTATAAACAATGCGACACTATAAATCTTACTGGGATTTCCAGGTATTTTTTGTTAATTCAAATTATAAGTGCAGATGATGACTTTAGCTACATTATGTATTCCCTGTATTAAATCTCTTCTTGATCATTCTGATCTGGCCCCTGTGATTAATTTCATCCTCGAATACATGGAACCACATAAAATAATAGTTAGCCGGTTTGTTATACCAGAACTCTTCTTGAGTATACAGCCAGTCATCATCTACCGTTTGAAACAGCTCCAGCGTACGTCCTCTGACCTCTTCCATTTTGGTTATATAGTAATCCAGCTCATTCCCTTGTATTGCTTCTTGACCTTCACGTCCCAGCTTCAGAGCTGTTCCCCATATGCTCATCTCATCTTCATTCAAATCCCTCTGTTCAAAAGTTTGAACCTGATAAGCATATTCCACGGCAGCAAAATGAAGCAGCAGAGCTCCGATCGTATTGCCCTGATCATCCATAAGATAATCCAGCTGTTCCTTCGATAAATCTTTAACCTCTTCAAGTATCGTATAACGTGCATAATTCATCATCGATAGAAGCCTGCTGATCTGCGGCGAAAAGCCCGGGATGTCTGTAATGAGATACATGTTGTTCATGTCGATCATCTAAACATTCTCCTTTCTAGGATAGTGCAACAACCAGGCTCGTAGCGAACAGTACAATTGAAACTGGTGCCCAGATTTTCCGTTCCTTCGAGCTTCTTGTGATCAGATTTAATATGACAGCCAATGTTGAAAAAGCCACCACAAACCATATTCCCTTATCAGAGAAAGCTGACCCTCGGGAAAGTATGAACCCTGATTCACTCATAACGATCGCGGCAATCCCTGCTAAAATTACAATCTGAAACAAGCAGGCCGCACGCATCGCAGGCGGGAACTTTCCGGGAAACTTGCCGCCCATGGCGTATTCTCCCCAAGGCTTACCTAGTGCCAGAGCACACTGAAATAAAATGACCACCAGCATTAAAAGGGTAAATACAGCACCTGAAATCAGCACAACCATATATAGATGACCTCCTCCTGATAGCCGAATTCATTTTAAGGCTTTACTACATACAAACCTCCTCTTAATGCCTGAATTCCTTCCATTACGCCTCCTGTTGGCGTTATCATCCCGCCCGTCTGCCAGAGTAACTTATCTTGGCATGTATGATGCGCTCACTTGATCACGCTCTCTTCCTTCCGACACAATACATAAAGGAGCCAGAGTAGAAGCGGTCAGGGTCGGCACAGAATTGTTGGATAGCATGCATGCTTTTTATTCGTTGCTCTTCTGTTATAAGTTGAGCTTCCACCAAATGACGCCCTTCATCAGAACCCATGGCCAGTTTTAATGAGAACGGGATATCATCATAGGGGCCTTCGTAATCGCTGGTCTGGATGATAACTTTAGTCTCCTCGATTCCAACAGATTTATATAATCCGTAGAGTTTTCTTCCCATAATCCGATCTGTTCCCTTGGCCTCGGCATACTCAATATACGCTCGAATCAAAACCGATAGCTCCTTCGCATAGGGATAGAACACCATCGTTTCATCATCAATCTCAACACTCACAATACTGCCGCCCGGCCGACATACTCTGTTCATCTCCTTAATGATACTTTCCGGATCCTGATTATGCATCAGCATCAGCCTGGTATATACAAAATCAAAAGAATCATCATCAAAAGGAAGTCTCGACGCTTCTCCATTAACAAATACAATTTTGTGCTGACTGGTGTTCTCTTCTGCTTTTTCAAAATATCGTCACTGTTATCGATCCCAACATAATCTATATCGGGTAGTATCGATGAGAACATCTCCAGCATAGCACCCGTCCCGCATCCTACGTCCAGTACGCTCTTGGCGGATAGGAGGCCGTTACTTAAAAAATGTTCGCATAAAGCCTTGGAATGACTGTCGACGTTTTTCGTTAATCTATCAATCTCAGATTTTTTATGATTTTCTTGAAAGGAATCGAATTTGTAGGTCTGGTTCATTCTTTCGCCTCCTTTTCATCTCTCAAATACTATGGTAATGGACTGATCATTAATCATTTTCACTTTTACAAAATGGTCCGTTTCCGATTGTCCCTCAATTCCTGCCACATGTACTTCTGCTCTGTTATTCGAAGTGTTATAGATAAAAGAAACTTCGTAATCCGTAAATCCCTTACCATACACATATGCGTACATGTTGTCTGCGGTCTCATTATCAAATGAATGAATGAAATATTCTTTCTCACCGCCGTTCTGCTGCACATCATTTAACCAATCTCGGATTCGCTCCTCATGCTTCGGTTCGATCTGATCCAGCTCATAAGAAACCAGTTCACTCATCTTACTTACTATGGAGTGATCTTTTTTCTCAAGATCGTTATGATTTGAGGTACATCCGGATAAAGTGGTGATGAATAATGCAGCAGCAAAGATTTTTTTAAGCATGGTCCCTCCGTATTTTATGCGTTTCCAATTTTATAGTAAGTATGCCTTAATTTCCGCTTCAAAAGCAAAGGATATTTCAGCTTACTCACAAACTGGAGAAGCCCCCAGCACAAGAATGGGGGCTTCTCCTCTTAATTAGCGCATTAAATACTTAGTAACCGAGTGCTGTCTTCGCTTCCTTCCATTTCGTGTTCAGCTTATCGAACGCTGCCTGGAGGTCATCAGCTACGACGTATTCCTGTACGTAATCTCCCGTGCCGATGCCGATCTGAGCCTTGTTTGCAATCTCGTTGAACTTCGGATCCGTAGCCTCGCTCTCAATCAAGGTAGGCTTGAACGACTGGAATTCAGCCAACTGCGGAATGGTGGACTCTTTCGTTTTGTTGATTGGCATGAAACCTGAGTCTTCCACATAACCCGATTCCTTCACGAAGAACTCGATCCAAGCGGTAGCCAGCTCCTTGTTTTCGCTTTCTTTGCTGACTGCGATAAAGTAATCCGATCCGAGCGGAGCATTATGTTGTCCGTTGTTATCATAAGGAAGAGGGAAGAATCCAATATCCTCCGAAGCTGCTCCTGCGCCGATCACCTGAGGAATGACCCAGTTGCCGAGGAAATACATGCCGGCCTTGCCTGCCGCCATCTCACCTTTTGATATTTCCCAGTTGTTCGTATACAGATCTTTCTCCACCCATTCTTTCTGGACAAAAGTCCGGGCGATTTCTGCCAGCGTACCCCAAGCGTTGTCAACCTTAAACGGTGCTTCTTCCGATACCAGCTTGGAGGCAAACTGTGGGTCGCCGGCTACATACCAGGCAGAGTTGTCAGCCCAGTTACCCATCGTCCACTGTGCGCCAAAGTTCATATAGAGCGGAATGATATCAGCGGCCTTCAGCTTCTCGGCTGCGGCGTACAATTCATCCAGTGACGCTGGAATTTTATCGATTCCGGCTGCTTCAAATGCTTTTTTGTTATAAACGATTCCCTGCGTATTAACACCTGTCGAAATACCGTAACGCTTATCTTCGAACAAAGTGTTATCCGCAAAATAAACATCCTCAAACATTTCATCCGGCAGCGGATCAAAATAATTCGGATACTCCGATGTTGCAAGTCCGCTCGGAATCATCAACACGTCACCAGCTTCTCCTGTGGTCAGGCGAACCTGAATGTCTTGTGCGTAGTTCGTGAGGCCCTCGAATTCGATTTCAGCATCCGGATACTTTGCCTTGAAAGCATCTACATACTTATCCAGAGTGCCATCGTTAACAAGATCGGTGCGGTGTGTAAGTACCTTCAGTTTGCCTCCGAGCTTGGGCTCTTCACTTTTCTCAGGCGTTGTCTCTCCTCCAGTATTTCCGCTCGGTGGCGCTTCACTTTCACCTTCGTTTGCATTGCTTCCTCCGCATGCGGCCAGGATAGATGCAACAGCGAACAGCAAGAGCAGCATCATGGTTAATCTCTTTTTCATCGACTTTTCCCCCTTACTTTGATATGGATGACTTTTCCCGGGACCGGGATTGCGACTTGATGATATCGCTTACAATTCAATATTAATGTCTGGCGGTTGGAAAACAAATGAAGTACTTTTGTTTTTATTGTCATCAATTATGCTAACTTCTTGTTTTTTTGTTAGCTTTGATTCTGTGGATCATTCTTATAAAAATTTCGCACCGTTTCGGCCGCACGCTTGCCGTACATACAATAATCGTCGTTCTCCGCAGCATCAGAAGCTTTGTACAGGCGTGCCGGCCAGTCCCACAGCATATACCCCTGCATCCAGTCCCGCTTGGAACAAGCTGCAAACATAGCTTCATAGTAACGTTCCTGCTCCTTTTCGGAAGGAGCTCCCGGCAGTGACCAATCGTTCGGGCGGGCAGCGGAGCCCTCTCGGCTCGGACAGCCTGCTTCCATGAAGAAGAAGGGCTTGCCCCATTTTCTCACCGTTCCTTCAATGCGGTCCAGCTGTTCATCCCATTGATCTATCGGATAATAGCCGCTGGAAGAGATGATATCCAGAGCGTCCCACCAATGGACCCGTTCCTCCTGATATTTATCGCAGTTATACGTCACCAGTCCTCCGTACAGTGAGCGTACGTCAGAAATCAGGGCCCGCCACTGCGCCTCACGTTTGTCAGCCTGCACCATCTCGCAGCCGATGCACAGCATCTCACAGCCTTCTTCCTCCGCAATTCTCGCATAATGCAGAATGAACTCCCCGTAAGAACGGAACCATGCTTCCCAGCCCGGCTCTCCGGGTACCTCCTCGTCAAAAAACGCAATATGCGCCCGCCACGTACCGTTCGCAACATTAACCACAGGCTTCAGGCACACTTTCAGTCCGAGCTCCTTCGCGCTGCGGATCGCCCACCGGACTTCCTCATCGGTTACCGTCGGTTCCTCCCGAAAGGGGATCACCGTCGACTGCGGCGTTTCCTGAACCGCCGCGAGCGCGAGTGCGGTCCAGTTCACATTCATTTCAGCCATCCGCTTCATGGAAGCCTCAGCTTCTGGTCCCATCCACGTACCACGAACACCGGTCCATCCCCACGTCATGCCATTGATTTTCTCTGTTTTCATTTGTTCCGCATTCATAAGTTCAGGCACTCCCTCTCCAAAAAGAATCATAATTACTTGACCGCCCCATTCGTCACCCCTGCAAAAATATATCGCTGCATAAACAGGAACAACAGCACAGTCGGGATAAAGATAATAAGGATGCCTGCTGAAATGACATTCAGCTGGGCCGCGTTAGGCCCGATAAAAGAGTAAATCGCGGTGGAGACCACCTTTAGGTCCTGCTTCGGCATGTACAGGTACGGCGTGTAAAAATCGTTATAAATTGAAATACTCTTCAAAATAATGAGTGTAGCAGTCGCTGGCGCCAGCAGAGGAAAGATGATGGAGCGGAAAATCTTGAACAAGGATGCTCCCTCAATCATCGCACTTTCGTCCAGATCCTTCGGAATACTGTTCACGAACTGGAGGTAGATAACGATCTGCAGCACATCCGCTCCCAGGTACAGCAGAATCGGGGCAAACATCGTGTTATACGCACCCAGACTTTGAATAATACTGAATGTCGCGACCTGGGTTGTGACCATCGGAATAACCTGTGCCACCAGGTACATCGCCATAATTGCTTTTTTCAGCTTGAAGTCAAAGCGGCCCACCGCATAAGCGACCATCGTGCCGAGGACAATATTTCCAGCTACAGAAATCCCTAAGATGATGAGGATATTGCGGAATCCAAGGCCCAGATTTCCGATGTCGATGACCCTCTTGAAGTTGTCAAAATTAAGGATATTGTCTGGCAGTCTCAGTCCGGATTGATAATACTCCACTTGGGTCTTGAAGGCCCCCACCGCGATGGAGTAAATCGGGAAGAAGACGACAAACAGGGCACAAGCCAGCGTAAAATAATTGAATATCGTCCATCCCATCGACCGTTCCTGACTCATTCTCTTCATTGACTTCTTCCCTCCCTGAACAGCAGTTTCCGTTGAATGACGATAAATAGCAGTACGATCGCCAGCAGCACAACCGCCATGGCCGACGCAAGGCCGAAGTTCTGGTACTTAAACGCCGTGTTCACCGTATGGATAACAAAGGTTGATGTATCATTGGCACCGAGCATCATGACGAACGGAATATCGAACGCTTCAAGTGCGCCTGTCAGCGTCAGGATGAGCATCAGCTCCAGCACGCTGCGAATACTTGGCAGTGTAATGTAGCGGAATTTCTGCCACCCTGAAGCACCGTCAATGGAAGCAGCTTCATACAGATCTCCGGGAATCGATTGAAGGGCCCCGATAAAAATGACCATGTTCAGACCCATGTACTTCCACATCGAGATAAAGGCGAGCGAGACATTCACGATACGTTTATCGCCGAGCCAGCTCTGCTGCCACGACTCCAGGCCGATGGCTTCGAGCAGCGTATTGAGCGAGCCGTACTCCATGTGATATACATTCTTGAACATGATGACGGTTGCCACGCTGTGGAGTACATAGGGCAGGAACAGAGCTACCCGAAATCCGTTCTTTCCTTTCAGCTTTCCCGTCAGAATAACCGCGAAGTACAGTGCCAGCATGACCTGGATCAAGCCGCCGATGAAATAATAAAGATTGTTCTTCAGCGAGCTGAACACTTCGGGCTTGGTGAAAATCTCCTTGTAATTGTCCAGTCCGACGAAATTCATATCCCAGCCGAGACCGGTCCAATCCGTCAAACTGTAGTACACAAGAGACAGCGCCGGATAATACGAAAAGGTCAGAGACAGGACCACCGGAATGGTAAGGAACCCGAAGAGGATAAGATACCGCTGTGCTTTGTAACTAAGATTGAACAAGCTCCTCCCTCGCTTTCATGAATAGAATGGTACCGTTTTCATTATTATAGATGACACAGCGGGGAAAAATAATAGATTGGGTTTCGTTTTATTGTCTTCAATTAAGATAACAATCACCTAACAAACTCACGATATTCCTTCGGGGTCTTGCCGGTCATCTTCTTAAATACTTTGGCGAAATACGCCGGATCAGGATAACCTACCCGCTCACCGACCATATACGTCTTAAGTCCGTGCTCTTCTTTCAGCAGCTTCTTGGCGTGCGTAATGCGCTCGGCAATGATAAAGTCGGTGATCGTCTCACCGGTTTCAGTTTTGAACAATTTGCTTAGATAGCTGGGTGTCAGATAAACAAGATCCGCCAATTGCTGCAGCTCCATCTCTTCAGTAAAATGCTGCTGGATATACGTCTTCACAGTTTCAACCGCCCGGTGCTCGCTTTTCGCCTGTTCTAGTTGTCCAGAAGCCCATTCCAGCGCAGCCTTTAGGCTTGCCGCGAACGTCCGCCAATCCGGGGATTCACCGGGATCTGACGGCCACTCCACCCCTTGGGAGGATAAACCACGTCGTTCCATCTCCTCGCCTGTGAGCTCCTTCAGAGCTGCGGCAGCTTCCTTTAATTCCGCCCAGCCTGGCATTGAAGCCGTCTGTTCCTCCAGCCACGCCGAAACCAGCTTTGGCAGACGTGCATACTCCCCTGAAAACAGCGCAGGAAATATCTGTTTCTCCAGTGAGCGGACCAGCCGGTAGCTCAGTTCTCTTCTTCCTCGCGTCTCATGCCCTCCACCGAGTGCACCGCAAATACGCATCTCACGGCTGTACCATGCCGTTTCAAGCGAAGACATGGCTTCCTCATATGCTCTTGGCAGCCACCGGCTGCCGGAGAATACACCGCTGATACCTGCCTTTGCGATCATGCCAGCAGGCTGACGCCGGAGCAGCAGCGAAGCGCGTTCCGCAGCCTCTCCGGCAGGGTCCGATGGCCCGAGCGGAAGAATGGCTGCCTGTCGTCCATCCACACAGCCGATGATCCGCCGCTCATCTCCCCAATCCGCCGTACATCCGTGAAGCGCCTCCGCTGTCATATTCGGCGGCGCCTGAAGAACGAACACAGCATAGCAGCCTCGGAATAAGGCCTGCTGATCCAATCTGCCGCACACCTCTTCGAACAGATGGGCCGGCAGGCGCTTCTCCTCCTGACCCAGCAGAAAGCTGGCCAGATCATCTGACTCGAGCCGGCGTTCATTCCGTTTCTCCGTGACAAGGGCATATGCATTCTCCAGGAGGCGGTGAAGCTCACTGATGTTGACCGGCTTCAATAAATATTCCATGGCTCCCTGGCGCAGCGCAGTTCTGGCATACTCAAAGTCGTCATACCCGCTCAGCACGGCAAACATCGCATCACCGGTGATTTCCCGGGCGCGCGCCATCAGCTCCAGGCCGCTCATCTGCGGCATTTTGATATCCGTTATAATCAAATCAGGCTGCAGCCCGCTCATTTGGCTGAGCAGTTCCTGTCCGCTGCCAAACGTGCCGACCACTCGGTATGAATCGCCGGCATCTGTGATCAGCTTGGCTAATCCCATCCGTATGCGCTCCTCATCATCCACCACTGCAATGTCAAGCATTCCTTAATCCCTCTTTTCCAGTTGATTCTGACCATATTCATCAGGGAACGTAATTGAAACCGCAGTTCCTTCCCCCTGTCTGCTCTCTACAGAAAGTCCATAAGCTCTGCCGTACCGAAGCTGCAGCCGCTCGTGAACATTTCTCAGCCCAATGCCATGCCCATCCGTTTCATCCGTTTCATCTGTTTCCTGCGGCCATCCCTCTTCCAGTTTGCGGACAAGACGGCTTAGATCCGGCTCCGCAATGCCTGCCCCGTCGTCTCTTACCATAAAACAGTGACAGTCTCCTGTTCGTTCATACGAAATCGTTAAATGGAGACTCGGTTTCCTCTCGTCAAAGCCGTGATTCACGGCATTCTCCACAATCGGCTGGAACAGCAGCTTCATGACCCGAATGGAACCAACGTCCGGATCATCAGGAATAGTAAGCATGAACCTCTCCCCAAATCGGTAGTTCAGCAGCTCGATATAAGCCTGAAGATGCTCCCATTCACGCCGCACCTCGACCACCTCACTGCCGGCATGGATACTGTAACGAAGCTGCTTACCGAGCAAATGAACCATCTCTCCAACTTCGGCATCGTCATGCAGTACCGCCGTCATGCGGATCGTCTCCAGCGTGTTGTATATAAAATGCGGATTAATCTGATGCTGCAGCTTCTCAAGTTCGGCTTTCTTCTTACGGCCTTCCATGGCATAAATGTCGTTGATGAGCTGTTTGATCCGGCCCATCATACGATTGAAAGATAATCCGATCAATCCAGCCTCATCCCGTTTGGTGACCGGAAATACGACGTCCAGATTACCAGTCTGCACGAGCTTCATGTGCTGGACGATGGAGCGCAGCGGCCTTGTCATTGCATAAATGAAGATCAGTGATATCGCCAGCGCAAAGGCCGCAGCTCCGATGGCAGCGGCAATGGTCACCCTCCTGGTTTCAAGGGCTTCCTTCATCAGCGGACGCTCCGGTACGGTAATGAGGATGAGCCATCCGGTCTTTTGGGATTTCTTATAGACGACAAGCTGCGGCTGGCCGTCAACGTCCATGCGAAAGCTTCCTTCCTTTCCGCCTGCTTTAACCAGGGCGGCATGCTGACTCATACTGCGGGCCAGATATTTTTTCTCGCTGTCGTAAATGACCATGCCGCTGTCGTCCAGTATGTAGGTCTTCCCGTGGGTCGTCTCTTCCAGGTCTGTGACGATGTTCTCGATCACACCGATGTTGGCGTCTACGGCTATGGTACCGATCGAGCGGTACGATTTGTCGATGATGTCCCGGACAACGGTGAACATATATTGTTTGCTGCCGGCCGGAACTGCGATTTCCTGTGTGCTGACCAGGACGGGCCGCCCATTTGCTGCCTCCGCAAGCTTCCGCCAGGACTCATAATTTTCATTCAGCTGGGAGCGGCTGCCCCCGCTTTTGACGACATAATACGGGTTACCATAAAGGTCAAACAAATATACGTTGCTTGTGCCTTCCTTGATGTTATTCATAAAATAAATGCTGCGCTCCACCTTCCGTGTTATCTGCAGCTTCCCTTCGGTTTCGTTTGGACGGTCCTTGTTCGCCTGCCTGCCGGGATCGTAGTATCGGTTCGACATCTCCAGACCTGACTGAATTTCATTCAGGTAGGAGGGAATGATGGAGATCTTCATCATGTCGCTCACGTAGTCATCCAGTTTGCCCATCATTTTGCTCGAGAGCTGGGATACGTAAGCAAGCGTGTTCTTTTCGATCAAGGTGGTATAGCGTTCGGCTGCAAAATAAGTGATGAGCCCCATCGGCAGTATAATCAGAAACAGAAACACGACCGACAGCTTACGGTCCAGCCGACCAGGCGGCCGCTCCTTCCACAGCCGGGACAATTTCTCTAAGGGCATCATTTTATTCGACCTTCTCTGCATAGGCAGTCGAGTTCCGGATGATAAAATCGCCGGCAAGCATAATTTTCTCATGCGGACTATCGGCCTGCTCTGCACGCCGCATCAAGGTTTCTACGGCCCGCCGGCCGAGCGCTTCTTTGAACACATGGATCGTGCTCAGGGCTGGGGTGGACAAAGCTGCATCTTCAATATCGTCGAAACCCGTCACAGAGCACCGCTCTGGCACCGCTACCTGAAGGCGGCCGAGAACGGTCATGACGCAGATCGCGATGGAGTCGTTCGCACAGACAAACGCGGTCGGCAGCTCTTTCATTCCGCCAAGAATCATCTCCAGCGATTCCGTCATTTCCGAGCGGTTGCTCCCTGAAAGGCTCAGCAGCTCTTCCTGCTGTTCGGAGCAGATACCGTATTCTTCGAGCATGCTGCGGTAGCCATGGTAACGGTCTGCGAAGCTTTTGGAGAACTGGATGTTGCCGACAAACTGCAGTCTGCGGTGGCCGAAACCGATTAGATAATTGGTGACGCGGCGTATACACTCAACATTATTCATAAACAGCGAGTCCGATGGAATCAGCGGATCTTCATGATCAATGAGGACAAGCGGTATGCCCAGTGTACGGATCTCGAGCAGCAGCTGAGACGAAATAAATCCTACACCGATGATACCGAGAACCCCGCCAGGATTGATGAGACTGGCGAAGCTGTCCTTGAACTGGTCGGTCATGATGATCATACCGGTTCCCCTTCTCTCGAGCTCACTGGTTATACCATCGATGATGCGGCCCCAGTATACGGAATCCCGGGTCTGATACCGGACTTTGGGCACGAGCACGATTACTGTCTCGGGCGAAGCCGCCGAACCTTCGGTGAGGTCGGTTTTTCGGCTCATGCCAGCTGCTCCCTTATTGGTGAAGTATCCGAGCTGCGTCGCTGTGTTCACGATTTTCGTCCGGGTGTCCGGACTGACGCCAGGCTTTCCTGAAAGCGCTTTAGAAACAGCGTACTTAGATACACCGAGATGATCGGCGATTTGCTGCATTGTCACTTTGCCTGCCATAGGTGCATGCACATCCTTTTATTGGATATTTAAATGTTAGTCTAATGTTATCACAGAATTCCATTTATTAGGCAAACATTTTTTTCTGCATCAGACTCAACAAACGTTAAAAAAGCAGGGGCTATATAGCCCCTGCCTTCCATCTATGCTGCACTGCCTTCTTTTCGCTTCTTGGCATATTCGGCTGTGGCGGTGAATAGTGCATCCGAGGAGGAATTCAGCGCCGTCTCGCACGAGTCCTGCAAAACCCCGATGATGAAGCCTACGCCAACGACCTGCATGGCAATATCGTTAGAGATTCCAAACAAGCTGCACGCAAGCGGGATCAGCAGCAGCGAGCCGCCAGCTACTCCAGATGCACCCGTGGCAGAAACAGCCGCCAGGATGCTGAGAATCAGTGCCGTACCAAAATCCACCTGGATACCCAGGGTGTTCACCGCTGCTAAAGTCAATACAGAGATGGTGACCGCAGCACCGGCCATGTTAATCGTTGCTCCTAGTGGAATGGATACAGAATAGGTGTCCTTGTCCAGCCCCAGCTTCTCACACAGCCTCATATTGACCGGTATATTAGCAGCAGAACTCCGTGTGAAAAATGCGGTAATCCCGCTCTCCCTCAAACATTGAAACACGAGAGGATACGGATTTCGGCGGATATTCAGAAATACGATCAATGGATTCATGACCAGTGCAGTAAACACCATGCATCCCACCAGAACAAGAATGAGCTGGCCGTAATCCAGCAAGGAGGAAAGCCCGTTCGACGTAATCGAATCAAAGATCAGACCCATAATCCCGAGCGGAGCAAACTGGATGATCCATCCCACGATTTGAGATACAGCATCCGAGCCTTGGGTCAGCAGGCTTTTTGTCGTATCGTTCGCTTTTCTTAGAGCCACCCCAAGCAGGATAGCCCAAGCCAGAATACCGATAAAGTTGGCGTTCATCAGGGCATTCACCGGATTATCGACCACACTAAGCAGAAGACTCTCAAGTACCTGGGCAATTCCTTCAGGCGGAGCCAGATCCTGCGATCCTGTCACGAGTGACAAATGAACCGGGAAAATAAAACTTGCTCCTACAGCAATCAGTCCGGCTAAAAAAGTACTGACTCCATATAGAACTATAATTCGTTTCATATTGGTTTGGCTGCCCTGTCTATGGCTGGATATGGCAGATATAACGAGCAGCAGGACCAGTACAGGAGCTACCGCTTTTAGTGCCGACACAAACAGAGAGCCAAAAATGGTTATTCCGGCTGCACCGGGAACGCTGAGGGCCAGAATGATCCCCACGATTATGCCTAACAAAATTCTTTTGACCAGACTGATTTGATTCCACTTCCGCAATGCGGTTCTCATGATATTCCTCCGGATGTGTTGATATGTTTAGCGCAATGGTGTACTGCCCCAACGCTGTAGTGAGGCATAGCGTTAGTTTATCATGGATATGTATCCTTGTGCAGGACTGGGAAATTTTTCACATCCTTTGAAGCAGATCAATGAACTATCCATAATTCTGCTGTAAAACGGTAGAACGCCAAGGCACCTTCTCTGGCTTCCTTTGCCGTATTGAAACGGGCAGACAGACTGGCCAGAATATTCACGCCGCTGTTGAATTCCTTCAGCGCACGATACCCGCACTTAAAGTAAATTCGTATATGTCCCTTCTGCTTCTCTGTCTTCAGCAGCTTGATTATCCCAATCTCCCCCGTGGCAGTCACATGTGTGCCGCCGCAGGCGTTATATTCAACTCCATCGATCTCCACAATGCGGATGTTCTCTGTCACCTTCGGCTGCTAGTCTCCTCAAGGACGAGATAACATCCGTCCTCCCGTTCCAGCCTGTGTGTAATCGAAGTATCCCATTCCCGAATATAAGCAGAGTCGTTGTATAGCTTTTTCGTCATTGTATGTATCCTCGCTGTTCTATAGTCTTTAGATTAGGAATACCCACTTGTTTGCAGCTCCACTCCCACAAGCGTTCCGCCTCCTGTTTGTTTTGGGCTTTGGGTTTAAGCTGCTGTATTTTTTTGCGGTAAAAATACTGCCCTGTGGTACCTGCAAGTTCAGGTGCCAGTGACAAATACAGCGCTGTTTCAGCTCCCTGCTGTGGTGTGAGAAAGAACGGCTTCAGCATGTTCAGCACGGTTTTGCCAAAGCCAGTATCCCGGTTTACCCCGATCTGGGTCGCCACGGCGCCGGGGTGGACGCAGTTCGCCGTGACCTTGGTGCCATGAAGTCTCGCCGCCAGCTCCCGTGTGAACAGCACATTAGCCAGCTTCGATTGAGCATAGGCTCTAATGGCATTGAAACCGCGGCTCAGGAACGGATCATCAAAATGAATTTTTCCAGCTTTATAAGCGCCCGATGCCACCGTGACGACCCGCCCCTGCTCTGCCGCGAGCAGCGGGTCAAGCAGCAGATTCGTCAACAGGAAATGCCCAAGGTGGTTTACCCCCAAGTCCATCTCGAAACCATCTGTTGTCTCTTTGCGGCGGGTCATGACAACCCCGGCATTGTTCAGCAGCACATCCAGCACAGGGTACTTCTCTTGAAATTCACTTACAAACCGGCGGATGCTGGACAAGTCCCCCAGATCGCACAGCATCAGTTCTATTTTATCAGAGCCGCTGTGCTCCTTTGCCTCATTCAAGGCAGCTTCTCCCCGTTCCTTGCTTCGGCAGGCCATGATGACCCGCACACCCTGCTTCGCCAGCTCTATCGTCGATGCCAGGCCCATGCCTGAATTGGCTCCCGTAATGACTGCAATCTTTTCCAACCCCAGCACTCCTTCCTGTGATATGTATGAGAAAACTCTCTTCATGTATGTAATAAACTCCTGACGGCTTCAATCACGCTCTGAGGCTGATAAATTTGAATGGAATGCCAGCTTTCTTCAACTATGATTTGCCGGGTACGCTGGGTGAGATCCAGCAGTTTCTTCTGGTCCTGTTTCCACTCATCACTTTGTTTTCCTGCAGTTAAGACAATCACGGGCAGATCTGGGTGTAAGGGTGATGCTTTTTTAAGCTGCTCTGCGCTTTCTTCTGTACACAATATTTCGGAATACGCAGCTTGAAAAGCGTTGTTTCTTCGGCCCAGGGAAGTCACTGTTTTTTGAATATGTGAAGGCAGCCGGTTGGCTCCTATATGTCTTTTGATCAAACGCGGCAGACCAATGGGAGATAGGATATAACCGAGCCTCGACAATTTCAAAACACTTCTACGCTCTTTTATCCGCCTATGGTCCATTTTCTCTGCATCATACCGATCTTCATGTACCGCATCCACCAGCATCAGTCCTGTGACTTCCTCTGGATATAGACTAGCGAATAACTTCATCATCATTCCCCCGTAGGAATGACCCACCAGAATATAAGGGGGTTTTAAACGGAGTTCACTTAATAGCAATCGAAGATCTTCTACATATTGTCTGCAGGTTGGCTTCTCCATCGGTGTAGTACTCCAGCCGAAACCGGCACGATCATAAGATAGCACCTGTGTATGCTTGGACAGCTCCGGCTGGACCAGGGACCAGTCTAATGAACAGCCTCCCATGCCTGATTCCAGTATAACTGTTGGCGTATGGGGCTTAGGTTCACCTGAAACTACGGCATGCAGCTGGGTATCACCGATCGAGACAAGCTTCCCTGACGGTTTGTGCTGCTTCCACTGATAACCGCTTACAGCGGTTTGACTGAAGGTGAGCGGAAGGCCCGCTATCGAAACAGCGAGTCGAAGGCTTTTATCTATAAACGAGATGTGTGTCATCTATTTTCCCCCATTATTTGTTGAATTCGGCAGCCTTCTCACGATGTTATTGTTCTACATGGATGTCGATGGACAACAAGTCCTCCGCAGTTTCCTGCAAATACCGGGATGGTACAGTAAATGCTCATACCTCAACGAGCTGAACACAAACTTTTAGCGTTTACGCTTTGGTCGGGCTTTGCTCTGAGTCAATTTCTCTTTTCATATAGTTTAGAAAGTTTATTAGTTGTTCTTGATTAAGGTTTAACGAGTTCCGTTCATCCGTATACCTCACAAGGCACTGTGAGACGATGGAATCCATGTAGAAGTGTTTGTCTACAGGCTTGATTATGCTTTTAATAGGCTTCCCAAAAAGGACAACTCCACGATGATAGGTAATCATAAAATGAGCGGCCAAGTCGGGATCTTGATAACTGCCGCACAAATAATTCTCGTCTGTACGATACTTCTCTTTATGAAAAGAAGAATAATGAAATTCAAAAGGTGTCGGATATTCAAATTGATCCGCGTACGTTTTCAACACAATGCTTAACTCAAAGCCTTTGACCAGCTTCATCTCATCTTCGAGCTGGATTAATTTCAGGGCAATGCCTTTATAAATCTCGATCGGCTGCTTTTCCCCAATGATAACTAAAATATCAATATCGCTTTGTGCGGGATTAAACCCTCCCATTGCCATTGATCCATGCAGGTAGATTCCTGCGACCGAATTCGATAACGCATCTCTTAGAAGAGAGGTTACCTGGTCCAAAACTGCTTGTTGATTCATTTGGTTGTCTCCTCAACGCTTTTTTGTGCGCTGTCATTAATGGATCTCCACGTATCAGTTCTTTTTTATATGACAGATTGTAATATGAAGTGCGACACCTAAAAAGAAATAGCCCATGGGAACGATTCGTGTAGAATGAAGTTACCACACACCATTCACACAAGGAGAATCATCCCATGAGTTACACTCATCTTAGCATAAACGAACGCAGCCAACTAGAACTATTGTTACGGTTGGGATGGTCGAACCGTGCCATCGGAAAAGAATTGGGCCGACATCATTCTGCCATCGCGAGAGAACGGATACGTGGAGGCGCAGATGGAACGTATAGGGCGGAGCAGGCCCAAAGGGCTTACATGGAACGCCGGTTGTCTTGTAAACCTGCGGGAAAGCTGACTTCGGAGCTGGCTCAAGAGCTCGAAGCAAAGCTTGCGCTA
>NZ_JABBPN010000011.1 GCF_012933385.1 Paenibacillus lemnae
CACGGCCGGGGGTTCCCCCACCGCGGCCCTGGGCCGGTGGGGGCTCAGCGCAGCGCAGGGCGCCGCCGCCGGCGCTGCGCTGCGGTTTCTGGCGGAGCCGGCCGTGCCAGGCTCCGCGGCCGCCCGCTTCCTGATCTGGGCGGTGACGGGTGCCGGGAAGACCGAAATGATCTTCCCGCTGCTGCAGTCCGTCCTGGAAGCCCGCGGGCGGGTGCTGGTGGCGGCACCTCGAAGGGATGTGGTGCTGGAGCTTGCACCACGGCTCGCCGCCGCCTTCCCGGATCAGTCGGTCATCACGCTGTACGGAGGCAGCCCGGACCGCTGGAAGCGGGGCGGGATTACGCTGGCGACCACACATCAGCTGCTGCGATTCAGGCATGCTTTTGATCTGGTCGTGATTGACGAGATTGATGCTTTTCCTTATCATAACGACCCCATGCTGGATTTTGCGGCAAAAGGGGCATGCAAGCCGGGCGGCAAGTACATCTACTTGTCTGCCACACCGCCGGACAAGCTGCAGCGGGAAGCGGCCTCCGGCCGATTGCGTCATGCCAAAGTCCCGGCGAGGTTTCACGGACATCCGCTGCCCGTACCATCTGGTCTTCGAGTACCATCGGTTCAGCAGTGTCTTGCTCAAGGTCAACTTCCGGCATCCTTGATTCGGAGGCTGCAGAGGTCTCTTGCCAGAGGAGCACAGGTCTTTCTGTTTGTGTCCCGCATTCGGCATATTGAGCCATTCGTCCAGCTGTTGTCTGCCTCTCTGCCCCGGGATATTGTGATCCAAGGGACATCTTCTGTGGATGCGGACAGAGCGAATAAAGTCATGTCCTTTCGTGAGCGGGATATTCGTCTGCTCGTCACGACCACCATCCTGGAACGGGGTGTGACCGTACCCATGAGCGATGTGTTTATCCTGGATGCAGACAGCGAGATGTTTGACGAGGCTGCTTTGATTCAGATGGCTGGCCGGGCTGGCCGCTCGAAGGACGACCCCGCTGGAAGTGTTGTTTTCGGGAGTCCGCACTGGACGCGTTCGCAGCGCCTGGCCATACGCCAGATTAAGCAGATGAACCGCATTGCCCAGAAAGGCGGCTATTTACGGAGTTCTTTCTGAGTACACTGGATATATATATTTTTCATGAAAGGCAGTGATTGTGAGACCATGATAACCACAGCGCTTAACCATCTCTTGGAGAAGATCCATCACCTGCTCGCACCAACAGGCAAAGCGTGTATCACCTGTACCCGTAAAACCATATTGCTGCCCTCGCATTATGGAATATGCAGTGCCTGCTACAAGAGTATTCCCTGGATCCTTAAACCTCGATGTTTGCGATGCGGCAGATCAATAGGCTGCCCGGATTGCAGCCGCCGTGATGTGGAGCCGTTTTATTTTACAATGAACCGAAGTGCGGTATATTACAATTCTTTAATGAAAGAATGGCTGTCCCAGTACAAGTATAGGGGCGACGAAAGATACGAAGGGTTAATATCCGGTATGCTGCAGCAAGCCTATGATTCTCTTGTGCAGGAGATCACGTCCAGGGGCTGGTATATGAAAGAGAAGCTGGCTCAAAGGCATACAGTGGCGAAGACCCCCTTTCAGCAAGGCAGAGAACCGCAGCACATGTGGAAACCGGATGTCATTACATTCGTTCCTGTTAGTGAACAGAGGTTGGTAGAACGCGGGTTTAACCAGGCCAGAGCCATAGCGTCCAAGGTTGGGGCATCCCGGGATGTACCGGTAAGAGACTTGTTGAAGAGAAATTACGATTCGGAAAAACAAAGCTATAAAACCAGAGCGCAGCGTCTTGCCAGCATGCACGATCTATTTGGTGTCAAAGTTCAGGAGTTTCAGTCATGGCTCAATCATACATATACCACTTTAGGAGAGTCCGCCAGGCCGATATCCATTCTGTTGATCGATGATATATATACGACAGGCAGTACATTGAATGCATGCAGCCGGGTTTTGCAAAAAGCTGCAACAGCTGCATGTGTTCAGGTAGACGTATACGGTCTGACCTGGGCGAGATCCTAGTATCAATGATAAGTACATAATTTACTAGAACAGAGCTTAATGGTAATATGAGGATGAATGAAACAGTTCACTTCAAAGTTAGTTTACGGGAGGCTGCTATGAACGTTGGAAATTGTCCTCGCTGCGGTAAATTGTATGCATTAAACCTGAGAGACATGTGTATTAACTGTCAAAAAGAGATTGAGCAGGAGTATGAGCGTTGTGTAGAATATCTTCGGAAGGAACGCGGAGCGACCATTCATGAAGTATCGGAAGCCACGGGAGTTTCCATCCAGCAGATTACACGGTTTGTACGTGAGGGGCGTATATCCACGGTAGAGGCTCCCAATATGAATTATCCTTGTGAAGTGTGCGGGATTCTGATCCGGGAGAGCAATATGTGTGAATCTTGCAGATCCCGCCTAACGAAGGAGATCAGACAGGTCGTGACGGATTCGACAAGCACTGACAAGCAAGAACGCAGTGGAGATGGAGCTTATAGGGCTTTAGACAAGTTCCGGTAATGTGAAATCCATACCATAGTACTATTAAGAATGATTCAACCCCGGCCGATAATCTTAGTATAAGGTTATCGGCTGATTTATTTTATAGTAATGAATAGGAGGGTGAGTGCATTGAAGATTAATGAGAGTGGACGAGTAACAGGCGTTCAGCACTATCAGAGAAACGTGGAATCTCATCGCCAGGAAGATGCCAAGAAGACCCGGCGCAAGGATGAGGTATCCATATCCACCGAAGCGATGGAGATGCTGCAGGCGCAGGAGAAGACTCAGGACACAGATCGTGCCCAAAGAATTCAGGATCTTAAATCCCAAGTTGCTGCCGGAACCTATACGGTGGACGCAGAGAAATTAGCAGAGAGACTGCTTCCGCACTTCAAGCAGTTTACTGAGAAATAGGCGGGCTGAACATGGCAGTAGACCAATTGATTAAAGTCTTAGAGCAGCTAAACACCGTATATAGTAACATGCTGACACTTGCAGACAGTAAAACGAACGCCATTAAAGAGAACCAGGTTGATACCGTAGTACAGATTATGAATCAGGAATCCAAATCCGTTAAACTCGTCGAGCAGTTGGAGCATAAACGTGCAGAAGTTACGCAATTGTTCCTTCATTCTAGAGGGATTAAGTCACAGCTTGAACTAAATGTAACTGAACTGTCAAAGCTGGTATTCGATCTGGAGGAAAGAGAGAGGCTTTTGAACATTCAATCTACATTGTCTGGTACCCTGTTGAGGTTAAAGGAGAAGAACGACCTGAACCAGCAGTTAATCAAACAATCCCTTGATTTTATCGACCTCTCATTAGATTTACTGACAGGAAAACCGTCTCAGGATATCACCTATCAGCATCCGGGTGAGCGCAGCAGTAATACAGGTCGTACAGGGCTTTTTGATACACGCGCATAAACAGGGGGAATTTAGATGCGATCAACTTTTCATTCCATAGAGACGGCCAAACGAAGCCTGTTCACACAAACAGCTGCGCTCGGAACGACCGGACATAATATAGCGAACGCGAACACAGAGGGGTATTCTCGGCAGACGGTCAAGATGACCGCCGCCCGTCCTTTAGAACCTTACGGATTGACGAAGTCGACAGCACCGGGACAGATGGGGACTGGTGTTGAGTTCACATCCATTGAACGAATCCGTGAAATGTTCTTAGATGATCAATTCCGGGGAGAGAATAGTTCGTTTGGCAGCTGGAATATTCAGGCGGATACCCTGGATAAGCTGCAGGCTATCTTTACAGAGCCGTCCGATACGGGGATAAGAACGGTCATGGACAAGTTCTTTACTTCATGGTCCGACCTAAGTAAAAATCCGGAAGATCCGACCGCACGCAAGATCGTGGTTCAGACCGCCCAATCATTTACGGATGCACTGAATCATATGAGTAAGCAGCTGGATAATCTGAATTCGGATCTGGGTAAGAACGTTGCTGTGAAGGGTACCGAGATACAGACCTATCTGACATCTATTGCCGATCTCAACCGTTCAATCACAAGAATCGAAGGTATGGGTGATCATGCTAACGATCTTCGTGATCAACGGGATCTGCTTACAGACAAGTTGTCCAAAATCCTCAATATTACTGTCACTCAGGGAGATGCCGGATATAATATTTCGGTAGGGGGTCAGGCTCTGATCGAGGGCCCAGCTGTCTCAGTGACAGTGGATTCTGCATTTCTGGAGAATGCATTTGCTTCAGGAGACCTGAGCAGCGGTGAAGTACACGGAATGATTGTTTCCAAAGATCACATTGTCACCGATTACCAGCGGCAGCTCGATAATTTGGCGAATACGATTGTGAATGGAGACGTTCCTGTTAAACTTCCGGCGGGATCACGGGTGCCGGATGGCTCAGTGTTCGATACTGATGTTGAAGTATCTGTTAACGGCACATTGAGCACAGTAGTTGCAGGCCAACAGGTTCCTGCAGGAGCCGTTCTGGCAAAGGATGCTTCAGTTACAGTTAAAGGACTTAATGGTCTGCATCAATTGGGATATACCATGGATGGGACCGCAGGAAATGGACTCCCTTTTTTCGTGGCTTCGGATAACGGTGGGACGATCACGGCTGGTAACATCAGTCTGAATGGCGTCATTGCATCCGACCCCAGCAAGATTGCGACTTCCATGCGTACGCAAGGCAGTGGAGATGATGAGCAGGTGATTAAAGGTAATAATACACTTGCCTTGCTGATTGCAGGTTTGAATATAGCTCCGTTTACCGCTGCTGATGGAACCAAAGGTACAATCGCCTCTTTCTATAGTTCAACCGTAGGACAATTGGGTGTGCAGGCTCAGGAAGCGAATCGGCAGACCAATAATGCCCATGTGTTAGTCACACAGGTCGAAGGTCGGCGCCAATCGGTAAGCGGCGTGTCGCTCGATGAAGAGATGGCTAACATGATCAAGTTCCAGCATGCTTATAGTGCTGCTGCCCGGTTTATGACCACATTTGATCAACTGCTGGATAAATTGATTAACTCGACCGGTACGGTCGGCCGTTAAGGAAGGAGGTTAACCCATGCTTAGAGTTACATCCAATATGATGAATTCCCAGCTGCTGCTGAACTTGAACCGTAATGCACGTTCCATGAATGAGACTCAGATTCAATTATCTACAGGACGCAAGCTGAACAAACCATCTGATGATCCTGTAGGGATGACCTATTCGCTTCGTTATCGTTCGGAGTTAGCAGAGAATGAACAGTACATGAAGAATGTAGATAGTTCGATATCATGGCTGGATTTTAATGATACCGTACTCGGACAAGCAGGGAGTGTGGTGCAGCGTCTTCGCGAGTTAACGGTACAAGCATCGACAGGAAGCAACCCGCAGTCGGCTCTGGACAGCATTAACGAAGAGATTGCCCAGCTGAAAGAACAAGTGGTGGACATCGCCAACAGCAAGCTCAACGGGAAGTATATTTTTAACGGGCAGAAATATAACGAGAAACCTTACGAGTTTGAGGTTGGGTCGGACGGGACATACGATACTACAGCAGCTGCCTCGCGTCTCACAGACCCGGGGTCCATCGATTACATTGTCGGAGAGAGTGTGAAGCTGAAGATCAATGTATCCGGCAACGAGGTGTTTGGCAGCAATGAACCTAAAGATGAGCATGATAATCTCTTCACGATTATTAATGCTTTATCTCAGGCCTTAAAAGATGGCAATACAGATGCTGTATCTGCTCAACTGGATCATATTGATACCCGCATGGAGAAGATATTGTCAGTACGCTCCGAGATTGGGGCAAAGACGAATCGGGTGGAGCTGATGCAGGGCCGCCTAAGTGATTTGGAGCTCAATCTGACCGATCTGCAGTCGAAGACGGAAGATGCCGATTACGAGAAGCTGATCATGACTTCCAAAATTCAGGAGAATATCTATAATGCTTCGCTCTCTGTAGGGGCCAAGATTATTTCGTCTTCCCTTGTTGATTTTCTGAGATAGAGGGTGGGAATGTTGGCTCAGCCTATACTGCAGATTCGTCAAACTCCGGGGAGGATTCATATTGACGCCGATCCCGGAACCTTCTCCATCCGTCAGCCCAAAGCTGACATTTCCCAGCGTACGGAGCCTGCACAATGGAGTATACGCTACTTCCGTCCGGAAATGAGGATCGATCAGTCCAAAGCGTTTGCTGCCTATCATGGCGGCAATATGATCGATATGAACAGCATGATCTACTCTGGAATTGAGCAGATATTCCTCCAGGCTATTGCCAGACGAGTGGAGCAGGGGAACCGGATGGCTGAATTCTTCAAACCGGGGAATACCATTGCCGAAGTATATGGTAGTGATACCAAGGCGAATTCATTTCCGGAGTTTCGTGGACCCGCATCCATGGATAATGTAGATATTACGATCCAGACCCGGCCCCCGGAGATTTCCTTCCAGCCTGCCGAAGTGAATCTGCAAGTGGAGACGCATAGGCCGGAGATTCAATATACCCGCGGGAAGCTGGATATTTATATGAAGCAATATCCGGCTGTTCAATATACGCCGCCTGATCTGGATACTTATATGTAATATTATTAAAGCTTTAGATGAGCTGTGGCACGCCGTCTAAAGCTTTTATGCTATTTTAGTCTGTAATATAGGTTTAATAAGGAGTGATACACGATATGATGATTCAAACAATGGCATGGGGATCTTTAGAGGTAGATGAGTCGCAGAAATATCAGTTTAATAAGGGAATGCCGGGATTTGAACAGGAAACGGAATTTGTGCTAATCCCATTCGCAGATGAACCTTTTTCTTACTTGCAGTCTCTGAAAAATAAAGACCTTGCGTTTTTGCTGGCAGATCCGTTCCAGTTCTATCCGAATTACGAATTTGAGCTGCCGGAAGAAGAGGCGAATGAGCTTCAGATTGATGGCAATGTGGTTATTCGCTGTGTGCTTACCCTCAAAGATCAGGTGGAGCAATCCAGTATCAATCTCCTTGCTCCCCTGGTAATGAATCCAGATCAACACATGGGTAAGCAGATTGTACTGCACAAGTCTCCTTACCAGACACGTCATCCGCTTTGGTCGCAATCTATAGATGTAGAGGGGAGTGAGTGAAATGCTTGTACTTTCCCGCAAAAAAGGGGAGTCGATCGTGATTCAGGATCACATCGAAGTAACCATTCTAGGTATAGATGGAGATAACGTCAAAGTCGGTATATCTGCACCATCTCATGTTGATATTTTTCGGCAGGAGGTATATGCAGCCATTCAGGAGGCAAACCGTGAATCTGCAGCTTCAACGCCATCCAATCTGAATGCGCTGATAGAGCGGCTTCGAGGGAAGTAGTGTGTTCATGCTTAGAATATAGTTTTAGCTGGAACCAGGGGGATCGGGTCTGAATGTTCAGAAGAATACTTTTTATGTTAGGTTTGCTGTTCATTATAGCTGTGCTTGGAGGATGCGAAGCCAAGGATAATGCAGAGTCATTGCACAAGATGAAGATGCTTGTCGTGGCGTTCGGGCCGACCGAGGAAGAATTTCACGAAGTTATAGAGCAGGACATGGTGAAGGGCCTGAATCGCGATGTATTCTTTATGGCGGAACGGTATTTGAAGTATTTCTTCAAGCCGACGGGTGATATTTTAAATGGTTCCGAAAGCGTGGCATATAATCTATCGTATTTATTTAACCTGCCGGTCAAGCTGTATAAGAATATCTCGTATGATTTTACACTGACAGAAGATGAGTTGAAAGGTTCCATGATGACACAGGCGATGAAGTGGATGTTGGTTGTATACGACGTGATAACGGCACTGGTTGGTTTGCTGCTAGCTCTAGTTATGCTGCCTATAGGTGCTTTGATTGGGTTAGTGGCCCATCCGATCGCTACATTCCTTGATCTGATACCTTCATTATGGGGATTAATTCAATCCATTTATGCTGCAGTTGCTCATTTTTTCACTTGGGAATCAAGAACCTGAAAAAATATATGAAAAAATCCGCATCATCTATTAAATGAATCCTCCCAATGGTCGATATATATATCAGACGCTGATCCGGCAGGGCGGCCGACCTTTAATGGTTCAGCGTTTACCACATGGACGTGGATATTAACTTATTTCAGGGAGGAAACACCTAATGATTATCAATCATAACATTGCGGCGCTGAACACTCACCGCCAACTGTCTGCAAACACTGCAAACACAAACAAGAATATTGAGAAGCTGTCTTCCGGTCTTCGCATCAACCGTGCTGGTGACGATGCTGCAGGTCTGGCAATCTCCGAAAAAATGCGCGGTCAGATCCGTGGTCTCGACCAAGCTTCCCGTAACGCTCAAGATGGTATCTCTTTGATCCAAACCGCTGAAGGTGCACTGAACGAAACGCACAGCATCCTGCAGCGTATGCGTGAAATCTCCAACCAATCTGCTAACGGAACGAACACCGATTCCGATCGTCAAGCTCTGCAAGACGAAATGAACCAGCTGACTTCCGAGATCAACCGTATTGGTAACACTACTGAGTTTAATACTCAGAAGCTGCTGAATGGTGGTATTGGATCTAGTGAAAGTAGTAAGATGACAAAGGCTGCTAGTGCATCGTTTGAAGTAGCAACAACTGCAACCAATTACAATGCATTTGCAGTTGCGGATATCGCAGACGCTGCTGATGCAAAAATCACAGTAGATGGTAGAACATTTAACCTTCAGTCTGTGTTTGAACAAGAATGGGCTAGTGATTACAAAGCTTCTGGTGGTGCCGGCGATATAGACGATTTTATCAATGAACTTAAGAATGTTACATCGGGTGGAGTCAAATTATCTGATGTAGTAAACATTGATAAAAATGCTGCAGGAGATTTAAAAATCACAGCTAAGTCTGAGGGAGCTAACAGCAAAATTTCTATTGATGCTGGGACAGGTACAGATGCAGATGCAGTTGCTAATATGTTCTCGGTAGACTCAGCTGCTAACCTTAACACAACTGGTTCAGGTGACGGTGTAGTGATTGGAACTCCCGCCACAATTGAACGAGCTGGTCTTCAAGCTGCGAATGATCTTTCATCTGACGTTACACTAGCTGCGAACTCGACTTTTGAAATTAAGGTGGGAACTGAGAGTGCAGTAAAAATTGACTTAGGACCGGATGCAAAGACATATGACATCGATAACACTGATGATAATGTAGCAAATGCTGCGAGAGCTGATCTAGTTAAAGATTTAAATGCTGCTCTTCAAAAAGCTGGACTAGATGGAAAAGTTACAGCATCGCTTTCTGCTGATAATGAAATTCAGTTTATTTCTGAAACAGGTAAAGACCTTGAATTAACTGATGGAACAGGAACGCCCCTAACTGGAATTGGATTTGCAACTGCTGACTTGACAGCTGTGAAAAACGTTGAGCAAGTAGTAGGCGCTGGCGCTCAAGGAACTGGTTTCTCCACTAAGTTCCAAATCGGCGCTAACACTGGCCAATCCATGTCCCTGAACATCAACGATGTTCGTTCTGCTGCACTGGGTATTACGGGTAATGCTGGTCAAGCTGGTTTCACGAAAGAAAACAGTGTAACCAACGGAACTAACGACATTAAAGCAGAAGCTGCTCTGAACATCTCGACACGTGAAGATGCTTCCAAAGCAATCGATGTTCTGGATAAAGCAACGTCCCTCGTTTCCAGCGAACGTGCTAAACTGGGTGCTGTACAAAACCGTCTGGAGCATACCATCAACAACCTGGGTACTGCTTCCGAGAACCTGACAGCTGCTGAGTCCCGTATCCGTGATGTGGACATGGCGAAAGAAATGATGGAGCAAACCAAGAACAACATCTTGGCTCAAGCTGCTCAAGCGATGCTGGCTCAAGCAAACCAACAGCCACAAGGCGTACTTCAGCTGCTTCGTTAATATTATCTTATCTAATAGAAGTCCTGGGCATTTTGCCTGGGGCTTTTTCTATTTATCTTTATGCAGATCCTAAACAAAAGACAGAAGACAGCCGATATATAGGTATACATTGAATATGTCCGTTGGAGGTAGAAGGAATGGAGATCAAGTTTTCGGTTTCTTCCAGCACATTGTCATCATCACCGGGTCAGTCTCAGGGGGCTTCGATTGGAGAGAGCACTGCTCAACATTTAGCTTCAACGATTAAGAATGCACAGGATGCCGCTGACAAACAGCAGCAAGGCGTTAAACTATCGGTAGGTGAAGAACACCTCATCAAAACAATAGATCGGGCTCTCAAATCGTTACAAGGACCCGAGACGACGCTAGATATCAGCATACATGAGAAGACCCATGAGATTATGGTCAAGGTGTTAAACAAAGATACCGGCGAGGTTATTCGGGAAGTTCCGCCAGAGCGAACACTGGATCTAGTCGCTAGTATGATGGAGATCGCGGGAATCTTGATCGATGAAAAGGCATAACTGAAGGAGGGAAATGCATGCGGATTACAGGCTTTTCAGGTATGGACATTGACAGCATGGTCAGGTCATTAATGACAGCCAAGCGTGTACCGCTGGACAAGCTGAACCAGCAGAAACAACTGCTCCAATGGACTCGTGATAGCTACCGAGAAATGAACAGCAAGATCATTGATTTTCGAAACAATAAACTTTTAAAATATGGAACCTCCGCCGAGATGAACACACAAAAGGCAGTATTGTCAGGCAATACAGAGGCTGTGAGAGTGGACGCTACAGTGGATGCTAACGGAGTGCCTATGTCTGTGTCGGTTGCCAGACTGGCCGAGAAGTCCAGAATGCAAAGTGCCCCATTGCAGACAGCCGTAATTCCGGCAGATGGATCTACGGCTGAAGTTCCTGCCAAGCCGGCCAGTCTCACAACCACGCTAAGTGCATTTTATGGGACAGATGCGCCGGATGAGTTCGAGATGAATATAAACAACACCAAGATCACTTTCAGTAAGAATGATTCCATTAGTACCGTAATCGGCAAAATTAACAATGATAAGACTGCTAACGTCAAGGCTGTGTTTGATGAATTGAGCGGCAAATTCACCATAACTGCGAAAGAGTACGGCACTGACCTAAAGCTTGCAGAAGGAAAAGCACAGTCATTTCTTAGTCTGATTGGTTTGAACGGTGACGATATTCAGACTGCCAAACAGGGCGGTATCTTTGTAAAGAATACAAGTACGGGAGAAGAAAAATATTACGATACTAAAGACAACACGGTATTAGTGAACGGTATGAGAATCACAGCCCTAGCCCTTACCATGGATCCACCCGCTGAAGGAACGAGTCCCGAGAACATCATTCGTACATCGGATAAACCTGCAACTATTACCACCGAGACCGATTCACAAAAAGCTGTAGACACGATCAAGGCCTTTATCGATGACTATAATTCCATGCTAGAGTTATTTAATAACAAGGTCGGAGAAGAGAAGTATCGTAACTTTCAGCCGCTCACGGACGAGCAGCGCAAGGAAATGAGCGAAAGTGATATCAAGCTTTGGGAAGGGAAAGCGAAGAGCGGTCTTCATAAGAATGACGAGATATTGCGCAGTGCATTGACATCCATGAGGTTCACAATTACATCAGCTCTTGGAGATTTGTCGTCTTACGGAATTACAACCGGTCAATATTTTGAGAACGGAAAGCTGAAGCTGGATGAAACGAAACTTAAATCCGCCATCGCAGAAAATCCGCAGCGGATCATAGATGTATTCCAGGGACCGTCCAGTGCGCCAACTACAGGAATTCTAGACAAACTTGCTGCAGAGATGAATAGAACTTTGGATAAATTAGTAGAAAAAGCAGGAACTAGTAAGTTCTCAGCAGATGCAAACAGTTTATTCAGACCTGAAAGTATGATGGGTAAGCAGTTGAAGGATTTTGATAAACGCATTTTTGATATGTCTGCTCGCCTTACACGCATGGAAACTGCATATTATCGTCAATTCACAGCGATGGAAACCGCTATGAGCAGATTTGAATCCCAGTCGTCCAGCCTAGCGAACTATTTCCAAAAATAAGTGAAGGATGGGATCCTGAATGATAACTTCACCCTATGATAAATACCGTCAATCTTCTGTAAAGACTGCTGCACCCGAGCATCTGGTTGTGATGCTATATGATGGTGCCATTCGATTTATACGAACCGCTATGCAAGGTTTGGAGTCGAGCGATGTCACGAAATCCAATCTTCATTTTGGCAAAGCCCAGACTATCATCAGTGAGTTGATGTCCACGCTGGACCAATCCTATGATGTATCCAAAAATCTCTACGTACTCTACGAATATACTAATTTTCTGCTGATCGAAGCGAATATCAAGAAAGACAAAGCTAAGGCAGAGGAAGCACTGGGATATCTGGTAGAACTGCGGGAGACCTGGGTAGAAGCCTCCAAGATTGCAGGATCTCAAGCACAGAAGACAGCTTCGATCGGCTCTGGTGAAGCCATCCATGGATAGCGGTAGCATGACGATCCATGAACTGGATATGTGCATCTCGGAGCTGAAGCAGGAGACGGAGCGGGTCATAAGCGGATTGGCTGCAATGTCGTATGAGGAATTGGAAGTGTTTGTGGAGCACAGAGAGCAGCTGGTGAAACAGCTTGGGGAGTTAGCGGCTCAGACCCCGCCAAATACTGAGCAGCAAAGTCAAGTCCAGCAGATTCTCCAGCATGATGCTGCCATCCGAGCCCGCATGAATGCTCTCTGCTTGGAAGCCCAGGACTGGATCCGTCAACGGAACCAGGCTAAAGCTCAGCGCAGTGCCTATGAGGGATACGGGGTTACGGACAGCATTCTTATGGATCGTAAGAAATAGAATAGATACATTGAATAAAGCTGTCACTCGACATGTAAGAGTGATAGCTTTTATTTTAATTTCAAAATTCAATTAAACTTTTCCTGGATTAACCATAGCAATATATGGTAGAATGAGTCGGTAGAACCAGGTCTGAAAGACTAGTTATTGTCGAGAGATATCATTTTATCGAAGAACTTGTAGACTTGGATTCCTATAACAATTAGAGAAGCACTCGAGGAGGCTAACATGGGAAAGAAAACTCATGGTACAGTAGCAGGACTGTTGGGATTAAGTATGATGCTGGGGAATATTGGAGGTGTTCAAGCACAATATGCTAAAGACATCTCAGGACATTGGGCTGAACAGAAAATCCAGAAATGGCTGGATGCTGAATATTTGACCGGTTATCAGGACGGAAGCTTCAAACCCAATCAAACAGTCACACGCGCAGAATTTGTAGCAATGATTAACCGTCTCTTCGGATACAGCGAACAAGCGGAGATCAGCTATAAGGATCTTGCGAAACAGAACTGGGCTTACAAAGATATTGCAGCTGCTGTACAAGCAGGATACGTTCAAGGATATGAAAATAATACAATTCGTCCTAACTCTCCCGTAACACGGCAAGAAGCTGCTGTTATCGTAGCGAACATACTGGGAGTTAACCCGGTGGATAACGGTATATTAGGTCAGTTCTCTGATGCAGGTCAAGTTGCATCTTGGAGCAAAACCGCCGTTACATCCGTGATTGAGAACAACGTAATGCAGGGGTATCCGAATCGAACATTTGCACCTAAAAAATTGCTCACACGAGCAGAGGCAGTCATGCTGATCGATACTGCTAAGTTTAAATATGACGAACTGAAAACAGTTACATATGATACTGCTGGAACCTTCGGTCCTGAAGAGGGCCAAGATGTTATTGAAGGGAACGTGATTATCTCAACAGCTGGCGTGATCTTAAAGAACGTCGAAATCAAAGGCAGTCTTACCCTTGCTGAGGGAATCGGTGAAGGCGATGTCACAATTCAAAATGTAAAAGTCCACGGAGATACTAATGTGCAAGGCGGGGGCGCTAACTCGATTCACCTGGTGGACTCCGTGCTCGTGAATGTCATTGTAAACAAGAAAGACGGAAGTGTGCGTATCGTTGCTCAAGGATCTACGCAAGCGGACAATGTCATCGTACAATCCGCGGTGAAGCTTGAAGAGATCGATGCTACCGGTGTCGGATTTACAGATGTTCAATTGGCCAAAGAGCTGTCAGTGAACGCCCAAGTTGTGCTAAATGGTACCTTTGATGATGTCGACATTGCAGCCGCATCGATCTCGGTACAGCTGGAACGCGGTGCGATTAGCACCCTGAACGTTCAAGAATCTGCTGGCGGCACTTCGGTTACATTGTCCAGTGGTTCGAATGTAATTAAGCTTGTGCTGGATGCCGTAGCTAAGCTGCTGGGAACTGGTACTATTTCCACTGCAGTGGTGAATGATGGAGCACAAGATTCCGAATTTGCCAAAGCTCCAAACAACCTTGAAGGCCCACAAAAGGACGCTGTGAAGGTTCCGCCTGCAGCACCTCCTGTATCAACCGGTGGCGGCAGCGGAGGATCCTCTGGAGGAGGGTCCGGTGAAACACCAACTCCACCATCCGCCGATCAAGTAGCGGCCAATAGCGTGACAAATAAAATTGCTGCGCTGCCTGCTGTAGACAATCTGACGCTAGCTGATGAAGCTAGAGTTAATGATGCTAAGGGTGCATTTGATGCGTTGACCACTGCGCAACAGAATCTGATTAGTGGTGTAAACAAATCGAAACTAAGTCAATCAGTAGCTAAAATTGCAGAGTTAAAAGCAGATTTGGAAGAACAGCAGACGCCAAAACTAGTAATTGATGACTATGTAACCTATCAGGTAGAGAAAAGTGGAACCACCTATAAGGGTGTCCAAGTACGGATGATCCTGAGTGATGAAGAGAAAGCGAAGATCCAGGACAACGATGTAGTACGAGTGACGTTGATGAAGGATCAAGAGGAGTTGGCGACCAGCACCCTGAATGCATCAACGGCAGAAGAAATTAAAGGGAAGTTCGGGAATACATTTGACGAGGTGGGCGGTTATGGCTCGACGCTGTTTGCACCAAATCAAGTATACCCATCTGGCAGCTGGACGACCGAATGGAATAAGCCGTTGATTACAGCTGAGGACAAACCGACAGGTGCGAAAGTCGAAATTCTGCGCGGTGGGAAAGTCATCTCCATTGTAAATACAACGGAAGCGCTGAACGAGACATTTACAGATGGTACAAGTCAGTCGGCGTTTACGTGGGGCAGCATCATAGAAGAACAGACACCAAAACCAATGATTAAAGATTATGTGACGTATGCCGTAACTAAGGAAGAAGGCATATACAAGGGTGTCCAAGTACGGATGATCTTGAGTGACGAGGAGAAGGACAAACTTCGGGACAATGACAAAGTTGTGGTGTCGCTCATGAAAGATGACGAAGTGCTGGCGACCAGCACATTGAATGCGGAAAAGGCAGATGGTATCAGAGAGAAGTTTGAAAACGAGTATGCCGGCGAGGGAGGATATGGTTCAACACTGTTTGCACCAAATCAAGTATACCCATCTGGCAGCTGGACGACTGAATGGACAAAGTCATTGATTACAGCTAATGACAAACCGACAGGTGTCAAAGTCGAAATTTTGCGCGGGGAAATAGCCATTTCTAGCGTAACCCGAGATGAAGCGTTAAACGATACATTCACCGACGATTTAAGCTCGACTTCTTTTACATGGGACAGTATTATTGATGAAGTCTTTAGCCTAAAACCAGTCATTGCTGACTATGTAACATATGCCGTAGCTAAGGAAGAAGGCATATACAAGGGTGTCCAAGTGCGGATGATTCTAAGCGATGAAGAAAAGGCCAAGATTCAGAAAGACGACAAAGTTGTCGTTTCTCTCTTGAAAGATGACGAAGTGCTGGCGACCAGCACCCTGAATGCTTCGACGGCAGCAGATATCAGAAAGAAGTTTGAAAATGAGTTTGCCGGCGAGGGCGGATACGGCTCAACGCTGTTTGCACCAAATCAAGTGTACCCATCTGACAGCTGGACGACCGCATGGAATAAACCGTTGATTACAGCTGAGGACAAACCGACAGGTGCGAAAGTCGAAATTCTGCGCGGTGGGAAAGTCATCTCCATTGTAAATACAACGGGAGCGCTGAACGAGACATTCACTGATGGTACAAGTCAGTCGGCGTTTACATGGGACAGGATTATAGAAGAACAGACACCGAAGCCAGAAATTGCTGACTATGTAACCTATACCGTAACTAAGGAAGAAAGCATATATAAAGGTGTTCAAGTACGGATGATCCTGAGTGAGGAAGAGAAAGTCAAAATCCAGGACAACGATAAAGTTATGGTATCCCTCATGAAGGATGGCGAGGTACTGGCGACTAGCACCCTGAAAGCTTCGATGGCAGAAGATATCAGAGGGAAGTTCATGAATATATTTGATGGCGTAGGCGGTTACGGTTCGACACTGTTTGCACCAAATCAAGTGTACCCATCTGGCAGCTGGACGACCGTATGGAAGCAACCGTTGATTACAGCTGATGACAAACCGACAGGTGTCAAAGTCGAAATTCTGCGCGGGAATCAGATCATCTCCATTGTAAATACAGCGGGAGTGCTGAACGAGACATTTACTGATGGTACAAGCTCGACTCCACTTACGTGGACCAGTATTTTTGAGACAGACGTAGTAGATAACGAGATTGAATAATATGAACTAAAATCATCGCCCGGCAGCTTTTTATAAAAAATAGAGCTGCTGGGCGATTTTTTCAAATTACAGTTAATCTTCTTCACCCCTGTTTCACCCCCTCCCCTTCTGGGTAAGTACCCAATGACAGCCTTTTCATTTCTGACGCTCTCCCTGCATTTGTCCAGATTGACAATGGATATCTCTGGGTGATATAGTCGGAAATGTGGACAGTGTTGTCACACTTTATTTGATGATGAAGGGAATGTTAGTGCATGCAAGGTAAAGTTAAATGGTTCAACGCTGAGAAGGGTTATGGTTTCATCGAAACAGAAGATGGCGGCGACGTATTCGTACATTTCTCCGCAATCCAGTCCGAAGGTTTCAAGACCCTTGAAGAAGGACAAGACGTTGAGTTTGAAATCGTTGAAGGCGCACGCGGACCGCAAGCAGCTAACGTAATCAGATTATAATCATCCGGCTCTAGCCGACCTACATAGCACGGTATTGATGGTTAACAACTGAAGAATCGCTTAGCACAAATAAAGACCTTGGGATTACCCAAGGTCTTTATTTGTGCTGCCCTATGGTATTGCTACCATTATATTTACATGAATATACTGCGGGTCACACTTACATGCATATTGCCGTGTGCAATTATGAAATTCACACTGGAGTATAAATCATACTCCAAGATTTGTTTATATAGTAATTTAGGTTTTTTAATAATAAAGTCCTATAATTTGTAGAATATATTTACATTAATAAGAGTCTATTTCCTGTTATGAGTCCTAGACTTCTGGTACTATTAAATGGATGATACTTACAATATATTTACAAAAATCTACATATTACGAGGCGGGATGATTTGCGGAAGTGACGACTATAAGGTAGATAAAGGCTGATCTAAGACTTTAATATAGGTTGTTAGAAGCTGTTAAAGAATATGAAGGGAAACGGCTAATGAAGATGTTGGGAGGCATAATCTTTGTCGCGTGAATTAGATCTAAGGGACTATTTTCGAATTATACAGAAAAGAATCTGGCTGATTGCCCTTATGGTTATCCTTATATGTTCGCTTACTGCCATGTACAGCATGTTTATCAAAAAGCCGATGTATGAAGCTTCTACCAAAATTGTCGTGAACCAGATGCCCAGCCAAGTGACCATTAATCAAATCGATATTAATCAAATCAATGCGAACATTCAACTGATCAATACATACAAGGAAGTCATCAAGACACCTGCCATTCTGGATGAGGTGGTAGCCAGTTACCCGATGTTTCAACTGAACGCGGAGCAGCTCTCAGGCATGATTAATGTCACCTCTGTGAATAACACACAGGTTATGACCGTGATCGTACGCGACACCACCTATGTCAGAGCAGCCAAAATCGTGAATGCGGTTACAGAGGTGTTCGGAAGAGAAATTTCAAAAATATTTAAGGTTGAGAATGTCACTATTCTAAATATGGCAAAGCTGGATCCACCTGTGGCACCGAGCTCTGTCGAACCTAATGTTAAGCTGAATATCGGCATGGCCTTTGTACTGTCGCTGATGTTGGGAGTCGGTCTTTCCCTGCTGCTGGAATACCTGGACGATACGATCAAGACGGAAGAGGATGTCAGTGATTATCTCGGTCTGCCTACACTGGCTATGATTACAAAGACCAGCCAAGAGGACCTGCTTCATAAAGAAGACCGTTTGCATGATCTACCTTTGCCAAAGAGAGGGGGGAGTAACGGTGTCACGCACTCGAAATGAGAAGCGCCATTTGGTCACACTGATGAACTCACATTCCCCTGTTTCGGAAGCTTATCGTGCGCTGCGGACTCATATTGAATATTCAGTCGTAGATAATCCCGCCCAGATTATTATGATTACGTCCGCAGGCCGGGAGGAAGGGAAATCTACGGTCGCGGGAAATTTGGCAGTAGTCTACGCGCAAAATGAACGGAGAGTGCTGTTGATCGATGCCGTTCTCCGAAAGCCGGCGGTTCATCGGATGTTTCAAGTATCCAGTCCGGCAGGCCTTTCGTCATTGTTGTCCCATCAGATCGACTTGGAGGATGCCGTACAGGAAACGGGGATTCCCCATTTATATGTGATGACTTCAGGTCCCATACCCCCTAACCCGGCTGAACTTTTAGGTTCGGAGAAAATGAAAGAGTTACTGGAGCAGCTTCGAACGCAGTTCGATATCATCCTGATTGATACTCCGCCGCTGCTGGCTGTAACGGATGCACAGCTCCTGGCTTCCCAGAGTGATGGAGTGCTATTGGTCATGCATGCCGGCAAGGTCAGGAAGGAAATTGCGGTCAAGGCTAAAGAAAATTTGCAGAGAGTGAATGCCAGATTGCTCGGAGTTGTGCTCAATAAGGTCAAGCGGAAAACAAGTGAGAAATACTACTATTATTATGGGAACTAACATGCTGATATCCAGAACTCTTTTCGCAGCATACATATCCGGGTTGTTCTCATCCGTGGAGGCGGACAAATGTGAAATTTGGAAGAGACTCTGCACTGCTGATCCTGCAGGACGCTGCCATTATATGGGTTAGTGTTATAGGTTCCTATTGGTTTAGGTTCTACTATGACTTTCCGATTGAGTACCAGTTACAAATGTACCGTCTGTGTGTGTTAAATACCATTTGTCTCGGTTTTTGTCTGTACTATTTCCGCTTGTATCATAGAGCCTGGCGATATGCTAGTATCGATGAGCTTTTAGCCATTGGCAAGGGAGTTTTGGTAGGAGGGGTAGTATCCCATATATGCTCATGGCTGCTGTTTTCCGAGCCTGTTCCGTTATCGGTATTCGTCCACTCCATCGAGAATATTCTGCTGCTTGTCTGCGGAAGCCGGTTTGTTTGGAGATTGATGAGTCCGAAGGTCACGAAGGAAATCCCGCCGGAGGGGTTCACCCATGTGCTGATCGTGGGGGCGGGGGCGTGCGGCGTCATGATTGTCAAGGAACTGAAAAGCTCCAGGCGTGCCATGAAACCGGTCGGTTTTATCGATGATGACTCCGGTAAATCCAATCTGCAGGTGTATGGACTGCCGGTTCTGGGGAACCGGGACAGGATTCCCGAGATTGTAGAGCGATATAAGATCAAAGAAATTATTATTGCGATTCCATCCGCTACGAAGGATGACATCTCCCAGATTGCTAGAATTTGTAAAAATACAGGTGCAGCGTTGAAAATGATACCCCGTATCGATGATCTGATTTCGGGCAAGGTGTCACTGAGCACCGTGAGAGAAGTCAGTGTGGAGGATTTGCTTGGCAGAGAACCTGTTCAGACAGATCTGGCCGGGATTATGAATTATGTAAAGCATCAAACAGTGCTGATCACCGGTGCTGGCGGATCGATCGGTTCGGAGCTGTCCCGGCAGCTGGCTGGCTATCATCCGGGGAAGCTGCTGCTCCTGGGACACGGAGAGAACAGTATCTACCAGATCGGGAGAGAACTGAAGAAGGATTATCCGGAACTCAGCTGTGAATTGATTATTGCTGATATCCAGGACGAGAAGCGGATCGACCAGATTTTTCGGGTGCACCGGCCCCAGGTTGTATTTCACGCTGCTGCCCACAAGCATGTGCCGATCATGGAGCGGAATCCGGCCGAGGCCGTGAAGAACAATGTATTTGGCACCAAAAACGTGGCAGATTGCTCCAGCCGTTACGGTGTGGACCGCTTTGTTCTGATCTCGACAGATAAGGCGGTGAATCCGACCAGTGTTATGGGAACGACCAAGCGGATTGCCGAAATGTACATCCAGAGCTTGAGCGCCTCCAGCCAGACTAAATTTGCAGCCGTGCGCTTTGGCAATGTACTGGGGAGCCGCGGCAGTGTGATTCCGGTATTTAAGCAGCAGATCCTAGAAGGCGGCCCGGTCACTGTTACGCATCCGGAGATGGTGCGTTATTTCATGACGATCCCTGAGGCTGTGCAGCTGGTACTGCAGGCAGGTTCATTTCTCAAGGGAGGAGAGATTTTCGTGCTGGATATGGGGGAGCCGGTCAAGATTGTGACGCTTGCAGAAGATTTAATCCGATTGTCGGGATATGATCCATACAGTGAGATCGATATTGCTTTCACGGGAATTCGCGATGGGGAGAAGATGTATGAGGAGCTTCTGACCGATGAGGAGCATACGACGGCCACCTGTCATAACCGGATATTCGTGGGCAGATCAGGTGATCTCAGCATCCATCAGATGGAGCTGGAGCTCGCCAGGCTGCGGAAGATCACAGAGGATGATACCACCTCGGTTCAGGAAACACTCAAGCACCTTGTTCCGAAATATGAGGCAGTACCTACAGGTTAGGAAGGAAGGCTTCGGGATGGATGACAAAATTTATCTCGCTTCACCGCATATGAGCGATGAGGGATATGAGATGGAATATATCAGGGAGGCTTTTGACACCAACTGGATCGCACCCCTGGGCAGGAATGTAGACGAGTTTGAATGTGAACTCGCGAATAAGGTTGGCACCAAGGCGGCAGCTGCGCTTTCCTCCGGAACAGCAGCGATCCATATGGCTCTAAAGGCGGCTGGAGTCCGGGAAGGAGACCTGGTATTCTGCTCTACCCTTACGTTTTCCGCCACGGTGAACCCGATCCTTTATCTGAACGCCGTCCCGGTATTTATTGATAGTGATGCTGAAACGTGGAATTTGTGCTCTGCGGCGCTGGAAAGAGCTTTTGAGAAATACCTCAAGCTTGGATTGAAGCCTAAGGCGGTGCTGGTGGTTCATATTTACGGCTTGTCTGCCGATCTGGACCGCATTTCAGACATTTGCAGAACCTATGATGTTCCTCTGATCGAAGATGCGGCAGAATCGCTGGGCACCACCTATAAGGGGAAATATACAGGGACCATTGGCGATTACGGGATTTACTCTTTTAACGGAAACAAGATTATAACCACTTCAGGCGGAGGCATGTTTGTTACCGGGGATGAAGAACAAGCGGCCAAGGTAAGGTTCTGGGCCACCCAGAGCCGGGATGAAGCAAGGCATTATCAGCACAGCGAGCTGGGTTACAATTACAGACTGAGTAATGTCCTGGCAGGTATCGGAAGGGGACAGCTGAAGGTTTTGGATCAGAGGATCCGGAAGAAACGCGAGATTTTTCAATATTATACCCGGGAGCTTGGCGGGCTGGACGGGGTGGAGATGATGCCAATCCGGGAGTGGAATGAACCGAACTGCTGGCTGTCCTGCATCACCCTGCATGGCGCGGTGCGTCCGCTGGATATTTTGCTGGCCTTGGAAAGAAACAATATTGAAGCCAGACCCCTCTGGAAGCCGATGCATATGCAGCCTGTATTCGAATCCTATGATTTCATCGGGGAGGGCGTCTCGGAACAATTGTTTCTAAATGGCATATGTCTGCCGAGTGATACCCATATGGACATCGAGGATCTGCACAGAATTGTATCCATCATAAATAAGCTGTGGGAGTAGAGGCAGAGAATGCGTACCGAAGGCTTTTATTCTAAATTTATGAAAAGACCGTTAGACATTACAGCCTCCCTTCTCGCCATCATTATGTTATCGCCGGTTCTGCTCATAACAGCTCTGCTGGTGAAAGTGAAGCTGGGATCGCCTGTCATCTTCATGCAGCAGCGCCCGGGACTTCAAGAGAAGCTCTTTATGCTGTATAAGTTCCGAACAATGAGAGATCAGAGGGATGAGCAGGGGAATCCGCTCCCGGATGAGCTGAGATTGACCCGGTTTGGCCAATGGCTGAGATCCACCAGCCTGGATGAACTGCCTGAGCTGTTCAACATCCTTAAAGGGGATATGTCGATGGTAGGGCCAAGGCCACTGTTGGTGCAGTATTTACCGCTCTATAACGAAGTTCAGCGGCGCCGCCACGAAGTTAGGCCCGGTTTATCCGGGCTCGCACAGATTAATGGACGGAATGCCATCAGCTGGGAACAAAAATTCAAGCTGGATATCGATTACGTGGAACGCATCACCTTCATGGAAGATCTGCGTATTATCGGGGCCACCATCGTTAAAACGGTGTGCCGAGAAGGGATTCATGCTCCGGAGTCTTCCACCATGGATGTCTTCGTTGGCACGAAGGAGCGGGACGAAAAGAGAGGAAGCTGAGGACATGGGCAAAAGCCTCATCATTATTGGCGCCGGTGGTCATGGTCGAGTTACAGCGGATGCGGCTGTTCAAATGGGATTGTGGGACCGGGTCTTCTTTGCCGATGATCGTCCTGACTTGTCTAATACAGCCGGACACGAAGTCATTGGAACCGTAGAGCAGGCCTTCGCCTATATTGACCGCTCAGATTATATAGTTGCGGTAGGCAGCGGCCGGATCAGAAGGAATATACAAGTGTCGCTGGAATCCCGTGGGGCGGGTCTCGCAACGATCATTCATCCGTCTGCGATCATTGGAAGCGAAGTGTTGCTGGGCAGGGGAACGGTAGTCATGGCAGGGGCTGTGATTCAGTGCTCTACAGCCATAGGCAAAGGCTGCATTATTAATACCCGTGCAGCGATAGATCATGATAATACGATCGGGGACTATGTCCATATCTCTCCGGGCGTGTGTCTGGCAGGTAACGTCTCGGTTGGAGATCATACCTGGATGGGGATCGGAAGTGCCGTGATCCATAATATTACGATTGCCGCCAACTGTATGGTGGGAGCAGGAAGCGCAGTCATCAGGGACTTAACTGAGGCTGGAACTTACGTGGGCGTCCCGGTAAGGAGATTATAGAAGATGAAAATTCTCATACTGGCCAACTATGGAATGGGATTGTATAAATTCCGGAAAGAGCTCCTGCAGGAATTCATTCAGCAAAATCACGAAGTCTACATCTCCTTGCCCAGAGATGAATATACCTCGAAGCTTGAAGATCTGGGCTGCCGGTTTGTGGAGACCTCTGTTGACCGAAGGGGCACGCATCCAATCAGGGATCTGGGGCTGCTGATGTTTTACATTCGGCTAATGAGGAAGATCCGGCCGGATATTGCGCTTACCTACACGATAAAGCCCAGCACCTTCGGTGGTGTGGCCTGCCGATGGACAGGCACTCCCTATATTGCGAATATAACGGGACTAGGCACTGCGATGGTAAACAAGGGAATGATGCAGAACATCACCAAGACTCTGTACAGGCTCGGGCTGAAAAAAGCAAGGTGTGTGTTCTTTCAGAACGTACAGAATAAGCAGTTCTTTACCGGGCATCGCTTGATCAAAAAGGAAGCTGCTCGTCTGATCCCCGGTTCCGGGGTGAATGTTACAGAGCATTCCTATGAAGAATATCCGCCTGCCGGTGAAACACTGAACTGCCTGTTTATCGGCCGGATCATGAAGGCCAAAGGGATTGATGAGCTGCTTGAGGCTGCTGGCAAAGTAAAGGTCCGATACCCTCATATCCGGTTTGATCTTGTGGGAGGGTGCGAAGAGCACTATGAGGACAAGCTGGCGGATTACGAGAATCGGGGCTTGATTACATATCGTGGCGTTCAAACGGATGTTAAATCTTTTATCAGAAAATCCCACGTCGCGATCCTGCCCTCCTATCATGAGGGCACGGCCAATGTTCTGCTGGAATCTGCGGCGGCAGGACGCCCGGTGCTGGCTTCGCGTGTTGCCGGATGCGTCGAGACATTTGATGAAGGGATCAGCGGGCTGGGCTTTGAGGTCAAGGATGCGGACAGCCTGGCAGAGACGATTCTTCATTTTGCTAATCTGCCTCATGAAAAGAAGCAGGCGATGGGAGCAGCAGGGAGAGCGAAGATGCTGAGTGAATATGACCGTAAACGGGTTGTCGGCGCTTATCTGGAGGAATTGGACAAGATCAATCGGTAAAGGGGAATTCGAATGGGCCTGATGCAGACAACTCGGATGAACGTGTACGAGAGATTAGTTAACAAGGAAGCGAAAATTTCTTTAATCGGGCTGGGATATGTAGGTATGCCGATTGCTGTTTCATTCTCCAGACAAGTGCAGGTCATTGGGTTTGACATGAATCAAGCCAAAATCGACCTTTACCAGAGCGGAATTGATCCTACACGGGAGGTCGGCGATGAGGCAATCGCGGGATGCTCGGTGGAATTTACTTCTGATGAAACCAGGCTGAGGGAGGCGGAGTTCCATATTGTAGCTGTTCCCACTCCCATTAAACCGGATTGTACTCCGGATTTGGGTCCGCTGATGGCGGCAAGCCGTACACTGGGCAGACATCTTGCTGAAGGCTCCATCGTGGTGTTTGAATCCACGGTGTATCCAGGGGTCACCGAGGATCTATGTGTCCCTATTCTGGAAGAGGCGTCAGGGCTTCAGTACGGGACCGGCTTTAAAGTCGGCTACTCCCCGGAACGCATCAATCCCGGAGACCAGGAGCACCGACTGGAGACGATTGTTAAAGTGGTCGCCGGCATGGATGAGGAGACGCTGGATGTGATCGCCCGGGTGTACGAGCTTGTCGTAGAGGCCGGCGTTTACCGCGCCGAATCCATCAAGGTCGCGGAAGCGGCCAAGGTCATTGAGAACTCGCAGCGTGACATCAATATCGCGTTTATGAATGAGCTGTCGATGATTTTTAACAAGATGGGCATCGATACCAACGCGGTGCTGGAGGCAGCAGGCACGAAGTGGAACTTTCTTGGTTTTCGTCCGGGGCTTGTCGGCGGGCACTGTATTGGAGTGGATCCCTATTATTTGACCTACAAGGCCGAACAGCTGGGCTATCATTCCCAGATCATATTGTCAGGCAGACGGATTAACGACTCGATGGGAAAGTATGTAGCTGAAAATCTGATCAAGCTGCTGATTCAGGCCGATGTCCCGGTAAAAACAGCCAAAGTCGGCATTCTCGGATTTACATTTAAAGAAAACTGCCCGGACACCCGCAACACCCGAGTCATCGACATCGTCCAGGAGCTTGCCGAGTATGGCATTCAGCCGCAGATCGCCGATCCGGCTGCTGAGGAGGCGGAAGTCCGGAAGGAGTATGGTCTGGAGCTGGCTTCCTGGGAGGGGATATCGGGCATGGACGCGGTTATTCTCGCCGTGGCTCATGATGAATTCCGGCGCTTAACCCCGGACATCATCAACACGTTTTATAGACATGACACCAGCGCTAATCCCGTATTGCTTGATCTGAAGGGGATGCTGAACCGCAAAGAATACGAGATGCTGGGTTATACGTACTGGAGGCTGTAACCTATGGGGGAGAACATACAGAAGAGTAGAACGGGACAGCGGGCGTTCGGCTCCCGTGAATGGAAATTTGAAAAGGATGCGGTGTTTCTCGTTACCGGCGGCGCCGGATTTATCGGCTCCAATCTGTGCGAGGCCATCCTGGGCCTGGGCTATGAGGTGCGCTGTCTGGATGATCTGTCGAACGGCAAACCGGAAAACGTCGATTTCCTGGCGGCCCATCCCGGCTACACCTTTATTCATGGTGATATCCGCGACTATGATACCTGCCTCGCGGCCTGCCGAGGAGCACACTATGTTCTTCATCAGGCTGCCTGGGGCAGTGTTCCGAGAAGCATCGAAATGCCTCGGCTGTACGAAGAGGTTAACATCAAGGGTACGCTGAACATGATGGAAGCCGCCAGGCACAGCGGAGTTCAAAAATTTGTATACGCCTCAAGCTCTTCCGTATATGGCGATGAGCCGACCCTGCCCAAGAGAGAAGGCAGAGAAGGTCGGGTTCTCTCCCCTTATGCACTGACCAAGAAGGTCGGAGAAGAATACGGCCGGCTGTATACCCAGCTCTATCAGCTGGATACCTATGGCTTAAGGTACTATAACGTGTTCGGCAGAAGACAAAATCCAAACGGTGCCTATGCTGCCGTAATCCCCAAATTTATCAAGCAGCTGCTGAATGATGAGCGGCCGGTCATTAACGGAGACGGAAAACAGAGCCGGGACTTTACGTACATCGACAATGTCATACAGGCCAATTTGAGGGCTTGCCTTGCTCCCCATGATGCCGCAGGCGAGGTGTATAACATCGCTTTCGGTGGACGCGAGTACCTGATCGATATTTATGATGATCTGTGCAGTGCGCTGAACAAACACATCGAGCCTGTTTTCGGACCGGAGCGGGCCGCTGATATTAGACACAGCAATGCGGATATCGCCAAGGCAAGAGAACGGCTGGGATACAATCCGGACATTAACTTTCATACCGGCATCGCTCTAGCACTCGAATGGTACAAGGAGAATTTGTAAGGAAAGCTGTTGCAGGAAGCCAATTTCCCGCAGCGTGCACAAGGAGATACATACCATGAAACAGCCGTTTCGCATATTGCATGTCGTTGGCACGATGAATCGTGCGGGAACCGAAACCATGCTGATGAACCTTTACCGTCAGATGGACCGGAGCCGAATCCAGTTTGATTTTATGATACACACCCATAAGCAGGGGGACTACGATGAGGAAATTCTGCAGCTGGGCGGCCGATTATACCGGATGCCCATGTATGAAGGGATTAATCATCTCTCCTACTGCCGGGCCTGGAGAAGCTTTTTAGCAGATCATCCGGAACATGCCGTGGTACACGGGCATATAGGAAGGTCTGCAGCCATTTACTTGAGGCTGGCCAAAGCCCGCGGAAGATTCACAATCGCTCACAGTCATGGCATGAAGAAAGGCGGCGGCAGGATGAGAAGATTGCTTATTCCGCTGTTGGCTTATCCGACCCGATCTGCCGCTCATTACTTCTTTGGATGCTCGAGGGCAGCCGGAGTAGACCGATTTGGTGTGAAAGCAGCAGCATCCGATCAATTCAAGGTACTGAATAATGCGATATTTGCCGAGCGGTTCCAATATTCCCGGGAGCTGCGGTATGAGATGCGCGGCCAGTTAGAGGTGGAAGGGAAATTTGTCATCGGTCATGTTGGCCGGTTTACCGCCCCCAAGAATCACAAGAGACTCATTCAGATCTTTAAGTCGATGTGCCTCCGCCAGTCAAATGCGGTATTAATGCTTGTCGGTGAGGGCGAGCTGCGCGGCATGATCGAGCAGGAGGTTGAACAGGCTGGCCTCACGGAACGTGTTATGTTTACCGGTGGACGAGCAGATATCGCAGAGCTGATGCAGGCAATGGATGTATTTGTGTTTCCTTCCCTGCATGAGGGCCTGGGCATTGTCACGATTGAAGCGCAGGCAGCCGGATTACCGTGCATTGTCTCGGATTCGATCCCGGCTGAAGCTTTTATTACGAAGAACATACAAGCCATTTCGCTGGATGAACCGCCAGATGCCTGGGCAGAGGCAATTGTACAGTATGCCGGCGGATATGAACGAGAGAGCACATGGAACGAGATAAAAAGAAACGGGTTTGACATCGCAGATACGGCCCGATGGCTCGAGGACTTTTATCTGTCAAAAGCAGGCAGTCCACAATGAAGAAACCGATGGGGCGGATCCTTAAAATGAAGAGAATCACAGTGTTTACTCCATGCTATAACCGCGCTTATATTTTGGGAACATTATACGAGAGCTTGAAGAAGCAGATTCACCCTTCCTTCCTGTGGCTGATCGTGGATGACGGGTCAACAGATGATACCGAAGAGCTAGTGCAGGGCTGGATAGCGGAGAACCTGATCGAAATTCAGTACTATAAACAGGAGAATGGTGGAAAGCAGCGGGCGCATAATAAGGGGGTGCAGCTGTGCGATACAGAGCTGTTCATCTGTGTTGATTCGGACGATTATTTGACCGAGGATGCGGTCGATACCCTGATCCGTGTATGGGACCGGATCGGCAGCAAGCGGGAAATCAGCGGAATTGCAGCCCTGAGGGGAACGGACAGGCATACACCAATCGGCACCGCCATGCCCCGGCACATTCAAGCCTCCCGTTTAAGCGATTTGTATCATGTACATGGCTTTCGCGGGGATACGGCACTGCTGTTCAGAACCGAGATTTTGAAGGAGTTTCCCTTTTATGTATTTGAAGGCGAGAAGTTTATCGGCGAAAGCTATGTATATCTCCAAATCGACCAGCACTACTCATTATATATATTAGATGAAATTATATATATATGCAGATATCTTGAGGATGGATATACTAGAAATGTCAGAAGATTGATTCAGAACAACCCCAAGGGATATATGCTTCTGAACAGGCAGGGGGCCGAGCATTCACGGACACTGAAGAACAGGTATCTGTACTCTATCCGTTATATTATCGGTTGTCTGCTGAGCGGGGAGAAGGGGGCCATAAGGAAAGCCCCTTCTAGAATACTGACAGCTTTGGCTCTTCCGCCGGCCTTAGTCTTGAGCTATCTAACCTACAAAATGGGAAGAAAGTAAATGATATATATCGCCTTGGTTTTCCTGCTGCTGATCTGGATCTCCATTTTGCAGACGCTATCCAGGCAAGAATCTTCAATTCAGCGGCTGTTCCTGTTTATATCCGGCACCATGCTTGCCCTGCTGTCCGGTTTTCGGTTTGAAACGGGCGGTGATTTTTATGCGAATTATGTGGGGTTTATCAAGGCCAGCAGCATGAGCTTTAAAGAGATATTTTGGAGCTATGATGAATATGGACATATGCTGTTTCGAAAGCTCATCTCGCTGTTCACCGAGGATCCCCAATGGTATTTTATAATCAGCAGCGCCTGGATTATCCTATCATTCTTTATATTCATCTACAGATACTCCGCAAATCCCTATTTAAGTGTGCTGCTGTTTGTGACGCTGGGGCAGTATTTTGTCGCTCATAATATAACGAGGCAGTATATTGCGATTTCGATTTGTTTATACGCTATTCCGTTTCTTCTATCCCGAAAAATGATACGTTATATGATCATCATTCTGATTGCGATGACCTTTCATACCAGTGCTATCGTGATGATCCCGCTGTATTTTCTAGTTCTCATTAACATTTCCGGACAGACCATCTTGAAATATATGATCGGCATTGCATTTTTGAATGCAGGCTTTGGCGCAGTGCTCCCCTGGATCCAGAAGTTTGTGTATTCCGATGAATATATGGAAGGCAGCTATGGCGTACAGGAAGCCAATATGCTGAATGCTTTATTACCCGCTCTACTATTCATACTGCTATGCTGTTTCTACTATATTGAGTATATAAAAAATAAAGAGAATCGGATGTCCGTGGTCAGCAGCGCGATGATTCATATGGGCCTGATCAGTTTCTTGTTCAGCACGTTAAGTGTAACCAGCATGCTGATCCTGAACAGAATCGGGGGATACTTTATGGTCAGCTATCTGATTATTATCCCGCTGTTAATTGCCCGCACCGAACCAAGAAAAAAGGGACTGCTTTATTTGTCCATTTTGACAATCTGCCTGGCCTATTTTGTGCTAAATGTGTTCTTGGGCAGATTGACACCAAAGCCATATATCCCATTCTGGAAATACTAGACCATTTTAGAGGTAAACATGATCAAAAAGCTGTTCTCCGTTTACGCCAGCAATATGCTGCTCGGAATTCTGGGGTTTATTACCGTTCCCGTGCTCCTTGCACATATGGGGATTGAAGGATATGGATATTACGGGATCTATCTGACCCTGTTTTCCTACTACACTTTGTTTGAGCTTGGCATTATAAAGCATTTCACGAAGCTGCTGTCTCAGAACAATAACGCAGAGCTCCAAAAGGTAATCAGCTGCTTCTATTATTTCACGGTTGCGATGATCATTCTATCGATCCCTTTCATCGTGCCGATCATCCAGGCGGGTTTTGGAGTGCCATGGAAGTACGCCCTTCTGCTTGGTGTAATGGTGCCTATTGAATATGTTTTGTATATGCCTTCGAAAATACACATAGCATACGCCGCAGCTAACAAGAAATTTGAAAGAATCAGCGCCTTTAATCTAGTCTCCGGACTAATCCGTTACATGCTTCTCATCATCGGGGCTGTTGTTACCCAGCATATATTTATCGTCCTGCTTCTCCTGACGCTGCGCAGAATTTTCGATATCCGTTTGTCCAGAAGGATGATTCGGGAGGGTCATATCCGCATCTTTGATCTGGGGCAGGTGAACCGGGATAATCTTCGCCAGGTATTTCGCTATTATAAGGAATCCTTTTTTCTTTCCGTCACCCAGGCGCTGCAGATTAATCTGAGCGGAATGATGGCGTTGATGGTTTCGCATTGGTTCGGTGTAGCGGGGCTGGGATTATTCAGAAGTACTTATGATGTGCTTTCGAAAATCTGGTTCTTCTCCAACGGCTTGGGGATGGTCGTCTTTCCATACTTTGCAGGGGGTTCGGTAAAGACGGCGAATTACCGGAAATACACGCTGATCAGCTGGGGATTTTACTCGGTGCTTCTCCTTGTATTTATATGTTTATTTCCTTATGTTAACCAATATATGCTGCATGGGCTGCTGCAAGGAAGATCCGACTTTCTGCTGTATCTGTTCATGTTAATTTCGGTGCTGCTGGCGGCTCAGAGCAATTTGAGCTACGAGTATTTACAGGCCAGGGGAGAATATAAGTCTTTATGGCTGATCACTCTTGTGACCAATCTCGTATTTGGGGCATGCGCTTTTGTCGTTTACAGCTATACGCACAGCCTCCTGTCTGTGGGGATCGCATGGACCTCGGGCTTGATCTTACAAACATGCTGGTTTGAAGCCAAGTCTCTGAAGCCGATAAAGCTCGCTTTCTGGTATCCGTTAGCGTTTGCAGCCTGCTGGCTCCTTGCGGGTTACGTCTGTTTGCGTTTACAGTTCTAATTTCATGTCATACCAAGAGAGGTAGAATAATGCCAAAACTCTTCAGATGGCTTCCTGCAGTGCTGGTAATGGTCATCATATTTCTGTTCTCCTCCCAGCCTTATCATGAACAGGATCTGAGGCCCAGTCTGAAGGGGAGTTTCGTAACAGACTCCTTGGCGAGGAGCTTGTCCGGGATTCACTTTCAGTATGCAGGGAGTGAGATAAGCGCGAGCGCACTGGGAAATGCGGGGGTACTTGAGTTTCTGATTCGAAAGGGAGCGCATTTATCCATTTACGCCCTGCTCGGGTTCGCGCTGGTCTATGCGTTCAATGCCAAAAGGCCGTGGCGGGGATATAGTTCCGCGGTTCTGATCTCTTTTCTGTATGCATGTTCGGACGAATTTCATCAGAGCCTGACCCCAGACCGTACTCCGTTACTGCAAGATGTAATTGTAGATACTATAGGAGCGATCTTAGGAGCGGGTTTGATGGTTTTGTTGAAGGCGCACGCGGACCGCAAGCAGCTAACGTAATCAGATTATAATCATCCGGCTTTAGCCGACCTACATAGCACGGTATTGATGGTTAACAACTGAAGATTCGTAGCGAAAAGACTCTGGTGAGAACCAGAGTCTTTTTTCTGTTCTTTGGGTAATGTTCAACATACAACGGTTTTTACATCCCCTTAACAAAGTGTTATAATGGAGGGGCAAAGGAGGAGTGCCCAATGCAATTCAGTATTCGAGGTCAACAAATTGATGTGACCGACGCGTTGAAGGACTACGTTGACAAGAAGCTCAGCAGACTCGAAAAGTATTTCGATGCACCCCCCACCTCGGAAGGATATGTAACGCTTAATGTTATCCGAGGATTGCACACAGTGGAGGTTACGATTCCACTGCCGGGCGTTATGCTCCGGGCAGAAGATCGAAGCGACGATATGTATGCTTCCATTGACGCTGTTGTGGACAAGTTGGAACGCCAGATCCGTAAGCACAAGACGAAGCTGAACCGCAAGTTCCGCCAGGAAGGCAGTCTGAAGACGCTGTTCGTGGAGAATGGATCGGCAGCCGGTGTTGTTGCACTGGATCACGAAGAAGAGACAGATGACGATGAATTGGAAGTAGTACGTACCAAGCGGTTTACGATGAAGCCGATGGACGTGGAGGAAGCGATCCTCCAGATGAACATGATTGGTCATGATTTCTTTGTATTCACCAACATTGAGTCACAAGAAGTGAACGTCGTATACAAGCGTGACGACGGGAAGTACGGCTTAATCGAGCGGGATTAGATGACGCTCACCAACCTAATATAATGTATGATGAGCCCTACTTGCCTTTATGGCAGTGGGGCTCTTTAATGTAACTTGGCGTATACTCCTTTAACCTTATGTGTTGCGGCATCCTTTACAAACTGTTACAATTTAACTAACGTGTATCCTGCGGACGGGGTTTGACCCTGGCTGACAGGATTGTCATTTTTTATTTATGCATTCACTAATCGATTTCATCCAGCAGCCCTTTGATCGTGAACATGAAATCGGTTCTATTCTATTTGTTTGCACGAAAGGGGTTAACCATGCTAGGACTTGTCAAGAAGATCTTCGGCGACACCAACGAGCGTGATGTCAAACGTCTCATGAAGACGGTCGATGTAATTAACAAAATGGAACCTGAATTTCAGGCGCTCTCGGACGAACAGCTGAAAGCCAAAACCGCCGAGTTTCGTGAACGGCTGGAGAAGGGTGCCGAGCTGGACGAGCTGCTCCCTGAAGCTTTTGCCACAGTCCGTGAAGCATCCAGACGTACACTGGGTAAACGCCACTATGATGTGCAGCTGGTCGGAGGTATGGCCCTCCATGAAGGAAGAATTGCAGAGATGAAAACCGGGGAAGGCAAGACATTGGTCGGTACCCTTCCGGTTTATTTAAACGCGCTGACAGGCAAAGGTGTCCATGTGGTAACCGTCAATGATTATCTGGCGACCCGGGACAGCGAAGAAATGGCGCAAATATATAATTACCTCGGCATGACAGTCGGGGTGAACCTGAGCGGGATGGAGCATCCTCAGAAGCAGGAGGCTTATGCCTGCGATATTACGTACGGTACAAACAATGAGTTCGGTTTTGACTACCTGCGCGATAATATGGTGCTGTATAAGGAACAGATGGTACAGCGTCCGCTGCATTTTTGTATCATTGACGAAGTGGACTCCATTCTGGTCGATGAAGCCCGGACGCCGCTGATCATTTCAGGACAGGCCCAGAAATCGACCGAACTTTACTATGCGGCTGACCGTTTTGTGAAGCGTTTGGAAGCAGAAGAAGATTTTACAGTGGATATCAAGGTCAAAGCCGTGTCCCTTACGGAAAAAGGTGTGGCCAAGACGGAACGTGCCTTTGGCATCGATAACCTGTATGATCACAGCCATGTGACATTGAATCACCATATTGTACAAGCGTTGAAAGCGAATGTAATCATGCGCCGTGACGTGGATTATGTGGTAACCGAAGATGAAGTCGTCATTGTAGATGAATTCACCGGCCGCCTGATGGCAGGACGCCGTTACAGCGATGGTCTTCACCAGGCGATTGAAGCCAAGGAAGGCATCGAGGTCCAGAACGAGAGCATGACACTCGCTACAATTACATTCCAGAACTATTTCCGGATGTACCGCAAGCTGGCAGGCATGACGGGTACGGCGAAGACGGAGGAAGAGGAATTCAAGAAGATTTATGGTCTTGAAGTGCTTCAGGTTCCTACCAACCGGCCGAACCAGCGTCAGGACAAGCCGGACGTCGTATACAAGAGCGTGGAAGGTAAGTTCAAGGCTGTAGTGGAAGAGATCGTGGAACGCCATCAGAAAAACCAGCCGATTCTGGTTGGGACGGTGTCCATCGAGAACTCCGAACGCCTGTCCGAGCTGCTGAAGCGTAAAGGTGTATCCCATAAAGTATTGAATGCGAAATACCATGCGGAAGAAGCCGAGATTATTTCCCGTGCCGGTCAGGCGGGTGCTGTGACCATTGCAACCAACATGGCAGGACGCGGTACGGATATTCTGCTGGGCGATGGTGTGCAGGATGTCGGCGGTCTCCATATCATTGGTACAGAGCGCCATGAATCACGCCGGATCGATAACCAGCTTCGCGGCCGTGCCGGACGTCAGGGTGACCCGGGTTCGACCCAGTTCTATCTGTCGCTGGGCGACGAGCTGATGAAGCGTTTTGGTACCGACAATGTACTCAATATGATGGAACGCCTCGGTTTTGAGGAAGATCAGCCGATTGAGAGCAAAATGATTACCCGTGCGGTGGAATCCGCCCAGAAGCGGGTAGAAGGCAATAACTTTGACCTGCGTAAAGTCGTACTGCAGTATGATGATGTTATGAACCAGCAGCGCGAGATCATCTACAAGCAGCGCCGTGAAATTCTGGAGTCCGAGGATATCAAGCAGGTCGTGCTCGACATGATCAAGCCGGTCATCGACCGTGTGGTAGAAGCACACTGCGGTGATGATATTCCGGAGAACTGGGATCTGCAGGATGTGGCAGAATACGTCAACAGCAAGCTGCTGGACGAAGGTGCAGTGACCCGTGACGATCTGTGGGGCAAGGAAGTGAATGAAATTTCCGAGTACCTCTTTGAACGTGTCATGAAGAAATACACCGACCGCGAAGAAACCATCGGCGCAGAGCTGGTGCGTGAGTTCGAGAAGGTTATCGTACTGCGTGCTGTAGACAGCAAATGGATGGACCACATCGATGCGATGGATCAGCTTCGTCAAGGTATCCACCTGCGTGCATACGGCGGTACAGATCCGCTGCGTGAGTATCAGTTCGAAGGCTTTGAAATGTTCCACACGATGATCGCCACGATTCAGGAAGAAGTGGCCACTTATGTGATGAAGGCACAGATCCAATCCAATCAGGAGCGCCAAGCGGTTGTGGAAGAGAGCAAAGTTTCTACGAACAGCAGCGAGCCTGTGGAGAAGCGTCCAGTGCAAGTGAAGGACGAAGCAGGCCGGAACGAGCCTTGTCCATGCGGCAGCGGCAAGAAGTACAAGAACTGTCACGGACAGAACGCATAATTCCTAATAACCGGGTGGCATGTCAGCCTCCCGCCCTTTAAACTCCCTTGAGCTTAAGCGTGGAGCACCCAAAACGGCTATGAACCATCTGCCGGGTTGCTTCATGTTTCCGGCTTGAGGGAGTTTATGATGTGATAGGAACGTTTTCCCTGCAAGTCGGGGTATAATGAAGAATAAGGGCTAACCACAGAAAGGACGAATGTCATGATCGATCCAACCATCAAGCAGGACCTTCGCGAGATCAGCAAGAAACTTACCAACCTTAGGGGGTCTCTTTGACTTAGATCTGAAGCACGAACAGATCGAGAATTTTGAAGAAAAAATGGCCGCACCTGACTTCTGGGACGATAACGAAAAGGCCCAGAGCGTCATCGCCGAGATGAATGCGGTGAAATCGTTTGTGGATAAATATGAGAAGCTGCAGCAGGAATATGATGATGTGGTCGTCATGATCGAACTGGCTGATGAAGAAGGCGATGAAGAGCTCGCCGCTGAGCTGGGTCAGTCCGTGAAGGCTTTGGCGGGCCGCCTGGAAGAGTTCGAACTGCAGCTGCTGCTGAACCAGCCGTATGATAAACTGAACGCCATACTTGAGCTGCATCCCGGCGCCGGCGGCACCGAGTCCCAGGATTGGGGCCAAATGCTGCTGCGGATGTATACCCGCTGGGCCGAGAAGAGCGGCTTCAAGGTCGAGACGCTGGATTATCTGGCAGGAGACGAAGCAGGCATCAAGAGTGTCACACTGCTCATTAAAGGCTTTAACGCTTACGGCTATCTGAAAGCGGAAAAAGGCGTTCACCGTCTCGTCCGCATCTCGCCGTTTGACTCCTCTGGCCGCCGCCACACCTCTTTTGTCTCCTGTGATGTTGTGCCGGAGATTACCGATGATGTGGAAGTGGACATTCGGACCGAGGATCTCAAGATCGACACGTACCGTGCCAGCGGCGCGGGCGGTCAGCATATTAATACTACCGACTCCGCGGTTCGGATCACGCACTTGCCGACAGGGGTGGTCGTGACCTGCCAGAACGAGCGCTCCCAGATCAAGAACCGCGAACAGGCCATGACGATGCTCCGCTCGAAGCTCTATGAGCGTAAGATTGAAGAGCAGCAGCAGCAGCTAGCGGAGATCCGCGGCGAGCAGTCTGATATTGCCTGGGGCAGCCAGATCCGCTCCTATGTGTTCCATCCGTACAGCATGGTGAAGGATCACCGTACCCAGGTGGAGACAGGCAATGTGGGTGCCGTCATGGACGGTGACCTGAATGTCTTCATTGACGGATATTTGCGCAGCCAGATTAAACAGGACGTAGAGTAAGAGGAGCCTTATTCATGACACAATCTCCACGGCCGCGGCGCCGAGAGCCCATCATTCCGGTGAATGGGCCGCTCCGCCGCTTGGCTGATCTTTTATTTATTACGGCAGGGTCATTTGTGATGGCCCTGTCGTTCAATTTGTTTTATCTGACAAACGGCATTGCTTCCGGCGGGGTAGCGGGTCTGTCCATCCTGGCGGAAGCGATGTTTGGCATTCAGCCGGCCTACACACAGTGGGCGATTAACATCCCGCTGTTTGCCTTGGGTTTTCTGATGCTGGGACGTGAGTATGGGCTGCGTTCCCTGCTCGGGAGCGTGATTTTACCGCTGTTCGTGTATGTGACCCAGGACTGGGCAGCTCCTACCGCTAACCCGCTTCTGGCTTCGATCTATGGCGGCATCGGCGTCGGAATCGGTCTCGGATTGGTGTACCGGGGACGAGGCTCTACCGGCGGACTGACGATCCTCGCCCAGCTGCTGCAGAAATACAGCGGCCTCAGCTTTTCCTTTTGCGTGGTGCTGCTGGACGGGATTGTCATTCTGTCTGCGGCCTGGGTGCTGTCGCTGGAGCAGGCGCTGTATGCGCTGATCGGGCTGTATGTGACCGGTAAGGTCATAGATGCCATGGAGATGGGCTTCAGCTTTACGAAGGTGGCTTATATTATCTCGGAGCATACCGACTCCATTACGAAAGCCATTTTGCAGGACCTGGACCGCGGGTTGACCAAACTGACCGCAGAAGGCGGCTATACGGGCCACCATCGCACCGTGCTCATGGTGGTTGTGGGCCAGAATGAGATCCCGAGATTGAAGACGGTCGTTCAGGCCGTGGACCCGGATGCCTTTGTCATCATCAGCAATGCACACGAGGTGCTGGGTGAGGGGTTTCAGAAGAATATCTAAATGCGGACCATAAGTAAAGGGCGATTATTCGTCCTTTTTTTATTTGCTTGAATATACGTTGTTAAGTTAGCATTTTGCATTAATCTGAGCCCTTGATACAAAAGGATTTCCAGATATAAAAAAGGGACTTCACTCCAAAATGGAGAAGTTTTCAAGTGACCAAACAAGAAAACACCATAAGGAGTGAAGCCACTTTATATATTCTCCAAGAATGTCTGTTTTCCTTTGAAGATCTGATGAAAATTCATTCGAAAGATCGATTGTCTGCGTGCACTTTTGGCTGCTCCTCTTGAACGTATTCAGACCTTTAGTGGCCTGCATCATCGACTGGACACCGATCTTCGGTTTCGCTATCAATGTGGACTTCCGCTCGACCGTGAAGCACCATCTATCGCCACACTAAGCCGAGTTTTTGCAGATCTGACAAAGAAAAACCTGGCTAAACAGCTGTTCGACGACTTGGTAAAACGCTGTAGACAAGAAGGCGTCATCGACGGCAGTCACGTCGCGATCGACAGCGCTGCGATCCGTGCTTACGAAGAAAAGAAGCCCGAAAGAAAGAGCGAGCAAACGGGCAATGCCAACTGGGAAGCGAAGTTCGACTCCTTTGGCAACAAGGTCACTTGGTTCGGTTACAAGCTCCACTTGGCTGTGGATACGCAGTATACAGAAAAAATGAAAATGCCTGTCCAGAACGAACAGGCTTATTACTTTATTTCTTTTAAAATTTACGATCTTCTACTCGCCAGGTCCAATACTTATTTCCTTGAGCCATAACAAAACGATCGAGCCATGTTTGGAAATCACAATATAAAGAGCGCGCATCATCAAAATCGCTAATGCCTTCTAGAAGATACATGTATTCTTTATTGCCTTGTGCTACAGCATTTGTATCGATTATAAAATAATCATCATACACACATGCGACTATAACTTTGGTTGGATCGCTCAGAGACTCGTTTGAATTGAAGACCTCGTTTATTGAAAATATTTCAATTTCACCGGATAGTTCAACATTCGAAAACGGTCTAAATCCATTAGTTATAGATAAGAAGCTTAAATAATCATCAGGCAAAGGTGAGTATGAATCCAGTAGCCGAGCTATGTCGATATCAGAGGATGGTTCATAAAATATGAGTTCGCTATTATATAAATAGCCCTCATCGCCTTGAATTTTACGAGTACCGTCCACGTATAGTGCACGTAAAGAGTTTATCGTCTTTTCTAAAATCATACTCACTCACCCTTCAGATTCATTATTTACCAATTATTGCATGTTATTTAATATGCTGTCCACCAAGGGTTTACAGTTTGTCTATGGAACGACTTAGGTAACGGCATCAAGTTACTAAAACTGTTATCGCCATATCGATTTCGTGGTTTTATGTGATGGACTGCTGTGAACTCTCCACTCCAGTTTATGTTGTTATTTGGATATGCCTTGTTATAAGCAGTCTTGAAATCGTTTCTCTCTTTATCGCCCCATTTTAGATTTGGGTTATATCCTTTAGGTAGTGTAGCAGATGAGGGTTCATGCATTACACGCTTTGCATTAAAATCAATAGTAAAAAGGATAAGGGATGCCGTTTTTATTGAGTAGAATTATATTGCTCAAGAAGTCCTTCTCGCCAACAGGTGATACAACAATGAACCCATCGAAAACTTTGAGTTTTACCGTAGAATAATAGAAACCAGTTTTAGAAACTGTGTGAAAGTGCGTAGCACTAGCTCCTACTCTAACATTTGATTTCTGATACTCTTTTTTAAAAGCAGTGCTCACAGAACTTCCGCTATGCTTTCTGGTGTCTCCTTTATAAAAAGTAGTAAAAAATTGAATCATTTTAGGCTTGTCACCCACAATAGCAACAACTTCAGCAGTAGACTCGATAGTCGGCTTTGCATTTGATCGGAGTGTGACTGATACTGCTATTCCACCAGAATCCCCCTTACTAAGAGGATTGATGACTGTTGTATTGTTTTTTGATAATTCATAATCTCTTTCTTTGTTTTCAATGAATTGGGAAAACTGTTCGGGTGGAACAACTGTTACTGTGGACTCACTTAAGGCTGTGGAATTTGTGCTCTTATCAGATGAATCAACTGTCGTATATTCGATATAATAATACGTTTTCCTTTCGGCATTAGGATCTGACTGTAATTCGTCATAGTTCCCAGCCTTTATGCCTAGTGAATGAGCAATTTGTTCGTGACTGATACTGACCTCTGCTGCATTTTGTCCTTCTGGAGCGAGAATTTCTTCTTCGGCAATAGGTTCGTAACTAACATCATCTTCTGTAGTTGTTAGAGTACTTTCTGGATATAAATGTGACTCTTGGGCGGTTACTAAGGAGGAAGGAAGTGCTAACACAATAAGCAATGCTAGTGTGAGAAGCGTCAATAACAATTTTTTAAACTTCAAGCCAATCTCTCCTATCAAATTATCATAAGTTTAATTTAATGTATAATTTTGCAGGCTTTCAAAGAAGTGTTTATGTTAATAGGCTTCACTAGTCGCCGAAAATACATACTAAATTTCCAATTATGTAAATTTAAATATAAAAAAGAAGACCAATTGCCTATCTTTTCTAGTGCCTTGGATCTTCGTACGTACGCGAAAGAACTGAGAAGTCGTTCACCTCGAGGGGTTGGCGGCCATTGCAGAGAGAGCATTCTGCGTGCACTTTTGGCTGCTTCTCTTGAACGTATTCAGACCTTTACTGGCCTAAATCATCGACTGGACACCGATCTTCGGTTTCGCTATCAATGTGGACTTCCGCTCGACCGTGAAGCACCATCTATCGCCATCTTTAGAATGAAGCCACCGGATCCGCTATGATTCGAGAGAATCCTGCTGTCTTTACGTCGAAATTAGAATTATGCTAAATGATTAAGTGAAAAATTTGATTATATTGGTGCTAAAAGATGTATAATGAATATACTAAGTTCAAAAATAAAAAAAATGATCGTAACGGGGTGAGAGGACTTGGCTCCCATAAAAGGTGTTAAAAAATTGCCGGTTAGTATTAAGATGGAGCAGGCAGCTGAATTATTCATGAAGCTGGCTGTTATTTCATCGGCCATTAGCCGACTGGACGAGAAATTCAGACACTCTGTTGTCAGAAGTGATTTGATAAATACATTAGCATTAAAAGAATCTGTGCAATCCACAAGAATCGAGGGTACGCAGGTTACTTTTACAGATATGGTTAATGACATACACAAAACAGAACAAAAGCAGGAACATATCGAAGTTTTAAACTATCGAAATGCGTTAGCTATAGGACAGGAAAGAATTAATAATGGCTATCCGTTAACGACTCGCCTGATCATGGAGCTGCACCATGTATTGATGGAAGGCGCACGGGGAGCTAACAGTAACCGCGGTGAGTTTAGAAAGGTACCGAATTGGATTGGACCTACAAAGCGTTTTGAAGATGCAGTATATATACCGGTAGACGCAGGCGAAATTGAAGATTATCTGATGAATTGGGAGACATATTTGAATAAACACCCTTATGGCGGGAAATTGGATGTAGGTCACTTGCCTAAGGGAGAGTTTATTTTAGATGAAAACACACATCCGCTGCTAAAGGTGGCAATTCTACATGCACAATTTGAATCGATACACCCATTTTTAGATGGGAATGGACGTCTAGGCAGAATCATGATTGCTCTGTATATGATGCAGTCTGAGCAATTGTCCAGCCCGATTTTTTTTGTGAGTGAAGAATTGGAGAAGCAGCGAGCCAAATACTATCATTTGTTGAATGAAACGCGTGGGAGTAACCCGAAATGGCATAACTGGTTGAACTTTTTCCTAGATGCCGCAGGGCGGATGGCTGAGAAACTGAATGTGTTATTGGATCAAGCAGATCAAATCGCAAAAGCAGGGAAAGAAAAATGTGATGGTTATACAGAAGAGATCGTGTATCTCATGACATTTAGATATCCAAACATCACTGCAGTGCAGGCGGCAGAACATGCCCGGATTGCACCTTCTACAGCTAGAAGAACACTGAATGCTCTGGCTGAAAAAGAACTCTTGTTCAAAGATCCTTCGCAAAAGAGAAATGTCGAATATTTCAATTATGATGTATTAGGTTTATTTGATCGATAACAGTAAGGCAAAGCCGTGGGAAGTCCACCATGCTTTGCTTTTTTTTGCGCCTGTTGTGTGTTCTTTTTTTGAAAAATCTCTGTTCATTTCTTGCTCAATTGACGATAAATAGGGGGTAAGATTATTTCAGAAAGAGGGTAGCCGCCATGGATTCATTTGACTTTATGAGGTTAAAGGACACCTCCAGAAAAAACACCCTGATGTTCATCACCATGGGAATTACACTGGCCGTCGTATTTATATACTCCATGATTGAAGGGAGTAAAGAGGGGATGTCCGTATTCGGGGGATCATTTGCCCTATTGGCATGCTCATATATCATTCTTAACGTGTGGCTTAAAAAACCGATGTGGTTTCCGCTCGCAGCCATTCTCGGCGTATATTCCTTCGCCATCCTTGGCAATGAGTTGATTGGCGGGTCTGTAGAGGCCCTGCTGATTGTATTTTTCCTGTTGGTGTTCTCATCACTGCAGCTGAATCTGAAGTGGTTTCTTGTAGGTTATGTGTACGGGGTTTTAGTGCTCATTATGAACAACTCCTCCTCAACCGATGAAACGCTGAGAAACGCGTTCGGTTTTGCTATTCTGCTGTACCTGTTAATGGGGGTATTGTTCTATGTCTTGATCCGAATGACAGATCGGCAGTTTCAGCAGGTCCGGGAGCTTCAGCTCCAGGCAGCACAGGATGCTGAGGCGAAATCCGGCGAAAAAAAGCTGCTGGAAGAACGGGTTTCCTTCATCACAGACCGAATCCAAAGCATGAACGACCGGGTGCAGGAGCATATCACGTCCCAGCGTGAGATGGCCGCAGCCGTCGACGAATTGGCCAAGGGCGGACAAACCCAGTCGGAGCAGATCACAAGCATTGCGAGCAATGCCTCACAGTCCAAGGAGGGCATGGAGTCCTTGCGGGATGCATCGAATGAACTGAAGGTGGAATCCGAAGAAGTCCGGGTGGAAGCTGGCGAAGGCCGGGACAAAATGAGCCGCCTGCTGACCGACATGCATGCCATGAAAGAAGTGATGGCTCAATTAAGTCAATCTTATACAGGGCTCGCGACCGTATTGAAGGAAACGACCGACATGACCGAAGTGATCAAAGGCATTACCGAGCAGACCAATCTGCTGGCCCTGAATGCGTCCATTGAGGCGGCAAGAGCAGGGGATGCCGGGAACGGTTTTGGTGTCGTGGCCGGAGAGATCCGCAAGCTGGCGACATTGACCGCACAGACCACGGAGCAGATTACAGCCAATCTGTCGGCGCTCAACCAGGGCAGCGACTGGACGTATCAGAGCATGATGGACTGCCAGCAAAAGATTGGAGAGAGTGTCTTCACTACCGAGGAAGTATCCAGTTATGTTGAAAAGGTAGCGATGACGCTTACCCGCCTGGATGACAATCTGCTGCACTTCGCGTCACTGTCTGAGCAGGTCATGGGACAGTCCAGCGAGATTGAGGGTGCCACCGGTGAGTTAGCTTCCATTATTGAGCAGGCTTCGGCCAGCCTGGAAGAGATGAGTGCTTCCATTGAAACGCTGAGGGATGACAGTGAGATTATCGCACAGGATATGAACGAGGCGGCAGCCAAAGCGAAGGAGATTACGAATTATTCATAATAGAAAGGCAAAGTCGTGGTGATGGTCACCGTGCTTTGCCTTTTTTTTGATGCGTGGATTCTAGAATTAATGATTGCGTGAGAGCGTCGTCAAGGGGATAATTGGAAGGGGCGGAGCGAAAACTGGTCACAACTTACCGGTTGTATTAATATGAATACGGTCGTATAATAATACATATTTATGAGACGTGATGAACGTGAACGCACCAACATCGTGATTACAAAAGCGTACGAAACGGGAAAGAGGGTATGTATATGACAGGGCAGCAACCAAATACAGTAAAAGTCGCTATTGTCGGTTCAACCGGATACGGAGGTGTAGAGCTGATCCGGCTGCTTCAGCATCATCCGCATGTGGAGATTACGTCGGTAATCTCTTCGTCCAGCTCCGGGGTGCCGATCTCGGATGGCTTTCCGCATTTAACGAATGTGATCCATCGGAATCTCGACGGCGTGGATCCTTCCGAAATGGCAAAAGCCGCAGATCTGGTGTTTACTGCTACGCCATCGGGTGTAAGCAGCAAGCTGGTGCCGCAGCTGTTAGAGGCAGGCTTGAAGGTAATTGACCTCTCCGGCGATTTTCGGATCAAGGACGGTCAGGTGTATGAAGAATGGTATAAGCATGATGCGCCTGATCCGGATGTGCTTGCTTCGGCTGTGTACGGGTTATGCGAAATCTACGGCGAACAGGTGAAGGATGTGGATTTCATATCCAACCCGGGCTGCTATCCGACCGCCACGCTGCTGGGTCTGATTCCGGCCCTGAAAGCAGGATGGATAGATCCGTCCGGCATCATCATTGATGCCAAATCCGGCGTATCGGGCGCGGGGCGGGGTACCAGTCTGATGACGCATTATGCGGAGATTAATGAAAATTTTAAAGCTTACAAAGTCAACAAACATCAGCATGTTCCGGAGATCGAGCAGGTGCTGACTGACGTCTCGGGCAAGGAGGTCACGGTGACCTTGACAACCCACCTGGTGCCGATGACGCGCGGAATTATGAGTACAATGTACGCCCCGGTTCTGGACGCATACACTGAGGAAGATTTTGTGAAGCTGTATCGGGAGTATTATGAAGGCCGCAAATTTGTGCGTGTGAGAGACAAGGGCATCTGGCCGGCAACCAAGGAAGTGAGCGGTTCTAACTTCTGCGATATCGGTTTTGCCGTGGATTCCCGGACAGGAAGAGTGACAATCGTGTCGGTAATTGACAATGTGGTGAAGGGTGCGGCAGGCCAGGCCATCCAGAACCTGAACTTGATGATGGGATGGGAGGAAAGCCTCGGACTTGCGTTTACACCTGTGTATCCGTAAAGAGAGGCGCGCGCATATGGGACAGAATAAGTACACCATAGTGGAACATGGAAACATTGTATCTCCAAAAGGTTTTCAGGCAGGAGGTCTGCACTGCGGACTGAAAAAAACCGACCGCAATGATCTCGGTCTCGTCCTGTGTGACGTACCGGCGGTTGCAGCAGCGGTATATACGACCAACGCGATCCAGGCAGCCCCGCTGAAGGTAACCCGGGATAGCCTGCAGAATGGCACGCTTCGGGCAGTTGTCGTCAACAGCGGCAATGCGAATGCCTGCACAGGCAAGCAGGGGGAAGAGGACGCATACACCATGCGTTCCCTGACGGCAGCACAGTTCGGTTTGTCGGCTGAGGACATCGCGGTGGCCTCCACAGGCGTCATTGGCGAGCTGTTGAAGATGGACCGCGTAGACTCCGGAATTGCAAATCTGCCGGGACAGATCGGCGGGAAGCCGGAGAGTGCGGAGGCGTTTAACCAGGCGATTCTGACCACAGATCTTGTGAAAAAAGAAGCCTGCGTCACCGTCACGGTAGATGGCAATCCGGTTACGATTGCTGGAGCTGCAAAAGGTTCCGGTATGATTCATCCCAATATGGCGACCATGCTGGGCTTTATGACGACCGATGCGGTCATTTCCCATGATGCGCTGCAGCAGCTGCTGCGAAGCGCGACGGATCTGACGTTCAATATGATTACCGTCGATGGTGACACCAGTACAAATGATATGCTGCTTGCTATGGCGAGCGGACTAGCAGATCATCAGGTACTGACTCCGGAGCACAAGGATTGGGACGCTTTTGCCGAAGGGTTCAGCTATGTATGCCGTGTGCTGGCGAAAGCCATTGCCCGTGACGGAGAGGGAGCCAAACGCCTGATCGAGGTAACCGTAACCGGTGCAGAATGCGATAGCGACGCGCAGGCGATTGCGAAGACGATTATCGGCTCCAGCCTCGTGAAATCCGCGATGTTCGGTGCAGATGCCAACTGGGGGCGGATTATCGCCGCCGTCGGCCGTGCAGGACGTCCCGTGAATCCGGAAACAGTGGATATCGCGATCGGACCGATTGCCGTGCTGGAGCAGTCCAGACCGCTTCCTTTTGACGAGGAGGCAGCTCTTGCATATCTGCAGGGCGATACGATTCACATTGATGTGGATCTGCATATCGCCAGCGGCTCTGCCGTAGCCTGGGGCTGCGACCTTACGTACGACTATGTGCGGATCAACGCCGCCTACCGGACTTAATAGTTTAATATAATCGTTTAATAGAAACCTAGATGATAGATAGAATGAAGTTAAGATACTACCTTTCAAAAGCGGAGGTGACGAGTGATTCTGAAGAAGCGGCAGCGCCCGCGTCCGCCTAAAAGCTTTCCGAAGGAAAGCTAGCATCGGAAGCATAAGCTTTGTCTCCGAAATGCCACTTGTGAATAATGAATTCAAGCATTTTGGAGACAACAGCGGTCGTAAGAACACTTGCCATCGCAGCTACTGCGAAAGGTAACTATTAACTACAATCTATATAGAGCTATAGCGTTTGTATAAAGGAGGAACCCACATGAGAAGTGAAATGGAGGTGCAGCTCGGTCAGCGCCAGGAGAGCAAGGCCACCAGCTTTGTGATGAAATGCGGCGGAAGTACGCTGGCTGCGCTGCCGGATCAGTTCTTCGAGGATCTGAAGCTGCTGCAGGAGCAGGGGACTCATCCTGTTATCGTACATGGCGGCGGACCCGCTATTTCGGAGAATCTTGAGAAGCTCGGTATACAGACAGAGTTTGTGAACGGCCTTCGCAAAACGACAGAAGAGGTGCTGGATGTCGTGGAGATGGTGCTCGCCGGCAGCATTAACAAGCTGATTGTCAGGCGCATTCAAGCTGCAGGCGGCCGGGCCTTGGGACTCTCGGGTTCAGACGGCGGTTTGATCCAGGCACAACCTGTGAGCAACAGCGCCGAGGTCGGTTTTGTCGGTGATGTGACAGAGGTGAAATCTTCGATCATTGCCGGAGTGCTGGATATGGGTTATATGCCGGTCATCGCACCAATTGGCGTCGATGCATCCGGACAGCGATATAACATTAATGCCGATACGGCTGCAGGAGCGGCAGCATCGCATCTGGGTGTAGACCGGATGATTGTCGTGACCGACGTGCCGGGCATCATGAAGGACAGCGGCAGCGGGAAGAAGGTACTGCCTTCCGTCACCGTGCAGGAGATTGATGACATGATATCTTCGGGCGATATTTACGGCGGTATGATTCCTAAAGTAAAGGCAGCGGTGGGCTGCATTCAGGGGAAGGTCCGTGAGGTCGTCATCGTAGACGGCAGTGAGCCGGGCATCCTGAGCCGCGTGCTTTCGGGTGAAGAAATCGGCACACGTATTGTAAAGAACTAATTTAAGAAGAACAGGAGTGTGGCAGGAATGGGCACTGGACAGGAACAGCAGAACAGCGCAGCGCAGGGCGCACAGCAAGGTGAGGAGAGTTCTCTTTTTCCGACATATGCACGGTATCCGATCAGTCTGGTTAAAGGGGAAGGCAGCTGGCTGTGGGATGACAAAGGCAATAAATACCTGGATTTCATGTGTGGTCTCGCGGTAACCAACCTCGGACATGCGCCAGTGAAGGTGAAGGAGAAGCTGAAGGCCCAGCTGGATGAGCTCTGGCATGTCTCCAACCTGTTTCACATTCCGGGACAGGAAAAAGCAGCAGCGCTGCTGACCGAGCATACATGTGCAGATGCGGTTTTTTTCTGCAACAGCGGAGCCGAAGCGAATGAAGCAGCGATCAAGCTGGCCCGCCGTTATCACCAGAAGGTGCTGGGCAGCGGACGTTTTGAGATTATTACATTCACACAGTCTTTTCATGGCAGAACGCTGGCGACATTGACAGCGACAGGTCAGGACAAGGTGAAGGAGGGCTTCCTTCCACTGCCGGCAGGCTTCAAAACCGTGCCGCTGCATGACCTCGAAGCACTGAAAAACGCCATCACTTCGACTACAGCAGCGATCATGATCGAGATGGTCCAGGCTGAAGGCGGCGTGTATCCGGTAGAGCCGGAATTTGTGGAAGCAGTCAGCGAGCTCTGCCGCCAGCATGGACTGCTGCTCATCGTGGATGAGGTGCAGACCGGCATGGGACGTACGGGCAAGCTGTTCGCGTATGAGCATTACGGCATTGAGCCGGATATCTTCACATCTGCCAAAGGTCTCGGTTCCGGCTTTCCGGTAGGTGCAATGCTGGGCAAAGGGTATTTGCGCGAAGCATTCTCTGCAGGAAGCCACGGTTCCACGTTTGGGGGAACGCCGCTGTCCATGGCCGTCGTGAACGCGACGATCGAGACCATTCTGGAAGAGCAAGCGCCGGAGCGCGCCGCCGAGAGCGGGGAGTATCTGGTGAAGCGCCTGAACGAAGAGCTGGGCGGAAATCCTTTTGTCAAAGGCATCCGCGGCAAAGGACTGCTGATCGGCATTGAATGTGCAGAAGCTGTCGGCGATATTGTGCTGGAAGGACAGCGCAGGGGTCTGTTGTTCGTCACAGCGGGACCGAACGTGATTCGTCTGCTGCCAAACCTACTGGTTACGAAGGAAGAGATGGATCAGGCTGTCAGCCTGATTGCTGAACTGATTCAGGAGCATACCGCAGTAAAACCTCTGTAAAAGGGGTCCTGCGTATGGACTTGCCGTGCTACAATGGGTAAATGGGTTAATGGATATATGAAGCATAGAGGGAGAAGGAGGATGCAGCTATTATGAGCGCTAACGGACAGATCCAGGCCATGACGTTCAAGGGACGCGATATGATTGAGCTGGATGACTACACACCGGAAGAAATTCAGTACCTGCTGGACTCGGCGATCGAGATCAAGCGCAAGAAGAAGAACGGTGAATTGTATCAGCCGCTGAAAGGGAAGACGATCGGATTGATTTTTGAAAAATCATCGACACGGACGCGGGTTTCTTTTGAAGCCGGGATGTTTCAATTGGGGGGGCATGCGCTCTTCCTGAGCAAAAATGACATCCAGCTCGGACGCGGCGAGCCGATCAGTGATACGGCACAGGTCATGTCCCGTTATCTGGACGGCATCATGATTCGTACGTTCGGCCATGACAATGTCATCAATCTGGCGCGTTATGCGTCCATTCCGGTGATCAATGGCCTGAGCGACATGGCGCATCCGTGTCAGGTGCTGGCGGACCTCCAGACCGTTCTGGAGCATAAAGGCAAGCTGAAAGGCCTGAAGATGGCCTTTATCGGAGACGGCAACAACATGGCGAACTCGCTGCTCATTGGCGGTGCCAAGATGGGCATGCATGTAGCTGTAGCGAGTCCAGAGGGCTATGAGCCGGATGAGCGGATCGTACAGCTGAGCCGCGAGATCGCGCGGGAGACCGGTGCAGAGATTACGGTGACGCAGGATCCTGTAGAAGCAGCGCGTGACGCGGACGTTATCTACACAGATGTGTGGGCGAGCATGGGCTTTGAGGAAGAACAGAAGCAGCGCGAGCAGGCTTTTGCAGACTTCCAGGTAAACGAGGAGCTGGTGCAGGCCGCGAAGAAGGACTATCTGTTCCTGCACTGTCTGCCGGCCCACCGCGGCGAAGAAGTGAGCGAGGGTGTTATTGACGGCGCGAACTCCGTCATCTTTGACCAGGCGGAGAACCGCCTGCACGCACAGAATGCGCTGATGGTTGCGCTGATGGCAGACTAGCAGCCAGCGTTAGCTGGAGTCGGTTGGCATGAGGCGCCTGGCGCTGGCGCCCTGAAAGGTGCACGCCATGACGTGCGCGGACGTGCGATGGCGTCCCGAAAGGTGCACGCCTTGTTGCTCTCGGACGTGCTCTAACGGACATCCAGTCCGTTAGAAGGCCAAAAGGCCCGCCTGCAGCAGTAAATTGCTGCTCTAACGGACTGAGTGTCCGTTAAACCTGCAGAAGCAGCCCAAAACGCACGCTAACGGACTCAGTGTCCGTTAGCGTGCGAGGGCATCTATAATTATCGCATTTATAACATACATCGAGTATATAAACGGGTGTGTCCAACACAACACAAACCAAACCACCCGACAAGAGAGGAAGCTAGAGACCATATGGCTAAAGAAAAAATTGTACTCGCCTACTCAGGCGGTCTGGATACTTCCGTCATCCTGAAATGGCTGAAGGAAACCTATGATGCAGAAATTATCGCGTTCACCGCAGATATCGGACAAAAGGAAGAGCTCGACGGCCTGGAGGAAAAAGCGCTCGCTACCGGAGCCTCCAAAGTGTATATCGATGATCTGCGCGATGAATTTGCTCAAGACTTTATCTATCCGATGTTCCAGTCCGGCGCATTATATGAAGGACAGTACCTGCTGGGCACCAGTATTGCGCGTCCGCTGATCGCAAAGCGCATGGTGGATATCGCCCGTGCAGAAGGCGCAACGGCCATCGCTCACGGCGCGACAGGCAAAGGAAACGACCAGGTTCGTTTTGAACTCGGCGTTGCCGGACTGGCACCGGATATTCAAGTGATCGCGCCTTGGCGGATTGAAGAGTTCCGCAACCAGTTCCCGGGACGTGCCGAAATGATTGCTTATGCAGAAGAACATGGCATTCCAGTAACGGCTTCTGCTGCAAAATCCTACTCCATGGACCGCAACCTGCTGCATATCAGCTATGAGAGCGGTGTGCTCGAAGATCCTTGGTTCGATGCCAGTGCCGATGAGAGCAAGGATATGTACCTGCTGAGCGTTTCTCCGGAGGATGCTCCAGACGAGGCCGAATATCTGGAACTGGAATTTGAACAAGGAAACTGTGTGGCGTTGAACGGCGAAACCCTCAGCCCGCTTCAGGTGATGGAGAAGCTGAACGAACTCGGCGGCAAGCACGGCATCGGCCGTGTGGACATGGTCGAGAACCGTTTTGTCGGCATGAAGAGCCGCGGTGTGTATGAGACGCCGGGCGGCAGCATTTTGTTCACCGCTCACCGCAAAATAGAGTCCATCACGATGGACCGCGAAGTGATGAATCTGCGCGACAGCTTGATTACGCGCTACAGCACACTCGTGTATAACGGCTTCTGGTTTGCACCAGAGCGCGAAGCGCTTCAGGCACTCGTAACCGAAAGCCAGAAAAACGTAACCGGTACGGTCCGCGTCAAGCTGTACAAAGGCAACATCATCGGTGCTGGCGTGAAGAGTCCGGTCAGCCTGTATAACCCGGATATTGCGACGATGGAAGCTGATCCAACACAAGCCTATGATCAAGGCGATGCGACCGGATTTATCCGTCTGAATGCACTGCGTCTAAAAGTAGCTACTGGAGTGAATCAGAACGCAAACAGCGAAGCAGAAGGACAATTGGCCTCAAAACGTTAATCACGATAAAAGGTCCATTAACAATAAAAGACCAAATATAACAAACCAGGCGAAGGCCGTTTCAAGCCAGGCAGTCAGGCTCTAATCTCTGCAAAGGAGCGAGGAGAATACTGCGGCGGGAGGCGGCCCTCTGCCTTAAACCAGAAAGGGGCATCATTGTGAGCAAGTTATGGGGAGGACGCTTTACGAAGCAAACGAATGCTCTGGTGGAGCAGTATACGGCGTCCATCGGGTTTGACCAGCAGCTGGCAGAAGAAGATATTCAGGGAAGCCTGGCGCATGTCACCATGCTGGACAAATGCGGGATTGTCCCGCAGGAAGATGTAGAGACCATCAAGGATGGGCTGAACCGGGTGCTGGAGAAAATCCGCGCAGGTGAAGTAGAGTACTCCGTTTCCGATGAAGACATCCATATGAATATTGAAAAAAACCTCATTCAGGAAATCGGCGCGGTTGGAGGCAAGCTGCATACCGGACGAAGCCGGAATGACCAGGTAGCGACCGATATGCATCTTTATTTGCGCAACCGGGTCATCGCTTTGACGGGCATGCTGCATGAGCTGCAGACATCCCTGATCGGGCAGGCGAAGGACAATCTGGACACCATTATTCCAGGGTACACACATCTGCAGCGGGCACAGCCAATTCTGTTTGCTCATCATCTGATGGCTTATGTGTCCATGTTCCAGCGGGACATCGACCGCCTGATCGACAGCTACAAGCGCATCAACGTACTGCCGCTGGGAGCTGGAGCATTAGCTGGTACGACATTCCCGATCGACCGTCATTTTGTAGCTGAACAGCTGGGTTTTGACGGCGTATACGAGAACAGTCTCGACGCAGTCAGCGACCGTGATTTCATTCTGGAGTTCCTCTCAGATGCCTCCATCATCATGATGCACCTTTCCCGTCTCAGCGAAGAGCTGGTGCTGTGGAGCAGCACCGAGTTTAACTTCGTGGAGCTCGATGATGCCTTCTGTACAGGCAGCAGCATTATGCCGCAAAAGAAAAACCCGGACGTACCAGAACTGGTTCGCGGTAAAACCGGACGCGTCTACGGTAATCTGATGGGACTGCTGACCGTGCTGAAGTCGCTGCCGCTGGCCTACAACAAGGACATGCAGGAAGACAAGGAAGGCATGTTTGATACTGTCGCTACGTTGGAAGGCGCACTGCAGCTGTTCGCACCGATGATCGCGACCATGAAGGTCAACAAGGGGCGCATGCGGGAAGCGGTCAACACCGACTTCTCTAATGCGACTGACATTGCTGATTTCCTCGTTGGTAAAGGCTTGCCTTTCCGGCAGGCACATGAAGTCATCGGTAAAACGGTCCTGTACTGTATCCAAAATGGCAAGTTCCTGCTCGACCTGAAGCTGGAGGAGTTCCAGCAGTTCTCGCCGCTGTTCGATGACAGCATCTATGAGGTGCTGAAACCGGAGACCGTGGTGGATGCACGGAACGTCTATGGTGGAACCGCCTCCGTACAGGTTCAGGCAGCCATTGGGCGTGCAGAAGAAACCCTGTCTGTCTCGGCACAGTGGATTCAAGGTCATGTTGGTTCGGAAAAAGAGTAAACAAGGATTAACCGCATCAAAACAAAAACGGCCTCCGATTGAAGCGCAATGCTTCATCGGAGGCCGTTTTGCTTGCTGGGGCGCGGCGGATCCTGCCGTTATGTACACCGAAGCGCTGTCAGGCCCTACCATTTCGCACACCCCGACCCGCCATGTCGTGCGCTCAACGCCGCACAGCCCAGCCGTTTCGCGTGCCAAGCACTGCGATGATCCGCATACTAAACGCCACAATCGCCTGTCCGCGGTGCCTCATACCGTCTCTACTTCTGCAATGGCAGCCAGTTCAGCACATCCTGAATGCGCTCGTCCCAATACCCCCAGCTGTGGTCGCCGGGACCCTCTTCATACGTCAGATCCAGCGAGGTTTGACGGCTGGCTGCAAGGAACTTCTGATTTCCTTCATACAAGAAATCTTCTGTACCGCAGCACTGGTACAGCTTCGGCTTCGGGCCTTCAGCGGCATCCAGCTTGCTCAGCAGAGCCAGCAGGTCATCATCGCTGCCGCTAATCGGACGGTCTCCGAAGATCAGCTGGTTATCACGTTCAATGTCCTCTCTCACAAAGCGACCGGTGATGTCCAGCGCTCCGGACAGGCTGGCGGCGGCCGCGAACAGATCCGGTCTGCGAAGGCCGAGCTTGAAGGCGCCATAGCCGCCCATCGACAGGCCGGCGACAAAATTATCTTCGCGGCGGTCTGACAGCGGGAAGAACGAACGGGCCAGTGCAGGTAGCTCCTCGCTGATATATGTCCAATACTTACCGCCGTATTCCATATCCGTATAGAAGCTGCGATGAACCTGGGGCATGATGACAGCGATGCCCATCGAAGCAACATAACGCTCGATGGAGGTCCGGCGGAGCCAGATAGAATCGTCATCCGATAACCCGTGAAGGAGGTAAAGGGTGGGATGGCGGTGCGAGCCGGCACGGTTGTCCATACCGATCTGGGTGGTGGTATTTTGCGGTATAATGGCGGTCATCGTGGTGCTGAGACCCAGGACTTCAGAGTAAAAGTGACACTGCATTAGAGCCATGAGAAGAATCTCCTTTCTTAGATACAGAGCATTGTTTGAGTATTTAAAGGGTTTTCATATGGTATTATTTCCTGATCATAGCACATCCAGAAGAGGAAGGAGAACATGATATTGAAACAAGAAATTCAAGAAGTGCTGCTGCAGTATGGAATCAGCGATCCTGTGATTACTTTTATCAGGCATAGCGAAAACCGAACATACCGAATTGAGCAGGGAGGACAGCGATATCTCTTCCGCATCCATCAGCCGGTGGAGGCAAGCATGAAGGGACTTCAACATGAACCTGAAGGTCTGCTGCATGAACTCCGGATGCTGAACCATCTTTCAGGGCAGGCTGGCCAATCTGTTCAGAAGCCGATACGCACCCGCGAAGGAGAATGGATCTCTTATATCTCTATCGATAATAGAGAGATTCCCTGCTCGCTTCTGACATGGCTGGAGGGAAGGGCTGTACGCGGTAAAGACCTAAAGGATCCAGCTCTGGCCAGCCTGCTGGGCCGCCAAGTGGCAGGTCTTCATCAGATTTACCGCCAGTATGCCGGCTTTCCGCGCTCTGAGCGGCCCAACCAGGGCAGATCAAACCATTTGGAGGTAGCTCGAAAGATCCGCCTGGGAGAATCTAAGGGACTATTCACACACGAAGATTTAGAGACTGTAGATGAGGCTGTGCATTTCATTAACAGTGCCATCGAAACAAGGTTTCCGGGAGAAGACTCCCCGGAGCGGGTACACGGAGATATAGGCACGAGCAACATTCTGCTGCGAGAGGATGGAACGTTAAGCATTATTGATTATGGCTTTTTTGGTTCAGGATATGAGCTCCTCGATATCGGCATGGGAGCACTGTGTGTCCCGGGAGATTTCAGAGGACATTATTTAGAGGGCTATTATGGTGGAGACTTTCCTGAGAAAGACGGGCGGCTGCTTGAAGGGTTTATGCTGACGGCGGTGTTAGGGTATTATGCTTTCCAGATCCATCACGAGCAGGCTTATGACTGGATGAAAGAGCGTATGCTCCTTCTATAAAGTCGTCATATCCGCCCGTATTTAGCAGGAGAAAGTATCTTATTTCAGTTATAGCTTGAAGGAGGATTGCGGAATGTACAAAGGCGCATTCTTCCTTTGCTAAAGTGTTTTCTTCTTGTCGCCTTCCAAATCAAGGAATATAATAGATAGGAATAATAGATCATAGTAAATCATCTTTGGTGTAAATATGTAAGGAAGTCTTGGGAGGGGCGAAAGAGTGCAGTGAATAAGACTTTTTTGAAAGAGCAGGGCTTCACCTTACTGGAGGTATTGGCTGCTATTGTTATACTGTCGATTGTGTCATTAGTTCTAACGTCTTATTTCTCCAATGCTCTATCTTACTCTAAATACAATCAGAACAAGACGGTGATGGTCAATCTGGCGAGAAATGCGCTCTTTTATATGGAAAAGCAGGACTACGACAAGATCAAGGAGCTGTTTGAAAAGAGAGAGGCTGGTCAGCCTCCTTCGATTCAGGGCCGCCGCTGCAGCAGTGCAGGGGCTTGTGCTTACAGCAGCCTGTTCAAGAACGCTGAGGTTCTGCCGGATGTTCTGAATCCGGTCATTAATAATGTGCAGTTCGAGCTGGAGATTGCTTACCAAGAGGGGCTGCATGATAACATGAAGACGGAGACGCGGGGTGCTGAAGCTATAGCTGGCAGCGGCGAGAAGCAGATGGCTGATTATCTGATTCCCCTAAGCGTAAAAGTGACCGGACCAGGAGGCCCGCGGGGGAAGACAGTGGAAACGGTGGTGGAGGGATATATATCGGATGAAAAAATTCGTTAATCGAATCCAGCTTCATCGGCAGGACGGGTTTACGCTGATCGAGCTGATTGCCGCGCTTGCTGTATTCTCGCTGATTGCCGGACTCATCTCCGCGGTGACGATTTTCGGCTTCCGTCAGTATAACCGGATTACCTTGGAGAATTCGCTTCGGGAAGAAGGAGATATAGCCATGTCATCCGTTATGACAGAGCTCTATACTTTCGCCCCGGACTATATTATGAATGTGGAAGGCAGCAGTGGAATCATCCTGCAGAAAGGGGAAGGGGACACTGCCGAGAAGCGCCGAATTGAGATTGTGAACGGTACTCTGGTCATGGGGCAGGCTTCTTTGGAGGCGGCTGATCTGGAAACGGGGAGTCCGTATGAGATTGATGCCGATCTGACGGGCTCGCTCATCCAGGCTCAAACCGCGGATGGACGAGCCTGCCGCAGCAGTGCTCCTTGTGCCAGCGGGCTGATCGATATCCGCCTGAAGCTGACACGTACCGCTCAGCAGGAGAATCATGGCATGGAGCTGGAAAGCAAATTCGGATTTTAGGAGGCAAATGAAGAGTATGCCCGATCTGAACAACAGACCGTTGTCAGTTATGCATAGGATAAGCAGCCGTCTCCAGCGGCTGAAAGCAGCAGCCGGCAGGCGGAAACAGAATAACCAAGGTATATTCATATTCTCCCATGAGCAGGGCTCTGCTTTAGTGCTGGTGATGTTCATCGCACTATTATTTACGCTGCTGGGGGTCACTGTGCTCAGCGCAGCAGTAGGTGGAGCTCAGCGGGCTGAAACACGCAAGTTCGATGTTCAGACCCTTCATCTGGCCGAGAAGACCCTGGAGAAGACCGTGGCCACGATGACAGCCAAGCTGGAAGAGAAGGTGATGGAGAGTCGGGACTTCGGCCGTCAGGAGCTGGATAACAGGATTGATGCCTATCTGGCTGCCTTGAAGAACAATCCAGATGAGCTTCTCCCGGTCAACACGAATTTGTCAGAGGCAGATGGCCGGATTCTGGATGTGGACTATGATCGGGTGATGGAGAACGGACAACTGGTCAACTACAAGGTCATGCTGACCGCTGAGGCGGAGGTGAACGGGGTACAGCGTGAACTGGAGCAGGAAATTGTATTTGATACCTTCCCGGATTTCCTGAAGTATACACTCGGATCGGAAGGCAATGTCTATTTGAATGGATCGCCTCAAATCACAGGGAATATTTATGCTGGTAACAAGCTGTACATTCAGGATATGGCAGAATACCGTTATCAAGCATCGGAGAGGATAATGCGGTCTGAGCCGTTTGAGCTGACGGGAGAAGCCCATGTACAGTCATTGGATGGAGTCATATACACCCAGAATGGACAGTCCGAAACGGCGGGGAAGCTGGATGAACAGCAGCGGAGTTGGAACAATATGATTCCACTGAACCGCATTAAAATCAAGAATCAGAAGAAATTTGTTCAAGTGAATGTGACGGAGTCTTTCATCGATAAGGTGGAGGAATCACTGAACTTCCAGAGTGGAGGGAGCCTGCGGAACTCTATTCGAAACAGCCTGAAAGGCGGAAATTTGGGAGCATTCCTGCGGGGCTACCCTGCCCAGTACGATGCTCCAGATCAGCCGGTGAAACCGGATGTACCTGATGTAGAAGGGGAGGCTCTGGACGATGCTGCCATTCCCGAGGATTTGAGCCCGGAAGAGCAGGAGGAATGGAGACTTCAGCAGGAGCAGCGGCGGGCTGAATGGGAAGAACGCAAACGTCTGTGGGAAGAGTATCGGGAGCTGATCCGCAGATTTACGGAGCCGCAGCGTTCCTTTGTATTCAAAGGAGACCTGGATGTTGACGGAGCGGAATTGAAAGGAATCCGAACGCAGCCGGGTTCCTGGTATGTCGTGGACGGGAATGTAAAGATCGATAACTACACCGATGAACCCATCGTAATCTCGGCGAACATGCTGATTACCGGATCATTGGAGATAAGGGGTAAGGTGCAGCTGAACTCCACGATATTCGTATTAGGCACCGGGCTCGGGGAAGGTTCGTATGCCGCACTCGTGGAAGATGCATCTATTGATGGTCTGGGTGTTGTGCTGTCCAAAGGCTCGATTCTGATTAACCGCTTTGATGCATTTCAGAATACGGCCCAGGAGCTGAATGCGTTCTTCTATACGGATGAAAGCGCGGAGCTCTACGGGGTGGGCTCCATCTTCACCCTTCATGGCGGCTTCTTTGCGAAGAAGGAGCTTACGGTTAATGCCGTACGAGGAAATGCTGCTCCTGGGAGCGGGGATATTCAGATTGATGCCGGCAGCGGGTTGGTGCGCTTTCAGGCAAGCTACGATGAGAATGTATACGAATCCCAGGCAGGGGCACTGCCCCGGGTGAACCAGATTAGTGTAAGAGTCGGGAACATCCGGCTTAAGTAGCAGGAGCAGCAGAAGTCAGGCTGTGATCAATCGTTGTGTTTTATCACAAAAAAACGGGTTTCCCGCAAGATGATTCTTGCCGGGAAACCCGTTTTGGTGTTGACAAGGAATATTAATGGTGCAGCCCTCCGTGTTGTCATTCTAGTCTGCATGAAAAGGCTCAGATGAGGCTGCCTGTGCTGCCTAATAACGGTCGTCGCTGCTGAAGCCGCTGACCTTGATGGTTGCCGTGGCTGTAACGCTTTGAGTGCCGTTATTGTATTCAACGGTAACTCTTGCGATTCCTTTCTTTAATCCCTGAATACGTCCTTCGGCATCCACAGAAACCACTTCGCTGTTGTCACTGCTCCATGTCAGATATCCATCCAGCAGATATTTTGGAAATTCGACAGGAAGGGTGTCCAGATTATCACTGTACAGATCCAGGGTATCACCCATGTTCAGGGAGGCATCAGCTAAGGCGAGCCCCTCCAGCACGGGTGTGATTTTAATATCGTGAGTGTCACTCAAATTATCTGCTGCCCAGTTGGTGCTTACATGAATTGTGACGCGGTCCAGGTCTTTCTTCCCGGTCAGAACTGCGCTGCGTCCATCTTGGGCTGGCTTCAGCCGGACATACTTCTCGTCTTCTGGATCAATCCACCATCTAAAGCCGTCAACTTCGTCGTCGGCTTCTGCAGGTTCAGTGGCAAGCAGGAGCGTAATGCTGCCGTTGACAGGCACACTGCCGGGTCCCTCGATAAAGATATTTTCCAGTCTCTGCTGGATGTTCAAGGTGTGCTTTGCCGTTATTGCCCCATCTGGCTTCAGGTCGGTCAAGACCGTTACCATGATTACGACCGTACCCTTTCTTAAAGCGGCGACTGTTACTTTGCTGCTGTCTGCAGGATCCGGCTCCAGCCTTACCATATCGGACATATCCAGCCCGCCCTGGTTCTCTACTTCCCAGCGGTAGCCCGTAACCCGTTCGCCGGTCGTCGTATAGATCGCTTCCATCAGGGCGCTGTCTCTGGTCTTCATAGAATCCGGCCCTTTAACGGTGAGTCCGCGTTCAATTACGATGATTTCTACGGTCTTCCGGATGCCGCTGCCATCAGCAGCAGCTGTTGTCACCTTCGCGGTTCCCGGTTTCTGCGCCTTGACCACTCCGTTCGTGACGGAAATTATACTTTGACCACCGGGTTCTATACTCCAGATCAGATCTTTATTGTCCGCATCCTCCGGCAGGATAACGGGTGTCAGCCTGTGCTCTGTTCCAACCAGCATCGTGGTTCCCTCCAGCTGAATGGCTTCAACCTTGATTACGGCGGTGAAGATAAGCTCATTAAACTCTGTTGACACCCTTGGACGCGGTTCTACAGGCTCTTCAATCGGCGGTTCATTTGGTTCAGTACTAATTATGCCTTCAAAGGGATTGAGGGTAATACTGTAACTTCCACCCTCTGTCATTGAGTCTACGATGACAGTACCGTTGAAAGTTCCGTTAGACAGTTTAATATTTGCTTTTGGAGCGAGTATTGCACCTTGAAAATGGATGCCAGATACCTTGAGAGATACGGCTTGCTCAAAGTGAAAGAGAACACGATTCTGTTGTACATTGATTAACTCGTATCCTCCTGAGACTGATGCATTTGTTCCTTCAACGTTAACAATGACAGTAGATTTTTTAGGTGCCGTAATTATAATTTTAGTTGCTTTACTGAGATCCGATGAATTGAGCTTAAACACATTGAGCTCGGGATTCTCACCTGTGAGTTCAATGGTATTCCATGGATGAACAATTGACTGAGACGTTGGCTTCAGCAATCCGATGGATTTGGAAATAGCATAAATACGGGAGGCTGTTCCCGGAAAATCTACAGGGGATGCCTTTTCAACCTGGAATTCATGATCTTTCGGGAGTGTAGCAGTGCCGTTATATGCAGCTTTTCCGGTACTAATAGTCCCATTATTTAGGCTCAGATCTTTTCCTGCCACAATGGTATAGCTGTCCTTGGCTTCTGGACCCAATGAACCTCCGATGTTGAATCCACTTAGTGTAATACTTCCGCCGGCTGCCACTCTGCCTTCATTACTGAAGCTGGAACTTGAGAAATTAATATCACTAAGAGCAAATAAAGTATAGTCACGGGCGATGCCTAACGCTGACTTAGGTGTTGGATCTTCTGGGATGTCATCGCCAACACCATCCGGTAAATGAATGTCTTCATAATCGATTTTGGAGCGATTGAATAAATAGACACCTTTCACGTTAGGCTTTACTTTAACTGTGAAATCAATTTGCTGCGGCTGCTGAAGCTCGTAGAGCTGATTTCCATTTCTGCTCACGAGCTTATATTTTACATCCCCGAAAGCTTTCTTCAGAGTATAGCCTGATGACAAGCTGCCGCTTCTAACTGCTTCATCCGGCATCTCCAGAATTTCCAATCCTGGCGGGAAAGTTTCCTCATACTGAATGTCTGTGATGAACAGCTCCTCTGCTTTCTTGTCCATTAATTCAGACTCAACATATGGAACGTTCTTGGGTGTGATCGTATAGCTGATCGTGACCTCTTCTCCCCGCCGGACTTCATTATTAACAACATTCTCGGAGAACGTTCGGGAGGTCTCCAGGTTGACGCTCACCTTCTCGATGTTGACGGTAATTGTCTCGGTCTTTATCGCTCCCTGCGCATCCCAGGCCGAAATCTCGATCGTTAATGTACCGCCATCCGGCAGCGGATTTGGAACCGTATGAGTAAAGGTCTCACCTGATAGTATGGCATTGTTATTAACACCAATGGCCGAGAGCTCCTTGTCCCCGCTCTTAAACTTGATGCTGGTCTTTAAGTTTCGGTCTTTCCAATCCCAGTCATCAACTGTATAACTGACCACCAGTTCCTGAAGATAAGATGGCTTGGTGCTGTTGTCACTTGGCGTATGCACCGTGATTTCAGGAGCGTGATTGGACCCGGTAAAAGCACGGTACATCGTATTCACGAACAGACGCTGCTCCCATTCCGGGAAGCTCTGAGTATGTCCGGTGCCGGAGTAGGTGACGTTGCCCTTAGAGTAGGTATAGTAATGATTCCAGCTGTCGTTCACATCCCGATCACTGCCTAAGATGTTGTACCAAGGGATGACCGTTTCGTCTTCCAGATCCAGCGTAAAGTACTGGTTATGTGTCCGGGTGACGGTATTAATGGTTTTCTTGCCGGAAGCATCTTTCAGATTAAAAGGGTACTGGGTCAACAGTCCTTCATTCATTTGAACCACAGATGTTGAAGTGTTCGGCGCGTTGAGTCCCATATTCGTCATTGGTTTCACTTGTCCGGTGATTTCTTGAAAGTTCCGGGTCCAGCTGCTTGCTTCTTTGGTTCTGTAGATCGTGTCATGTGTGAACATTGCACTTTGCTTGGTTTTCACAATGAAGTCTTTAACGCCAGCAGTGGCATCGTTATTCAATTCTGCGACTTGATTGTATACGTCTGCAAAACCAAAAATCAGCATGTCATAAGTACCGTTCAAACCATAGTCATTCTTGGTACTCCAATTGTCCCGTACATAGGTGTTGAATTCATCCATTTTCTTGGTATCGATGATAAGTTCATAATCGTCATTCTTGAGAAATCTTGGGTTCATATTATTGGTTTTCTTTAAGCTGCTGTGGTCGTTATTCGGCATCACCTGGAGTACACGGACAACGGTCTTCTTATGCTGATAGTGTATGGAGCCGGTAACATAGTCTTTCAGCGGGTTGGCGTTCAGTTGCTCCACCACTTCAAGCTTCCAGTACAGCAGTCCTGAGTAGGTTTTCGGAAGCTTGTATTTGATTTCTCCGGTAGAAGCCTTATCCAGCGTGATCTGTGCAACGAGGTAAGGATCTGTATCACTCTGTTCATGATCTTGTTTCTTCGCAGCAGGCATGGATATATCTACATTCATATGAAGCTTGACAGTAAGAGGCATGTCCTTCAAGGCTGCGGGTCTGTTAATATTGAAGCCAAAAGTCAGCTCGTCTCCGGCCTGGTACACCTTCTCGGAATCCGGCTGGCTGGTTACAGCCAGGCGAGGCCGCTGCTTCAGATTCCGATAATAGCTGGAATTTGGATCCTTCAGGGTGGTTTTGAGCGTGCTTATATCATCGAAGAATACAGCATGGCTGGTGCCAGAGCTTTGATAAGTTTTAAACCTTTTGTACAGCTTGCTGTCGCTGTTATGGCTCAGACTGTTGAAGCTAGGTTTATGAATGAACACGTACAGCCCTTTATCAAGATATTCTTTGATGATCTTATCCGCCTTCAGGTTTGTAATATCATTCATGACGGTCGCAGTTTTATGGTCGTTACCGGATACGCCGTCAGTGCTGTATGTGCCTTTACCTATGTACACAGCGTCGTACAGTCCGTCGAGATCGGTCCGTAAAGCGACAAATCTCTTCATGCTCATCGTATCGACAAGAAATCCGTCATTTTGTGTTAAACTTAGGTCGCTGGTTCCACTGTCTGTAATTTCAAGCAGACGAATGATATAACCGTTATTGTTAGCATCAACTTTAGTTTCGAAGTCCCTGATTAGGAAAAAAGTAAGGATAGGGAGCAATACAATACAGAGCAGTACAGAAATCGCTTTACGGGTGACCCATTTCATTATGGCTTCTCTCCTTTGATGGAACCTAGTAAATCGCTGGCAAATCACAATGTTATAAACTGGATGTAAAAAGATGGTGTTGTAAATATTACCAAAGTATGATATATATCATTTTAGGTCAAATCTATCAGGTATTCAATACGAAAAGATGAAATTTTTATGGTTATAATTCACTATTAGCACTATAATTATATCATTATGTAAGTTTTATGTAGGGACTAAGGATATAGTTCTTTACAAGACTCTCATTTTCGAAAAATTAGGTTCAGCCTGAAGACCACACTCATTGGGTACCCAATATATATGGCATGGAGTGATCATGATGGCCATCGTAAAGAAAAAGCTGGGCGACCTGCTGGTAGAGAACGGTGTTATTTCAGAGGAGCAGCTTCAGCAGGCGCTGGCTGAGCAAAGCAATAGTAAAAGAAAGCTGGGGGATCTTCTGATCTCGCAAGGATACATAACAGAGCAGCAGTTAATGGAAGTCTTGGAATTTCAACTGGGGATACCGCATGTCAGCCTGTTTAAATTTCAAATCGAGCCGGCTATTACGCAGATTATTCCCGAGAGTATGGCCAAGCGGCATCAGGTACTGCCTTTCATGAAAGAGGGCGGTAAGCTGATGGTGGCGATGGCAGATCCTCTCGACTATTTTGCGATTGAAGATCTCCGCATGACTACGGGGTTTCGGATCGAGCCGGCTATATCATCCCGTGATGAGCTTCAGCGCGCCATTGCACGCCACTACGGTCTGCGCGATTCGATGACTCAGATGATGGGGGAGCTTCCTTCGGAAGAAGAGTTCGAAGAGACGGAAATTACAGACGAAGCTTCGCCTATTGTGCGTCTGGTCAATCAAATGATTCAGCAGGCCGCACAGCTGAGGGCATCTGATATCCATGTTGATCCCGGTGAAAACAATTTGACCATTCGCTATCGCATCGACGGAGGTCTGAGGAATGAACGGATGCTTCCCAAGCAGATGCAGGGCTTTATCACGGCAAGGCTGAAGATTATGGCGAGGCTGAATATCGCAGAGCGGCGCCTTCCACAGGATGGAAGGATCAAGCTGCAAATGGATTACCGGATGATCGATATCCGGGTCTCCACACTGCCTACGATGCATGGGGAGAAGATTGTGCTGCGTTTGCTGGATTTGACCAGCGGGGTACAGGCTCTGGACCGGTTGGGCTTCAGTGATCATAATTTCAAAGCCTTTAAGAGCGTGATTGAGCGCCCATATGGAATTCTGCTGATTACTGGACCTACGGGCAGCGGGAAGACAACCACGTTATACTCGGCTTTAAATCATCTGAATAAAGAGGATGTCAACATTATCACAGTGGAAGATCCGGTTGAGTATCAGCTGGAAGGCATTAATCAGGTGCATGTCAATTCTTCTATCGGCTTGACCTTTGCAGCTGGACTTCGCTCTATTTTGCGTCAGGATCCGAATGTCGTGATGGTCGGAGAAATACGTGACAGCGAGACGGCTGAGATTGCGGTCAGAGCCTCGCTAACAGGACATTTGGTGCTGTCTACGCTGCATACGAACGATGCAATCAGCACGGTGATGCGTCTTCGGGATATGGGGGTTGAGTCGTACCTCATCGCTTCTTCCTTACTGGGAGTCGTGTCGCAAAGACTGGTTCGCAAAATATGCAATGAATGTAAGGAAAGCTACCGACCTTCTGAACAGGAATTGATACTGCTGAGGAATCATGGTGTTAACATTGAGACGCTGTACAAGGGCAGGGGATGCGGTTACTGCAGTAACACAGGCTACCGCGGCCGGCTGGCGATTCACGAAGTCATGACGGTCGATGACCTGTTGTCAGAGTTGATCGCGGCATCTGCTTCGGTAGAGAAACTGCGGCAGGCTGCGCGGAACAGGGGCCTGATTTATCTTATGGAGGACGGCATAACGAAAGTAACTCAAGGAGTTACCACGATGCAGGAGGTCATGAGGGAATCCGTGGCACATTAAGAACAGGGAGGGACCCTATATGAATCAGCAGCACAGGAATATTCTCTCTCTTCTTCTGCAGGCGCATGAATTCCGGGCATCGGATCTCCATATATCTGTCCAGTCGCCCCCTGTATTTAGAATCGACGGTGCACTGAAATCCATGAACGAGCCTGCAATCACCCGTGAAGAAGCGTGGGAGATGGCTAAGCAGCTGCTCGGCAGTGAGAAGATGGTTGATTTTCAGAGTACCGGCGAGCAGGACTTCTCCTATTCATTGGGGCAGTCCTGCCGGTTCAGAATCAATATATACCGGCAGCGGGGGCAGGTCAGCATCGCCGCACGTATCATTCCGGCGCAGATTCCAAGTTTTTCCGATCTTGGTCTTCCGCCAATATTATCTACGCTTGCTGACAAGCCGCAAGGATTAATTCTCGTAACCGGACCGACCGGCAGCGGCAAGTCATCTACGCTCGCTGCCATGATTCATTATCTGAATCAGAATACAAGAAAGCATATTGTGACTTTAGAAGATCCCATCGAATACCTTCACCCGCATGGAAACTGCCTTGTGGATCAACGTGAGGTTGGCCTGGATACGCTCAGCTTCTCGAACGGGCTTCGTGCGGCTCTGCGTCAGGATCCCGATGTGATTCTCGTTGGGGAAATGCGCGACTTGGAGACGATTCGGGCGGCGATCACCGCTGCGGAGACGGGCCACTTGGTTCTCGCTACGCTTCACACGAGTGATGCCCCGGGAACCATTGAGCGGATTATTGATGTGTTTCCAGGAGAGCAGCAGACACAAATACGCATTCAACTTGCTTCAGTATTAGTAGCCGTCGTGACCCAGCGTCTGTTTCCGAGGAGCGCAGGACAGGGCCGGGTGTGTGCGACAGAGATCCTGATTAATACGCCAGGTGTTGCGAATCTGATTCGCAGCGAGAAGTGCCATCAGATCAAGAATATGATGCAGACTGGTAGGGCGCTGGGCATGCATACACTTGAAATGTCAATCCAGGAATATGTGAAAGCCGGTCTCATTCTTCCCATTCATGCCCGGCCATTCCTGATGGAGGTGACATCCTAAGATGCAGCAGTTTGAATATCAGGTCAAGACCGGCTCAGGCAGAACGCTGAAGGGTAAACTGAGTGCGTCGGACAAGTCCACAGCTATGGAAGAGTTGCGCAAGCGGAACTTGACCGTCTTCTCACTTCAGGAGACGCGGAGCAGTATATTGTCGATGGATATCTATATCGGTAATCCGGTTAAGCCGGTGCATTTCATTATATTCTGCCGGCAGTTCGCCACGCTCATCCGTGCTGGCGTATCCATTGTGGACGCGGTTCGAATTCTGGCCGAACAGACGGACAGCAAACCGCTGCGCAAGGCGTTAGTCGAGGTGGGCTCCAGCTTGCTTCGGGGTACAGCTTTTTCTCAGACGGTGCAGGATCACAAGAAGATCTTTCCGCCGCTGTTTATCAGCATGATTCGGGCGGGGGAGGAATCGGGTGATCTGGAAGGGACGCTGGACCGCCTGGCTTTGTACTACGAGAAGCAGCATGCGACGACAGAGAAGATCAAATCCGCGCTGACCTATCCAATTACCGTCGGATTGATGGCGATTGCCGCGGTGGTCTATCTGCTGTGGGCGATCGTGCCCCAGTTCGTAACGATGTTTCAGTCTATGAATGCGGAGCTGCCTGCTGTGACCAAGATGGTGTTAGTCTTGAGTGACAGTATTCAAAGCCGCTGGTACTTCTGGCTGCTAGGAGTTGTGCTGCTGGTGGCGGCTTTTCAGATTGTAAAGAGGACGGATCGGGGTTCTTACTACATCGATTATATGAAGCTCAAAGTACCAATCTTCGGCAAGCTGAATCAGAAAGGCTCGATCGCTAAATTTTCCCGGACCTTCTCTTCTCTTTATGCCAGTTCCGTACCCGTGCTGCAGTCCCTGTCGATCGTGGAGGAAGTGGCGGGCAATAAAGTGGTCGCGGGCTATATCCGTAATGCCGGAGATTCGCTGCGTCAGGGTAAACCACTCTCCGAGCCGCTGAAAAAGGCCTGGGTGTTTCCGCCCCTGGTGACCCAGATGATTGCTATAGGAGAAGAAACCGGCGCACTGGACCAGATGCTCTCCAAGATTGCGGACTTTTACGAAATGGATGTCGAGAATACGGTTGACCGCCTCAAGTCACTTCTGGAACCTCTGCTGATCGCATTTCTGGCGGGTATTGTCGGTCTCATCGTTGCAGCCATCATGCTGCCGATGTTTAGTATGTACGGGAACATTTAATGGTGAGGACCTTCCTTTCAGAAATGCTAGGAATCAACTCTTATCAAAGCAGGAACCGCCTTTTTTATTGTTTGCAGGAAAGAGCCTGGCCATTTTGGCGGCTTTTCTTCAAAATATAAATTTTTTTCAATCTTAAGGAGGAAATTAATATGTTATCTAGAGCACTGAAAGCCAGACAAGCCCGTCTTCAGGACGAGAAAGGGTTCACCCTCATCGAACTCCTCGCCGTTATCGTTATTCTCGGTATTATCGCGATCATTGCGATTCCTTTGATTGGTAACATTATTGACAACAGCAAAAAAGATGCAGATGTAGCTACAGCTCGTCAGCTTTATGATGCAGCACGTCTCTATGTAATTGGGGAGAAGAATGGTGATTTTAAACATGATGACGTCAAAAGCGGTGTAGAACTTAAGGATTTACAAGATGAAAAATACTTGGAGACTACCGTTGCACTGCCGAGCACCAAAGAGCCGTTGACTGACGCAACTGTTACCTTTGACGTGAATGGGAAATTAGAAAAAGTTGAACTATCAACTAGCACTGTAACAGACAAAGAGTTTCTTGCTGAGAAAGTTTTAACTTCTGAGCGTGAATAAGACTGAGATGGCTAATGCTGAAATCAGCAAACCACTAATCTAGCAAACATCAATCTCCCAAATAGGAATCGGAATGCCTTTCCGGTTCCTATTTTCAAAATGAATGTAATGGAGTGACCATGACTTTCTTGATTGCCGCATATATAACCCTGCTGGGCCTCGCCCTGGGTTCCTTTTTCAATGTCGTTGCCCTGCGGATACCTGCCGGGCAATCTCTTGTTTCTCCGCCTTCCCGGTGCGGTAGCTGCGAAACGCGGCTGCGCGGACGCGATTTGGTGCCAGTCCTCAGCTGGCTGACAGCCCGCGGGAAGTGCCGGCACTGCGGCGTGCAGGTGTCCTGGCTGTACCCGGCAGGGGAAGCCGCGGCCGGAATACTCTTTTTGTGGACCTATCTGCGCTTTGGACTTACCAGCGAGGGGATGCTGGGCTTTCTGCTCTGCAGCCTGGCCGTAATTGTAACCATTTCGGATCTGCACAGCATGGTGATCCCTAACAAGGTGCTGCTGTTCTTTTTGCCGCTGCTTGCCGCCGGTACTTTTCTTGCGACAGAGCATACGTGGTGGAGTCATGTCCTTGGAGCTCTGCTGGGAGGCGGTGTGATCTTTCTGCTGGTGCTGGCGGGAGGTATGGGAATGGGAGATGCGAAGCTGTTCGCCTTGTGCGGCTTGGTTATCGGATTTCCAGGTGTCATTCTCGCATTTTTGACTGCTTGTTTCCTGGGTACGGCTGCAGGTGTGACCCTGATGCTTCTCGGCAAGGTAAACAGGAAGCAGCGAATCCCGTTTGCACCTTGGCTTGCATGCGGCATTCTTATTGCCTACGGATACGGTTCACAGATTATTGGCGGGTACCTCTCGCTCATTGGTTAGGAGGATTTTAAGCATGCTCGGTATGACATCGAAAGCCGGACTATCTATAGAAGAAACAGGTGTCCGTTATGCCCGGCTCAAAGGGAAAAACAGGGAGATTGATAAGCAGTTCTTCCTTCCTATGCCTCACGGTGCACTGGAGGATCAGCAGCTCGCGGACAGTGAACTGTTGGCGGCACAGCTGAAAGAAGCGGTGAAACGGGAAAGGCTGCGGGGCACCTGGGTCTCGATATCGGTACCGCCTTCCCAGATCGTTATCCGTAAAATGACGATACCCGGAGCCAATCCGAAACAGCTGGAGCAGCTGGTCCGCCTGGAAGTAGAAACAGGGCTTCACCTTCCATTTGATAACCCGGTATATGACTATATCGAATTAAGCAGAAACGAATCTGAGGCCGAGCTGCTCATTATTGCTGCGCCCCGTCAGATTATTGAAGAATACGTAAACCTTGTGGAATCCGCCGGCTTGAAAGTATCCAGTGTTGAAGTAACGGGAACTGCCTTGGCCCGCTTGATTGAACTGGGTGGAGAACACCTCTTCAGCTCAGGTATGCTGATTGATCTGGATCATGCCATTCTGGATGTCTGTATGTTCCATGAGAGAAATCCAGTGTTTATGCGGACGCTCAACTTAAAGGAACAAAGCCGTGAAGATATGAATGCTTGGCAGGAGAGTGCTGCAGCCGCAGACATGACCCTTGGCAGAGATAGAGAGGGGGAAGACCTCTCTTACGCTCAGACCGTAGAAATTACGGCGGAAATCTCCCGTATGCTCAACTTTTATCAATACAGCCTGCACGAAGGCGCTGTGCGAATTCAAGATATCTTTGTTACGGGTTCGCCGGAGGTTAGGAGGCAGCTGGTTGAGGTGCTGAAGACGTCTTTCTCGGAAATCCAGATTCATGAGATTGATTTCTCATCACCAAAGGAGGCCGCTGCGGCTAACCAGCTAGTGGATTATAATGATTACCGTCTTGCCGCAGGGGCGGCACTCAGAACCTCGGGAGGCCTCAAGATCAATCTGCTCCCTGTGGAAGACAGGGAAGCGGTCATTTTTCCATTCCTGGCCGTATCGCTTCTGGTCTTTTGGTTGCTGGGTCTGGCTGCCACAGGGACGATTATGGTTATGAATCAAGGCAAAATCAGCAATCAGGATGAAAGGCTTGAGGGATTAGCAAGTCAGAGAAACACCCTGGAACAGGAACTGCTTGCGTTGAATCGAAGCGGTATGGGGCAGAATGGAAGGGCCGCCGCTGTGGAGGGCATTCGCGAGCATCGGGAAAGTCCTGCAGCGATGATGTCTGCCATTGTGAAGCCGATGCCGGAAGGCGGCATTCTCCGGGATCTTGGCTACACGTACCGTTCTGAGATCGGAATGACGGTTTATCTGCCCCAAATGGAACAGGCTGCGGAGTACCTGGTTCTGCTCCGGCGTCTGCCTTTTACGAACGGTGCTATGATCACGAAATTGACCGAAGGCATCTCAGGTGGAAATTCAGGTAATCCACAGGGGCAGGGTTATTATACGGCTGTATACCGGATAAGTCTGGGATCGGGAACTTCGATCGCCAATTTACCGGCAGAGGGAGAGGAGGAAGACGATGGAGCGGCTGAATAGACACCGGACACCTGTTGTGCTGGTTATACTGGTTCTTTTTCTGCTGCTGCTCGGCTTCTATATGTGGGGCCTGAAGCCAACATTTACACGGATAGATGAACAGCGGGCGGATATGGAACGGATCGAAGGCGAACGGGACCTTCTGCAGCAGAAAGTGGATGAAATGAAAGGGACAGATTCAGATTCAGAAACCGAACGATCCAGTGAGTCTTTGGTAGCACTTCCTCATGGGGACGAAGCTGATCAGCTGGTTTTGGATTTGAGAAGCCTCGGCTTGAAATCCGATGCCCGTCTGAAAAATGTTGACTTTACCCTTACCGGGGCAAATGAACTGAATCTAATGCTTGGGGAAGGCGAGAATGCATACCCGTTTATTAAGGAAGTAAAAATGAATGCGGAGGTTGAAGGCACTTATTCTCAAATTAGTGACTGGATGATTCAGCTTGAACGCCTGCCGCGGATGATCAAGGTGGATTCCTACAGCTTTCAGCGCCGCGGCGGGCTGGTGGAAGCTCCGGAAAACGCATTGATCACCGCAAACATTGTGTTTACCGCTTATTATGAATCAGCTCAAGTCGGATCTCCTGCTTCAGGAGCTGCTGAATAGATCTGCCCTGAAGGGCCGTGTTTCCATCTGGAAAACGGCCCTTTGTGCTGTAAAGATCGGTCTGGCGACTGAGATGAACTTCGGGCGGCAGTTGGTATACCGGCAGCCATAAACGTGATACATTTACTGGTAAAGAACAGGTGTGCCGAAGGCAGATACAGCGGAGGGATAATATGGAGCGTGAAAGTATCAAACGGGACCATCTTCATATTTCAGGATTTGGGAAAGCGGCAGGCGGATACTATGACAAGGTTCAATTCGACGGAGCCTGCAGTGTAGGAGGGGATCTGGACTGCAGGAAGTTTACAGCCAATGGTTCCGTCACGGTGAATGGCTCGCTGACTGCTGAGAAGATGACGATCAACGGTACAGGTACCATTGAAGGACCCGTGGATGCACTGGAGATTCAGGTGAGCGGGAATGCTTCGATAAAAGGAGAGGCCCGGACACGAAAGCTGGAGGTCAGCGGGCGCGCCCATGTGCACGGCCGGCTGTCAGCTGGAGAAGTCGAGATTACAGGGCGGCTGATTGCCAGGGAGCTGCATACAGGCAGGCTGAAGGTCAAGGGCGGCTTCAAGATCGACGAACGGCTTCAGGCAGACGTTATCAAGATCAAACTGTACGACCGCTGTGAAGCGGGTGAAATCTACGGCAGTGATATTTCAGTGCTGAAAAAAGGGAAGAAGCTGTGGGAGCATTTGTCGCTCACCTTCCGGCCGATCATCTTGAAAGCCCGTGTTATTGAGGGGAACAATGTAGAGATCAGCTATACAGAAGGGGAGCTCGTTCGGGGCGGAAGGGTGTGGATCGGACCGGAATGCCGTATCGGATTGGTGGAATACAAAGAAGAACTGGTTGTTGATCCATCTGCCGTCATCGGGGAGACACGCAAAATATAAGGACACTGGTAATACAGCTCTGCTGTGTCATAGAACAGATAAAGGCTTTCTCCAAGCGGCAGTCTGCCGGAGGAAAAAGCCTTCATTTATTATATGGTTCTGTCCTGGCGCGAACTAAGGTCCGCTAACGCCGTCTTCGACGACAGGCGCCTTCGGAAAATCGCGGCTTCCTGGAATTTCACCTCGTGTCGGATTCATGCCGATGAGGCTGCTCTGTCCCCTGTACACATCCCGTGAGATGATTTCCCGCTTCAAGACCTTGCCGTTTACCCGCTTCACCCGATAGGTTTCTACAATATACCCCGGCTTGCCCGGTTGAAGAACTTTGCGCTGCCCCGGGGCCAGAGAGGAATCACGGACATATTTTTGCGGTGCAGGGATGTTCTCAATCGTCTTGGTTTCCAGGTAATAAACTGTATCCTTCGGAAAGGTGCCGAAAAACTTGATGGTGACGCTCTTGCCGATCACCTGGGCCCGCAGCAGCAGATGCTTGCCGGTATTGTTGCGGAAGCGGAAATTGATGGCTCCCTCTGCATAGGTGGCATCTCTTCCCTTGGATACATAATTCACCGGAAGTGAATGGTTCCGCCGCTCCACAACCTCCAGGCCGGTGAGCAGCACCGCATTATACAGTGTACTGGACACTTGGCAGATTCCCCCGCCGATCCCAGGCACCAGCCGTCCGCTGATGATGACGGGCGCTTCCCGGAACCCGTACTCTTTTTGTGCCTTGGCAATGACCTCGGCATAGTTGAACACATCCCCCGGTTTCAAAATAATTCCGTCCACGGCTTGGGCCGCCGAAGTGACGTTATGGACCCTTCCGGGTCCGCTGGCGCCAAGATAGGTTGAGAATTCCATGATCTTGCGTTCAATGCCCTCATCCTTGAGTGAAGATAAAGTGACCTCAGGCTCGATCGGTTCCAGCGGCAGCTCTATGTTGATGATCTCCTTCTGGTCCGGGGAATGAAACTGCTTCGTTCCGGGAAGAGCGGCCGTAAACATATCTTGAAGCCGCATCCACCCAATCCGCAGCGACGTTTTCCCCGGTGTATAGGTTACGGCATCCCCCTTGATACTCCTCATGGCGTTAACCGGATCTCCGAACCGTTCTCTTTCCCACTCGGTGTTCAGCCTCTGCTTCAGTAGGCTCATATCCCAGTCCGCCGAGAAGGTCCACGACTTTTGGAACCGGTATCGGTACAGCGCACGCTTCAAGACATGTCCCTCCTGAAGCTGGAGGACTGCCTTGGTGAAGTCATCTGCCTCATAGGAGACGCCGGCTTCCGCAAGTGTCATGATTTCCGGCTTTCCGGCATCCGGGAGCCCTCCAAATTCCACCTTCAGCTGTTTCATGGCAGCGAGCCGGTGTTCCAGCTCGCTGAGCACTTGTTCTGCTTTAAGTTTACCCACGTTCCAGCCGGACAGCTGCACCCCTTTAGGCAGCTGTTTTTGACCGCTATACAGCCATAATCCTCCGTAAATCAGCGAACACATCAGCAGTATGCTGATGAGCACAATCAGAGCCAAATGAAGTTTTTTCATGAGCAACCACCTTTTTCACTTCTTGTTAACCGGAGTTCAAGCACATTTAAATGTATATGTCACGATCTGCTCAAACTTTCGGCTACTCAAAAGGTAACAAATTTGTTACAATGGTCTTTGTCATGAGGAATTTTCATGCATTTTAAAGGAATTCCTTGGAAGGTGTCGAATAGTAAAAAGGGCTAATCAAGTAATGGGAAGTGATGAAGTGATCGAAATGCAGGATGTGTGGAAGAGCTATCCGAACGGAGCCCATGCACTTCAGGGAGTTTCGGTGAAGATCGACCGCAACGAGTTCGTTTACGTCGTCGGACCGTCCGGCGCAGGTAAATCGACATTTATGAAATTGATATATAGAGAAGAAGTTCCCACTAAAGGACAAATATCCGTCAACGGATTTAATATTGGGAAGCTGAAGCCGCGTAAGATCCCTTACGTACGCCGTAACATCGGGGTCGTGTTCCAGGATTTTCGTCTTCTGCCGAAGCTGACCGCATATGAGAACGTGGCATTTGCCATGGAAGTTATCGAAACACCCACGAAGCAGATGAAGAAAAGGGTTATGGAAGTTTTGGAACTGGTTGGCCTGAGAGAGAAGGCGGGCCGTCAGCCTGCACAGTTATCGGGCGGGGAGCAGCAGCGGATTGCGATCGCCAGAGCGATTGTGAACAATCCATCCGTGATCATTGCGGATGAGCCCACCGGGAACCTGGATCCTGAAACATCATGGGACATCATGCAGCTGCTGGACGAGATTAACTTCCGGGGCACAACGATCGTCATGGCTACTCACAATAAAGATATTGTGAACAAAATGCGCAAGCGTGTTATCGCCATCGAGAACGGACAGATTGTCCGGGATCAGGTGAGAGGGGAGTATGGATATGACTTTTAGAACCTTTCTCCGGCACATGCGGGAAGGAGTCAAGAGTATATTCAGAAACGGATGGATGTCCGTGGCTTCGATTACTTCCATTGTCATATCGCTATTTATTTTAGGTGTGTTTATTTTACTGGTATTGAATGTTAATGCTTTAGCCGATAAAGCCGATAGTAATGTACAGGTGAGCGCATATCTCAACCTGAATGTAGATCAGGAACTGCGCGAGCGAGTAGAGAAAGAGATCGCCATCATGCCGGAAGTGAAGGAGATTCGATTCGTTTCCAAGGATGAAGGCATGAAGGATCTGACAGAGAGTTTTGGCACGGAAGGGCAAGATCTGCTGGATGGTTTTACGAACGAGGATACGAACCCGCTGCCAGATTCCTTTATCATTAATGTGGTCGAGCCGACAACCGTGCCGGCAGTGGCCCAGAAGGTAGAGAGTCTCAACGAAACCTATCCGGAGAAACCGATTATGCGGGTGAAATACGGAGAAGGTACGGTAGAGAAGCTGTTTGAAATTACGAAATACGTACGGAATATCGGGTTTATTTTTGTAGCCGGATTGGGATTAATGTCCATGTTTCTGATCTCCAACACGATTCGGGTGACCATACTGGCACGTCGGCGTGAGATCAGTATTATGAAGCTGGTGGGAGCCACCAACACCTTTATCCGCTGGCCATTTTTTGTGGAAGGAGCCCTGATTGGATTGATCGGTTCACTGATTACCGTCGGTGCTTTGTTCCTTGGCTACAGCCAGCTGCATCAAGCTTTGATTGGAGATATAACCTTGTCACAGAGTCTGATCCCGCTGAGCGAGATTTGGCACCTGCTGGGAGGCCTGCTCCTGCTGCTCGGAATGCTGATTGGTATATGGGGCAGTACGATGTCGATACGCAAGTCTCTAAAAGTTTAAGCTGAATCAATTGGATCATGAGATCCTGAACAATAGATTTTCGAAAAGGATGGGGAGTGCACGTTGAAAAAGATCGCCGCCGGATTAGCCGCTTTATTATTAACCGCCGTCGTTGCAGGGCCCTCTGCCGGATTAGCCGAAAGCAAAACTTCCGCCGATGTGGACCGTGAGTTAAAAGCTCTTCAGAGTGAGGTTCAGCAGGCCCGTAAGCAAAAAAGCAAAGCGGCCGATGAGAAGCAGGAAGCGCAGCATTACAAAAATAAAACAACACACAATCTCCAGTATGTCATGGAACAGATTGATTCTGTCAGCAATCAGCTGAGCAAAATCACGATGCAGATTGATGAAACGGAACAAGGCCTGCAAATCACAGCGGACGAGCTTCAAGCCGCCCAGGATCGTATTGCAGCCCGTGAGAAGCTGCTGGAGCAGCGCATTCGCCTCATCTATATGGATGGCGAAGTGTCCTATCTGGATGTTCTGTTGTCCTCAACGAGCTTTACGGATTTCCTGGATCGCGCAGACTCACTGAAAACGATTGTGGATCAGGATCAGGATCTGCTGGTACAGCATAAACAGGACAAAATTCTGGTTCTGGACAAGAAGAAAGAACTGGAAGGCCAATATGCCAAAGCGAAGAATTTGTACGCACAGATGGAAGACCGCAAGAGCGAACTCGCCGCAAAAGAGAAAGAAAAGCGGGTCCTTATAGCACAGTATGACCAAAAGATTGAAATCTCAGACGAGATTTCGGCAGAGCAGGAACAGATGCTGGTTCAGCTGGCAACCAAACGCTCCAAGCTTCAGCAGGAGCGCAACAAGCTGGCTGCTGAAGAGGCTGCACGCCGCGCCGCAGCAGCGAAAGCTGCTGCTGAAGCCCGGGCACGTGCAGCTGCTGCGAAAGCTGCTGCTCAGAAGGCGGCTGCAGAGAAGGCTGCCGCTCAGAGGGCAGCCGCCAACAAAAAGGCTGCGCCAAGCGCCTTGGGCGGAAGCAGCCGTGCAACCTTTAATGGTACTGGCGGACCTCTCGCCACACCGGTTTCAGGATCTTATCTGTCCTCGAACTATGGATACCGTACGCATCCGGTGACGGGCCAGAGATCATCGATGCATACAGGCGTCGATTTCGCTGCAAGAGAAGGCACGGATATTCGTGCAGCAGAAGGCGGTACAGTCATACTCGCCGAATGGTGGAGCACGTACGGAAATGCAGTCATTATCGACCATGGCGATGGCTTATGGACGCTGTATGGCCATATCCGCAATGGCGGTACTGTCGTATCTGAAGGACAGCAGGTAAGCCGGGGCCAGAAAATTGCTGAGGTCGGATCTACCGGCCGGAGCACAGGACCGCATCTTCATTTTGAAGTCAGAGTTAACGGATCGCCAGTGAATCCGACACCTTATTTATAGTCATTGATCATCAGTAACAGAAAGCCGTTGTATAAATATTCCCCGGAAGTCTATCATATACTAGGATGACCGGGATGCTGCGTAGTGTTATGCTGAAATGTACAAAGGCGGTGAGATCAGGATGAAGAAAAGAACGGTGTTGTTTTTGGTAATGGCCTCCATGCTGTGCGGCGTCATGCTGACCATGGTGTTTATGCAGCTGCCGAATACAGCGGGACCCAATGCTGGCGGTGAAGGTCTCTTGGCCAGTATCAGCAAAAAGGGACTGGAGCAGGAAGAAGCTCAAAAGCTGGGTACAGCTCTGGATATTATCGAAAGCAACTATTATAAGGACGTTGATCGGGACAAGCTCCTTGACGGCGCGATCAACGGGATGATGGAATCGCTCGGCGATCCGTACTCCAATTATATGGGGAAGGTTACCGCGGAACATTTTGAAGAGAGCATTGAAGGCTCTTTTAGTGGAATCGGTGCCGAGGTATCCTCCGTGGATGGTAATGTAGAGGTTGTATCTCCGATCAAGAATTCCCCGGCCGATAAGGCGGGAATTCGGGCCAAGGACGTGATCCTGTCGGTCAATGGAGAATCGCTGCAGGGGCTGGAGCTGAACGCAGCCGTAGCCAAGATACGGGGACCTAAGGGCTCTAAAGCTGTTCTGAAAGTAAAACGTCCCGGAGCTGCAGAAAGTATCGAATTTGTGATCATTCGGGATGATGTGGATCTGGAAACGGTCAATGCCCGGCTGGAGAAAAACGGGGTCGGTGTTATCGAGATCACTCAATTTTCATTGAATACGGGTGAGCGCTTCAATCAGGAACTGAAATCTCTGGAAGATCAGGGCATGAAAGGGCTTGTTATTGATGTACGCAACAATCCGGGCGGTGTGCTCTCGGTCGTTATCGATATTGCAGAGCAGTTCGTACCGAAAGATAAGCTGATCGTGCAGGTGGAAGACAAGGACGGCAAGCGGGAGAAGCATCCTTCTAAAGGTGACTCCAAGCCTTATCCTGTCGTGCTGTTAATGAACAAGGGCAGTGCCAGTGCTTCGGAGATTCTGGCAGGGGCGCTGCAGCAGTCAGCCGGAGCTGTGCTGATTGGGGATCATTCTTTCGGTAAAGGAACGGTGCAGACCAGCTTTGACAAGCAGTTCGGGGACGGAAGCCTGTTAAAGGTAACGATCGCGAAATGGCTGACACCGAATGGCTCCTGGATCCATGAGAAAGGCATTGAACCGGATCAGAAGGTCCTTCAGCCGGATTACTTCTCCGCCGCGCCTTTGGACAAGAAGAAATCCTTGAAATACGACATGAACAATTCAGATGTGATGAATGCTCAGATCATGCTGGAAGCGGTCGGTTTCAAACCGGGCCGGAAAGACGGTTATTTTGATCGGGCGACGGAAAAAGCAGTGAAGGATTTCCAGTCGAAGCATAAGCTGAAGTCCGACGGTGTGGTGAATGCGGCGACCGCAGAAGCACTGGAAGCCGATCTGATCAAATCAATTCAGGATCCGGCGAATGATACACAGCTGAAAAGCGGAATTGCTGAAGTGGTGAAGGAAATCAAGAGTCAGGCGTCGAACAAGTAAGAAGGCTGAATTCAGCCTTCTTTTTTTCTTGAGTAATTGTGAGTAACATAACAGGTAGTCAACTTGCAGCGGGTCCGGAGCGTGAGGACAGATCAGATTTTTTTACAGCAAAGACAAGACATCATGACAGATCTGCCAATACGTCTTGAGGAGAAGGAGTGAATCAGGTTGGATACAGCGATGGAATGGATTTGGATGGTGCTGGACGCAGGACTTTCTCTGCTGGCACAGCCCTTTTACTATATTTCGGTGGTGATCATTGCGCTGCTGTACCGCAGACAGGTACTACTGGAGCGCAAGCTGTTTCACGTGCGTGTGAACGGCTGGGAGACACAGACCCTGCGCACCATAGCCGGAGGAATCATTGCAGGGATCGGGGTCTCGATCGTTATGGCATTTCTAGGGATCACCCTGACCCTGGGAGCGGTATTATGTATCTGGGCTGCGACCCTGCTGCTGATGCTGTTCCGTGTTCGGTTTTTATGTTTTGCCTATGCGATTTCTCTGCTGGGTGTGCTGCAATTTATGCTGGGATGGTTTCCAAAGTTTCAGCCTGCAGGCTGGGGAGGCAGTATACAATCCGCCATCCTGGAACTGAATATTCCGGCACTGCTTGCCTTGGCCGCTGTCCTGCACTTTGCAGAGGCCATACTGGTGCTGCGGCAGGGAAGCCGCTTTGCGACCCCTTTGTTTCTGGAAGGGAAGCGGGGTAAGCTCGTCGGCGGGTATCAGATGCAGAGTTTCTGGCCGCTGCCGCTGTTTCTGCTGATTCCGGCATCCGGCGGTCCGCTGCTGCCATGGACGCCGTTCTTCGGGGGCGAGGCCTGGCTGGGGGGCGTCAGTATAGCTGCCCTGCCGGTGCTGATTGGCTTCGGAGAAATGACGCAGAGCATGCTGCCACGGGATAAAGCATCTGTCAGTGCCAAACGGCTGGTCTTGTACAGTGCCGTTGTGCTGGCGCTGAGTATGCTGGCAGCTTGGTGGGCACCGCTGGTCATTGTTGCGGCGCTGACCGCGCTTGTGCTGCATGAAGGGCTGGTCTGGTTCAGCCGGTATGAGGAGCAGCAGCGCAGCCCGATTTTTGTACATCCTCCTAAAGGATTGAGAGTGCTGGCCGTGCTGCCGGGAAGTCCCGCAGATGAACTGGGCATTCTGGCTGGCGAGACCATTCTGAAAGTGAATGGAACGCTGGTATATAACAAAGAGCAGCTGCATGCGGCGCTCCGGCAGAATGCCGCTTTTTGCAAGCTGGAGGTGCAGAACCACCAGGGCGAGAGCAAGTTCATGCAGCGGGCGATTTACTCAGGTGAGCATCATCAGCTGGGGGCGATCATCGCGCCGGATCCGGATGCGGGACTTGCGGTTCGGCTGAAGCCGATCAGTGTGTTCGGGCTCCTGGGCATGAAGCTAAATCTGAAGAGCAAGAGCAGAGTCAGGGATTCATCCGGCACAGAGAGCACAGAGCATTCAGGTGGAATACCGGATGGGCTGGCTCCGGATGACAGGAATCTGCATCTGTAAATAATAGAAATGACTCAAAAAAAGACATGGCGGTGTAAGAGGGAAGCTATCCCGGTACACTGACCATGTCTTTTTTGCGTATGGCTTTAAGCGATTAACTTTAAACAGAACCCGCCCCATTTTTAAGATAAAAAATCGCAATTTGCGTGCGGTCACGCAGACTCAGCTTGCCCAGAATCTCGGTGACATAGTTTTTGACAGTCCCTTCGCTTAAAAACAGCTGTCCCGCGATCTCCTTGTTGGATAATCCATCCGCAATCAGGCGCACAATATTTTTCTCCGCCGGGGTCAGTCCGTAGGTATCCAGAACCGCAGACTGCGGGGGACGTGCCGGCTGGGCTGGCCGCAGCATACCCGTGAGCTTGCGAGCGATGTCGGGGTGAATGAGCATATTGCCCTCGTGCACGGTTTTGATGCCCTGGATGATGCGGTCTGGGGGAATGTTTTTTAGCAAATAACCGCTGGCACCGTTCTGCAGGGCTGCTGCGATATAATCGTCATCGTCAAACGTAGTCAGCATCAGCACGCGGGTATCGGGATAGGTTTTGCGGATCAGCTCGGTTCCCTCCACACCGTCACAGACCGGCATCCGGATGTCCATCAGTACAACATCCACAGCAGGTCCTTCGGCAAGCAGCTCCAGGGCCTCCGCACCATGTGCCGCAGTACCGATGACTTCGATGAGAGGATCCATGCCAATCAGCAGCTTGAGGCTTTCCCGGATAAAGGGGTCGTCATCAACAAGAAGCACCGTAATCATAAAAATTTCACCTCCCTTTGTTCCATCCCTAATTGCTAGTTAGAATGGTATCTTTTAATTCAATCTATATAGCAACTGTTACATAATTTCGCTCTTGCGGTAGACGGGCAGTTTCGTAATCACGGTAAAAGGGGCATAGCCCCGCACATTCAGGGTACCGCCGATCAATCGTGTGCGTTCCAGCATACCGCTGAGGCCCAGCCCCTGGCGTGGCGGAAACCCGGATTCCCCGGCATAGGGCTGCTCGCTGTCCAGGCCGCCCGTGGAAGTTTGTTCACGCAAGGCCGTTTTACCGTTATTGGATACTTCCATACACATTTCATGCTCTTCATAGATCAGCAGCACACTCACCTCAGACGCATCTCCGTGACGGATTGCATTGGTGATCGCTTCGCGTGCATTTTTAAACAGCACGACCTGCTGGCTGGGATACAGCGGATAGGGCAGACCTTTTACCTGAAGTGTGGTCCGGATACCGGTTTCCTGCTGGATTTGCTCCAGCAGCCGGTCAAGAGAATGCGCATCAGCAATCGGTCTGCCGGGATGCATACGCTTGACTGCGAGCCGCATCTCCTCCATGCTGTCTGCCAGCTGGTCACGGATCTGATGCAGCAGCTGCATCCCGCGTTCCTGATCTCCCGGAACGGTATGAATCGCCGCCTCCATCATCATCTTCACCCGGATCAGCCGGTGGCCGATATCATCATGCAGCTGCCGCGAAATACGGGTTCTTTCCTCTGCCTGTGCAGCTCCCTCCACCTGATGAGCAAACTGCTGCAGCCGGCTTCTCGCTTCTTCCAGCTGATAATGCTTGCTTCGCAGCTCATCATACAATTTCAACGTATTCTCTCTTCTGCCTGACGCATCATGAAGAATACTGATAAAGACAGCCATCATCATCAGCAGCAGGTTACCGCACACCAGCCACAGCTTCTCCTGCTCCCAAAACGCGGTATTCAGTACCGCAGCATGAATCCCGAACAACAAATACCGGAGCACAGCAGGGGAAAACGTGAAATAGACACACACACTGGACATGGAGATAAAGGCCATCAGTAACCCGTACTCCCTGCACATCCATCCCGCAATGAGAATTTCCAGAAGAACCCCTGCAGCCATCACCGGGAGTGAGGTGATATGGCGGCTCAAGACAGCTGCGGACAGAAACAGGAGCACCAGAAAGGTATATACACCGTATCTCTCAATCGGCTGGATATACAGCCCTGCCAGAGCGGGGAGGAGGATGAGTCCGTAACGCAGCGGGATCCATATCCGGGACATATCAGATAACTTCCTTTTCTCAGAGTTTGATGAAAACAGGTCATCTGCGATGCCTGTATTTTCTTTCGCCCATTATATCACAGCACACTTTACGCCAAGAGGTGACTTTTGTCACCTGTCATGAATGACTTTGTCTACCTGAACAAGGAGACACCGGCAGATACAATAAGGTCAAGAAGAAGGAACGTGAACAGAAACGGAGCGATGAAGCATGGCATTTCTGCAAGCACAAGATGTGGTCAAACGGTACGGCAGCAAGCTTTCAGTGGACCACCTGAACCTGAATATTCATGAAGGCGAGATTTTTGGACTGCTGGGACCCAACGGGGCTGGCAAAAGCACCACGATCAACATGATCTGCGGACTGCTCAAAATAGACCAGGGCAGCATTGAAGTAGACGGCTTATCTATCGAGGACAGTCCGCTTGAAGTCAAGCGGCGGATCGGGCTGGTCCCGCAGGACCTGGCTCTTTACGAGAACATGACAGCAGCTGATAACGTCACCTTTTTTGCCAAACTTTATGGTCTGCGGGGTAAGCTGCTGAAGGAGCGGGTCGAAGAAGCCCTGTCCTTTGTCGGTCTGCTGGACCGGGCTAAGGACACGCCGTCTACGTTCTCTGGCGGCATGAAGCGCCGTCTGAACATTGCTTGTGCGATCACGCACCGCCCCAAGCTGATTATTATGGATGAGCCGACGGTCGGCATTGATCCACAGTCGCGGAATCATATTCTGGAATCGGTCCGCAAGCTGAACGAGATGGGCTCAACCGTTATTTATACCAGTCACTATATGGAGGAAGTAGCTGCGATCAGCAGCCGGGTGGCGATTATGGATAAAGGCCGCGTCATCGCCTGCGGAACACAGCAGGAGCTGAAGGAGCAGGTGGCTCAGGAAGAGAAAATTTTGCTGACCGCGGATGGCATTACCCCGGATGTGGTGCATGAACTGAACATGCATCCCGGCATTACCCGTGTGCTGCACGAAGGGCCGCTGCTGGAAATTTATCTGCCGTCTGCCCAGAACAATCTGCAGGATGTGCTGTTTATCTGTAATCAGCATGAAGCGGTCATTCAGAGCATCAAGTGCGAGGAACCTGACCTGGAGACACTATTCTTGAGTTTGACAGGACGCACGCTGCGTGATTAGAGCGCAGGGACACCGGTATGTCCGGTATGCAGCATAAGGGGGAGAGTCCATGAATATACGAACAATTGCTTGGTATGAATTAAAAAGGTTGTCGCGCCACCGTACGGTGCTGTTTAATCTGTTTTTGCTGCCTATGCTGCTCATTTTTATTCTGGGCACCGCGTTATCGAGCTTTTTCGGCGCCGCGGAAGACGTGGAACTGAAGCCGCTGAGCACCGGCCTCGTCATTTCCGGAAGCACTGGGGATCTCCCGGCGAGCTTTGAAGCATTCATCGAAAACCCGGAGATCGCATCGATGTTAAACCTGGAACGCAGCCTGACGCGGGCGGAAGCGGAAAGCCGTCTGAGAAGCGGTGAGTTGGAGTTTGTTGTCGTCGTACCTGATCATCTGGATGATCGTATGTTCTCCGGCGGCAGTGCAGAACTGGAACTCCTGCTGGGGAAGGATTCTGTGCAAAATCTCGTGGGTGAATCCCTGTTCGGGTCATATATGGATGAAGCAAACAGCAGACAGGCATTGTTCATGACCGCCGCAGCTGAAGGGCAAGGGGGGGACAGTGTCTCCATTACGGAGCGCCCTGCCTATGTGAATGCCGGCCAGCTGGGCGGACAGGGCGAGTCTTATTCGGCAGTGCAATATTACGCGGCTTCGATGATGATCATGTTTTTGCTCAACTCGGGAATGATGGTGTCAAGCAGCCTGTATTCGGAAAAAGAAGATCATACGCTGTACCGCCTGCAGTCGATGCCGCTGTCCGGGCGTGAGATTTTTGGCGGTAAAATCCTGGGGTGCAGCTTGATCACATTTGCTCAGGCGGGCATTATTATTCTGGGCTCGAACCTGCTGTACGGAGTCAACTGGGGAAATCATGTCTGGCTGCTGATTCTGGTCTGTGTCCTGATTTCTATAGCTTCCATGACGATCGCAGCGGTGGTGTCCCTGATGACCTCCTCTGCGGCAACGGCCAGCGGAATTATACAGGCGGTCATTATTGCGATGACGTTCCTGAGCGGCGGTTTTACGCCGCTGCCGGTTGACATCATCCGTACCCTGGGTGAATTCACCGTCAACCATTGGGCACTGCAGGGCATTCTGCGCATGATGCTGGGAGCAGGGACTTCAGAGGTGCTGGCATGTGTTGGAATATTGGGCGCCATCTCGCTGGGTCTGACGGCGGCAGCGCTGATCGTTTATCGAAAGGTGGGGTACAGTTACCATGCATAGTTTAACGATTGCCTTGCAGATGATGAAACGAACATTGGGCAGGAAAAAAGGATGGATGGTCTATGTGCTCCTGCCATGTGCCATTGTCACGGTCTGTATCGCCCTGCTTGGCCAGGCGAACACAGCAGAAGTGCCGATCGCCTATATCAATGAGGATCAGGGACCAGCCGGGGAGCACCTGCTGCAGGAGCTGGGACGGACCGAGGAGTATGTGATGAAACCCGCGGGTTCGGTGGAGTCACTTAAGAATGATGTTATTGAAAAGACGGGGTTGATCGCATTTACGATCCCGAAAGATTTCAGCCAGCAGCTGTTAGATGGCGGTACCCCGAACGTGGAGATTTACGAAATTGCTGTCAGCGAAGCTTCGTTCACGGTCAAAATGAAGCTGGAAGGTGTGACGGGCCGGATCGGAGAGGCTGCTGCCGTTGTCTCGAAGCAGGGCGGGACAGCTCAGGAGCAGCAGGCGGCCCTGAAGCAGATCCTGGATCAAACGGCCAAGCATCAAATAAAAGCTGTCACCACAGATCTGGAGCTGTATGCAAGACCTGGTCTGAACAATATTACCGGATTTACGCTGCTGTTCCTGATGAGCCTGGTTGCCAGTACAGTCATGCTGATGGTAGAGGACCGCAAATTGCGGACGATGTCCCGCATTTATACCGCGCCTGTTCGGACGTATGAGATCGTGCTGGGTAATTTTCTCGGAAGCTTTGCGCTGGGATCGCTGCAGATTCTGATTGTGCTCCTGGTGAGCAAGTATGTGCTTGGCTACGATTACGGCGTGCCTTTCGGCATTCACTTTGTTATCCTGGCTGCCTTTATGCTGGTTGCTATGGGGATGGCCAGTGCAATCGCGGGCTTGATTCGCAATCCGAAAAATGCAGGTATGCTCAACTCTCTCATCATTACACCAACCTGCATGCTGGGAGGCTGCTTCTGGCCGCTGTCCGTCATGCCGGACTTTTTGCAGAAAATCGCTAATTTCGTGCCGCAAAAATGGGCCATTGAGGCGGTGGAGACGATCGCTTCCGGCGGGGCGCTGTCAGACATTGCGCTGCCGTTGCTGATTCTGGGCCTGATGGCCGTCATCCTGCTGGCCCTGGGCTCTGTCATTATGCGTCCGAGCGAGAGCGCGGTGCGGGGATAGGGAGTGTGAGGCGGTCCGTGGACCGCACGTGACTTTGCGCGTGCGAAATGTATGTGGTTTTCCGCATACATGGGGCGCAGCAGCGATCCGCCGCTCACAGGCACCTTTTCACTGGCGTGAAGCAGCTTTTTGAGCGGTGAACGCCGCCAGGTGCGGCAGCCCTTAACATGTTATAGTACGCAAAAACACCTTCAGGCACGCTTGCTCTCTTACGAGAAGCAGGCATTAACCTGAAGGTGTTTTCATATTCTCATTTCACTGCTGAGCACGAAGCTGGCGCAGCACGGTAATCTCCACGCGCCGGTTCTTTTGTCTGCCTTCACGCGTGCTGTTGTCGGCTGCCGGACGGGTGTCCGCGTAGCCGGCATACTGGAAGCTGTCCGGATTCAGGTTCTGCTCCTCCAGAAAAAAGCGCAGTACCGACATGGCCCGGCCGCCGGACAGCTCCCAGTTATCTTCATAACCGGACATCCGGCCGACGGGGACATTGTCGGTATGTCCTTCAATACTGACGGTCGCGCTGAGGTCCTGGAACAGGCTCGCAAGCTTGCCCAGCACCGGAGCTGCGCCTTCCTTGAGGTCTGCCTGACCCGGGTCGAACAGAAAGCGGTCGCTCAGCGTGATCGCAATGCCCTGCGGCTCGTCCGAGATAAAAATATCCTCATCCAGTTGGTTATCCGCCACATATTGTTTAATAACTTCCATGAAGCCGGATAGTTCCGCTTCCTGCTCCCGGAACGCAAGCTCCCGGCTGGTCATGGGTGCGGCACCCGGATCCTTCACTTCGGGATCCTTCACTTCCGTGTCCGGGGATTCGCTGCCAGCTCCTGAGCTTGAGCTGGCTTGCTCTTCGTCTTCCGGCTCAGACGGCGGATTCTTGTGCTTCTCGGTGTCAGCACGGCCGGTGAGCCCCGAGCCCATCTCCAGGATGGAATCGCCGCTTTGGAAGGTCGCCTGCAGCGATTGGGTGACGATATCGTATTTCTCGGTGTCCAGCCGGCTCATGGCATACATGACGACAAAAAAGATGAGCAGCAGTGTGATCAGATCGGCATAAGTAATCATCCAGCGGTCCCGCTGGTCGGGAGCGCCCCGGTTTTTGCGTCCGCTGCGCCCGGTTTTTTTAATCCGCTGTCTCATGAGCCGTCCCCCCTGACTGCGGTGTCCCAAGGCTGCCTTCCGATGTGTAGGATTTCAGCTTTTTGCGGACGAGAAGAGGATGCTGGCCGTTCTGGACTGCCAGAATGCCTTCGAACAGGAGCTCCATATTCTGAATTTCTTCCTCACCGCGTGCTTTAATTTTGGATGCGATGGGCAAAAAGATAATATTGGCACTGGCAACCCCGTACAGGGTGGCGGTAAAAGCGACGGCGATGGATGGTCCCAGCTGGGTCGGGTCCTGCAGACTGCCGAGCACATGAATCAGGCCCATGACGGTACCGATGATGCCCATAGTGGGCGCATAGCCGCCGGCGGACTCGAAAATTTTGGCATAAGCTTCATGCTTCTGTTCCACAGCGTCCATCTCCAGCTCGAGAATCTGCCGCACGGTATCTTCATCGGTTCCGTCAACGACCATACCCATGCCTTCGCGTAAAAAAGGATCTGGATGCTCCGCCGAGGCTTTCTCGAGCGCCAGCACACCTTCACGGCGGGCCATGACGGCCATGTCCACAATGTCCTCGATGAGATCCTCGGATGAGCGGGACCTGCGTCCGAAAGCGGTCTTCAGTGCAGAGGGTATGGTTCGCAGCCGGGAAGCCGGGAAGCTGATCATGACAGCGGCGAACGTTCCGCCAAATACGATGAGCGCGGCTGTACCCTGCAGCAGTCCGCCAAGGTGCCCGCCTTCCCAAATAAAGCCGCCAACGAGGGCTGCAAGGCCGGCAAGAATTCCGATAATGGTAGTTGGATCCATGGTAGCAATCATCTCCTTTATATGTAGAGAAATATAGATATTAGGTTTGCAACGAAAATCCCAAAAGAGTATAATTGCAGGGGAACAGGCATTCTTATTAACTGGCTGTCCAGCACGATTTTCCCTATCCCATTACATCGGGAAGTTTCGACAGAAACTTTAACTATACATTATTTTAGACGATAAGGGTGTGATTGAACACATGAGCGATCTCGTAATCAGTACGAAATCCTTTGAGCTCCAGTCTGATTTCGATCCGCAGGGCGATCAGCCGGCTGCGATCGAGGAGCTGGTGGAAGGCATCCGTCAGGGCAAAAGACATCAGACACTGCTCGGCGCGACTGGAACGGGCAAGACCTTCACGATTGCGCAGACCATTGCCAAACTGAACCGCCCGACACTGGTTATCGCACATAACAAGACGCTGGCCGCACAGCTGGCGAGCGAATTCAAGGAATTTTTTCCGAATAACTCGGTGGACTACTTCGTGAGTTACTACGATTACTATCAGCCTGAAGCCTATATTCCCTCCTCCGATACGTACATCGAGAAGGACTCCAGTGTCAACGAAGAGATCGACAAGCTGCGCCACTCGGCCACCAGCTCCCTGTTTGAACGGCGGGACGTTATCATTGTGGCCAGTGTATCCTGCATTTACGGCCTGGGTTCTCCGAAAGAGTACGGTGAACTCCTGCTCTCGCTGCGTGTAGGGATGGAGAAGCCGCGCAACCAGATTTTGTCGCGGCTTGTTGACATTCAGTACCAGCGGAACGACATCAATTTTGTCCGGGGGACGTTTCGGGTACGCGGTGACGTGATCGAGATTTTTCCGGCATCCAAGGGAGAACAGGCGATCCGGGTAGAACTGTTCGGTGATGAGATCGAGCGCATCACGGAGATTGATGTGCTGACCGGAGAACTGATCGGCGAACGTGAGCATGCAGCGATTTTTCCGGCCTCTCACTTTGTTACCCGCGAAGAGACGATGCGCGTGGCGCTCGTCAATATCGAACGCGAGATGGAAGAGCGGCTTGCAGTGCTGCGCGAAGAAGGCAAGCTGCTGGAAGCCCAGCGGCTGGAACAGCGCACACGCTATGACATCGAGATGATGAAGGAAGTTGGCTTCTGCTCCGGCATTGAGAACTATTCCGGTCCGCTGACCTTCCGTGAACCGGGGGCGACGCCTTATACACTTATGGATTTTTTCCCGGACGACATGCTGATTGTCGTAGACGAGTCCCATGTGACGCTTCCACAGATTCGGGCCATGTATAACGGTGACCGTGCACGGAAGACGGTGCTCGTAGATCATGGCTTCCGCCTGCCGTCAGCACTGGACAACAGACCGCTGAAGTTCGAGGAGTTTGAAGATAAGGTCAAACAGATTATCTACGTGTCTGCTACACCAGGACCTTACGAGCTGGAGCATTGTGAAACGATGGTACAGCAGATCATTCGTCCAACAGGACTGCTGGATCCGTTGATTGAAGTGCGGCCGACAGAGGGCCAGATTGATGACCTGATCGGCGAAATTCATGACCGGACTGAGCGCGATGAGCGGGTCCTGATCACCACGTTGACGAAGAAGATGGCCGAAGACCTGACCGATTACCTGAAGGAAATCGGCATCAAGGTCCGCTACATGCACTCCGAGATCAAAACGTTCGAGCGCATGCAGATTCTGCGCGACCTGCGACTCGGTACATTCCACGTCCTCGTGGGTATAAACCTGTTAAGGGAAGGACTGGATCTGCCGGAAGTATCACTGGTCGCTATCCTGGATGCCGACAAGGAAGGCTTCCTTCGTTCCGACCGCTCGCTGATCCAGACGATTGGCCGGGCTGCGCGGAACTCCGAAGGACGCGTCATTATGTACGGAAACAAAATCACTGATTCCATGGATCGGGCGATGAAGGAAACAGAGCGCCGCCGCAAGGTCCAGGTTGAATACAACGAGAAGCACGGCATTACGCCGCAGACGATCCGCAAGAAGGTGCGCGATGTGATCGAAGCGACGAAGGTGGCGGAGAGCAAGGCGGATTATCTGGCAGGACCGACAGCCAAGATGTCCAAGAAAGACCGCGAGTCTGTCATCGAGCGTCTGGAAGCGGAAATGAAGGATGCGGCGAAGAATCTGCAGTTCGAGCGTGCGGCAGAGCTGCGGGATGCGCTGCTTGAACTGAAGGCGGAGTAAACGTGAGGAGATGAAGGGTTTGGCAAGTGAAAATATCGTAATCAAGGGCGCACGTGCCCATAATTTAAAAAATATTGACGTCACAATACCCCGTGACAAATTTGTGGTTCTGACCGGATTGAGCGGATCGGGTAAATCATCCCTGGCCTTCGATACGATTTATGCTGAGGGACAGCGCCGTTATGTAGAATCCCTGTCCGCTTATGCCCGCCAGTTTCTGGGGCAGATGGAGAAACCGGACGTAGACTCTATCGAAGGATTGTCTCCCGCGATTTCCATCGACCAGAAGACAACGAGCCGCAACCCCCGTTCCACGGTAGGTACGGTTACCGAGATCTATGATTACCTGCGCCTTCTGTTTGCCCGCATCGGTCATCCTCACTGTCCGGAGCATGGGATTGAAATTACATCACAGACGGTCGAGCAGATGGTTGACCGGATTATGCAGTATCCCGAGAAGACGCGTCTGCAGATCCTGGCACCGGTCATTGCCGGCCGTAAGGGTGAGCATAAGAGCCTGTTCGCCGATATCTCGAAGCAGGGCTTTGTGCGGGTGCGTGTCAATGGTGAACTGCGCGATCTGTCGGAAACGATTGAGCTGGAGAAAAACAAGAAGCATACCATCGATGTTGTAGTCGACCGGATTGTCGTTAAGGATGAGGTGGAGGCGCGTCTGGCGGATTCGATCGAGACGGCGCTGAAGCTGTCCGGCGGCCAGCTCCTGGTCGATATTATCGGCCAGGAGGAGCTGCGTTTCAGCTCGAATTTTGCCTGCCCGGTCTGCGGTTTCAGTATGGAAGAGCTGTCTCCGCGGATGTTCTCGTTCAATACACCGTTCGGAGCTTGTCCCGAGTGCGATGGTCTGGGTGTAGAGATGATCGTGGATCCGGATCTGCTGGTTCCGGATAACAGCAAGAGTATTGAGAATGGTGCGTTCCAGGCTTGGGCTGGGGGAACATCAAACTATTATCCTCAATTTCTCAGTTCAGTATGCCGGCATTACAAGATTCCGATGGATGTTCCTGTCAGCTCGCTGACTCAGGATCAGATGAAGACCCTGCTCTATGGCACGGGCAATCAGAAGGTCCATTTCAAATATGAGAACGATTTTGGCCAGCGCAAAGAGGCATATGTGACCTTTGAAGGCATCATTCCGAACCTGGAACGCCGTTACCGTGATACCAATTCAGAAGGGGTTCGTGAATATATCGAAGGATATATGAGCTCCAAACCCTGTGATGTGTGTAAAGGACACCGCCTGAAGAAGGAAAGCCTTGCCGTCACCATCAATGATGAGAACATGGCGTATGTGACCAGCCTGTCCATCGGTGATGCCTCTCGTTTCTTTGATAGCCTCACGCTCTCTCCGAAGGAGACTCAGATTGCGAATCTGATCCTGAAGGAGATTAACAGCCGCCTCGGTTTTCTGGTGAACGTCGGCCTCGACTACCTGACCTTGAGCCGTTCGGCAGGAACACTGTCCGGCGGTGAAGCACAGCGCATCCGTCTGGCAACCCAAATCGGTTCCAGCCTGATGGGCGTGCTGTATATTTTGGACGAGCCGAGTATCGGGCTGCATCAGCGCGACAATGATCGTCTGATTTCCACATTGGAGCATATGCGGGACCTCGGCAATACCCTGATCGTGGTGGAGCATGACGAGGACACCATGATGGCGGCCGATTATATCATTGATATTGGTCCCGGCGCCGGTGCACACGGGGGGAATGTCATCTCGCAGGGTACACCGAGCGAGGTTATGGCTGACGAGAACTCGCTGACAGGTCAGTATCTGAGCGGCAGGAAGTTCATTCCGGTCAACAGCAAGCGCCGCAAGCCGGATACCCGATGGCTGGAAATCAAGGGCGCGAAGGAGAACAACCTGAAGAACATCAATGTGAAGATTCCCATCGGCGTCTTTACTGCGGTTACCGGGGTTTCAGGTTCCGGGAAATCCACATTGGTCAACGAAATTCTGTATAAGACCCTGGCGCGTGATCTGAACAAGGCACGTGTCCGTCCAGGACAGTACCGTGAAATGAAAGGTCTTGAACATATTGAGAAGGTCATCGACATTGACCAGTCGCCGATTGGCCGGACACCGCGTTCCAACCCGGCAACATACACGGGTGTATTCGATGATATCCGGGATATTTTCAGCCTGACCAATGAAGCGAAGCTGCGTGGATACAAGAAAGGCCGCTTCAGCTTCAATGTGAAGGGCGGCCGCTGTGAGGCCTGCCGTGGTGACGGTATTATCAAGATTGAGATGCACTTCTTGCCAGATATCTATGTGCCGTGTGAGGTATGTAAAGGCAAGCGGTATAACCGTGAAACGCTGGAAGTGAAATATAAAGGCAAGAACATATCGGATGTGCTGCAAATGACCGTGGAAGATGCCACGGAGTTCTTCCAGAACATTCCGAAGGTGCACCGGAAAATGCAGACGCTGATGGACGTAGGTCTGGGATACATCAAGCTGGGTCAGCCGGCCACAACCCTGTCGGGCGGGGAAGCCCAGCGCGTGAAGCTGGCGTCTGAACTGTACCGCCGCAGCACAGGTAAGACGATGTACATTCTGGACGAGCCGACAACCGGTCTGCATGTGGACGATATTGACCGTCTGCTCGTGGTGCTGCACCGCCTGGTGGATTCCGGGGAGTCTGTGCTGGTCATCGAGCATAATCTGGATGTCATCAAGACGGCTGACTATCTGATCGATCTCGGTCCGGAAGGCGGCAGCGGGGGAGGTACGATCCTCGCAACCGGTACGCCGGAGCAGCTGGTCAAAGTCAAGGAGTCGTATACCGGCAAATACCTTGGACCTGTTCTGGAGCGTGACACCAAGCGCACAGAAGAGATGAACCGCAAGGCCGAGGAAGCAGCGGCGAAAGCCGAAGCGGAGGAGCCTGCGGTGAAATAAGGCTCACTCCTCAAGTTTTCACGTGAATGCGCATGTACAATATAACAGGCTCTGCCACCCGTAAGGGATGGCAGAGCCTGTTTGTGTTTGGATCAAGGGCCTCTGGACATATAAAGCCCCCGCAAGTAACGAATGCGGGGGCTTTTCAAGGGCTTATGGCCCATATATTTCAGTTTAGAAAGTTGTGCTTGGTACAGGCCTGCTTGCGACCTAGGAAGCGACAACCTCTGAAGCCAGGATTTCGGTCAACTTCTCCTGGAACGCTGGTACGCCGACGCGCTGTACATATTCGAAGAAACTTTCTTCCGGCGACAGCCGGTTTTCTTTATAGAACATCAGCAGCTCGGCCAGGACAGGTCCGACATGATCGCCTTTAACACGGCCTTTCAGCGCTTTGTTCAACTGAGCTTGCGGACCGAGCGTTCCGCCTACAGCGATGTCGAACGCGTCCACGGTGCCCTCTGGTGTCTTGACGAGGGTTCCCTGCAGGCCAATGTCAGCGATATGCTTCTGACCGCAGGAATTCGGGCATCCGATAAAGTGAATGCGGATCTTCTCATTCAGCGCTACATTCTCATCCAGGTATTCTGCCACGATCTTGGCACGCTGCTTGGTTTCCACGATGGCCAGATTACAGAATTCATTACCTGTACAGGAAACCGTGCGGCTCATGAAATTTCTCGGATTCGGCGTCAGGCGCTGCAGTACCCGTGCACTCAGCAGTTCGTCTACTTTCTCATCCGGTACACCGCTGAGCAGGATGTTCTGGGACATTGTGGTGCGGATCTTGCCGTCGCCATACTGATCAGCCAGGTCTGCCAGCTCAATCAGCTCGTCGGCATCCAGACGGCCCACCGGGACGTTCAAGCCGACATAATTAAGTCCGGCTTGACGCTGCGGATGTACGCCGTCAAAGTAAGCTGCTTCCCAGCCAAGCGTTTTGTCTTCCCCGCGGGAAGGCAGTTCGCCGACCAATTCCACGAGCTTCTCTTTAAATTTCTCCGGACCCCAGTCAGCCACGAGGAATTTCAGGCGGGCATGATGACGCTTCTGGCGGTAGCCATAATCGCGGAAAATCGTCGTTACGCCGATGGCGACACGCAGTGCATCTTCCGGACGAACAAAAATATCGAGCGGCTGAGCCAGGTGCGGCTTCGCGGACAAACCGCCGCCCACCATAGCATGGAAGCCGATCACTTCCTGGCCGTCAATCACCTTCACTGCAGGCGTCAGGGACAGGTCATTGATTTCTGCATTAGCGTTGTTATACAGGTTCGAGGAAATCGACACCTTGTATTTCCGCGGCAGATTGGAGAAATCACGGTTCATAAGGAAATAGTCATTGATCTCTTCCACGAGATCCGTGGTGTCCATCAGTTCATTCGGATCAATGCCGGCAAGCGGGTTGCCGACAATCGTACGCGGACAGTCGCCGCAGGCTTCGAAAGAGTAGAGCCCGACATCTTCCAGACGTTTGAAAATATCAGGCAGGCTTTCGACCGTCAGCCAGTGGAACTGAATGGCTTGGCGAGTCGTTACATCCACCAGGTCACGGCCGTACACCTTGGCGATATCTGCCAGAGCACGGGCCTGCTGTGTGGTCATAATGCCTGTATTGATACGGACACGCATCATAAAATGTCCGTCCTTCGGTTTCTGCTGGTAGACACCAGCCCACTTGAAGCGGTCCATATCGTCGGCTGGAATGGAATCGAAGCCCTGCTGTGCATATTCTTCAATAATCGTACGGATAACGTCCAGTCCGTCTTTTTCCATCTTCACAAACTCAAATTTGTTCAGCTTGTCGGGGTCGGCCATCCAGATCGGTTCATAAGCCATGAGAAATTAACGCCTCCTGCTATTATTATCAAATTAACTTTAATTCCGATTAGAATAGTGTGATATTGATGTTGATATTATCATACAATGATGCAATCGTAAATGAAAAAATGGAATTTGCTGCGGTAATTTCAACGTGATCATGAAGCAAATCGGGCTTAGAAACAAAAACCACGTCTGTTTTTGAAAAAAACAGAGTAACTTTTGGCTAAAAATGCACAAAATTCATGAGAAATTCGTTTTTTTTAAGTGAGAGGGCTTGCATCCGGGGCGGGGCGCGGATAACATAGAAGAAGATATGCTATCATGTCCGAGAATTCAAGGAGGTACGTTCCATGTTCATTGCAACAGCTGCGGACAGCACGGCCGTTTTTAAACATTTTGATATTTTTATGATTTTGTTTACCATCGTCATCCTGATCGGTGTGGTTCGCCTGTTGACAGCCCGCCAGAAAAATAAATTCGCCATCGCCTTTGGCTTAGTGAGTCTGGGTGTGTTCCTGTATTCGGACTATGCCATGGTTCTGAACTGGATTAACGGTGGAAACTAAGGAATGAAGGAAGTACATAAAGAAGGCGTCCGTCTGTAAGGTGCAGACAGGGGCGCTTTTTTTTGTTTTCCGTTAATGTTGAAATTAGAGATGATCTAGGTCTTCAGGTGATTGTCTAGGTTTGATCCTTATGGTAAATTGAGGAAGTGTCTATGAGGGGATTACAAGTATTACAAGCGGGAGAGGAACAGGTGGAGTGATGAGTTCAAAAGGAAGACGCAGGGCGGCTGCGATCATGGCCGGCATGGCGGTGTGGCTGCAGATCAGTGCTCCGGCAGACGGAGCCCCGGCGGCGAAAGCGGTCAAGACAGACCAGACAAAAGCAGGCAGTACTTATACATATCAGCAGGACCCAGTGCCACAGGTCATTCAAAAAATGTCGCCATCGGTTGTCGGTATTATGGGCAAAACGCCAAACGGCGGCACATCCAAAGGGGAAGATCGTTATAATCTGGCACATGGCACCGGGGTGATACTCCGGGAGAACGGCTGGATTGTGACCAACGCCCATGTAGTTAGCGGACTGTCCGGCATCCAAATCGTAACTTCTGACGGCAAAACATATAAAGCCCGCATCGTTCATGCAGATGCTATCAGTGATATCGCGGTAGTGAAAATCAATGCAAAAGGATTGAAGCCGGCAGCATTTGCCGCAAGCAGCCAGAACTCCCAGGTAGGTGAGCAGGTCGTTGCGATTGGTACGCCCATCAGCTTCACGCTGCGAAATTCTGCGACAGCCGGCATCGTCAGCGGACTTAACCGGAGTGTCGACGGATCATACCGTCTGATCCAGACTGATACGGCGATCAATCCCGGCAACAGCGGAGGTCCGCTGGTCAATATGAAAGGCGAGGTCATCGGGATTAACAGCATGAAATTTTCGGCAGTCGGCATTGAGAATATGGGCTTTTCGATTCCTTCGGAAACGGTCAGTTATGTGGTCAAGCACTTGATGAGCTACGGGGAAGTCCGGCGTGCGGGGCTCGGCCTTACACTGGAAGAGAGTTTTTCAGCCATTATTGGACTGCCCAGCGATGATCCGCTTGCCGTCACACAGGTGATCTCATCCCAGGCGGAGAAGGCGGGGATTTCCGAAGGGGATGTGCTGTATGCTGTCAACGGCCGGCGCGTGTATTCCATTGTTGATATTAATGAAATGCTGAAATCATACATGCCGGGTTCACAAGTGAAACTGCTTATGCAAAGAGACGGCGATATTGTAAGTGTTCCCCTCACCCTCAGCAGCGGGAATGATACGGTCTCAATACCTGAGATGGAAGAGGAGGAACAAGAGTCATGGTAAAACTCCAGCATGTGAACGTCTTCGGCGGTCTGCGCCGGTCCGCGGCCGTGATGATAACCGTTGTTCTGCTTAGCACCTCATTGTCGCTCCCGGTGTGGGGAGATGCCACCAGCAAAGTGATTCTCACGATTCAACAGGGCAGTAAAGCGGCGGCTGTTAACGGCGTTGCTTACAGCATTGCAAAGCCGGTCACGAAGCAGGGTCATCTGATGGTACCGGCGGGTATTTTTCAAAAAGCATTCGGCAGTCAGATCCGGCTCGAAGGGACAGACCGGGTCGTTCTGATGCATGGAGCTCATGTTATCGTCATGACGATTGGGAGCAAGGCAGCCTGGGTGGACGGGAAAAAAGTGACCCTGCCCGTAGAGCCGCAGATGATCTCGAATACGTTAATGGTTCCGCTGCGTCCGGTAGCCAAGGGTCTGGGTGCTGCATTGGGTAAGGACAAACAGGGCCGGCTCAGCATTACGCTGAACGTCAAGGACAAGAGCGGGGATCCTTCGGATCCAGAAGCCGGAGGAGAGGTTACCAGCAGCAAAAGCCGGATCGGCAACAGCTACTACGGATGGAGCATGGATTATCCATCAGGCATGGTGATCGGCGGAGGGGCCGAAAACGAAAGCTCAGCCTCTTTTATGGACGCTACGGGCCAGTACTATTTAGAGATCTATGTAGACAGTCAGCCGGAAACCCTGGGGCTAAAAGATCTGCTGAAGCAGCTCGTTCGTGATGCGGACGATGCGGGCGAACTGGTTATGCACCAGGAAATCGTAACCCGTGGACCTTATCCTTATGCACGAACCATCTCCCGGGACAGCGAATATACCCTTTGGGAGGGGCGGGTGTACTTCCACGGCGGAAAACGGTATGAGCTGTATTTTGCCGACCGGAATGCATCCCATTACAAGGACCTGGAGAAATACAGCGGACTGCTGAATTCCTTCAAGCCTGTATTCACCAAGGGAGACCATCTCCTAAAAGATCTTTCTTCTATAGAAAATGGGCTGCGCCCAATTGAAGAAGTAGATTATGGCATTTATGCAGGAGTTCCTGCCGGCTGGCAGAATTATGGGGACTTGTCATACGGCAAGCAGGAAGAGGGAAGCCTGTTTATGGACGTGTATTCTGTACCGGGCGGAGAGAAAGGTTCATTAGCAGATGGAATCAGCCGCCTGAAAGAGCTTTATGCGGACTACTTTATTCCTGAGGCCTATGAAATTGTCGGTGTGACCCCTATGAATATCTCGGGTGAACAAGGCCAGGTGCTGGAGGTCCGGTATAATATGGGCGACGGCTGGTCCAGACAATACAGGCTGCTGGTGCAGCAGAACGGGTATCGTTATGATTTTAATTTTACGGCAGCGGATGATTCCCCGGAGGCAGCAACCATGTGGAGCCGTGTGCTGAAGTCACTGGAACTGGATTACGAGGCGGTTCCTGCGGTGTTCGGCAGCATATCGTATCCGAAATACCTGCTGGATGGGAATGAAGAGATCAAGCGGTTATCCAAAGCTTACCATTATGAAATTACACTGCCGGAAATTTGGGACCCGCTCAGTGACCGGTTTGAATCGGGCCGGGTGGAATACACCCTGACCGGCGGCAGCTTTGAGATCATATCGGATGGTGATACCTCCCTGGGCAAGGTAACCTCCAGAATGAAGGATTATTATACAGAGGTCACCTCGGGTTCAGCAGAGAGCAGCGCAAAGGCGCTAGGCATGGAGAACATTACGTTTGCAGGCGTGCCTGCCGTTTCCTTCAAGCTGCATCAGGAGAACCGTGGTGCGGGGTATACGGAACGTCATATTGTGTTTGAAAGCGAAGGCGTGGTGCACACGATCTCGGTCATGCTCAATGACGTCAATGCTACAGAAACCCAGCTTCAGAGTATCGAGCGTGTACTGGGTTCCTTTAAGCTGGTGAAGTAAAATACTATAGGGACTCATAAATCGTATGCATGTCTGCTAAATTTAAGCTTTTCTGCAAATAAAGCGGCGAAATCAGCCGCTGCCTATTTGTAGAAAGGCTTTTTATCTTCTCTTCTTTTTGTTACAATTGATAAGTTAAAGGATTTAGGTTTACGGTTGATATGACGTTGTTTCTGAAAGTAATGAAATTTACAGTAACCGGTGCGAAAATGTCCGGTTTGGGAGGATATACATGAATACATCGATAGTGCGCAGGGAGGACGTTGAGCTGCTGGCACCTGCTGGCGATTGGGATTGCATGCGGGCAGCGGTAGCGAACGGCGCGGACGCGATATTTTTTGGAGTCGAGAAGTTTAATGCCCGGGCGCGGGCGAACAATTTTCGGATGGACGAGCTGACGGAGATCATGGCCTTTTTACACAGTTATGGTGTGAAGGGATTCCTGACGTTTAACATTCTCGTGTTCGAGAACGAGCTGGAGGAAGCGAAGCAGCTGATTGACGCCTGTGTGGATGCCGGTGTCGATGCGGTAATTGTACAGGATTTGGGACTGGTGAAGATGATCCGCGAAATTTCGCCCGATTTTCCGATCCATGGATCGACTCAAATGACGATTACATCGCCGGAAGCGGTGGAGTTTACGAAGCCCTGGAACATGGAACGGGTCGTGCTGGGACGGGAAAACAATCTGAAGCAGATCCAAAGAATCGGGGAGCAGGCCAAGCTGCCGATGGAGGTATTTGTGCATGGTGCGCTGTGCGTATCCTACTCCGGCCAGTGCCTGACCTCGGAAATGTGGGGCGGACGCTCTGCCAACCGGGGGGAGTGTGCGCAGGCCTGCCGCCTGCCGTATGACCTGATGGTGGACGGTGAGCACAAGCCGATGGGCGATGTGGCTTATCTGCTGTCTCCGAAGGACCTGGCTGCGATTGATTTAATGCCGGAGCTGATTGAAGCCGGGGTCACGTCTTTCAAAATCGAAGGCCGGCTGAAGACGCCGGAGTACGTGGCGAATGTCGTCAGCAAGTACCGGAAGGCGATTGACCGGTATTTTGACGGGGATGATGCGAGACCGGATCCGGAAGAAATCCGTGAGCTGCAGCAGAGCTTTTCGCGCGGCTTTACACACGGGTTCCTGGATGGCACGAACAACAAGCAGCTCGTGGACGGTACGTTCCCGAAAAGCCGCGGGGTGTATCTGGGCCGGGTTGAGCAGATCCTGCGCGACGGGGTAGTCTGCCGGCTGGAAGCGCCGCTGAAGCGGGGCGACGGGATCGTATTCGATGCCGGAGATCCGACGAAGAAGGAAGAAGGCGGGCGCGTGTACGATGTGCGCCGCAAAGGTGTCAAGCTGGAAGGCGAGGCAGGAGAAGGCTGGATTGTTGATATCGTTCCTGGCCGCAGCGATGTAGATCTGCGCAAGCTCCATGTGGGGGACCGGATCTGGAAGACCAATGATCCGGCGCTCGACAAGCGTCTGCGTCAGACCTATGAGACGGACAAGCCGTACCGGGTATTCCCGGTCCATGTGCGTGTCAGCGGACGTCCCGGACAGCCGCTGACCACCTGGTGGACCGATGTTCAGAAAGGAACCACGGTACGCGTGGATTCCGACCTGGAGCTGGAGGTCGCCCAGAAACGTCCGATGACCCGTGAGCTCCTGGAGGAGCAGTTCGGACGTTTGGGCGGTACCGTGTACCAGCTCGAACAGCTGGACGTCGACCTGTACGGCGACGTCATTGTCCCGATGCGCGAGCTGAACAGTATCCGCCGCCAAGCGGTGGAGCTGCTCGCTGGCGAGCGGCCGAAGCCGCCCGTGTATGTGAAACGGGCGGTCCCGGTCTACGGCGATGCGTCTGTGCCAGCATCGCCGGTGCCGCGCGGTGAAGCGCAGCTTACCGCGCTGTGCCGCAGCCTGCCGCAGGTGCAGGCTGCTCTTGCGGCCGGCGTGGAGATGATCTACGCCGACTTCGAGTTTATCAAGCAGTTCCCGGCAGCGGTGGAAGCCGTCCGGGCAGCCGGCAAGCAGATTGCGCTGGCGACGCCGCGCATTCACATGCCGGGCGAGAACGGCTACCATAACAACATTCTGCGCCTTCAGCCGGATGCTGTGCTGGTGCGCAACACCGGGGCGCTGTATTTTTACCTGCGCCACATGCGGGAGAACCCGGATCAGAAGCATCCGGTCCTGATTGGCGATTTCTCACTGAATATCGCCAACCACAAAGCGGTGGATCTGTTCACAGAAGCTGGATGTGACCTGGTCACCCCGTCGTATGACCTGAACATCCAGCAGATGGTGGACCTGCTGGGCAAAACGGACACTTCCCGTCTGGAGATTGTCATCCATCAGCATATGCCGATGTTCCATACAGAGCACTGTGTGTACTGCACGTTCATGAGCGAGGGCACAGACTTCACCAACTGTGGACGTCCGTGTGAAGATCATCGTGCCTCCCTGCAGGACCGGATCGGCATGTCCCATCCGGTGCGGGTAGACGAAGGCTGCCGCAATACCGTGTACAATGCGGTCGAGCAGTCCGGCGCCGAATATCTGGCGAACTTCATGGAGCTGGGCGTATCCACCTACCGTGTGGAATTTCTGGAAGAGACGCCGGAACAGGTACGTGAGGTCATCGAGCTCTACAACCGTGCACTGCGCGGCGAAATCAGCGGCACCCAGGTATGGAAGCAGCTGAAGGCGACCAACCAGCTTGGCGTTACCCGCGGTCAGCTGGTGAAGTAGCAGCGAACCAGCCCGGTAACACGCGGTTAGCCGGTGAAAAAGAAACCACAGTCACCTAAGCACCGTATAAAACAGGGAGCTCTGCCTCAGCCGCAGGGCTCTTTTTTTATATCGTTGCTGATGATGAACGGTGTAGTATATGTATAAAGAGGTGAAACCGCATGTCCAAATTCTTACCAGCGTCAGAACGGCAGACGGAGAAGACACAGCAGAACCAGCAGACCGAATCTGAGCACGACAAACATCCACTTCAGAAGTTTACAGACCGGCATGTCCGTAAACTCGGCCTCCTTCTGCTGGGAGGACTAGCGATGTGCCTGTTATCTTTTGTACTGCTGGATGACATTACTGCCACTGTGATATCCGGAAGCTTCATGCTGCTGTTCTTTCTGGGGTATATGGTATGGTCTAATGTCATCGCCGCGTATAGGGCCAAAAACTGGAAAGACTATGTTTTCTCCCGAAAGATGGCCGCCAACCTGTTTGTACTCCTGATAATTACAACTGCCTGTTATTTAGGGCGGAACGACCTGAGGGATATTCCTCATTACTACCAGAAGGATTTTAACGTATTTACAGGTGTGCCGCAGGATATTGACTATTTTCATGCTACTTCATCCAGGGGACCCGGCAGCTCCACCAAATTTTTGCTTGAGTCCGGCGAAGTGCTGAGATACAGAGGACTGATACAGGACCTGGATCCAGAGCATGCCTATAAAATCGAGTACCTGCCACACAGCAAAAACATTGTTTTTCTGACCGACCTCAGCACAGGCCAGACATGGAGAATGCGTTAAATTCTGAATGGCTAGTTGCTGACTAAAGGTCACTTCACGGTACGTGCGCCGAATGTATGCGGTTTTCCACACACATTGGGCGGATATGGGGTAAGTGCGCCGAATGTATGTGGTTTTCCACACACATTCCACACGCGCGCATATGGTGGTCGGTGCGCGCATGCCCGTCCCCTAAACTCCCCTCTTCCAGAGAGGGACAAGAACGTGCTACAATATAGCACAAGCATAAGTAAAACGCTTAACCTGGAAGAGAAAGGAATGAACCCTGTGCAGCAAAACTGGTACCGCAAGCTGCTTCTCTCCTATTTCCCTATATTTTTGATCACAATTACGATTCTTGTGTTTCTTTCTTTTATTATAGTCAATGAAGCATCGCGTGAGGAGGCTGCCAAGGCGAACGAAATTTCGACTCGCTTTATTACGGAGAGCCTGGACCGCTCCATTAATACTATGGAGATGAATGTGCTGAATGAAGTGGAGACGAGTTCCCTTTATTCGAGCTACCTGTTCAGTAACGGATCATCCGACGAGAATATCATGTACTCGCTTGTCAAACGTCTCCGGGGGCTGGTGAATGATAATGATCTGATTGAATCGATCTATATTTATCGTCATTCAGATCAATCGGTGTTAACGAACAGCGGTCACACTTCATTGGAGTTATTTTCAGACCGTGCTTTTCTGGAAGCATCTCTAAACAAGCAGGATTATCGGGGATGGTCTGCCGTTCGATCCAAAGCCAGCCTGAGGCCGAGTGAACCGGCGAAACAGGTTATATCCATGTACAAAAGCCTGCCGCTTCCCTTTGGCAGTCAGGGGCTGCTGGTCATTAACGTCGACACGTACCGTGTGGAACAGATGATTGCTCCGATGATAAATGATAGCGTTTCCTTCTTGAACGTCATCGGACCTAACGGGACGAAGATATTTGGGGCCTCCCGGCTGGGAGAGGATAACCGGGGCAAAGAAGGTAAGGTGCTGACCACGCTTACGTCCAGACAGCTCGGCTGGACCTTGGAAAGCGGTCTCCGGTCAGGCCAGCTCTATGCATGGGTATCGGTCGTGTCTTATATCTGGATTGTTATCGGTGTTGTTACGGTAGTGCTGGCGATAGTCTACATTATATATATTACAAGACGGAATTATCAGCCGATCAAGGCGATGATGAACCGCATTGAATCCATACAGCTCAGCATGCCTCAGGCGGCAAAGGATGAACTCTCCATGATCGACAGTGCGCTGGAGAGCCTGATCAGCCGTTCGATGGATTATGACAAAAAGCAGCATGAGAATCTCCAGCTGCAGCGCAGTCAGCTGTTCATAGACCTGATCGGCGGTCAGAAATCAGAAGAGGAACTGGAGTCTCGAATGCGTGAGCTGAGCCCGGTGAAGCTGCCAGAGCAGCCTCATCCTGCCGGTTATGTGATGATGCTGGGCGAAATCGACGATTACAGTGGATTTCGGGATGAACATACGGTTCGTGATCAGAATGTGCTGAAGTTTGCTTTTATGAATGTGTTTCAAGAGCTTTCACGCAACAGCGGGTTCAACAGCTGGATGGAATGGATCACGGGCAGCCGTGTCGGTATCCTGATCGTGCTTCCTGCGGCAGAAGATGAATCGCGGCCAGCCTTGATTCAGGCGGCAGAGGAATGCCAGCGCTGGGTCGAGGAGAAGCTGCGCATGTCATTATGTTTTGGTATGGGAAGCACTGTCTCGGGAATCCATGAGATCGGGGCCTCCTATCGCTCGGCCTCAGAAGCGCTGGAACACAGGCTGGCCATGGGCGACCATGCTGTTCTGGTTGGTGATGATCTGTCCAGAGGCGATTTCAGCCATCTGCTTCCGTATTTAACGGAAATTTCGGAGCTGGTCAAGGATTTCAGGTTGAACAATGACGGCTGGAGAGTGCGGCTGCAGAACATGTTTGAGTCGTTCAAAAAAGAACGGCTGAAGGATGAGCTCATCCGTTCCCTGCTGAGGAGCATGCTGCAGCTGCTTTCACGTGAGGTGGGCGTGCTGTCAGATGAGCTTCGAACCCAGCTGTCGGAAGGAAAGGACAGCAAGCTGTCCGGCGCCGCATCTCTGGAAGAGCTTCAGAGCAGGACCAGTGATCTTTTAACGGAAATTTACCGCACGTATGTTGCACTCAGTGAAACGAAAAGCTACCGTGCCATGATCAACGAGATGAAAATTTATATCGAAGAGCATTTTGACGATCCGGACTTGTCTCTGAAGCATCTCAGTGACCGGTTTCAGATTTCCGGCAAGTATGCGAGCTATCTATTCAAAATGGAATATGATATGAAATTTGTCGACTTCCTCGTTCAGCTGCGAATGAATAGGGCTGAGGAGCTGCTTACGGAAACGGATCTGTCCATACAGGAGATTGCAGAGAAAATCGGATACGCTAACTCCATTACATTTGGACGGGTATTTAAACGGACAGCAGGGGTAACTCCAGGGGATTACCGCAAGTTAAAGGTCAAGCCTTCCCCTGGAGCTGAACTTTAATCCTAGAGAATTGTTGAGATTACGATATCGGTTTACGAACAAAATCAATAAGAAGCAAATGCTGTACTTCAGTTATAGATGCGGCACTCGTTTCGTATTTGCGGAGATAATTAAAGATAACCGGTCAAACCACGTGTTTGATCGGTTACTCTTCCATTTAGGGTAAGCCCTTACCCTGTAAGGGTTGAAGGGCATTCGGGAAAATGGTTTAGCTTGCGAAAATCGTCATGTTCATTGGTAAAAACCCTTTAACCATGCGGGTTGAAGCGTTATGAATTTAGTTTATTGTCAGATTCCCCACTCTGATGCATACTGAAGTCACCCGAGAGGTTAAGCGCTTACACCACATTTGAATTTATTCATTTAAGATGAGCGCCTGCCAGGGGAGACACTATCTAATAAAAAGGGGATGTAACTATGGCAGCAAGCAAGAAAAAATGGGGCAAGCTCGGAAAGCTGACGCTCGCCATGCTGATGGTCGGAACCGTAGTATTATCCGGATGTTCATCATCTGAATCAGGTGGAGAATCTGGATCAGGAGACGAGAAGCAAGTTACGCTTAAAGTTGAAATTTTTGACAGAGGTACTCCGCCGTCTCCGTACACGGTTACCGACAACTACCTGACAAGATATATCCAGGATAACTTCGGAACGCCGAATAACATTAATATGGAATTCGTACCAATCCCACGTTCGGAAGAAATTAAGAAGCTAAATGTGCTGATGGCTAGTGGCGGGGATGTGCCGGATATCGTTTTTACGTATGATACTCCAACCTTTAACCGATACGCGGAGCAGGGTGGTTTGACAGAGTTAACAGATTTAATTAATGAGCATGGACCGGATCTTAAAAAGTTTCTTGATGGAGATGCTTTGAGCTATGGCCAGTATAAAGGTGAGCAGTTTGCCGTACCGAGCAAACGGGCATTCCTTGGAAAATACTCTTCCTTTATTCGCACAGACTGGCTGGAGAAGCTCGGCATGGATGTACCACAGACCACCGATGAACTGTATGAGGTGTTGAAAGCGTTTAAAGAAAAGGATCCGGGTGAAACCGGCGGCAAAGTGATTCCATTTGGTATGACAATTGAGCCGGCTCAATACGATCCGCTCATCTGGTCCTTCATCGAACCGACCACGGAAGAGCAGAAGTACACGTTGACCCAGAAGCTGGGTTCCAATGATTATCCGACTCTGCTTCCGGGCTTCAAGGAAGCGCTGCAGTTCATGAACAAGCTGTACAATGAAGGTTTGATTAGCCGTGACTTCAGTCTCGATGAAGACAAGAAGCAGCTGTACCAGGATGTGCAGAACGGACTAACCGGTTTCCTGACAGAAGATTACCCGAATCTGTACTATGACGAGGGTACGTACGATAACCTGTTGAAAAACAAGCCTGAGGCCAAACTGGAGCCTATCGATCCGTTTACGAATTCCGAAGGCAAACGTGCAAAACCGCAATATGCACCTAACGGCATGTATATCATGATTCCAAAATCAAGCGAACGTTCAGTTGAAGCGATTAAGTATCTGAACTGGTTGTCGAAGCCTGAAGTCCTGCTGGCTATGCAAAACGGAGTAGAGGGCGAAAATTACAAAATGGTCGACGGTATTCCAATGGCTATTGAAGATGCGCCTCAAGAAATCAAAGATCGTCTCCATAACGCAGGTGCGGACACCTCGATCATTGCAAACGGTAACTTTGTAGGTACTGAAGAACAAAATCGTGAGAAGATGACAAGCAACTTCCCGGAAAGATTCCAGGATCTGCACCGTAAAGCGATGGAAATCTCTATGACGGATACGTTCCTTCCAATCAACTTTGACCGTCCAATCGAAGCGGAAGGTAAGTACGGCACGAATCTGCAGTCCAAATACGAAGAAATGATCGTTAAGACAGCGATGGCGAAGCCAGCTGATTTCGATAAAACCTTCGAGTCTGCTATGAAAGATTATATGGTGAGCGGCGGACAGGCGATTCTGGATGAACGCACGGAAGCCTACAATGAAATGAAGTCAAAATAAAAAAACTAATTATAGAGATAAACGCACGGGATAACCGATCTGGACGGCTCGAATCAAAGAAGCCGTCCTTCGTTCCCGGCGGCATGCATGAGCAAGGAGAGGATGATACAGATGAGAGGAACCGTTTATCTGCGCCGGTATTGGCAATTATATGCACTGCTTGTTCTACCCTTAGCTTATTTCATCATTTTCAAGTACGGTCCAATGTGGGGCGTACAGATCGCTTTCAAAGATTTTAACTTCTTCCAAGGCATCGGTGGAAGTGAATGGATCGGACTTGAAGCTTTCCGGGAAGTTTTTCAGACTCAGGATTTTTACAGAACGCTTCGAAATACCTTGATGCTTAACTCTCTTGATCTCATAGTTTCTTTTCCAGCGCCGCTAATTCTCGCCATCATGCTGCATGAGCTAAGATTGGCATGGTTTAAGCGTCTGTCCCAAACAATTTTGTACATTCCCCATTTTATTTCATGGGTTATTATAGGCGGTATTGTCTACCAGGTTTTTGGAACACAATCCGGTATGATCAACAATGTATTGATGTCTCTCGGATTTGATTCGGTACCTTTCTTGACAGAGAAAAATTCCTGGCTCATCACCTATCTCGCTACAGGGGTATGGCAGAGTGCAGGTTGGGGTACGATCCTCTATCTGGCTGCTTTAACCGGGATCAACAAAGAACTGTATGAAGCAGCTGAAGTAGACGGAGCTGGTCGTTTCAAACGGATTTGGTTTATTACGCTTCCGGGCTTGAAAACAACAATTGTCACACTGCTCATTATCAGTCTCGGTAATATGATCGCGATCGGCTTTGAACGTCCGTTCGTTATCGGTAACAAGGCTGTTTTGGAATATGCTGACGTTCTCAGCACCTATGTATATCGGACAGGTTTGGAATCTGGACAGTATACGATGGCCACTGTGGTCGGTCTGTTCCAGGCAATCGTCGGTCTGGTGTTCATCCTGGGCGCCAACTATGCATCCAAAAAACTGACTGACGAGTCCATTATTTAAAGGGACTGCAGAAAGGAGAAATTTTTATGAGCGAGCGTGCGTCGAACCGTATCTTTGACACGGTGAACGTCATTCTGATAACAGCTTTCGTTTTTATCTGTCTGGCCCCCTTTATCCATATCATTGCAATTTCATTCAGCTCAACCAGGGCTGTAACATCCGGGGAAGTCACTCTCTTTCCAGTGGAATTCAGTCTGCAGGCTTATAAATCTGTATTATCGGATAACAGTATGATCCGTTCTCTCGGATTTACAATAATTCTGACTCTGCTTACAACAGTTATGTGTATGCTTATGACGATTGTCGCTGCTTACCCGCTGACCAAGAAAAAGTTGAAGGGCCGCAAATTCTTTATGTTTATCATCATTGTGACCATGTTCTTCAGCGGAGGGATTATTCCTGAATATATTCTGGTCAAAGATTTGAATCTATTGAACACGATCTGGGCACTGGTGCTGCCAGGACTGATCAGCCCGTTTTATCTCATCATCCTGATCTCTTTCTTTAACGGTATCCCGGAAAGTCTGGAGGAAGCTGCAGAGATTGACGGCACAAGCCAGATTGGAACGATGCTTCGGATTATCTTGCCGCTGTCCTTGCCGGTCATTGCGACACTAAGCTTATTCTATGCAGTCGGCCGTTGGAACGGCTTTCAGGATACCTTGTTGTACATTACGAGGGAAGATTTGTACCCGCTTCAGCTGAAGCTGTACCAGCTGGTACAAAACAACATGATTTCGGATTTGACGAGCAATGAGGGTCCTACAGCGGTAGTCAAATCGGCTACGGAAAGTTTGAAGGCGGCAAGTGTTATTTTTGCCACCGTACCGATTCTTATTGTATATCCTTGGCTGCAGCGCTACTTCGTAAGCGGTGTGATGCTGGGTGCCGTAAAAGGCTGATCACAAAGCTGATGGTTCACCTGTCTTTTTAGGCGGGTGAACTTCAGCCATTTCTTGTCATGGGGGAACGTACAAATGATGAACAGAGTTTTTGAAGTGAATGACAGCTGGGTTCAGGAGGGGATGGACCGCCAGATTCTGAAGCCGGAAGACCGGTATCATGGCGGTGTGCGTGCACTGGAAAATGGACTTCCGTCGCCCAATCACAACAGTGGTACACCAACGACGATGGCGATCTGGGCAGCGGCGCTCTGCAATCCGCAGTCGCCCCGTTATCGGGACCAGGAGCTTGCAGCCCGGTTTACCCTGGCCGCACGATATATGCTGCGTGCCCAGCATGAGGATGGCACGATATCGCCGGGATGGACAAATTTCCATTCCCCGCCGGATACGGCTTTTGTCGTGGTGGGTTACACGCAAACCTATCAGCTGATCCTGCAGGACGGATGGGATGAGCTTCAGCCTGCAGCGGCAGATATGCTGCTGTTCCTGGAGCGCACCCTGCCGGCCCTGGTAACCGGCGGCTGTCATACGCCAAATCACCGCTGGGTCATCTGTGCAGCACTTGGATTTTTGAACGAGGTGCTGGATGCGCCGCAGGCGCTGAAGCGGGCTGAAGAGTGGCTGGCGGAAGGTATGGATGCCACGGAAGACGGCGAGTGGACCGAGCGCAGCAACGGCATCTATAACGTTGTCAGCAATATCATGCTCATTCATGCAGCACGGCTGCTGAACCGGCCTAAGCTGCTGGAGCCTGTCCGTGCTAACCTCAAGATGATGTCCTACCTCGTTCACCCTGACGGGGAGATTGTGACGGAGTACTCCGGTCGTCAGGATTTTGGCCAGCGGGCTGATATGTCCGGGTATTTTCTGCCCTGCCTGATGATGGCGGACCTGGATAAAGACCCGGTGTTTCAAGGGATGGCACAGGAAGCCCTGTCTCTGCTGAAGCACCCTGGGGGCGCTCCGACAAATGCGGCGGTACGGCTGCTCCTGGATCACGGTTTACAGCAGCCGGGAACCGAAACCAAGCCCATGCCAGAGCATTACCGGGTTGTATTGAACGAGAAGTTCGCCAGAGCACGGTATTTATCGGGCATAGCCGGAGCCGGACATAACGGCGTAGTTCGCTACAGCCGCCTTCACACGGACTTTGGCGCACCGGTGGCCCGAATCCGGGATGGAGTCACCAGCGTGACGGTAAGTACAGAGATGTCTTCTTTTTTCTCTCTTCGCCATGGATCGGTACGGCTGCTGGGTGTTCAGTTCGCTTCCTATTTTGATCCCGGCTTTGTGAAGATGGGCAGCCTGGAGACTGTAGATCAAGGATACCGCCTGACCGGTGAACAGGAGAAGGGGTATCAGGGACCTGTGCCGGCAGCGGAACTGCCGCTCAGTGCGGGCGAAGCCGTCAGCCCTTGGTATCTGCTGCCGCATCACCGGCGTCCGCAGACCCATGTACAGAAACATACCGTGAGCGTTGACGTTCTGGAAACCGGAGACGGCTGGAAGCTGATGATCAAGTCATCGGAGCCGGAAGAAGTGGTATCACAGATTTCGCTGATTCTGCCTTCCGCCGGACAAATCACTGGCGGAGAGTTTGCACCGGCAGGTGTAGACAGCCAGTTCTGGAGCGGCGACGACATCCGGTACGAATATGAGGGAGACTGGATCGAGATCAGCGGCGGGGAGTTTCAGCATACGGCGGCAGGTGTACGGGAGGCCGTATATCCGGTCGGCTGCAGAACGCTGCTGCTGAATGTGGTGACACCGTTTGAGAAGGAGATCCATATCAGGCTTTCCCCGCCGAAATCAAAAGATTAGACCCATAACGAAGGGAGCCGTTCTTAATGACAAGCTATATCGAACCCCGGGAGAGCATCCGGTACTGGATGGGTGAAGACGATGCCGGGATGTTGAATACAGTGGCAGGCCGTTTCACAGGAGCCAATCCTGAAATTCCGTTTGCGCTGCGGTCTTTTGCACAAAGCGGCATTCTCCAGACCGAAGAAGGTTACTATAACTTTAATTTTAACGAGCGGTTCAGGGATGCGAAGCAGGGCGAAGCTGCCTATGCGCTCGGTCTCGTCTGGAGCGATGATGAACGCTCGATCGATGCCGGGATCATGCCATTCAGTCCGGTGCGGTTTTACCTGAACGAGCAGTTAATGTACCGCTCCGGTGCGGAAGACGAAATGAAGCCGGATGCAAAAATCGTGATTCCGATCCTGTTGAACAAGGGATGGAACACACTGATGATAGAAGCGCGCAGAACAGAAGGCGGCTTCGGCTGCTATTTCGGCGCTCAAGAAGGCAAGGTGCGTATTCTGCAGGTGCTGTCACCATTTGCAGACCGGCAGGAAGCTGCAGGCTGGGTATACACGGGACCGCTGGCAGCCGGAACGTTCGGGGACAGCGGCGTATTCCCGGATGCTGGAGCACGGGAAGAAGAGAGCGGCCTGTCCTGGCTGCCTGTAACCGGCTGGAGCCATGAAGCCGCAGCTAAACGTAATCTGGAACGGATATTCGGCATACCGGCAGACGGCTTGGCCGTCACGGGATATGCCTGGTCTCGCCTTGAAGTTCCATCCGGTGTGGAAACGGTGGAACTCACAGGACACACGGCAGGGCGTACGACCATCTGGATCGACGGTCATGCTGTGCTGGAAACGCAGGATGCAGGTGAGCTGCAATGTGAGCTGCCCGCCGCAGCCTGCCGGGGTGATCTGCTGGTAAGGTGTGACAGCGGGAGCGGGGCATCCAAATGGGGCTTCGAGCTTCAGGCGCACAGCGGAAGCACACAGCTGGAATTTGTGCTTCCGGTACCGGTACACGGAGCGCCGTCTCCCTGGCTGTATGCAGGACCGCTGTCTGCTGAAGTGCAGGAAGAACCGAAAGATGTGATGTCGGTTCGCAGACTTTTTGAGAGGGCAGACGGAGATGGCTTGTCCGGCTGGTCGCTGGATGCACCGGACCGGCGGGTACGGCCGTTCTATGAGAATGCAATGCTCAGCAACAAGTGGACTTCCGGTACTGCCACGAACTTTGGCCGCTGGGATTATCCGTTGGGGGTGACGATGTACGGTCTGCTTCAGACTTCGCGTGCATTGGGACGTAAGGATATTGCGGATTATGCCCGGGCGCATATCGATATCTGTACCGCATGGTATGCCTACTCGGTGTGGGATCGGGATACCTACGGTTTTCCATCCATCAACCACCAGCTCGTGCTGATCAAGATGCTGGATAACTGCGGCTCTTTCGGCTCTGCCATGCTGGAGGCGTACACAGAAAGCGGCAATCACGATTATTTAAAAGTGGCTGAGGTTATCGCTGACTTTATGATAAACCGCCTGGAACGGCGTGAGGATGGTGCTTTTTATAGGCTGTGTGTTGGTGAATATTCCGCAGATACGATGTGGGCGGATGATCTGTACATGAGCACACCGTTCTTGTCGCGTTACGCACTGATTACGGGTGACCATTCCTATCTGGACGAAGCGGCTCATCAATTTCTGCGGTACCGGGAGTATCTGTTTATGCCGGAGGAAGGCACGATGAGCCATGTGTACGACTTCAAGTACGGAAAGGCTACACGGGTTCCGTGGGGCCGCGGCAACGGATGGAGCCTGTTCTCCCTGTCGGAGCTGCTGGAGCGGCTTCCGGAAGATCATAAAGATCGTCCGGCACTGCTGTCATTCTTCCAGGAACTGTGCGCTGGTATTGCATCCTACCAAGGAGCATCAGGATTGTGGAGACAGGTAATTATTGACCCGGATGCCTATGAAGAAGCCTCATGTACGGCCATGTTTGCTTATGCTTTTGCGAGAGGCGTACGCTTTGGCTGGCTGGAAGATCCGGCTCCCTTCGCAGATGCGGCTCTCCGCGCATGGCAGGGACTGACGGGAGAAGCTATCGACCGACGCGGCAGTGTGCACGGCGTATGCAGCGGATCGCGATATTCCTTCACTGGTGACTACTACAAGTTTGACCTGCTGACCGTAGTGAATGACAACCATGGTACAGGCATTATGATGCTGGCCGGGGTGGAAATCATGAAATTAAAAGGGATGCTGGGCAGTCATTAAATCATACACATAGCAGTAGAGCGCTTAATCCTAGATGGATTCAGGCGCTTGCGTATTTAGGGTTAAGCGCTTAATTCATAGATAAAATGATACACAGTTAAAAAGGAGATGATCCGGTTGACGACCACAAGATTAACGATGGCTCAGGCGCTGCTAAAATTTTTGGATGCTCAATATATTTCTGTCGATGGGGTGGAAACGAAGTTCGTGCATGGCGTCATGGGGATATTCGGACATGGCAATGTGACCGGCCTCGGCGAAGCCCTGGAGCGCAGTGCAGGAGATCTGGTCTTTGTGCAGGGCAAAAATGAACAAGGCATGGTGCACGCCGCAGCTGCGTATGCCAAGCAGAAAAACCGCCGCCAGATCTGGGCCTGCACATCCTCCATCGGCCCGGGTGCGCTGAATATGGTGACAGCGGCAGCTACCGCAACTGTAAACCGGATTCCGGTGCTGCTGCTGCCTGGCGATAACTTCGCCTGCCGCCAGCCGGACCCGGTGCTGCAGCAGATTGAAGCGCCGTCCGACTATACCGTGTCGGCCGCAGATGCTTTCAAGCCGGTCAGCCGGTACTGGGACCGGATTTCCCGGCCGGAGCAGCTCATTACGGCCGCCAGGCAGGCGATGCGGGTGCTCACCGATCCGGCAGAGACGGGAGCGGTGACCCTGGCGCTGCCGCAGGATGTGCAGGCAGAGGCCTATGACTACCCTGACGCCTTGTTTGAGAAGACGGTGCATATCATCGACCGGCGCCCGCCGTCCGTGGAAGGCTTGAAGCGTGCAGCAGCGCGCATAACATCCAGCAAGCGGCCGCTCATTATTGCCGGCGGAGGCGTGCATTACAGTGATGCCACCGGTGAGCTGGCTGCCTTCGCGGAGGCCTTTGGTATTCCGGTAGCGGAAACACAGGCTGGTAAGAGTGTATTGCCCTGGAATCATCCGCTGAATTTAGGGGCGATGGGCGTGACCGGTTCACTGGCCGCGAACCGTATTGCTGCACAAGCCGATCTCATCATCGGCATTGGCACCCGCTATTCCGATTTCACCACTTCCTCCAAGTGGGCTTTTCAGCGGGAAGGCGTATCTTTTCTGAATCTGAATGTGAACGGTGCAGACAGCGCCAAGCTGGGCGGAGAAGCTTTCCTCGCCGATGCCAAAGAAGGGCTGTCTGCCCTGCATGCCAAGCTGTCGGAAGAAAATTACGTGTCCGGTTATGGAGACGGCGAGATAGCCGCATTGAAGGAAGAGTGGGACCGTGAGGTAGACCGTCTGTATGCGGCAGAGCATCCGGACGGACTGGCCCAGACGAGAGCGCTGGGCGTGATCAATGAGAGCATTGATCCGTCTTCAGTCATTGTGTGTGCCGCGGGAAGCCTGCCGGGCGACCTGCACCGTCTGTGGAGACCGGCGGAACCGAAAACCTATCATATGGAATACGGCTTCTCCTGCATGGGGTATGAAGTCAGCGGCGCCTTTGGCACAGCGCTTGCCGAACCAGAACGCGAAGTATACGCGATGGTAGGCGACGGCAGCTATCTGATGATGCATTCGGAAATGGTGACCAGTCTGCAGGAGAAACGAAAGATCACCATTTTGCTGTTCGACAACCACGGCTTCCAGTGCATTCATAATCTCCAGCGGGGCAACGGCAGTGACGGATTTGGCAACGAATTCCGCGTCCGTGAGGAAGGTACGGGCCGGCTGACCGGCGACTACCTGCCGATTGATTTTGCTGCCCATGCCCGGGCGCTTGGCGCCAAGGCGTACAAGGCCGGCACGCCGGAAGAGCTGCGTCAGGCGCTGGCGCAGGCACAGCAGGAGACGGTGACGACCCTGATCGAGATTCCGGTTGTGCCGGGGACCAATACCGACGGCTACGAATCCTGGTGGCGTGTAGAAGTGCCGGAGGTATCGACTTCTGCGAAGGTAACGGACGCCCAGCGCGAGATGGCGGCCCGGAGCAAGGAAGCAAAACCTTACTAAACCAAAGTAAAGGAGCGCTGTTTATGAACAACAGGCTGTTCAAGCTTGGCGTGCATCCCATTAACTGGGTGGGCGAGGATGTCCGGGAGCACGGTGATGAGACGACGTTTGAGATGATTGTGGACGATATTGCTTCTCTTGGATTGACCGGTACCGAGATGGGAAGGAAATTTCCGAAGGATCCGGCCAAGCTGAAGCAGGAACTGGATGCCCGCGGCATTCAGCTGGTTTCCCAGTGGAAGTCGGTGCTGTTCTCCGATCCGGATTACAGGCGGCAGGAGCTGGAAGATTACCGCCGCCATGCGGAGTTTCTGGCAGGGTTCGGCAGCAAGGTGATCAGTACGGCGGAGGTGGGCGGATCGCTGCATTTTGACCCCCGCCGGTCGCCCATGGAGAGCGTGGTACTCCGGCTCGATGATGATGGATGGGAAAGCCTGGCTGAGGGACTCAACCAGGCCGGGGAAATCGCTGCAAGCTATGGCATGAAGCTGGCATACCATCATCACGGAGGCACCGTTGTGGAGCAGCCGACAGAAATTGACCGGCTGATGTCCATGACAGATCCAGCGCTTGTGCACCTGCTGTATGACACAGGGCATGCCTACTATGGCGGAAGTGACCCGCTGGAGCTGCTCCGCAAGCATTATGAACGGATTGCCTATATCCACCTGAAGGATATCCGGCTGGATGTGCTGGAACTGGCACACCGGGACAGCTGTGATTTTGTGAGCTGTATCCGCCGGGGTGTGTTTACCGTACCGGGCGACGGCTGCATCGATTTTGCTCCGATCATGGCAGAGCTTGAGCAGCGGGGTTACAGCGGATGGGCGATGCTGGAAGGTGAGCAGGACCCTGCGCTGCATCCGGCAAGAGAGTATGCAGAGCGGGCGCTGGCGTATTTGAACAGTCTGGACACCACGGGTATTAAGTCACAGCAGGCGTGAACAAGAGCAGGCTGGAAGAAGCCTTATGAAGATGTGGATAGGTGAAATATGAAAATATTTTGGATTATAGAACAGGAGGTTTATGGATGAGCGAGGTTACGTTTAATGCTTCCAAGCCGCTGGATTTTATCGCGGTAGGGAGGCTGTGTATCGACCTGAATGCCAATGAGATCAACCGGCCGATGGAGGAGACGGTCACGTTTACCAAATATGTGGGCGGGTCCCCGGCCAATATCTGTATCGGCATGTCACGCCTGGGCCTTGCAACAGGGTTTGTGGGTAAGGTGGCGGACGATCAGATGGGGCGTTTTATTACGAAATATTTGGAGGACAACGGCATTGAAACCAAGGGTGTGACGACCGACCGGACGGGGGCTGTAACAGGCCTTGCGTTTACCGAGATCAAGAGTCCAACCGACTGCAGTATCCTGATGTATCGTGACAACGCCGCTGACCTGCTGCTGGAGACGGGTGAGGTCAATGAAGAGCTGATCTCTTCTGCCAAAATGGTGCTGATCTCCGGGACGGCACTTGCAGCCAGCCCATCGCGTGAAGCAGTGTTCCTGGCACTCGACTACGCTAAGCGGCATGGCGCGGTGATCGCGTTCGATCTGGACTATCGTCCATATACGTGGAAATCTCCGCAGGAAACAGCGACCTATTACAACCTAGCAGCTGAAAAATGCGATATTATCCTCGGCACACGCGAAGAATTCGACATGATGGAACAGTTCGGAGGCAATCCGGAGCGCGATGACAACATCACGGCGGCGAAGTGGTTTGATTATCAGGCGCGGATCGTCATTATCAAGCATGGCAAAGAGGGCTCGATCGCGTATACACGAGATGGAGCCAGCCATACAGCGCAAAGCTTTCCGGCCAAGGTGATTAAGACATTCGGGGCAGGGGATTCCTATGCAGCAGGATTCCTGTACGGTTTGATGCAGGGATGGAGTATCCAGCGCAGCATGGAGTTCGGCAGTGCGGCAGCGAGCATCGTAATTTCCAGCCACAGCTGTTCAGATGCGATGCCGACCAGTGATGACGTTCATGAGTATATTGAGCGCTGCAAGCGCGGTGAGATTACAGCGAATTCCTGAGAATGAGGCAGTATTCTATTTATTCATTCAGCGTTTATTTTGAAAGGGGCCAATCAGACATGACAAAGCAAACACAATCCGGGGCAGCGCAGGACGTGCAGACCCTCAGCAATTTTATCGGCGGACAGTTTATTCCATCCCAATCGGGGAAAACCGAGCCGGTCTACAATCCGGCCACGGAAGAGATTCTCGCGTATGTACCGCTCTCCAGCAAGGAAGAGGTAGATCATGCCGTACAAACCGCCGCGAAAGCGGGCCGGGCCTGGGGCAGAACGGCTGTACCGCGCCGGGCGCGTGTCCTGTTCAAATACCAGCAGCTGCTGGTTGAGCATTGGGAAGAGCTGGCCCGCCTGATTACGGCGGAGAACGGCAAGAGCTACGCTGAAGCATACGGCGAAGTGCAGCGCGGCATTGAATGTGTTGAGTTTGCAGCTGGTGCGCCTACCCTGATGATGGGCAAGCAGCTGCCGGACATCGCCACCAACCTGGAATCCGGCATGTACCGGTATCCGATCGGGGTTGTGGCAGGCATTACGCCGTTTAACTTCCCGATGATGGTACCGTGCTGGATGTTCCCGCTCGCCATTGCCTGCGGCAACGCCTTTGTGCTGAAGCCGTCCGAGCGCACGCCGCTTCTGGCTCAGCGGCTGGCGGAACTGTTCGCAGAAGCAGGACTGCCGGACGGTGTCCTGAACATTGTCCATGGCGCGCATGATGTGGTGAACGGCATTCTGGAGCATCCAGGCATTGCTGCCGTTTCCTTCGTCGGCTCCCAGCCGGTAGCAGAGTATGTGTACAAAACAGCTTCCTCTCACGGCAAGCGTGTGCAGGCCCTCGCCGGCGCGAAAAATCACAGCATCGTGATGCCGAGTGCGGATCTGGATGCATCTGTGAATCAGATTGTCAGTGCGGCCTTCGGCTCTGCCGGTGAGCGCTGCATGGCATGCTCTGTGGTCGTGGCGGTGGGTGATGTTGCTGAGCCACTGATGGCCAAGCTGAAGCAGGCTGCAGATGAAATCACCATGGGCAATGGCGCAGAAGAAGGCGTGTTCCTCGGCCCGGTGATTCGTCAGTCGCATAAGGAGCGCACACTCTCCTACATTGAAGCGGGCGAGCAGGAAGGCGCGAAACTGGTTCGTGACGGACGCGGCGATGAGGGAGTAGACGGTACGGGATATTTCGTCGGTCCGACGATTTTTGATGAAGTAACCAGTGAAATGAAAATCTGGAAGGATGAGATTTTTGCACCGGTGCTGTCTGTCATGCGTGCAGAAACACTGGAAGAAGCGATTGAGCTCTCGAACCGCTCGGAGTTCGCAAACGGCGCGTGCCTGTTCTCGCAGGATGGCAGCGATGTGCGCCAGTTCCGTGAGAATATCGATGCGGGTATGCTGGGTGTGAATCTGGGCGTTCCTGCACCGATGGCGTTCTTCCCGTTCTCCGGCTGGAAAAATTCCTTCTATGGGGATCTGCATGCGAACGGTACAGACGGTGTAGAGTTTTATACTCGTAAGAAAATGGTGACGGCGCGCTGGTAGCTGGCAGCCGCTTCAAGCAGAGGAGACATGGACATGAAAGCCATTAAAATCGGAATTATCGGTGCCGGCCGGATCGGCAAAATTCATGGGGATAATCTGCTGCGCATTCCGGGCGCAGACATTGCAGCCATCGGCGACTTGTTCGCCGGTGACGAGCTGCGGGCCTGGGCCGCAGAGCGCGGTATTCCTGTGGTGACGAATGACAGCAGCGAAATTATCGGAAATCCGGATATCGATGCGGTGTTTATCTGTTCCTCCACCGATACGCATGTGCCGCTGATTAAGGAAGCGGCGGCCAGCGGAAAGCATATTTTCTGCGAGAAGCCGGTGAGTATGAGTGTGGATCAGACACGTGAAGCTTTGGCTGCTGTTGAAGCTGCCGGTGTAAGTCTGCAGATCGGCTTCAACCGCCGGTTTGACCATAACTTCAGCCGGGTGCAGGAGATCGTGGCAGAAGGAAAGATCGGGGATCCGCATCTGATCAAGATCACCTCCCGTGACCCGAATCCGCCGCACCCGGATTACATTAAAGTGTCCGGCGGCCTGTTTATGGACATGGCGATCCATGATTTTGATATTGCGCGGTTTCTTACGGGCAGCGAAGTAGTGGAAGTGTACGCCCAGGGCGCGGTGCTGGTAGATCCCGCCATCGGCGAGCAGGGTGATATCGATACAGCGATCACCACACTGCGGTTTGCAAACGGAGCGCTTGGCGTGATCGATAACAGCCGCAAGGCCGTGTACGGTTATGATCAGCGTGTCGAGGTGTTCGGTTCCGGCGGCAACGTATCCGCCGACAACGATTACCCGAGTACCGCCGTCGTCAGCGGACCGGAAGGCGTAACGCGCGACAAGCCGCTGTACTTCTTCCTGGAACGCTACACCGAAGCGTACATCAACGAGACGCGGCAGTTCATCGAAAGTCTGCAGCACGGTACCCCGGTGCCGGTCAACGGACACGACGGCCTGCAGGCCGAGCTGATCGCGCTCGCCGCCAAGCGGTCCCTCGCTGAGGGGCGCCCCGTGAAGCTGGCCGAGCTGGCCAGCGGCATCTCGGTGAGCTAGAGCAGCGCCGCGTAAGTGGCTCAAGTGATGCGTGTGCACGTATGAAGCAAGAGTTGCGAGTGATGCAAGTGATGTGAAGTGCGCTAGTAAAGTAAGCGAGGCGCATGATGCGAGTGATATAAGTTACTTGGATGATGTAAGTGTTGCGGATGGCACGATTGGTGCAAGTGCGGCGGATGGTGCAATGGTGCGAATTACTGGCGCAAGAGATCCGGAGGGCGCGAGTGCCGCAAGTCGTGCTAACAGGTACCGATGGTGCGAATGACGCTAGTGATGCAAGTGGTGCGAAATGATGCAGATGGCGCCGATGGTACCGATGGTGCGAACGGGAAAGTTCAGGTAGTCAGTAACCTGCCGCTCCAGAGGGGGGCCAGCAATCTAACGGACACTGAGTCCGTTAGAGGCCTAAAACTAGCACATTTAGTAAGCTAACGGACATACAGTCCGTTAGCGGGTGTTTAAGAGTGATGAGCAACTGATCAAGTGCTGTGGCGGCTCAAACAGCACTACAGCACATAAGCACACAGCAACAATCTGATTAGCTGCTGGGCGAAAGCCCAGCAGCATTCCAACAAGGAGGAGATCAACATGCCAGATTTCATCGTACCTCCCACAGCGCCGGATCAGAATGGACGGGTGCTGTCCATCACGCCGGAGAGTGCGGGATGGGAGTATGTAGGGTTTGAGGTGTATCGTCTGAAAGAAGGACAGAAGCTGAGTCAGGTGACAGGTGATCAGGAAGCAGCACTGGTGCTGCTGTCCGGCCGCGCTGATGTGACGGCAGGGTCGCAGACCTGGAGCGACATTGGCCAGCGGATGAGTGTGTTTGAGAAAATACCGCCGTTTACCGTGTACGTTCCCTCGGAGCAATCGTATGAGGTTACTGCTTTGACCGAACTGGAGCTGGCCGTATGCCTCGCCCCCGGACAGGGCGGACACGAGGCACGCTTGATTGCACCGGAGCATGTCGGTGTGGAGCACCGCGGCAGCGGCAGCATGTCGCGCCTGGTGCACAATATTTTGCCGGAACAGGAACCGGCGGACAGCCTGCTGGTGGTGGAGGTGTTTACCGACAGCGGAAACTGGTCCAGCTACCCGCCTCACAAGCATGACCGTGACCAGCTGCCGGAAGAGTCTCTACTGGAAGAGACGTACTATTTCCGGGTGCAGCCGGAGCAGGGTTTTGCCATTCAGCGTGTATACACGGACGACCGCAGTATCGACGAAACGATGGCAGTGAAGAACGGTGAGGCGGTTATGGTACCGGAAGGTTATCACCCTGTTTCAGCACCGCCGGGCTATGATGTGTATTACCTCAATGTGATGGCAGGGCCCAAGCGGATCTGGAAGTTCCGCAACGACCCGGATCATGACTGGCTGATGCGTTAGAACCAGCGTCACGAAATTTCTTGCAAGGCAGACCGTGAAAGCGCATAATATACAAAATGCATAAATTTAACAAATGGGGCACAGCGATGATAAAAGCGACGATTTATGACGTTGCGCGTGAAGCGGGCGTCTCCATTGCCACGGTCTCTCATGTCATCAACGGCAAGGGCAAGATCAGCCGGGAACGGCGTGAAGAAGTGCTGCATATCATGCAGCGCCTGAATTACCGCCCGAACGCGATTGCATCTGCCCTGGCCGGCAAAAAAACCTACACCCTCGGGCTGCTCGTCCCCGACATCTCCAACCCGTTTTTTGCCGAAATTGCACGTTCGGTGGAGGACAGGGGGCATCAGCTCGGATACAGTGTGGTCATTTGCAGCACAGATAATAAGGAAGATAAAGTGAAACGATATGTCAGCCTGCTGAAGCAGAAGCAGGTCGACGGGGTTATCATCGGCACCGGGATTTCGCATGAGGAGCTGCTCGCATCGCTTCAGGATCATGCTATTGCCATTGCGCTCATCGCACGGGATCATCCCGGCTTCGGCGCAAACAGCGTCCGGGTCCATGACCTGGACGGCGGCAGGCTGGCAGCAGATCATCTCATGGATATGGGCCACGACAGGCTTGCGGTACTGGCCGAGAGTGAGCGGGTCACGAGCAGCAGCGAACGGGTAAGCGGGTTTGTTGAAGCTGCCGCGGTTCGGGGACTGAAGGTGCCGGGAGACCGGATCATCTCATGTGAGCCTACGATCGAGGACGGGTACCAGCAGGCCAAGGGCATGCTGGAGAGACCGGACCGTCCGACAGCACTGTTCTGCTGTAATGACCTGCTGGCCATCGGCGCACTGCGTGCGGTCCGCGAGCTGGGGCTGTCCATCCCTGAGGACTGCTCGATCGTCAGCTTTGACGATACCATCCTCGCCAGTGTGACAGACCCGCCGCTGACCGTAATTGCCCAGCCGATTGAGCAGATGGGCCGGCTGGCGGTTGACCTGGTCGTCCGGGATCTGTCGGAGCAGGGTGATCCTGCCGCCCGGCGGATTGTGCTGCCGCCAGAGCTGATTGTCCGCCGCTCGACCGGCTCCGCCCCCGGAACGTTAACCGCACCATGCAGCACCAGGTAACGAGAACTCAACAAAGGCCTTCCCCGGAAGCAGCTGTGCTGCCGCCGCCGGAAAGGCCTTTTTGCTGCCGTGTAGAGCGAATACTTAACTAAAACTAAACTTAAAACTCCTCTTTCTTCCGCACCTCTTTAGATCGCCGCCGAATCCGCTCTTTAAATAGAAAGCCATAGTTTGGCTCGACCAGCCATCCAAAGCCGCGCTTGATCCAGGACGAGGACAGTATGCAGGTTACCGCCACCGCGATTCCGATCAGAAGGATTTTGCCGCCCGTAGAATTGAAAGTCTCAAAATAACCGGCATACAGCATCCCTTTGACCAGAAATCCATGCAGCAGAAAGACATACATGGTGTTGACGCCGAGGTCCGTAAAAGGCTGCCTGGATGATGGGATCAGCGAGAGCACGCACAACCCCATTAATACCGTAAATCCGTAGGTCAGCACCCGGTAGATCCCGGCATACCACATCTCCAGATCCAGCGCCAGGTATGGCATTGCGCCATAAAACCAGCCTGTAGGCAGGATCGGCATCAGCCCGTACAGCAGCACAGCACCAGCGGCGAGCACCAAGAAGGACATGAGCTGCACACGCCGCGTTTTCAACAAGTCCAGCCACTCTCTTTTGAAGAAGAAGCCCAGCATGAAGAAAGGCAAAAAGTACAGCGTGCGCGATATGCTCGCATAATAGTCCACATCAAGCGAATAGCCCAGCATGACAGACATCGATATCGTAATCCACAGCGGGTGCTTGAGGATGAGCAGGTAAGGCAGTAGCATTTTCCACAGCATCATGCTGAACATGAACCACAGAATCCAGTACGGATAAAAATAGGTGAAATCCAGCTTGTCCAGTCCCTGAGTGTAATAATCAAACAACGTGTACAGCGTCTCAAATAGGAAATACGGCACAACGAGGCTGGATACGAGCTGTACGTAGTATTTTGGGTAACGGATGTTTTTGGAGAAGTAACCGGCTGTAAAAATAAACAGCGGCATATGAAACGAATAGATCCATTGGTAAAGTGTTCCGACCGTGCGTTCGGTGTTAAAAGGCTCGATGAAATGCCCCGTGACGACCAGCAGAATCAGAATGAATTTGAGGTTATCAAAATAGAGGTCCCGCTCTTTCATGATGAAATTCTCCTTTGGTCTGCGTCAGCCTGAGGCGGCCGCTCTTTCATCCAGTATACCAGCACAACATCCCCATGATACAATGTCACCAACTGGAAAACCTACGAAACGGAGACTGAAAACCTATGCATATACGAAAAGCGATTATCCCCGCTGCGGGGCTCGGCACGCGCTTCCTGCCTGCTACCAAGGCGATGCCAAAAGAGATGCTGCCCATTGTGGACAAGCCGACCATTCAATACATTATTGAAGAAGCCGTCGCATCCGGGATTGAAGATATTATTATCGTGACAGGTAAGGGGAAGCGGGCGATTGAGGACCATTTTGACTCCTCTTTTGAGCTGGAACACAACCTCGCAGAACAAGGGAAATGGGGCCTGCTGGAGCAGGTGCGGCGCCCTTCTGAAATGGCAGACATTCACTACATCCGGCAAAAAGAGCCCAAAGGTCTTGGACACGCCATCTGGTGTGCGCGCAAATTTATCGGCGATGAGCCGTTTGCCGTCCTGCTGGGTGACGATATCGTCGAATCCCGGGTGCCCTGCCTGAAGCAGATGATGGACGTCTATGATCACTACGGCAGTGCTATTGTGGGTGTGCAGCCTGTACCGTGGGAGCAAGTAGGGCGCTATGGCATCGTGGACGGACGTCTGCTGAAAGAGAGAATCTACGAAACCGTAAGGCTGATAGAGAAGCCGCTGCGCGAGGAGGCTCCGTCAAATCTGGCGATTATGGGACGGTATATTCTGCCGCCGGATATTTTTGAGATTCTGGAGGCTCAGGAAGCCGGTAAGAACGGAGAGATCCAGCTGACCGATGCCTTGTCCGCCTGGTCGCAGAAGGATCGGATTCTTGCGTACCATTTTGACGGCGTGCGCCATGACGTGGGGGAGAAGCAGGGGTTTATCGAGACGAGCATCCATTATGCGCTGCAGGATGAAGATCTGCGTGAGGGACTGATCGCGTACATGCGTCAGGTGCTGGAGTAAGGTGATATGAAATGAACTTAAAAGTACAGCAATTAGGCAAGGAGCGAAATAATGACTAAGGTGATTAATATTGCTCTACTCGGGGCGATTTTGTATCTTTTGTACTTGGGCTATTTTATATTTTTCGACAAACCTGCATCACTCGCTGGTATTGCTTCACTCTATATAAAAATGGGGTATGCCTATCTTGCGCTGTTCATCATATTAATTTTAAAAATTAATATAAAAAGAAAATAGCTATTTTGATCTCGCTGCCCTCGTCTAACTTAGAAAAGAGGTTGAAAGAGGTACCCATGAAAAAAGTCATCTATATCCTGCTTATCCCCATAATCGTGCTTGTCGTACTGCTAGTACAATATTACACGGACATAATCATTGGGATAACCAATGAGGATATTGCCAAATTCATCAAGCAGCACAATATCCAGGACGCATACGTAAAAGAAGCAGATGCCAACAAATATTTTATCTTCAGCAAGAAGAGAGTTTTTGTTTATGAGGGAGATAAGTATAGTGAAACAAAAGATATTGTGAAGAACGATATCACCTTTGGAGGACTCCAAAAAGGAAATGTCGGCTTGATGATTGAAAACGAGGACGTTCTGCAAGATGCGAATATGTACACGATAACCATCGATCAGGAGCCACAATATTACGAGTACAGCGGTGAAAAATACGTCATCGTACAGGATGAACGCATCTGGAATCCCACACCCGAACTCACACTGCGTTTTACAGACCGTCTGGGTAATATTTTATATGAAGAAACGTTATGAAGATCCTGGCCTCACATATGAGCCATTCCCCTGCGAATAAAGGGTCCTCAAGGTCCTCTTTCTTCTATCAATCCCATATTATATAATAATTCCAATAGGATAAAGCTCTCAATCACCATGAAGCATCTCGAAGTAGGCATCGTCTAGTTTGGGATGCTTTCTGTGGTTTTTATTTTGAAATTTTTGACTGTGGAGGCAGGTTATGAAAAATAAATGGGCTGGCAGACTTATAGGTTTTATGGCTGACGATGATATAAAAATCGAACAGGGGGATCGATTCAAGTCTGTGATGATGAAGCAGATGTCTGAACCCTTTCCATACCGGCAACTCGGCCTATTATTAACTGAACTATCCGACCGGCAAAAGAGGCTTCTAACCGATATACTGAACATTAAAATAAAAGCACCCTCGGATCAGCCTTTTCCGGACGCTACTCTGATCCAGCTGCTGCGACTACGCATCGCGAAAGGTCAGAACAAAGCCAAGGCTATTCAGGCGATTTTCACGATCATCCTTCCTTTATTCAAGGACGCCGATCACATCACTGCGGAAGAACATCTGACAGCCGAAAGCCACTGGGTACAGGAGTATGGAAAATGGCATTATTATTGGTCCCTGCGTTTTTTTCCTGATGAGCATGAGGCCATCCAGCAAAGGTTACATGAGATGGACGCCGAGCAGGTGGACCCCGTGAAGAAGCATCCGGATCTCCAGTCAGCGGCAAGCCTGATTGCCAGCACCAGAGAGAGCATAGAACCCGCTAAGGAAAAAGCAGAACCCGTGAAAGATAAAGAAAAAGCACTTGTCGCCAGAGAGCGGGACCTTCGCCAGAAAGCCGAGCTGGAGTCTGAAAGGCTTCGCAAACAAATCAAAGAGCTGGAGAAAAGCCATCAGCGTCTCTCTCATGAGCATCATGACCTGGAGAGCCAATACCGGGAACAGCACAAGAAGCTGCGCGAACTGGAGGAACAATATGATTCGGAGAAAAAGAGAGTCTATTCGCTTGAGCGCGCCAAAGTCCAGGTAGAGGGTGAATTACGGCACTCCAGCAGAATGATTCAGCAGCTGCAGCATAACGAGCAGAACCTCAAAGCCCAAAGTGATGAGCTGGTCCTGCAGCTGAAGACCAAAGTGAAATCGCTGGAGCATGAGAAGAAAAGCCCGCCCAAGCCGGCAGCTGCCCTGCAGCATATAACTGATATTTTGCATGCAGATGCAGAGCGTTATTTTGCAGTATTACGGGAGAAGCAGGAGCTGGAGGGCAAGGATGACATTCGCAAGAGAATCAGTGACTCCATGCTGTTGGTCAATGCGTTAGAGTCTTATTTTCAAAAAATGGATGATATCGTATCCCCTGCATTCCCTCAATCCCCTGCGCCTGCGGCCCATCAGCCGGAGCTTGAGAAAGAGACGCCAACACCAGATCCCTTGAAGGATAAGGTCACAGAGGGTGCAGAGGAGTCTCCCAAAAGCCAGGAAGAGCGCAATGACCATTACTCCGGTACCTTCTACCGCAGAGATCACGGGGGCTATATCGTGCTGGAGAACCACGAGACCTTTAATATTACAGAGTCCATGGTGAACAGTATCGGATTAGAGCATGAAGCAGAAGTGCAGTGTGATCCTCAGCAGCGGGAGGACGGATCTTCCTCCTACTATATTCGCTTGCTGCTCCAAGGAGATGATGCCCGCGCGCCGATCCAGCAGTTTATGGGATATGTGGAGTTAGGCGAGCATTTTACATACTACTGTGTGGACATGAACAACCCGGAGCTTCGTTTTCCGATTCATGAGAAAGATGTTGCCATGCAGGAGCCCAAGGATGGGGACCCTTGTCTCTTTAATGTGGCCATTGACGGAAGATATGCCAGGCTGTCCAAACTTTTTGGTTCTACCGAGATGCAGCACACAGAATCTTCTTTAAAAATAAAGTCCACTACTCGTCCCAAAGTCACGAAACACGAGGAAACGAACCGCTATCTGGAGGGCTGCACCATCGTTATTATTGGCGGGTTAGCCAAATGGTTTGAATCTGTCGTGACCGAGACGGGCGCAGCCCTTGTCCATGACACCGGGCGAAACCCAGACCGCGTACACCCGCATCTTCGCCGCGCGAATGCATTGTTCATGCTGCTCACCGCCAATTCGCATGAGGCTACCGTCAGCTGCGTTCCCATTGCTAAGGAACATGGAGTTCCCCATTTCAAGATAGAGGGATCGAAATCCAATCTGCGGAAGCAGCTGTGGGATAACCGGGAGCTGATCAGGAATCGTCCTTCTCATGTGCAGTGAGATATTTTGAGCCTACGCCTCATAAAAAAGGATATGTTCATTCTTTCAAGTTGTTGCCACATCCTTTTTCTAGTATAGAAGAATATAGTATGTACAGGCATAGGATTTACTTGGCCCAACAATGGATTGAAAAAGTTCTTTGAAATGGTGAATGTTGATTCAAAAAGATAAAAGAAAGGCATGTGAAGGTGACCGAGTGAATGCGGTAACGGATCTAACGGACATACAGTCCGTTAGAGTTAGCGGAGGTGACAAGTGATTCGGGAGATGCAACAGCGGTCACAAGAAACTTGCCATCGCAGCCATCCAGAACGGTAACTTTTAACTTCAGTCTATATAAATCAAGGATTTAAGAAACGCAGCATTTCAGATTGAAAGCTTTTCGCAGTAAAACCGAGCTCACGATTTTTATGAACAATGAGTCCATGCGAGAAACTCATTTTGGAATGAAACGGAAGCATCTTTAATTTGCCATTTTCCAGCTCGGTGTTGATCGCGATTTCAGGGACTAAGGCAAACCCTTTTCCACAGCTCACGTACTGTTTAATCATCTCAAGACTAGGCAGCTCCAGCGCATCCTTAACCGTAATACCTGCATTATTCAAAACCTCTACAGCAGATGTATGGTACAAACAAGAGGTGCCGCTGCTGATGAAAAGCTCGTCGTTCAGAATCTGAACCCCGGATTTTCTCACTTTCCGGTCTACATCCTCAGAGGCAGCAAAAACAATCGTCTCTTCCAGAAGCGGATAGAACAGAATATCATGGCGATCCGGATTCTGAGGAACAATTCCAAAATCCAGCTCAAAATCGAGTACACCCTTTAGGATGTCTTGATAAGATCCTTGCTCTATACGTAAATCCACGCCTGGATTCTTTCTTGTGTATTTCTGTACAAACGGAAGCATCCGTGTAAGAAAAAAAGACTCCTGTGTTCTAAGGCGTATCGTTCCGCGGGGCTGATCCAGTGCATGCATACTTTCTTCAAGAGATTCAACGAAATGAACATACTGATATGCATATTTGGAAAATACCTTTCCCGCCTCCGTAAGCTCAATCCCTCGCGGATAGCGATGAAACAATTTCTGTCCGCTTATTTTTTCTAACTGCTGGATATGTGTGGTCACTGTGGATTGAACATAACCTAGACGATCTGCAGCTCGACTGAAGCTTTTTTCTTCAAGTAACGCAATGAACGCCAGAAAAAGACGCCCTTCTAATGCATCGATCACATCGATCACCCTTTGGTATTTCAATTTGGAATAGCAGTGATTCAATATATTCGTTAGTCAAATATGTACTTTCAGTATACGATAACTGTAGTTCAAAACCAATGACCATAACGCCATCCAATTACACAGAATTAAATATGAGAGGGAGATGTAAAAGATGAAGATTAGCTATCATCAGCAAAAGGTTGGAGATGTCGAGGTTTTTTATCGTGAAGCTGGCCCTAAGGACGGACAAGTAATTTTATTATTACATGGGTTTCCATCCTCAAGTCATATGTTTCGCGACCTCATTCCCAAGCTGGCAGAACATTACCGTGTCATCGCCCCTGATCTTGCTGGATTCGGTCATACAACCACTCCGCCGCGCAGTCAATTCGACTTCACGTTCAACAGCCTGTTCCAAGTTGTAGAGGGTTTTACTGAAGCATTATCTCTCAAACAGTATGTGCTTTATGTATTTGATTATGGTGCACCTGTTGGTTACCGTTTGGCAGCAGCTCATCCGGATAGAGTTCAAGCCATTATTAGTCAGAATGGGAATGCTTATGTTGAGGGATTTAGTGACGCATGGGGATCCTGGGAGAGGTATTGGCATTCTCCAACACCTGATAATCGAGAGGCATGCCGCGACTCCTTAACCGCTGAGACCATTCGTAACTTTCAGTATCTGCATGGAGCGGATACCAGCCTGGTTTCACCAGACGGGTATTATCTCGATATTGCTTACATGTCGCGGCCGGAAGCTGAAGAAATCCAGCTGGACTTGATTCTTGATTATAGAACAAATGTGGCGCTTTATCCTGAATTTCAGGCTTATTTCCGTAAGTATCAGCCTAAGCTTTTAGCCGTATGGGGTAAAAACGATCCTGCCTTCCTCCCCGCCGGAGCTGAAGCTTACAAGCGTGATATTCCATCTGCAGAAGTTCATTTACTGGATACAGGGCATTTCGCTCTTGAAACACATGTTGAAGAGATCAGTGAGCTTATTTTGCGATTTTTAGAAAAATGTTAATTGAAAAGATATAGCATCTAAACCTTGATTGGCATCGTGCCTTTCAAGGTTTTTTGGGGAATTTTGGAATGAATGAGGACTTTATACCCTTTTCCGGTTAATAGTAGATATGGTAAAAAGATAGTTATCTAACTTACGGCGAGGTTATGAGATGTCCAGAATATTGGTTCCACCTGAGGTGCTGCTGCAGGTAGCGGAGCAGTTTGAACGTGGTGCCCTTCATTTGGAGGGCATGAATAAAGCGCTAAACCACAGCTTGTCCCAAATGTCGGGCGAGTGGGACGGAATGACCCGTGAGCGATTTTATGGTGATTTCCAGCGTGCAGTCCGTGAGATGAATCAGACGCTGGAGCATATGCACCAGGTTCATGTCGAATTGAAACGTGCGGCGATTAAGTTCAAGATTCTTGATGGCAGCTTGGATCCAAATTGTGTGAATCCGGAGCTGCTGCCAAGACCGGAGGAAGTATCGCGGCCGGGAGACGGAGGGCAGGCAGCAGATGATGCCAAGTCCCCTGACCATACTCTGCTGTTTACAGATCGGGATGGTCAGACCGTGGCGGAATTCAGCAGCTCGTCCAAGCTGGAGGACCTGATTGGCGAGTATCAGGAAGATGACGAAGGGAACGTTACTTTTGAAGGACAGAACGGATCCCGACTTTCCGTTAACACCGGCAATTTAGATCAGCTGCTAGAGCAGTACAAGAACCAGAAAGAGTTTTTCACAAGACCAGAAATTTTGTACAGCCCTCGGAGGAGCACGGCGGATTTTCTACAGTATGCTTTGGATGAAGGCTATGACCCGGTCACCTTCGAGCGGATGGGTGATTCACCGAATCCCGATGCTCAGAATTTTGTGAACTTTAACCGGATGAAAGGTGAAGTTAACTTTAAGGTGTACTATGAACCCATTCATAAGACAATCCGCGATACAGCAGATACGGGGCTGAATATGATCCCTGTGGTCGGTACGATAAAAGGAGCCGTGGAACTCTATACCGGCAGAAGTATGGTGACAAATGAAGAACTTTCGAACGTGCAGAAAGGTGTTACTATAGTCTCTATGCTTCCGTTCGCAGGCGCCGCCAGACCTATAGGGAAATTGTTCAAGGGAGCGGGTAAAGGAGTTAAGGTTGGCGAAGGGGCCGCGCAAGCGGGCAAGCATGTGGATGAAGTGGCTGAGGGTGTGGAAACTCTTGCAAAGATCGGGGATGACTTTGGAAAAGCAGGTGAACTGGTAGAAAATCCAGGAACCAAAATTGATTGGTCGAAGGTTTCTTCCCATGGTATGGAGAGGATGAATGAACGTGGTGTGACAAAAGAAATGGCAGAATTGTGGGTCGAAAATGGCAAGGCACTTTCACAGAATAATGGAAAAAAACATCTGTTTTTCTCTGAGGAAGGCGCGGCGGTTGTCGCCAACGATGGGACGCTTGTTACTGTTATTCCAAAGAGCAAATATGATGATGCTTATAAGGCATTGTCAAAATCATTGTTCGGGAGGTAAGGCAACAAATGAGAGATCATATCATTCAAATAATTAACGAATGGAATCCAGTAGATATTAATCCATTGCTGGAAGATGAATATTTATCTGAGTCGCAAAAAGTGTATGAAGCAGCAAGTTGCACTAGTACTGTCAATGAACTAGCAAATGTAGTATTCAATATATTCGAAAAATCCTTTGGGAAGGAGTTCGATAAATCTATCAAGGAATGTAGAATCATCGCGGAGAAGATTATAATCTTAAAATAAAATAAATTGGTGGGAGCTACCGAGTGTAACGAGTTGATGAGTTGAGGTAACATTTCTTTTGTCTGGAGACCGAGAGAAAAGTCTTACCGGTACCAAATAAAACCACTGTCGAAGTGGAAATCTACAATCTTGTTACGGGTTATATCACGGACGACTGTCGACCCAAGAAAGATTTCCATTATTTGATATTAATTTGCAGACTTATCTATGGTAGCAGATACTCTGTTCAGAATATTAACAGAGTATGAAGGTGTAGAAATCGTATTAGAGTGGGATTTCAATTGAAAAAATTAGCATCTAAAACCTTGATTAGCTTTATGGCTTTCAAGGATTATTTTTGGAATTAGTAGGTGTGTCAGTAGAAGCAGGCTAATTATGATGAACGCCTGGATTTGAACCAATAAATTAGAGGAGGGGGATTTGTGAAATATGAACAATTTGACAAATTAATAACTGAAATGTCTGGAGAGAATGCTTCAGATGATTATTGGTATGATGTTGGAATAAATGATGCGTTGATGTTATTGGAACAATTTTCTGAACTGGATTGGAAAGTGCTCATGGACAATATAATAGATAAGTCCATAGAGTGGCAAAAAAGAGTAGTGTATTGCTTTGGAGAGGATAATGATGCAAGGGAAATAAATATAGTATTATCACTTATAGATACTACAGACAAAGAACTATTTGAAATGTGCATTGATTCTTTAAGATTTTTGATTAGTGATAAAAATAAAGATTTTATAATAAATAACAATGAACTTATGGAGAAATTAATAGTTATGGCATCGCTTGATAATATGTCAGGTAAGAATTGCAGGGAGTTTCTTAATAAATTGTAATAGAGAATGTAATGTTCAAGTATAGTTATCAATGCCAATAAAAAACTCTATGAGATCACCAAGAGGTAGAGTTTCTTTGCAGAAGATTGGTAATCGGAGATCCATGAACATTATATACAACCTATCCCTGAGTCATCTCATACGATTGCTTTGGTTAAGGTTAAAGAAAAAGAAGATGATTACACGCTTATATGTATCATTGAAGAACTTAAACTAAGCATTACGCTTGAGTTCGAAAAGTAAATCAGTGTAGAAATCGATACCATGTTACGTATAAAAGGTAATTTAACAATGGAAATATGTTAAATTACCAAGAACCAGAATCTAACACTAAAAAAAGGACAGCCGCCGCAGTATAGCTGCGAAAGCTGTCCTTGGGTCTGTCAATAAGTTTGTGTAGTGCGGCCGGGCAAGGTCGCTAATTCTAGTGGGTGAGAGTCCCATCAGGATAAAGCCTAACCAGCCATCCTGTAGCTAGTTCTTGGAGGCGATCCGGTAACGGATAGCTTTAAGCGTAGAACGGCAAAGTAGCGGGCCGAAAGCGTAAGCTGAAGTGATTGAGCCTCGAAAAATTAGTCGAGATTGGCCGATGTAGTTACACATACAGAAGGCAAAACTTGTTCAAGCGCAATGGTGAGTTTGAACAGGCGCTCCGGGGTCTAAGAGCTTGGCACGTTATAAATCGAGAATTAGCGGTAACCCGGGAGACCCTATCTTTCCCTAGAACCACTGGGTATGCCGTACAAGCGAAAACCAAGCAAGGAAAGCAAATGAGAGATAGGGAGTCGGATAGCTAAGTAGTATCGATGAAGCTGCGTAATGGCAGTGGAGAAAAGGAAGCTGCATCTGAAGACCTTGGCAAAGGACACAATTCCCACACTCAGAGGTGGAAGCGAATTGGAAACAAAACTTGTTAAGATAGCACAATTAGCAAAAGATCGACCCAAAGAACAGTTTACGAGCCTAATCCACCTTCTGGACGAGGAAGCATTGTACATGTGCCACCAAGAACTGAAAGGGAACAAAGCTGTGGGAATGGATGAAGTTACGAAAGCGCGATACGAGGAGAATCTGTGCATGAATTTAAAGAATCTGCATCATTCCTTGCGCCAAATGGCTTACAAACCTCAACCCGTCAGGCGAGTGTATATCCCTAAGCCTGGAAGCAAGAAGATGAGACCGCTGGGTATCCCAGCCTACGAAGATAAGATTGTTCAGCTGGGAGTGAGTAAAATCCTGTCTGCCATATACGAACAGGACTTTCTGAACTCTTCATTTGGATTTCGACCAGGGCTTGGTTGTCACGACGCATTGCGAATGTTAAATACGACGATCATGACGAAGAAAACGAACTGGGTTGTGGATGCGGATATATCTGGTTTCTTTGACCATGTGGATCATAGCTGGATGATGAAATGCCTGGAGGTTCGTATCAAGGACTGCAAACTGTTGCAACTGATACAGCGTATGCTCAAAGCTGGCATGATGGAGGAAGGAGTCCTTCGGCAAACCGAACAAGGTACGCCTCAGGGAGGAATCATCTCCCCCGTGCTCGCTAATGTCTATCTACACTACGTACTGGACTTATGGTTTGAGAAACGAATGAAGAAGCAATACAGAGGCCAGACCCACATGGTTCGTTACGCGGATGATTTTGTGTGTTGTTTCCAATCTGAAGGCGAAGCTCAAAATTTTTATCTGCAACTTAAGGATAGGCTCAAAAAGTTCAACCTGGAGATAGCACCAGAAAAGAGCAAGATTATAGAATTTGGCCAATTTGCTGCACAAAACAAAGGGAACAGAGGAGAGGGCAAGCCGGAGACATTCGATTTTCTAGGATTTACCCACTATTGTGGGAAAAGTCGAAACGGAATTTCAAGCCGCCCTCAATCGAATGAAAGCATGGATAAAGGCCAATCGAACCCTGCCGGTCAAATCACTCATAGATCAGCTCAAAGCAAAACTCACTGGACACTACAGGTACTACGGCATCACAGACAATGGTCCAATGCTGTCGAGATACTGGTACGGTACAATGAGATTGCTATTTAAATGGTTGAACCGAAGAAGCCAACGGAATAGCTATACCTGGGACAAGTTCTTATTGCTAATGGAAGCCAATCCACTACCCAAACCAAGGATTTATTCGAGTGTGTTTGGCGGAAAGGCCCTTGTGTGAAACTTCCGATGAGGAGCCGTGTGCGTAAATAGCGCAAGCACGGTTCTGCGAGGGGGGAGCGTACAATCCTGTAAGGAAAGGCGCTCTTCTACTCTACAACTCTAAATCAAGAATACCCCTGTTAAGAGAAGGTGGCTCTTTAGGGCAAGTGCTGGCCAATCCGTTCAGGATAAAACACGGATAATTGAAGCAGGATCTGGCCCCAGTTTTGGACTCGGCCTGTCCACTTGCGAGTAACATCGACCGTCATTAGATAGAGCATTTTGAGAAGAGATTCATCCGTAGGGGAGATGCTTTTCCCTTTCGTTACTTTACGGAGTTGGCGGTGGTAGCTCTCAATCATATTGGTGGTGTAAATGAGCTTGCGAAGCTCAGGCGGGTACTTAAAGAACGTGGCGAGTTCATCCCAATTGTTGCGCCATGAACGGATAATGAGTGGATACTTGGCGCTCCAAATCTCCTCAAACCGGTCCAACTCCAGCAGAGCCATCTCCTCCGTCATCGCCTTGTAGATCGGTTTTAAATCCGAGGTGACTTTCTTGAGATCTTTGTAGGATACATAACGGGTGGAGTTGCGGATTTGGTGGATGATACATTTTTGGATTTCCGTGCTGGGATAGCATGCTGAAATCGCTTGTGAGAAGCCCGTAAGGTTATCTATACAAGTAATGAGAATGTCCTGAACACCGCGATTCTTCAATTCATTGAGCACACTGAGCCAGAATTTTGCAGACTCATTCTCACCAATCCACATGCCCAGAACGTTTTTGTTTCCATCTAAATCAATGCCAATGACCATGTAAGCGGCCTTGTTGACAATAGCCCCATCCTGTCTCACCTTGAAATGAATGGCATCCAGAAATACCACAGCGTACACGCTCTGGAGGGGGCGATTCTGCCACTCTTTCACCAGAGGGATAATCTTGTTGGTCACGTTAGAGATGAAGGTAGGAGAGACATCGAGACCGTACAGCTGCTGCAGATGGTCCTGAATCTCACGAGTGCTGACGCCTTTGGCATAAAGTGCAATAATTTGGTCTTCAATGCCTGTCACATTGGACTGATGCTTCCTGACCACTAACGGCTCAAACTCACCTTCACGGTCTCGAGGCACCAAAATTTGCTATTCACCATATTCACTGGTGATCTTCTTTTTTCTCTTGCCGTTTCGGCTGTTTGTCGTCTGCTTGCTCTTCACGACATGCTTTTCGTAACCCAAATGCTGGTCCATTTCGGCCTCCAGCATCTCCTGAAGCGTTTCTGCAAACAGATCTTTCAAGGCGTTTTGTGCATCCTGCGCGGTCACCAGATTATTCTCCTTAATGAAAGCTCGCAGCTGCTGTTTATCCCAAGGTCCCATGTGTTCTCCCAACCTTTCTACTATGTTTCATTTTAAAAGTTTTGGGAGTTTACACAATCTATTTTACAGACTCCTGTCCTTCTTTTTTTTAAAATCCGATTTGAGTCCAATTCTGGATCTTTTCTTCAGCGGTCGGATCCACCTGCTTCAGCTTGTTCAGCAGCTCCGGATCTTCTTGGCCCTGCTTTTGCAGAGATGCCAGGTACCATGCAGCAATGTCCTGATGAACCGTCTGGGACAAGTCATCCTGCAGCCCCAACTGAAGTGCCGCAGCAGCCTGTTCCGGCTGATTCATCATAAAGTACATTTTACCGGTGTTCAGGATCATATCCGGAGTGTTTTCAAATGGCCGGCCCTGCATCTGACCTTCAGGCAGTGTTGCCAGATACTTGATACCTTCCTGCACCTTCTCGAATGTGGCTGTACCTTCTCTGAAGTACTTATCTTTTTCCTCCGTACCTCCAGCTCCGAGCGCCTGATAACCGAGTTCCAAAGCCTGGTTGATCATTTTCTCATGCCACTCAATGTCCAAATTGAACTTATACGCATTATCCTTGGGCACTTTATATGCTTTGTCCTGCTCGCCCCGGAGTTCATAGCCCTGCATGAGGCGGTTCAGCATGCCTTTGTTATAAGGCTCGTCTTCGAGTGCATCATTCAAGAGCGCCATCCAGGCGCGTTGTCATATTGTCCGGCAGCAGATTTTTCAGCCCTGTTCCGACCAGCAGGAAGATCAGCAATCCCCCTACTACAACCGAACAGATCGGCAGCCAAAGTCCGGAACCTCTGCGGTCTGTCCATTTGCTAAGCGCTTTTTGCAGAACAGGTGCTACATAGCGCTGAATTGCCCAGCCGATCAGCCCGACAACCACAAAAACGCTAAGGACGTATCCCCAGCCTTTCAGTGCACCACTGCCGCTGAAGCAATCCGGCAACTTCCATGGTGAATTTACCAGACAACTTTACATACATTAGTGACGACGGTGCTGAATATTTTAATTCAAAAGGTTACGGGTAAAGGGAGGGTTAAATAACAATGAACATTACTTCTCTCCATCTTAAAGACGTATTCTATATCGAACCAAAAATTCACAGTGACAGCCGAGGACTTTTTATGGAAAGTTACAACGAAGAGTTGTTTAAAGCTCATGGTATGAAGTACAGGTTTGTACAAGACAATCAATCCTTATCCGTTGAGCCTGGCGTGCTGCGAGGGCTGCACTATCAACTGGGTACTAAAGCGCAAACTAAACTGATCCGGGTTTTGTCCGGGGCGATTTATGATGTTGTGGTCGATCTTCGGAAAGAATCCCCTGGTTTTGGACAATGGGCCGGAGTCATTTTGAGTGAACACAATCATAGACAGCTGCTCGTGCCAAAAGGCTTTGCTCATGGCTTCTACACATTGGTACCGAATACACAAGTGTTGTATAAAGTAGATGAGTACTACTCTCCGGAGCATGATCGAGGTATTTTATGGAATGATCCGGCATTAGGCATCGATTGGCCAACATCCAACCCTGTGCTCTCGGATAAAGATCAACAGCACCCGCTGCTGAAGGATGCGGAATTGAATTTTTGAGTAGGAGGCTGCAGAAGAATGAAACTTCTTGTCACCGGGGGAGCCGGGTTTATTGGCAGTAACTTTGTGCACTATATGCTCAAGCATCATCCAGGCTATGAAATTATCAATATGGATGTTTTAACGTATGCAGGAAATCTGGAGAACTTGAAATCAATAGAGCAGCACCCAGGCTACACATTTGTTCAGGGTGATATCGCAGATCATGATGCCGTAGACCGCGTATTTAAGCAGGGTATAGATGTGGTGGTGAATTTTGCAGCAGAGTCTCACGTGGACCGCAGCATTATGGAACCGGAAATTTTTGTGAATACGAATGTCATGGGTACACAGGTTTTGCTGAATGCGGCTAAAAAATATGGAGTGGCTAAGTTCGTACAGGTTTCTACAGATGAGGTTTACGGATCCCTGGGAGAAACAGGACTATTCACTGAATCAACGCCGCTTTCACCGAATAGTCCATATTCCGCAAGCAAGGCTGGCGGGGATCTGCTGGTTCGTGCGTATCATGAAACTTTCAATTTGCCTGTGAATATTACCCGGTGCTCCAATAACTATGGGCCTTATCAGTTCCCGGAGAAGCTGATTCCGCTCATCATTTCCCGTGCGCTGAGCAATCAGTCGCTGCCTCTATATGGTGATGGACTAAACATTAGAGATTGGCTGTATGTAGAAGATCATTGCAGCGCCATCGATCTGGTAATTCATGAAGGCGTGAATGGTGAGGTATACAATATCGGAGGGAACAATGAACGGACGAATTTTCACATCGTCAAAAGGATTTTGCAGGAGCTGGGCAAACCTGAATCCCTGATTGCCTACGTCAAGGATCGGCCTGGTCATGATCGGCGTTACGGAATTGATCCAAGCAAGATAAAGAAGGAATTGGGCTGGAAGCCCAAGTATAATTTTGAAACGGGAATCAAAGAGACGGTACAATGGTACTTGAATCATGAACAGTGGTGGCTTCGCATACAGTCTAGGCAATACCGAGAGTATATGAATGAAATGTACGGCGACCGCTTGGCAGATAAGCCATGAAAGTGCTGGTAACCGGAGCGGGCGGCCAGCTTGGACAGGATATCGTTTCTGCATATGTTAAATCAGGACATTGTGTTCTTGCCTGCGGCCGCAGCGAGTTGAACATAACCGATTCAGAGCAGTGTCATCGTGTGATATCTTCTTATCAACCGGATTGTATTGTGCATTGCGCAGCCTACACGAATGTGGACGCTGCAGAAAGCGATATTAAGGCTGCATACCGGATTAATGCGGCTGGAACCAGGAACGTAGCCGTGGCAGCGGAAGAGACAGGGGCCAAGCTCATTTATATCAGCACGGATTATGTTTTTGATGGAGCGAGTGAACAGCCTTACTATGAGTACGACAATACAAATCCTCAGAGTGTTTACGGTAAATCCAAGCGGGCTGGCGAACTGCTGGTGCAGTCCTTGTGTTCGAGATGGTTTGTTGTCCGAACTTCTTGGGTGTTTGGACTTCATGGCACCAACTTCGTGAAAACGATGCTGAAGCTGGGACGTGATAAATCACAGCTGCAGGTGGTGAACGATCAAAAAGGCTCGCCGACGTACACGGTGGATTTGGCTAACTTTTTGCTGGAGCTGTCCGGCACCCAACAATACGGGATCTATCATGCCTCCGGCAGCGGCTCGTGCACATGGTATGAATTCACACAGGCTATATTGGAAGAAGCGCAAAAGCATTTGAACTGGCCGGTAACTGCGCGTCTTGAGCCTTGTACTACAGATGAATTCCCGCGGCCCGCACCGCGGCCCAAAAATTCTGTGATGGAGCATATGTCGATCCGAACGAATGGATTCGCCGATTTCCCGCACTGGCGCGAGGCACTAAGACAGTTTTTACAGGCGATGAAGGAACATCCCGGTAATTACAGGATGTAGATCTATACTAAAGCCCGAAATCCCGGTCATGAATGACCAGGCTTTCGGGCTTTTTATCGTTGGCAGCGTTGCAGAGAAATGAATAGTAATTCCTCCCCTGTTTTCTCTCAGCTTTGATATAATGTCGATAGCCAAAGCGAACAATAGGGGTTAGAGGTGAAATCATGATCCGCCGTAACCAGGGTGTTCTAACTAAATTACTGATGGGACATATGAGTGTGGTCGGCCCGCGGCCGGAGCGTCCTTACTTCGTGGAGCAGTTCCGCGAGGAGATCCCGAAGTACATGGTGAAGCACCACGTGCGGCCGGGTATTACCGGCTGGGCGCAGAGTAACGGCCTGCGGGGAGACACGTCGATTGAGGAGCGGATACAGCACGATATTTTTTACATCGAGAACTGGTCCATCCTGTTTGATCTCAAAATCATTCTGCGCACGATCCGCAACGGCTTCAAAAACGCATACTGATCTCATACCCAAACAGACCATCCTGGCTAAGACTTAGGAATGGTCTGTTTTTATGCCGTTATCGTACCGTAGAGTCATGTTGAGACATGGCCTGCCGGGGAGCGGCCTTAGTATCTGTTGTGCTTCGATGCTTCCACCTCCGCAAGTATTTTCCGAACGCTTTCATCACCCACAGGTGGATTTTGGCCTGCGTATATTTGTACATCACCCAAGGCAGGGACGGCATGTAATCATGGATCGCGACAATGCACTCTCGGGAATTCGGAATCTGCAAGAACGTCAGCCTCCCGTTGTGCGCCCGCTTCGCATGCAGCAGCCGGCCGCCGGTGATGCGGTAGATCGCATGATCGGACTGGCTCATACCTACATCAAACGTGAGCTCCAGCAGCGGCTTCTTCCACCACAATACATACACCTGCTGCACGCCGGTCCGTGTGGTCTTTATGTGCAAAAGAGGGCTTGCCAGGCGTGAGAGCCAGTGCAGGTATTCGTCTCCTGCCCAGATGGCATCCTGGCCTTCAGGCAGGGTGATTCGCTGCACCGAGCGTACGTCGGATTTGACGGCTTGTTTAAGCTTGCGGACCGGGGAGGGGGTCTTGGAGCCTTCTTCCTCTTGTTCGCGTTTCTTCTCTTCCTGCTTCTTCTGTTCCTCATCCAGGGCAGCTGCAGCTGCTTCCTCATATGTAATCTTTCCATCACTGATACCAGGCACGGTCTGACGGGCTTCAGCGACCATGGGGTGTGCAAGGCTTTCAATCAGCGGGTAAGACATCTCCTTGGGCTCCTGGGTCACGAGGGTTACCCATAGACGCGAGAGCTTCACGGTAGGGAAGGGGAACGGGATGAACCGCCTTTTCTTGCCCATAATATCTGCGGTGCGCTGAAGCAGCTCCTGATACGACATCACATCCGGTCCGCCAATATCGATCGCACGGCTGTATACATCCTCTCTGCCGACCACCTGCTGAAAGGCATGGATAACGTCCGGCAGGGCAATGGTATGTGTCTTGGTCCGTGTCCAGGACGGCAGGATCATCGCAGGCAGGCGGCGTACCAGCTTGGCCAGGATCGGAAAAGACGACCCGTCGGGCCCGACGATCAGGCCGGCTCTCAGGGTAGTGACCGGAACGCCGTGGCTGCCGAGAATGGTCTCGACTTCCAGCCGGCTTTGAAGATGCCGGGACAGCTCGTCACGGTGTTCGTGAGGCGGTATGATGCCGCTAAGATACACGATCTGCTTGATGCCGTTCTCTGCAGCGGCTCTGGCAAAATGCTGGGCCAGGATGACATCCATATCTTCAAAAGTCCCCTGCGTCAGCTTGGCAGAAGGAAGCATGGAATGAATGAGATACACGGCGTAATCCGCACCGCGCAGTCCTTTCAGGGCATCCTGGAAGGAAAAAAAGTCACAGGAGCGCCACTCCACATGCTCTTCGTTATCCTTGGCATCTCCGTTTCGTGACAGGGCAATGATGTCATAATCGTCAATGAGCGACTCCATGACGTTGCGCCCGATATATCCTGTGGCTCCGGTCAATGCAATGACAGGGCGTTTCTGGGAAGGATCTGGCATGGGTTACCTCCTGAAGTTTATTTTTGTACTAGAGTTGTATTGTCTTTGTATAAAGTTAATACCCTTTTTTATGCCTTATGCTCTCCATGATTTAAATTAACTTTCTTATTTATCCCAATCGACGAAAAATGTTCGTATAAAATACGAACATCAAATTGACTTGCACCCCATGCTGTCATAGACTTATTTCTAGCAGGTTAACCGTTAACGTGGAGGAATGACGTTTTGAAAGATATGATCAAATCGTGGAGACACGTCTTTAAGCTCGATCCCGAGAAAGACATGAGTGATGACGCTCTGGATGCCGTCTGTATGTCGGGTACCGATGCCATTATGGTCGGAGGCTCTACCGGAGTGACATATGATAATACCGTGGATTTGCTGTCCCGTGTGCGCCGGTATGAGCTGCCCTGCGTGCAGGAGGTATCAGATCTGGAGGCTGTGGTGCCGGGTTTTGACCTGTATCTGATTCCGATGGTGCTTAACACGCAGGACCACACCTGGATTCTGGAGAAGCACCGTCAGGGCATTGAGCGCTATGGCTACATGATCCCTTGGGAGCTTGTGGTGGCAGAAGGGTATATTGTGCTGAATCCGGACGCTGCGGTAGCGAAGCTTACGGGAGCACAGACTGACATCTCCGAGGAGTCGGCAGCGGCATATGCTCAGATTGCAGACAAGCTGATGCAGCTTCCGGTGGTATATCTGGAATACAGCGGCACCTTTGGTTCTATGGACACGGTCCGGCGTGTGCGGCGATCTCTGGAGCAGGCGCAGCTATTCTATGGAGGCGGGATCACAACACCGGAGCAGGCAGCCGAAGCCGCTGCATCATCCGATACGGTGATTGTAGGCAATATTGTATATGACAACCTGGAACAGGCCCTTGCCACGGTAACAGCGGTAAAGCGGCCGTAAGCTACACCAACTACGAACACAGGAGGCTATGAATCATGCAGCCGATGATTAACATACACGAGGCGATCAAGCGCCTCAATCCCCCGCAGCAGCAGGCAGTCCAAGCGACCGACGGACCGCTGCTCATCATGGCGGGAGCCGGATCCGGCAAGACACGCGTACTGACGCACCGTATTGCGTATCTGATATCGGAACGCAAGGCGCCGCCATGGAGCATTTTGGCGATTACGTTTACGAACAAGGCCGCCCGCGAGATGCAGGAGCGCGTATCCAAGCTGGTCGGCCATGAAGGCCGGGATATTTGGGTATCTACTTTTCACTCCATGTGCGTACGGATTCTGCGCAAGGATATTGAACGGATCGGATTTACATCCAACTTCAGCATTCTGGATTCCACCGACCAGCTGTCGGTTATTCGCAGCTGCATGAAGCATCTGAACATTGATCCCAAGAAGTTCGAGCCGAAGGCGATTCAGGCCCTGATGAGCGCAGCGAAGAATGAACTGATCACACCGCAGCAGTATGAGCAGAAGGCCGGAGATTATATTGAAGGCATTACGGCCAAAGTATACACCGAATACCAGAAGCGCCTGAAAAGCAACAACTCGCTGGATTTTGACGATCTGATCATGACCACCATTCAGCTGTTTAAAGAAGTACCCGAGGTACTGGATTTCTACCAGCGCAAATTCAAATACATTCATGTCGATGAATATCAGGATACGAACCGGGCGCAGTACATGCTCTGCCGTATGCTGGCGGACAGCCATCACCGGATCTGCGTGGTCGGGGACAGTGATCAGTCGATCTACCGGTGGCGCGGGGCGGACATCAGCAATATTTTGAATTTTGAAGAGGATTATCCGGAAGCGCGCACCATCCTGCTGGAACAGAACTACCGCTCGACGGCTAACATTTTGAATGCGGCGAACAATGTCATTGGCCTGAATACCGGCCGTAAGCCCAAAAATCTGTGGACGGATGCGGGCGAAGGCCCGAAAATCAAGGTATTCCGCGGAGATACGGAGCATGATGAGGGGTATTTTGTCACGTCAGAGATCAATAAGAACGTTAAGGATGGCAAAAACTATCAGGATCACGCCATCCTCTACCGCACAAACGCCCAGTCCCGGGTGATAGAGGAAATTTTGATCAAATCGGATATCCCGTACCAGATTGTCGGCGGCATCAAGTTCTACGATCGCAAAGAGATTAAGGATATGCTCGCCTACCTGCGCCTGATCTCGAACCCCGACGATGATATCAGCCTGACCCGGATCATTAATGTGCCGAAGCGAAGCATCGGTGACACGACAGTCGGCAAGCTGGCAGCAGCCGCGGCAGAACGCGGAACATCAATCTATCGGGTGCTGGAGATCGTGGACGATCTCGGATTTGCCGGACGGACGCGCAATGCGCTGGTGGAGTTCTACGATATGATTGCATCCATGACCCGGATGGTGGAGTTTCTGTCCGTCACCGAGCTCACGGAGAAAATGCTGGAGCTGTCATCCTACCGCGGCGAGCTGCAAAATGAGAATACGATCGAATCCCGCTCCCGTCTGGAGAACATCGACGAGTTTCTGTCCGTGACCCAGGAGTTTGAGAAAAATAATGAAGACAAATCGCTGGTGTCCTTCCTGACAGATCTTGCGCTCATCGCGGACATCGATTCCATGAACGATAATGACGAAGAAGAGCGGTCCGATGCGGTCGTTCTGATGACGATGCACAGTGCCAAGGGTCTGGAGTTTCCAGTAGTGTTTATTGTCGGCATGGAGGAAGGCGTCTTTCCGCACAGCCGGGCCTTCTCGGACAATGAAGAGCTGGAGGAGGAGCGCCGTCTCGCTTATGTGGGCATAACGCGTGCCGAGAAGCAGCTGTTCCTCTCCTGTGCCCGCATGCGTACGCTGTTCGGACGCACGACAGCGAATCCGCCGTCGCGCTTCCTGGAAGAGATTCCGGAGGAGCTGAAGGAAGACACCCAGATCGCCCGCGACCGCTACCGCAGGGGAGCGAACATCGGCGGCTCGTATGCCGGCCGAGGCTTCAGCGGAGGCGGAGGCGGCAACTTTGGCGGAGGCGGAAGCCGTGCCAAGGATCTGTCGCTGGGCGGCTCAACGGCATCGGCGTCAGCGGCGTCATCGTCGCCGGGTAACCGTGTGACGATGTCCGCCGGATCCCCTGCCCGCTCGGCTGCGCCGACTGGCAGCAGTGACGGCTTCAAGGCCGGCGACAAAGTGGCCCACGGCAAGTGGGGTACCGGCACGATTGTGTCGGTGAAGGGCAGCGGCAATGACATGGAGCTGCAGATTGCCTTTCCGGCACCTGTCGGTGTCAAGCGCCTGCTCGCCGGCTTCGCACCGATCAGCAAGGTGGAGTAATTTTTACGCAGCACCAAAGCACCAAACCCTAAGGAGGATAGTCCCTGCATGAATGCCATGGAACGTATGGAACAGCTCATTGCGGAGCTGAACAATTACAACTACCATTACTACACGCTGGATGAGCCGTTGGTGAGCGATAAAGAATATGACGCGCTGTATGATCAGCTGACCGCGCTGGAGAAGGAGACCGGGACCGTGCTTCCGGACTCCCCGACTCTGCGGGTAGGCGGCGAGATTTTGAAGGGGTTCGCCCCGCATCGTCATTTGTCTCCGCTGTGGAGCCTGGATAAGGCCCAGAACATTGAGCAGCTCCGCACCTGGCATGACCGGGCGGTCCGGCTCGTGAATGATTATAATGCAAAGAATCCCTCAGATCCGCTTCCGGCACCCTGTTACGCGCTGGAGCTGAAGTTCGACGGCCTGACGCTCAACCTGACATACCGGGAGGGCAAGCTTGTTCAGGCATCCACCCGGGGCAACGGCGTGGTAGGTGAGGGCATTCTGGAGCAGGTGAAGACGATCAAATCCGTACCGCTGAACATTCCATTTACGGATGGCACCATCGAGGTGCAGGGTGAGGGTATCATGAACCTGTCCGTGCTTGCGAAGTATAACGAGACGGCAGCAGAGCCCCTAAAGAATGCCCGGAATGCGGCAGCCGGTGCGCTGCGCAACCTCAATCCGAAGGTGACAGCCGAGCGAAGACTGAACGCGTACTTCTACAACGTCGGTTACTCTGATGAGCGGTCGTTTACAGATCATAAAGAGATGATGGATTTTCTTCGGGAGAATCGCTTCAAGGTGAATCCGTATATTTTCTATTTCGAGAACTTCGATGATGTCATGGAGCAGCTGGCAGATATTGAAGCCCGCCGTGCTTCGCTGGATTACCTGATCGACGGAGCGGTCATGAAGCTGACGGATATGCGCACACGGGAAGTTCTCGGCTATACGGATAAATTCCCGCGCTGGGCGGTTGCTTACAAGTTCGTGGCAGAGGAGACGACGACGGTGCTGCAGTCGGTGACCTGGAACGTAGGCCGTACCGGCAAAGTTACGCCGCTGGCACGCGTGGAGCCGGTGGAGCTGGCCGGGGTTACGGTGCAGAACTGTACGCTGAATAACGTAGGAGATATCGAACGCAAGAATCTCAAGTTTGCACTCGGGTCCCGTGTCTTTATCCGCCGCTCCAATGACGTCATTCCTGAGATCTTAGGCAAGGTGACGGAAGAGCAGGATGGGGAAGAGATTTTGTATCCGGAGCAGTGTCCATCCTGCGCATTTCCGCTGGAGCAGCGCGGCGCACATCTGTTCTGCAATAACAAGACGGGCTGCAGGCCGCAGATTATTGCGCGGATTACGCATTTTGCTTCCCGGGATGCAATGGATATCGAGACATTCAGCGACAAAACGGCGATTCAGCTGCATGAAGAGCTTGGCGTTAAGGAGCCTGCGGATTTGTATACCCTGGCTTTTGAGAGCCTGATCAAGCTGGATCGGTTCGGGGAGAAAAAAGCACAGAATCTGCTGGATGCGATTGAAAAGAGCAAGGAACGGGATTTGGCGGCGTTTTTATACGCCCTGGGCATCCCCAATACCGGAAAGTCGACCACTAAAATGCTGGCAGATCACTACCGCGATCTCCATCGCGTCATGGAAGCAACGGCAGAAGAGCTGGTGGAACTGCCGGACGTTGGCGGCATCGTGGCAGAGTCGATCGCAGGATATTTTGCCGACCCGTTCAACCAGGTCGCCATTGAGCGAATGCTGTCACTCGGTATCCAGGCCAAGGCGCCGGAAGCGCCGGCTGTGGTCAGCACCGACTCTTTCTTTAGCGGCAAAACGGTCGTGCTCACCGGCACTCTGCATCTGCTCACCCGCGAGGAAGCGACCGAGAAGCTGGAGCGGCTCGGCGCCAAGGTCACCGGCAGCGTATCCAAGAAGACAGACCTGCTGATCGCCGGCGAGAAAGCAGGCAGCAAGCTGGCCAAAGCCCGGCAGCTGGACATCCAGGTACTGGAGGACGAAGCGGAGTTTGTCCGCCTGCTTAATGAGGAGTGAGCGGCTTGAATAAGAAACTTTACTATACCGGCATAACCCTGCTGATCATCTTTATTGTGTTCTACTCTATCGTAGGGGTTAGCATGGAGGACGACAGCTTCCTTACGATTCGATTGGCGTTGGAATGGACCACCCGCTTCGTGCTTCCCTGGATTTTTCTGTACTGGTTTATCCAGCTGGTGAAGAAGATCAAGTAAGGTACGCGGTTAGTTTGGAGTTATAGAGGAAAAGGGGCAGTCCCATAAGATCATAGATCTTTGTGGGACTGCCCCTTTTTGCTATTGCAAGACGCTGTGTGGCTAACCGTCATTTGCAGTCACTGTGAACTGCGGCACGCGAATGGTTCGAGCCCAATGTATGTGAAAAACCACGTACATTTCATTGTGCGGGCGCAGTAACCCGATCGTGGGTGTGAAAAGAAAAAACAAGCCCAAAAACCGAGCTTGTTGAGTTAATTACTTGGGAGTTTTTTTGGCTATGTCTAGGCGTAGGCTGTTATCGTTGCCGCCTCTTGTTCCGGAATTAATACAAATTGCAACCCTAACGCATGAGTTACCTTCTGTATCGTGTCCATCCGTGGAATCGCAGCCGTACTTTCAAAATTGCAGATTGTTTCAAGCCAGCCTTAGCAGCAAGAGCTGCCTGAGTCATTCCGAGTTCTTCCCGTCTTTTAATGAGGATGGAGACGATCCTGGCCGTTTCCCTGATCGCTTGGCGTTCGACTTCCTCGATCCCATCGAGGGTTTGTGAAAATTCATTCCACTCTCTCATTAAATTTGCCCCTTTCTTGAATGTGGAGTAGATCAAAGGTATTTCCAATATGTGCAAAGAATAAAATTCGATGATCGTCAGGACGAAGCTCCCATATTTTCCCGGTTATATGTTTTGTGATCGGCTCGCCGACTTTCGTCCCTTCTATTTGGAGACGAGCGATGCAATACTCAATTTTTTTAAGAGGCCTCTGGCTAGTGAACAGGCCAACTCTAACGGACACTCAGTCCGTTAGAGCACTTGGAAAGCCATTATTCGGCCCTAAATCATGCTCTAACGGACTCCATGTCCGTTAGAAACTGAAGATACCTGCATTTTCGGCTCTAACGGACTGTATGTCCGTTAAGAGCCGTTACTGCATTCACTCGATCACCTTGACATCGCAGCCTGCATGAAACGGATACATCCCAGATCAATGAAGTTATTGAGCGACTGTGTATTCGCATGTCAACAATATACCTTACTCCTTGGCCCACTGCTCGATGACACGATCCTTCGGCAGCAGGAATGCGAGCAGGCCGAGCAGCGGCAGGAAGCTGGCGGCAATCATGACATTGCCGATCCCCCAGGCGTCGCCCAGGTTGCCAAGGGCCAGTGAGCCGAGCCCGCCCATACCAAAGGCGAATCCGGTAATGAGGCCGGACACAGTGCCAATGTTTCCAGGGTGCAGCATCTGTGCGTACACGACGGTCACCGAGAAGCTGGAGAGCAGGATGAATCCGCCGATGACCAGCAGCACGCCGGCCCAGAAGGCGGACACATGCGGCAGCAGTAAGGCGATCGGTGCTGTAGCCACCATAGACAGCATGATCAGATTCCGGCGGCCAAACCGGTCCGCCAGCGGCCCGCCGAGGAACGTACCGACTGCCCCTGCACCGAGAAACAGAAAGATATAAATCTGCGCATTATCCAGTGAGATGCGGTACGCATCCATCAAGTAAAACGCATAATAGCTGCTGATGGCCGCCCCATACCAGGAGCGGACGAACACGAGCAGCACCAGCACAAAGGTGGCATGACGGATGCTTTTGCGCCGGGCGGGGTCCATGAGCCGTCCCTGGGTGCGTTTTTTGAACGTGTATCCGGCATCCAGCATGCTCTGATACCAGCGCGCCACATAAGTCTGAACAGCAACGCCTGCTGCAGCTACGATTGTGAAGTACACAGCTCCCGACTGACCCAGCGGCACAAAAATATACCGTGTCAGCAGCGGTGCCAGGGACTGCCCTGCATTTCCGCCCACCTGGAAGATGGACTGGGATAAGCCTTTGCGCATCCCGGCTGCCATGTGGGCCACGCGCATCCCCTCGGGATGAAACGTGGCTGAGCCGAGCCCGATCAGCACGACCGAGAAGAGTACTAGCGCATAAGATCCGGCATACGCGAGAATTCCGACCCCCGCGAGGGTGCAGCACATCCCGATCGGCAGCAGCATCGGCCTTGGCTTGCGGTCTGCTGCATAACCGATCACCGGCTGAATAATGGATGATGTAAAATTGATTGCAAATGAGATCCACCCGATCTGGGTGAACGTCAGCATCAGGTTGTCCTTCAGGATCGGGAAAATCGCCGGAATGACCGATTGAATCGAGTCATTAAACAGATGAACAAAGCTGATCGCCAGCAAAATCCGGTATACCGTATCCTGTCCCGTACCGCGTTCAGCAGGGAGGGAGGAGGATGCTGGTTTGGCCAGCTTTAGCGACTTTTCCGCCATGATACAATCTCCTTTTTTACTTACTTCATATCATTAACGATACGATTTTAACAGCTCGGTCAAGCGCTCACCGGCTTCGATCTCGTCTTCCATATTGGACCAGAAGCCCTTTAACTGCTCACGCATGTCTTCGATCACCTGGGGCAGCAGATCAAGGTCGCTGTAAAAATGCCCCCGCCGCCAGATCTCTTCAGGCTCCATCCCTCCAATTGGACGGCTGCCGAGCAGCGGCTGTACCGGCGTCCAGGCGGAGGGGAGTGCCGGCAGTGAAACGGTGTGCTGCCGGATCAGGGTCTGTGCCTCTTCACCGCACAGATACGCCGCCAGCTGACGGGCGAGCTCCGGATGACGGCTGGCCGATGAACAGGCGATGCCGGTCACGAGCAGCAGTGTGCGGTCTGTGTGAAGGGAAGGCAGCGGCGCGGCCCCATAGGACATGGAGCTGTTCCGCAGGGAATTCATGCCGAAATAGGTGTTCATGATCATGGATACCTTGCCTTCACGGAACCAGCGTTCAATATCATGATCATTTTCGCTCAGCAGGGGGGCCGTGCGATGCTGCTGCTGACCATACAGAAGCTCTCGGGAGATCCGAAGGCTTTCCCACAAATCAGGCGAATCCGCTATGCGCCCGTTCGGCTGATCGCCAAAACGAAATCCGTTCTGCAGTAAAAAAACCGGCCATCGGTTCAGCGATTGGATATGAGACGCAAAACCGCGCACATTCAGTTCCCGTGACAGGGTGCGGGCATGTTTTAACAAAGTATACCAGGTCCAGTGCTCATCCGGTGCCGGAATGTTGGCAGCTGCAAAATGTGTCGTATTATAACACAGCACGACAGGAGAGAAGATCAGCGGGAGTGCGGTTACCCGCCCGTCCCTCGATACAAAGGGCTCTTTAAGCTTAGGGTAGGCTTCCATATAAGGGGGATCCCCCATGATCTTCATCCGGGGGTCAACCTGCTGCTGCTTCCAATGATCCCACACACTCACAGTAAACACATCTGCCATATGATGCCGGGCATATTCCAGCGGCAGCGTCGTCTTAAGAAGCTCGACCTTCACTCCCGGATGTTTACGCTCAAATGCCTCAATCAGCATAGAGAGTGATGCTTCCTGCTCCAGTCCGGGATAATAAGCAAGGCGAAGAACAGTCTGATCCCTCGAAGCTGCAGGTAAAACCGCGTCCGCTTCCTCTAAAGGATGCTCCATAGTATGATGATGACTTGGCTGTTTTTGATGTATAAATAAACCCCCGGCTTCTTCAGTGACCTGATTCCCCACCCGGCGGATTTTTCGCAAAACCCCTTCATCCACCAGATCGTTCAAGGCGCGACGGACCGATTCCTTACTGATGCCGAACTGTCTGCCCAGCGCCACCTCAGAAGGGATATAATCACCAGATTTCAGCCGGCCTGTCATAATGTCCTGACGTAATCTGTCCAGCATATGGTCCATCCGTTCCTGGAGAACCTGCTTGCTGGGTCTGCCCATAAAACTTCCTCCTTTACAACAACCATAAACACTAAATCTTTACATTGCCGTGATATATATCCTAGTATGTGATATCCGCTGCGAAAAAACCAGTACGTATTTCGTATTGACACATTCCTCGCGTTGAACTAGGCTAAATACATAAATTATATAGCCTAGTAAATGAAGTTTAGGCGACAAGAGGAGGAAAAAGCTTGAAATTCAAAAAAGTAAGCGTTATCATTCTCGCAGCTTCAGTCGCTTTACCGGTTACTGCCTTTCATTCATCGCCTGTGTACAGTCTTTCCAATGCCAATGCATACCTTCCGGTTCCAGTATCCAATGCCGGATTTGAAGATTCTGCTGCGTATCCGATTCCCGGATGGCGTGTCATTCCGAATCTGCCAGCTGAAGGGTTAGAAATCTCGGTCACCTCCAGTAACTTTGCTGAAGGCCAGAACAGCGTGTATATTGCAGACAACAATCCGACCAAGTCGCTGGAACTGTCCAGCGGAGCCATTCCGGTTCAAGCCGGAGAGACTTATCGCTTGACCGCCCAAGTCAAAGTCGAGTCCAAGAGCATCCGCGGCTATCTCCGCTTCAAGAACAGCAGCGGTGCCATTATCGGCACACCGCCTACGCAGCTGATCGAGCTGAAGAACGGTACGGGTTGGCAGGACATGACCATCGAGGGACTGGCGCCAGCCGGTACGGTGTCTGCAGAAGTTGCGTTTTATATGGGGGCAGCCGGAACAGGCACCGCCGCTTATGTGGATGCTGTAAAACTGGAGCAGAAGGCTCCTGAAGGTGCGCCTCTAACCCTGCCGTATGAGGAGCAAAGCGTACTGGTGGATGCGAATGTTGCCTATGCGCTGTCCCAGTCGGCTTTCTACGGAACACTTCCTGATGGAACCGTGGAGCAGTATGTAGCCACGACAGGTTCTCCGGTTTCTTTTCATGTGGTGGATCCGGTAACAGGAGCATTGAAATTTTCGGAAAATATCTCGACATCCTCAGAGGTCATTTGGGGCATGACACAGGGCTCTGACGGTAATGTTTATTTTGCTACCAGCGGTGTATTGTACAGGTACCTGGTGCAGGAGAAAAGAGTAGAGTCCCTTGGCAGCAACCCGTCCAATCCGGCTGTATTTGACCTGAAAGCCAGTGCAGACGGCAAAATCTTCGGCTCAACCTACTCCAGCACCAATCAGGGCCGTGTTTTCGAATATGATATTGCCTCCGGTCAATTCCGGGATCTCGGTGTCATGAAAGCGGGTCAGCAGTATGTGCGGGGCATAGGGGTAACGGACCAGTATATCTATGCAGGCATTGGTACGACGGCTCATGTGATGCGGTATGACCGGGAAACCGAAGAGATCACGGAAATCCAGATTCCTGACGTCAGCGGAACCTCCACAACGATTTCTGAAATTGACATCTACGGCGGCAAGCTGTTTGTGTACAACGGAAGCAAACTGTATGTGATTGATGAAGAGAGCGGGGAATACATCCGGACCATCGAGTTCCAGACCAAAATCTCGCCGCCCTCACCCCACAATGGTAATCTGATCTACTACAAGCTTAAGGGCGATCTTTTTTCTTATGATATGCAAAGTGATATCGTTGCCCAGGTAGAAGGTATTCCTTCCCTTCCGGAAGATACGGCGATCAAGACTCATGCGTGGATTACACCGAACAAGGGAACTTTTGCAGGAAAAACCGTACTGTCAGGCATGGCCGCATTCGGTGAATCTTTCCTGTACGACCCGCTGAGCAATACGTATGAGGAACATGCTGCCGACCTGCCGGCAACCCCGACCCAGATCAACGCCCTGGAGACTGACGGCAAATACCTGCATATGGGAGGATATCAGCGGGGCATGAGCGTCTATGATCTTGAACAAGGCAAAATGGTCTACAGCAACAAGCAGTTCCACCAGCCTGAAGGCATTGGCTTCCTCAATGATGCAGCGTACTACGGCACCTACAGCTCAGCCCGCATGTACCGTCTCGACATGAGCAAGCCGCTCGATTACCGGGAGATGGAGGAGGGCAACCCGGGCCTGGCTGCAGATCTTGGAGAAGAGCAGGATCGTCCTTTTGTCATTACCAGCGGAGAAGGCAAACTGTTCGTTGGCACATTCCCGGGATATGGACAGCTGGGCGGAGCATTGACGATTATGGAAGAAACCCCAGCGGCATATGGCGGCTTCCCGGATGTCACATATGAAACGTATCGGAACGTGGTTCCCGATCAGAGCGTGTTCGGTCTGGCTTACCATAACGGCAAAATTTACGGCGGAACTACATTGAACGGCGGTCTCGGCGCAGATCTGACGGCTGATGAGGCCCAAATGTTCGTGTTCGACCTTGCTGCTCGCCAGGTGACACAGACGTTTGTGCCTGAAGTCGAAGGACTGAGAGGTAAAGCCCGCCAGATCGGCGGATTATCTATCGGTCCTGATGGGCTACTGTGGGGAATCATGGATGGATCCGTGGACAATACGAAATATGATGCCATTTTGTTCGCCATGAATCCGGATACCCTGGAAGTGGTCAAGAGCAAAGTGGTGACCGAGACACCGTTCAACACGAGCAAATTCAGACCGTACTATTTACGGTGGTCAGAAGACGGTCTCTTGTATACAACGATCGGCCGCAAGCTGTTTGCTGTAGATCCTGAGGATCTGCGAACCAAGCAGATGCTTCCAGGTACGGTCAATCTGATGACGCTGGGTCCGGATGGCAGCATTTACTATACCGATAATGCAAAGCTGTACAAAATCCCGGTCAAAATCGACAAAGTCACCCTGCAAGCAGACACAGCCGAACTTCTGCCTGGCAGCAGGACGAACATCACGACTCAGGTTCTCCTGCAAAATGGTCAAAATGCCGTGCTGGAAGGAGCTCAGATCACCTATACCTCCAGCAGCCCGGATGTGGTGCAAGTCAATGAGGACGGAGAAGTAGAGGCACTGGCTCCCGGAACGGCGTCTATTACAGCCCAAATTACGCTGGATGGACGTATGATAACATCTGAGCCGCTGATGATCACCGTCCAGAAAGACGGGAACTGGGTCAGTCAAGATATCCTGAATCAGATTGAAGACTTTAAAGCTTCAGGAGACCTGCATCACTCGCTCGCACAGACGCTGAGCAACAAAATCTCACAGGGTATTCATCATCAGAAAGCTGGTAGAACTACGCAGGCACTGAAAATGGTGGAGGACTATCTGGATCATCTGCAGAAGAACAGCGGTAAATCCAAGATTTCCGCTGAAGCTTTTGAGAAGCTGACTGCGGACGGCACCGAGTTAAAGGAGCTGTGGAGCAACAGCGGTTTTTAAAATGAGAAAAGGCATTTCGGACGGAATGTAATAGTCCGAAATGCCTTTTTTGTCGTGAGTGGTTGAACGGTGGTTTGTAGAGGTAGAGTCCATTCTTGTCTGTGATCAGGGCTGGCACTTTGGTTGTACCGGGACGTTATGTTTCAAGCTTTTTTAGCATTTGGAATCCATGCATCCTTGTCGTACCCTCGCTGCTCCCAGTATCCGACATGATCGCCTTGTATCAGCTCGATCCGGTCCAGCCACTTTACTGACTTGTAAGCATACATCTGGGGAGTGATCAATCGCACAGGGCCGCCCAGTTGGTTGGGAATCGGAAGTCCGTCATGCATAACGGCAACCATCACATCGTCCATTCGTGCCTGCTCCATCGTTAGGGAATCGGTGTAAACGCCATCGCCTGAATAAAACTTGACCGTAGTGGCTTCACTCTGAACACCCGCCATATCCAGAAGCTTGGATAACGGGATACCTTCCCATGTGTTTTGGTACACCGACCAGCCGGTCACACAGTGGAAATCACTCACCTGTACCTCACGCTTAAGGGCAAGAAAGTCCTCCCAAGTCCAGGTCATCTTCTTGTCCACAAGACCATCCAGTGTAAAAGACCAGCTGCTGTTGTCGAAAGAAGGAATCGGAGTTACCGTGTACACCCGGAAATTGCCCTGCGCTCCTCCGCCTGTTGGCGGAGATGAAGCCGGGAGCGGAATGGGATCCGGAATCAGATTGTTTGCGTTATCCGCTGCGTATTCCGCTGTTCCGGGAAGCTGCATGGTTTTGCCAACCCAGCTAAGGAAGGTGGGACCGAGCGTAACAGCGAGTCCGGCGCCGACAGCTGCTTTAATGAAGCCGCGCCGGGTGTAGACAGGCTGTGGACCTGCTGGTTGTTGGCGAGGTGTGTCACCAGCGCCCTCTGTGTTCGCAGCGGTTTCGCTGTCAGGCATGGATGTTGTAATGGAACGTTTTTGCGGTTCCTTCAGCCATTTGGTGCGGGTAACGGAGTGATAGATGATCACAGGCAGGCCAATCCAGGTCAGCAGATCGTGAATCAGCAGGGCGGTATTTGCCGCACGTGGTCCCGCTAAGCGGAACTGCCACAGCACAAGGCCTGAAACGATCCATCCTATTAGAAGGAACATGACAAAAATCACATTGGCCTGCTGGCCTCGTTTGCCTCTCAGCCGCTTCCAGTGCTTTGCTGCAAGCAGCAGGTAATAGATGACCGGTACCAGAAGTGCGATGCCGACCGCGATATGAGCCCATTTTAGCCAAACCCGTCCTGCACCGAGTATTTCCCGCCAAAAGCCGCCGACCAGCAGCAGACCGCTTACCGCAAGAAATAGGACAATCCAGGCATTCCAGGAATGAATGGAGACGAGCTTCTTGCCGTACCCCTTGCGAATGCGGGCAAACCAGTTATTCTTCATGTATTGTCAGCCTCCTGACGTATCTTATGATCTTGTTAAGTATGTAACGAATATACATGCGAAATGGATTACATCTATATAAGTAAAATGTACCGCAAAACCTTGCAAATGAATAATGCAGGGTTGATGAAATGAGCTTACGTTGTTGCTGGATATATTTTGTTGAAATTAAGGGTTGTAATTAACTTGCTGTCGTGATATATTATTTCTTGTCGCTCGCGAGGGTTACTTGATCCGCTGAAAACAAAGTTTGTCAAAACTTGTTGACAGCTAGCGAGAAGGCATGTTATGATAAACGTCCTGTGTGAAACAGTATTCATACAGAATCAAGTTCTTTGAAAACTGAACAAATGAACACGTTAAGATTTATAAGATTCATTATATATAATGAATCGTCAGTTTTGAAATGAGCAATTAAACTCATCGGTCGGATATTTTCTCGGAGTCATTCGGAGGAGTGTTCGCTCGATAAATCCTATATGGAGAGTTTGATCCTGGCTCAGGACGAACGCTGGCGGCGTGCCTAATACATGCAAGTCGAGCGGAGCAACGGTTTCCTTCGGGAAACCATTAGCTTAGCGGCGGACGGGTGAGTAACACGTAGGCAACCTGCCCTCAAGACTGGGATAACTACCGGAAACGGTAGCTAATACCGGATAATTG
>NZ_JABBPN010000012.1 GCF_012933385.1 Paenibacillus lemnae
TCTAAGGATCGGAAGGGTTGCTACGGAGAAGATTTCTAAACACGCACATTCGTTTCGTATCTAGTTTTCAGGTGATCAAACATCTGAACATGTTTGGTGGCGATAGCGGAAGGGTTCCACGCGTACCCATCCCGAACACGACCGTTAAGCCTTCCAGCGCCGATGGTACTTGGACCGAAGGGTCCCGGGAGAGTAGGACGCCGCCAAGCGATACATATTCCCTGATAGCTCAGTTGGTAGAGCACTCGACTGTTAATCGAGTTGTCACAGGTTCGAGTCCTGTTCGGGGAGCCACTTTTGGAGAGGTGTCCGAGTTGGTCGAAGGAGCACGATTGGAAATCGTGTAGGCGCCAAAAGCGTCTCGAGGGTTCGAATCCCTCTCTCTCCGCCAGAACGGTTTTCCAAAGATGGCCCGTTGGTCAAGGGGTTAAGACACCTCCCTTTCACGGAGGTAACAGGGGTTCGAATCCCCTACGGGTCACCATTTTCTATTATAGCAAAATTGATTTGTATGGAGGCTTAGCTCAGCTGGGAGAGCATCTGCCTTACAAGCAGAGGGTCGGGGGTTCGATCCCCTCAGCCTCCACCATATAACACAATACTGACGCGGGGTGGAGCAGCTCGGTAGCTCGTCGGGCTCATAACCCGAAGGCCGCAGGTTCAAATCCTGCCCCCGCAACCAATTTGGAACTGTGGTGTAGAGGCCTAACATGCCTGCCTGTCACGCAGGAGATCGCGGGTTCGAATCCCGTCAGTTCCGCCATTCATACCATTTTATGCTTGTATGAGCCATTAGCTCAGTTGGTAGAGCACCTGACTTTTAATCAGGGTGTCGAAGGTTCGAGTCCTTCATGGCTCACCACCATTATTTATTGTATGCGGACGTGGCTCAGCGGTAGAGCATCGCCTTGCCAAGGCGAGGGTCGCGGGTTCGATTCCCGTCGTCCGCTCCATATGTGTCCCCTTAGCTCAGCTGGATAGAGCGTTTGACTACGAATCAAAAGGCCGGGAGTTCGAATCTCTCAGGGGACGCCATTTTTAAATTTAATTGTGAACTTCCATTGGGAAGTTTTTTTGTTTTATACTCATTATTTGATAAACCCTATTTTGAGAGCCTGCGGGATACTATCCGCAGGCTTTTTTTGTTGTCGCTCAGATCTGTATTAACTGGATATTAAAGAAATGTAAAAAGTGTTGACTATAATATTATTATATTATAATGTTATAACCAGTTAGAGAAAACACTGGGTTAACAATTCGGGATTAAGATTTAGACAGAGGAGAGGAATCAATGTGTTAGATGATACATTACCCGTTACATTACAGTATCAGCTAAGGGGGAAATTGCTTGAAAAGATAGAGAAAAAATTTTGGTCACCGGGCAGCCAGATCCAAAGTGAACGAGAATTGTGCGAAGAATATGGAGTCAGCAGGATCACTGTTAGAGAAGTTCTGAAGGACCTGGTCAAAGAAGGATATCTGGTGAGAAAACAGGGGAAGGGGACTTTTGTATCTCTTCCTAAATTTGAACATGAACTTACCAGCTCTTACAGCTTGTCTCAGGAAATTGAAAAGGAAGGCTTGCTCTCCAACTTTCAGATTTTAGGTTTTCATAAAACCAAGTCTACAGAGTTCCTGGCTCAATTATTTGGTGCAAATGCTGGGGAGCACGTATTTGAAATCACCAGGCTCCGATTTATCGGCGATGAACTGTTTGCCTGGGAACGTGCTTACACTCCTAGCAGCGTCATGGAAGGTGCAACGATGGAAGAGCTGCAAAGTGATGGTTTATATGCAACGATTTATCGTCATTCCAACTTGATGGCTGAGGAAGCCGAGGTGGAAGCACAAGCTGTTAATTGTCCTGGGGACATTGCAGAATTTCTGCAAATTAAAAAAAATGCGGCGGTACTGCACCTGACTCGTCTGACTTCGGCACAAGATCACTGCATTGAGTTCTGTGAAAGCTATATCCGCAGCGAGAAGTATAAGTACAAATATAAACAAACGCTCAGAAAGAAAAATTATTAATTAATTGAAGATTAGAAGAAGCTGATACTCGAATCAAACCTTGTTGTTGAAAATCCGGAGTCTTATATATATCTTACAGCCCGGATTTACATAAATTATGAAGCGCTTTCAAAGTAAGGGGGAATCAAATGAAGGCGACCAAGCAGCCTGACTAAAGTGAGGATTAACAAAGTCATTATTGATCCATGGTTTACTCTTTATTTTCTCATGATGCTGCAAAAAAACATATTCCTCGGGGAGGGTATTAAGTTGAAAAAAATACATTCGATGATTGCTTTAATGTTGGTGATGATGCTGATCATTTCCGCGTGTGGTGACAGCAATACGGGTGACTCAGGCAATACCGATCAGGAAAAGATAGATGCGGCGGCTTCCAATGTGAATGAAACAGGATTCCCGATTGTTAATGAACCGCTTACATTATCTGCAATGGTGCTTTTGAGCCCGGCTCAGCCGACGGAATGGAATGATATTCTGGCTTGGAAAGAATATGAAAAAATGAGCGGTATCCAGATTCAATGGGATGCTTACACCAGCGCTGATATCAATGAAAAGCGTAACCTGGCCCTGGCCAGTGACCAGCTTCCGGATATGTTTTACAGAACAAAAATGCCGGATAATGACATCGACAAATATGGTGCCGAGGGATCTTTTATAAAACTGAATGATTTAATAGATCAATATGCTCCGAATTTTAAAGCGGTGTTAGAGAAATACCCGGATGTGAAAAAGGGGATTTCGGCAGCTGATGGCAGTATTTATGCACTTCCAAACCTGACGGATTCACCAAGTATTGAAATCAACCGCAAGCTGTTTATCAATCAGCAGTGGCTTGAGCAAGTGGGTAAGAAATCCCCGGCAACTACCGACGAATTGTACGAAGTGCTGAAAGCGTTCAGGGATGGAGATCCCAACAAGAATGGTCAGAAGGATGAAATTCCAATGACGGCAGACTCGCTAGATGAGGCCATTCAAGTAATCAGAGGCGCGTTTGGCCTGGGTAACCGGGGAATGGGCAATGGAAACTGGGATTTAGATCCTTCCTCAGAAAGTCTTCGTTTTTTCCCGGCAAGTCAGGAATATAAAGAATTGTTAGTGTATTTAAACAAACTGTATGCAGAGCAGCTTATAGATAAAGAAATTTTCACGAATGATGGCACGAAAGTACTTGCTAAAAATGAACAAAATCAGGTCGGCAGTTTCTCATTCGGTAATGTCATTGGACGTGCTAACAGCAACGCGGATGACTTCGTCGGACTGGAGACTGCACTCACTGGCCCGAATGGAGATCAGCTGTATACCAGTGCACGAGGAAACCTGGGCTCCCGAGGCGCATTTATGATCAGTAAAACAAATCCAAATCCTGTAGCCACCATGCGTTGGATCGATTATTTCTACAGTGAAGAGGGAAGCCGAATGCTGTACCTGGGCGTTGAAGGAGAAAGCTATCAGCAGGATAAGGATGGCAATTATGATTTTCTGCCTGAGATCGTAGAAAACATTCCGGAAGGCTCTTCATTCGACCAGGTCGTGTCCAAGTATGTTCCTTATGCTGGAGGGTCTCTGCCAACGCTTATTTTGGAAGATTACTTCAAAGGCGGTGAAACCCAGCCGTCAGCAAAGGCAGCAGCTGAGAATCTGAAGCCGTATCTGCCAGAAGAACTGTGGGCTCCATTCAGCTTCACAGCAGAGCAGTTTGATGAGAAGCTGTCGCTGGAAACCGACATTTACGGTATGGTGACACAGCGTACAGCCGAGTTCGTTCAAGGAAAGGCATCACTGGATGAATTCGATAATTACGTAGCTCAATTGGAGAAGATGGGGCTGAAACGCCTGCAAGAGATTTACGAAGAGGCTTACAGCAGATACAAGCAATAACTATAGCTTAAGACTAAGCAACACTGGAATCGCGGAACTCCTGATGATGAAGGATCATACCTCCATACATCACGAGTTCCCGTCTTCCACAACATATGGAATGGCAGCCGTGTTTAATTGTGAAGGGGTGCTGATATGACACCAGGTGAGGATAGAGGATTAGTGAAGTCTGTGTTTCCTCGTTCTGTTCGAAAGAACTGGGATCTATATTTACTGGCTTTGCCGGTTGTAGCTTATTTTATTATTATCAAATATTTACCGATGTACGGTATCCAGATTGCTTTTAAGGATTTTTCTGTATCCAAAGGCATATGGGACAGCGAATGGGTGGGGTTTAAGCATTTCATTCGATTTTTTAATAACTATCAATTTTGGACCCTGATAAAAAACACGATCGGTATCAGCTTGTTCCAAATTCTTGTCGCTTTCCCGCTGCCGATCATTTTTGCACTGATGGTCAACGAAGTGCGGACGAAATGGTTCAAAAAAAGTATTCAGTCCATCACCTTCATGCCGCATTTTCTTTCTATGGTGGTTCTGGTCGGCATGATTATGGCTTTTCTGTCTCCTTCAACCGGATTAATCAACAATATTCTTCGTCTGTTTGGACAGGAACCGATTTATTTTATGACCGAACCTGACATGTTTAAATCCATTTATGTGTTTTCTGATATATGGCAGAATATGGGCTTTAGTTCCATTCTCTATATAGCCGTGTTGGCGAACATCGATAAACAACTGTACGAAGCGGCTATGATCGATGGAGCGAACAAACTACAGCGACTGATTCATATCGCGATTCCGTGCCTGATTCCGACAGCAATCATTATGCTGATCTTTCAGTTTGGCTCTATCATGGACATCGGGTTCGAGAAAATTTATCTGATGCAGAATGATTTGAACAAACCTTCATCGAACGTTATCTCCACCTACGTGTATGAGACCGGTCTTCTGGGGTCACAGTTCAGTTTCTCGGCGGCAGTGGGATTATTCAATTCAGTCATTAACTTTATTCTCATCATAATAGTCAACCAAATTGCCAAGAGGGTCAGCAGTACCAGCTTGTGGTGATGGAGGAGTCCTGATTATGGAACATAAAATAGCCGGTTGGGGAGATCGAATATTCACCATTGTGATCTATACGATTCTCTCGATCATCATGTTGGTCACATTGTATCCTTTGATTTATATTCTGAGTGCGTCGTTCAGTGATCCTCTGTATATCGCGAAGGGTGAAGTATGGCTGCTTCCAAAAGATTTCACATTCAGTGCCTATCAGAAAGTACTGAGCAATGCAGATATTTTGACGGGATACCGAAATTCATTAATTTATCTGGTACTTGGAACGACCATTAATATCGTAATGACCACAATGGGAGCTTACGTTTTATCACGTAAGGATTTTAAAGGGCGTTATGTACTGGCATTGCTCTTTACGTTTACGCTGCTCTTTAATGGAGGATTGATCCCGACATATCTCATCTACAAAAATATGCTGGGACTATACAACAACTTGTGGGTAATGATCATCCCTAGTGCGATTAGTGTATGGAATTTGATCATCATGCGAACATATTTTCAAAACTCAATCCCCATTGAAATGCAGGAAGCAGCCTTTATGGATGGCTGCAGCAATATCAGGACATTGACAAGTATCGTCCTTCCGCTATCCAAGCCAATTATCGCGGTGATGGCGCTGTATTATGGTGTTGCACACTGGAATTCCTATTTCACAGCATTAATTTACTTGAATGATCATTGGCGATTTCCACTGCAGATGGTGATACGGAGTATTTTAATACAGGAAGATATGTCAGCGATGGCAGGCGGAGAGGGTGAGAGCCTGATGCAGCAGCTGCTGTTAATTGAGGGAATGCGCTATGCCGTTATTGTGGTGTCGAGTCTTCCAATGCTGCTGTTGTATCCGCTTGTACAGAAACATTTTGTGAAGGGCGTAATGATGGGGGCCATCAAAGGTTGATTACAATTGACGATCGGAGTGAATGGAAGGATGAATGAGTCGAACGAGAAAGCAAACGTAAATCAGCTGATGCTGCTAAGCAGCGGAAAAAGAGCAATAGCTGAAGAGCAGCTGGACGACAATGAAGCTGAAAAAGCGATTGATGGACAGCCAGACACATTTTGGGCAGGAGGTCCTTATTACAAATGGTGGAAGATTGACTTGGGCCGAAACTGCCAAATAGAACAAGTCTGCATTCAGGCGCGGCAAGATACGGCAGAGATTACGCATTATTTTATAGAGCACAGTCAGGATAATCTAAATTGGGAATGCTGCTTGGAAAAGATGGAGAGTACTCCATCAGAGAACATCCTGGACAAGTATGACATATCGCTGAGCGCGAGATACCTTAGAGTAACTATTACATACTGCTCAGCAGGCGAAACCGCAAAATTGTACAACGTTCAAGTTTACGGTCATGAAGCAGGCACGGTGATAACCCAAGCTCCGCAGAAGACAGCTTTTCGTAAATTTCATGCACTGAGCTGCGATCAAAGCTACGGATTTGAGGAAAGTGAATCTTTAGATTTGGAGCCAGGAAGTGTAGAAGAGGTTCTGGTCAGCGGTGGAGCAGGCAGTTATCTGCTCTATCGGGATGTGGACTTCACAATGGAAGGTATTGATCAGCTGAGAGGCCAGTTCGGTTTTACAGATCTTGATAAAGCGAAACAAGTCGTTTTAGAGGTTCGAGTAGACGATCTGGAAGGTGAGAAGGTCGGAGAGCTCATTCTGTTTAAACAGTGGAAACGCTGGTCCATGCTGGCAGGGCGTCTGCATCACAAAGACGCTGAGAAGCTGACAGGAGTTCATGATATGTACCTTGTGGTTAAGAAGGCTGCCCCGGGGCAGGAGCTGATGATTCATTGGCTGGAAGTAGCCCGGAAAAGTCAGCTTCCCGCACCGAGGCCCCGTCCCGAAGCTTTAGCAGCACCGGCAAATGGCGAGTACCATATTTACTTCGGTAACCTGCACAGTCATACCGGATTCTCGGATGGGATCGGTGTTCCTGAGTATGCGTACGATTACGCTCGGTACACGGCTGGACTAGACTTTCTGGCGATCACCGAACACAGCAATCTTTATGATCACTATCTGGAGTGGGAAAAAAGCCGCAAGTGGGTGGATATTCAGAAAATAGCTGACAACAAAACAGAAGATGGCGCTTTTCTTGCACTGTTTGGTGCTGAAACAACCTGGTACAATCAGTTCGGTCATATGAACACGTACAATATGGACTTTTTTATCAACACCTATGAAACCGAATACAACGATATTCCTACGTATTATGATCTGCTGAAACAATATCCTGATTCGATTCAACAATGGAACCATCCGTGGTCCTGCGGCAATCGTCATCTCGACGGATTTGATCCTTATGATGCGGAGCTGGATGAAGTGATGCATATGATTGAGATCAATCCCATCGAAAGCAAGGAGCTGGGCGGACTCTATTATTATGTGATGGCACTGGATAAAGGATGGCATGTGGCACCGGTGGGGAGTCAGGATAATCATCATGGACAGTGGGGAACGCAAAACACGCTCCGCACAGGGCTCTTGGTGGATCAATTAACGAGAGAGCATTTTTATGATGCGGTAAGGCATCAGCGTGTGTATTTTACATCGGCACTGCATTTGAAGGTTTGGTTCAAAGTAAATGATTCCATTATGGGGTCTCGGATTCAGAAGACAGACCAGTTGGATTTAGACATCAGAGCAATGTACGGCAAGGAAACGGAAGGGCAGATCGTGAAGGCCGAGATCATTGGAGAACAGGGGAAAGTCATCCATTCCGTCGACGTTCAAGACAGCAATCATATTCATTATAAAGTTTCACTGCCGAGCTCGGAGCGTTACTATTTCGTCAAAATTTATCAAAATGACGGTGAGTTTGCAGCTACAGCACCGGTATGGATTGAAGGTTGAAGGTAACGCATAACCAGGACAGTTAGAAAGGGACGGCCCATTTTAGACAGGAGGCGATGTCATGAATCATTTTCCTAGAAAATTAGCGTCTTTGTTCTTAACATTCACCTTATTATGTTCGTTGGTTGTTACGGCTCAATTGCCAGTTGAAGCTTCATCCTCTTCTGTGATCACAATTAGCAGCGCATCCGACTTGGAGCAAATTCGGAATAATCCAACGGGAGATTTTGAACTGAGCAACGATATCCAGTTGTCCGGTGAGTTCATTCCGATTTCTTCATTCAGCGGGACGCTGGACGGAAAGGGCCACCATATCTCTGGTTTAAGTATCACTGCAAATTCCAGTCAGCCTAAAGCGGCCTTAATCGTGACCAACTATGGTACGATTGAGCGAATCGGCTTGGTGGATGTGAATATTACCAGCCTGGATACCAACTCAACTTATTGGGCCGGGGGCATGGTAGCGACAAACAGAGGAACAATTCAGGAAAGCTTTGTGACGGGTTCTGTAGTAGGAGGTTACCGGAGTGCCGGTATTGCAGTAAACAATTACAGCGTTATTCGTAATGTGTATGCGGCTGCCGAAGTCAGTGCCAGAGTGGAAAGCGGCGGGCTGGTTGCGGTATCGGAGAGCGGTTCCACTTTGTCATCATCTTATGCAGTGCCGGATGTGTATTCAGAGGAATTTAACACGGGAGGAATTTCCGCATACGCATACAGCAATGCGACTATAGAAGATAATGCCTTGCTCGCGGGTACGATTGCTAACGGCGATAATCTGAATGCGGGCAGAATAACAGGCCGCGTGAATGGCACCCCCACTTTCTCGAATAATATAGCCTCACAGAATGCCCTTGTCCAAGGGGCGGTAGTAACGGGAGGGACATCTGGGAATGCTCAGGGCTTGTCCGTAACTGATCAAACGCTGACTGAGCAGTCAGCCTACGAAAATACGCTCGGATGGGATTTTCAATCCGTCTGGGAGATGAATCCAGTTCTAGAGCGGCCAACCCTCCAGTATGCAGGAGAAATACAGGATGTAGAAATTGCAGCAGCTGCAGATCTTGAACTTATTCGCAGTGATCCATACGGTAGTTTCGTGCTGACTGCAGATATTGAACTCTCCGGCGAGTTTGTACCGATCCCGTCATTTTACGGTTCACTGGATGGTGACGGACACCATATTACCGGATTGACCATTACAAGTGATACAAGCCAGCGTAAAGCAGCATTCATTGTCGACCACTACGGTGTGATTAAGAACGTCGGTTTTGCAGATGTGGCCATAATGGGCCTCAGCAGCGACTCAACCTATTGGGCCGGCGGCATGGTGGCGAACAACCGTGGAACGATACGTGAAAGCTTTGTAACAGGTGTCGTAACCGGAGGTTACCGGAGTGCCGGCATCGCTGTTCACAATTTCAATCTCATTAGAAACAGCTATACAGATGTTATGGTCCGAGCTAAGGTGGAAGCCGGTGCACTGGTTGCCGTATCGGAAAGCGGCTCTGTGCTGGAGACATCGTATGCGGTTCCTGATGTACATTCCCAGTTAAATAATACCGGCGGTGTTTCGGGATATGCATACAGCAGTGCGATTATTCGAAATAATGCTCTGCTGGCGGGCACCATCACCAATGGCGGAAATAGTAATATCGCCAGAGTGAACGGACGTGTGAATGGCACCCCTGTATTTCAGAATAATATAGCTTCAGAGCAGGCTCTTGTCCAAGGTATCGTTGTTACCGAGGGGACCGCCTCCAACAGACAAGGTCTATCGGTAACAGACCAAGCGCTGGGTACGCAGTCCACTTATGTAAATCTGGGTTGGAATTTTAATGTGATTTGGGAGATGGACTCCCAGCTGGGACGTCCTGTCCTGCAGTCACTGGAGAATCCTGCGGAAAGCGTATCCGGACCGATCATTCGCAGACCTTTGCGCGACGAGTCTGTTGTAGTCTCACAAGGTGTACAGCACAGGCAGATGGACTTTATCGACGTCAATGGTAATGTGCAAAAAGCGAATATCATCGATGTGGATCTGAATTTGCCGCAAAACGAGATTATTGTTGGTACCAAGAACAACCAGATTCCACCTACAGATGCCAACGGGGATTATATCCGCATTGAGGATAGTGAAGGGCATGACAGTATTAAAGCGAACGTTGCTGACCAAGCTGCAACAACTCAAATTGCAGGCAAAGAAGTTGTTGCAGGTGTGAACGGGGAGTTCTATACGGAGCAAGGACCGGAAGGCTATATGATCAAGGACGGATCCGGGATCATCAACGGTGTGCGCGTACCGGGTGTGGATGGTAAAAACTATCCTTTCCATGGATTTTTCGGGATTAAAGATAATGGTACTCCGGTTATTGGAAGCTACACCGACGATTGGGAGCAGATGAAAGAAGAATTGTTCCAGGCTTCCGGTGGTCAGTACTGGATGGTCAAAGATGGTGTGCATCAGGATTTTAACGGTTTGGTCATTTCGGATCCTAATCACCCGGATTATGATGAGCAGACCTATTACCGACATAATGACCGGCATCCAAGAACAGCAGTTGGAATCCGCAGTGATGGCACGGTATTTTTCGTCGTCATTGATGGTCGGGGAGCAAATGGTTCCACAGGCTTCTATATCGAAGAGCTCGGGCTGTATATGAAGGAGCTGGGAGCCTATCAAGCCCTCAACATGGATGGGGGAGGATCATCCACTGCGGTGGTCACGAATGGGAACGGCGGATATGATATTGAGAATACACCAATCAACAAGGTTGATGGTGTCAATACGCCAGGCGCGCCCAGGGACGTATTCTCTTCATTGCTCGTTGTAGTAGAACAAGATTAATTAAACAGACCTGCAGGTTGGCGATGTAAGCGCCGCTTGCGGGTCTGTTTTTCTGAAAATTAGAAGTACGAGCTTTACTGGATGCTTATATTGCCGGAACTTGTCTGGATGTCTACACGATAAGTTCCGCTTCCCGTTACACCTTGAGTCACGTCTTTGCCCTCCCGAGTATTATCCCAACCTATGGCACTGGTGCGTCTTCCGCTTCCTGATTTCAATGACCATGTGACGTCGGAATCTTTGTCATTCAAACTTAAAGATACATTTCCGCTTTTTGCAGATATCTGGAGCTGGGTCCGGAGTTCCTCATAGTCCAAAGAGATCCGGCCGCTCTTCCCTTGAATGATTAGTTCCTCGGCCTGCACATTAGCTGAATTGACATTTCCAGAAGAACCCTGGACGACAATTTTCCCCTTATAATAATCTGGAACACGGATGGTGAGATGGGGTTTTCTGCCTATATTTACGATTCGGCGTAAATCATAGTTCATAGAAATGCTGATTGTATCATTCTGTGTGTCTAAAAGTACTGCGGGTTCGCTGTCATAGGTCGTGATCGAGACTTCCAAATCGCTCAACTCCGGATCCGACTCCAGGTGCACGGATGTACTGCCATGGTCAATGTGGATCTGTTCCACTCCTTCAAGCGATGTGCTTTGCACATCAACTGTACCTTCTCGTTCACCACAAGCCGTCAGTATTGTCATCAGGCATAATAAAAAAACAAAAACAATCAAGCGTGTGCTCATTAGATTCACCTCATGAAATGTGTAGGATGATGAATAGCATACCAGGTGACGCTGCGTCAGTATCAAGGTTTTCTGCATGATTGAGGTGTGGGATAACTTTCTCTTGAAACTGACGCAGCGTCATTTTGTATAATGAAAGTCTGTCACAATGTAAACAGAGATGGAGTGAGACGGTTATGAAAGCTGGAGATATTTTGATCTATGCTTGTGTAATTATTGGAGCAGGGATCGGATTGATGTTTGACCAGGCTTTACCTGGTGTGCTCGTGGGATTAGGTATAGGATATTTGTTGAAATATGTACTGGTGGATGAAAAAGAGAAAGAATAATGAAACAGAGGCGGTACGGAGGTGACAGTTCACGGTGTTTATTCATATACGGGATATTGCGCAGTTAACAGGAATTACAGTCCGTACGCTGCGATATTATGATTCCATAGGGCTGCTGAATCCAGCATCCAAGACAGAAGGCGGCCATCGGTTATATACCGAAGAGGATTTAAAGAGATTGCAGCAGATACAGTTTTTAAAAAGTATGGGTTACCCTCTCAAAGAAATTCAGAGCATGTTGACAGATCCATTGTGGAACTGGGAACGAGGCTTAAAAAACCAGTTAGCCTACATTTTAGAAGAACAGCAGCGTTTGAAGAGCATGGAAGTCTCGATCAGAGAATTCATCAACGGCTTGATGATCGAAAGAGGCGATGAACAGGAAGCGATACAAAAGCTGATCCAGTTGACAAAGCAGGACAAAACAAAGCTCCAATCCTATAAGGAGTCCTTATTGTCGGGCGATGAAATCGTACTTTGGGACAAACTTCCCGCGATGAAGGGCAGTGATCCGGACTCTCTAGAATGGATTGCATTGATTGGCCAGCTCCAAGGATGTATACACGAAGATCCGTCGTGTAAGAAAGTGCAGAATATTATCAGACGAATGCTGGAAAAGCAGCAGGAACAGTTCCACGGACAGGATGCCTTCCTGGACAAGCTATGGGAAGCTCGGAAATCTCCAGAGGAATCTCACCGCCTGGGGCTTTATCCCCTGGAGCCAGAGGTGCTTGAGTATATGGAAAAAGCTTATAGCGCATATATGATTGCACAGACCAGTGAGCCTCCAGGTTCAAGCAAAGACCAGGAAGGAGGGCATGAGAATCAATGAGTTCTGAACTGCTGCTGTCCATCGGGGGATTGTCTCTGCTGGATACGCTCAGCCCCGCGATCATTGGAGTAACGTTATATGTCATGATAACTCAGACGACTAAGAGAGGCTCACGTCTGCTGGTTTATCTCATCACAGTAACCGGGTTGTATTTCGTACTGGGTCTGATGCTGATGCTGGGTTTGGGCATATTAATGGAGACTTTCACTTCCCTTCTGGAGCATAGAGCCGTAAGCTGGACGCTGTTTATAGCAGGCATTCTTCTGTTTGCGATAAGCTTTTTTATAAAACCCTCTACAGGGAAGGCAGGGCAGCTGCGCCCTCGGTCTGCCGGTATCCTGCCTATGATTGCGCTTGGTGTAAGTACATTTATATTGGAAGCAGGAACGGCCTTTCCTTACTTCGCTGCCATCGGTTTGATGACAACATCAAATCTTGCGCTGGTTGAATGGCTGCCGATTTTAATTGGATATCAACTGGTTATGATGCTTCCCGCTATCTTGCTGTACATGCTCTCGTCATTCATAGGTCCTTCTGTTCATCGATGGCTGCAGCGAATGCATAACTGGCTGGTGAAGCAGTCCGGATCGATGCTGTCCTGGATCTTGTGCATAGCAGGTTTGATTCTTATATTTAATAGTCTGGATTACTTGTAAGCGTCCTGAAAAGATCAGCATTTAAAAAGTTCTTGTCATCATTATTTACTGTGTGATATGATCTTTCTATCGCTTGTCGGGACGTAGCTCAGCTTGGTAGAGCACCTGGTTTGGGACCAGGGGGTCGCATGTTCAAATCGTGTCGTCCCGATTTATAAAGAAGGCTATTCATCTGTTAGTTGAGATGCGTAGTCTTTTTTTGTTTTACCGTCATGCTGTCCTTTGCTGCCACAGTTTTGAATATTTGGCGGAATAACCGGCCAAACTATGAAAAACATTGGATAGAAGGGGATTAATTTGAATATTTTTCGTATTCGAAGAACATGGAGAAAACGTTGGAGACGCTGGAGAAGAGCGATCTGGACTTGCGCCCTTTTCCTCATAATAAGTATACTTGCCTGGTCTGGACAGCATCTGCCTGATCGAATGAATGAACTGCTGACCAAAGACGCAATCAAGCAGCCTTTTGCACTGGAAACCCTGCTGTATATGCAAAATGATGATGAAACCTTAGAAGAGCAGCAGCAATTCATGCAGCAGTTGAACGCAGCCAAGGACGTGATGAACGTGCATCTAAGAACCGTTTATGTATGCGGCGTGGAAGAGCGCAGTGCAGGCCGGTTGAACACGGACGGTATCTATGCACTGATGAACAGCAATCCGGCTCTGGTGGGGAGATTTGATGAGGATGGTCAGGTATGGCTTGAAGAAACGGTTACGGATGATCTGTCACCAGCCTGCAAGGAGCAGGCTTACATGAGCGTAGACAGCCAGGGTAATTTAACGTTGTTTGAAGGACCTCCCGAGAAAGAAAAAGTGTTAAGGACCTTCTTCCAGCTGGATATCGGCTCCATGGAATCGTCGCTACCTTCCGATGTGGTGAGGCAGCTTCAGCACGGCATACGGATTCAGGATATGGACGAGTACAACAGTGTTCTCTCAACATTCAGTGATTATGCGAGAGATCTGGCTGAAGATGTAATGACGTCACACTAAGCCAGGCAGAAGAGCGATAAAACAGGTTCCCCCTTTTTAAGGGCGGGCCTTTTTTGTGCTTAAAATTCTGAAAGGCGGGCGAGCGTGTACGATTTATGAAAAGCTCAAAGTTTTCCTCAACGCAGCACAGATCTTTTGTTATAATGGAATAACGATACATATGTTCGCTTCAAGGGAGAGGTTAGGTTTGCGTATCATGGGAATTGACCCGGGGATCGCGATTGTCGGTTTCGGGTTTGTAGATAAAGAGGGAAGCAAGCTGACACCGGTGCAGTATGGCAGCATTCAGACAGCGGCCCATACGCCGGAAGAAGAACGTTTGATACAAGTATACGAGGGCATGGTACAGCTGCTTGATCAATATAAACCGGATGAGGTTGCATTCGAGAAGCTGTTCTTTAACCGAAATGTAACCAATGCAATGGCAGTATCTCAGGCTAGAGGGGTGTTGATATTGGCTGCCGTTCAGCGAGGTCTGCCGATTGGTGAATACACGCCAATGCAGGTGAAGCAGGCAATCGTCGGGTACGGCAAGGCGGAGAAAAAACAGGTGCAGGAAATGGTGCGAATGTTTTTGAAGCTTCAGAGTGTGCCTAAACCGGATGATGTGGCGGATGCACTGGCTGTAGCGATATGCCACGCCCATTCCAGTACACTGAATTCCAAATTAAATGAGGTATTGCGAAAATGATAGATTTTTTACGCGGCCAGGTCGCGCACTTGGAGAATGAATATATCGTGCTTGATGTGAACGGTGTAGGATATCGTGTTTTTTGCCCGAATCCATTTGCTTTCGCCAAAAGCGAGGGAACGGTCACCGTATTTACCCATCATCACGTACGGGAAGATGCGATGCTGCTCTTCGGCTTTCCATCCAGAGAAGAACAGCGGCTGTTCAGAAAACTGATTGAGGTGTCCGGTATTGGTCCGCGTGTTGCACTGGGCATTTTGGGCAGTGGTTCACCAGACCATGTGGTGTCTGCCATTTACCAGGAGAATATAACCTTTTTGGTGAAGCTGCCCGGGATCGGGAAGAAGACTGCGCAGCGGATGATTCTGGACCTCAAGGACAAGCTGCAGGGCTTCGGCACAAGTCTCATCAATACAGGTCTGTTTGCAGTCGCGGAGGAAGAAGCGGGTGAGACCGGATCATGGAGTGAAGCGCGTGAAGGACTGAAGGCACTTGGATATACAGATGGAGAGCTGGATAAGGTGTGGCTGCAAATCAAGGATCAGAGTGCAGGTGCCACAGTCGATGTTCTGATGAAAAAAGCCCTTCAGCTCCTATATGCCGGGTAACTGAAACATGAAAGGGAAGGAGTGTTGAAGGATGGATGACCGTATTATCACAGCCAATTTAATGATGGAAGATCAGGCGGTTGAACTCAGTCTCCGTCCCCGCTATCTCGCCGAGTATATAGGCCAGAACCAGGTGAAGGAGAACCTGCAGATTTATATAGAAGCAGCCAAAATGCGAAAAGAGGCATTGGATCATGTGCTGCTCTACGGCCCCCCAGGGCTGGGTAAAACAACGCTGTCCAACATCATCGCCAATGAACTTGGTGTAAGCCTTAGAACCACATCCGGTCCAGCTATTGAACGACCTGGCGATCTCGCTGCACTGCTCACGAATCTTCAGGAAGGTGATGTGCTGTTTATCGATGAGATTCACCGGCTGCACCGTACGGTGGAGGAAGTGCTGTACCCTGCGATGGAGGATTTTGCGCTGGATATTATGATTGGCAAAGGGCCCAGCGCACGTTCTGTCCGGCTGGACCTGCCGAAGTTCACCTTAATCGGTGCTACAACTCGTGCCGGTCTGCTCTCAGCTCCGCTGCGTGACCGTTTTGGCGTGGTCAGCCGACTGGAGTTCTATACGGTAGATGAGCTTAGTTACATTGTATCTAGGGCGGCCGATATTTTGGGGGTTCAAATTCTTGGAGATGCTTCGGATGAAATTGCGCTGCGATCCAGAGGAACACCCAGAATTGCGAACCGCCTGCTGAAACGTGTGCGGGATTACGCCCAGGTCCGCGGAGATGGTATCGTTACGCCGGAGATAGCTCAGGAGTCACTGAAGATGCTTCAGGTAGATCCAATGGGACTGGATTTGATCGATCACAAGATGCTGAACGCCATGATCCGGAATTTCCGGGGCGGCCCGGTCGGATTGGATACGATTGCTGCAACGATCGGGGAAGAAAGCCAGACGATCGAGGATGTGTACGAGCCTTACCTGCTTCAGATCGGATTCCTGCAGCGAACACCGCGAGGCAGAATGGTAACCCCGGCAGGGTACAGCCATCTAGGCATTCCATTTCCGGAAGACCGCCGTTATTGATCAAGATAAATACAATACGCCTGTTTCAGGAGGAAATATCGGGATGAGAAGAAACTGGAGACAGAACATACTTGCTGTAAGCATGAAAGTGATGCTCGCTGCTGCGGTAACAGGCAGTGTCTGCCTGACAGCACCAGCAGCGGTTCAAGCACAAGTGTCAGTGATGGATAACATTCGTGTGGCTCTGTATTTGGATCTGGGCAGTAAATACAAATCGACGACACCAGCGGTCACGATCAGCTCCATAGAGCCTCTGAACATTTCCTTTGTGAGCCCATCCGGTACGATTCAGGCAGCAGCACTTGCCTCAGGGAGCCAAGCTCGTCTTGGCATCCATTCATATAAAGTCAAGGTGCTGGAGTCAAATGACTGGAAAACCGTATCGGAAGCAGCCCAAAAGCTGCAGGCGACGGCGGATAAGCCTATGGTTTTTACTTCACAAAGCCTGAAAGGGATATCCTATCAGCTCTACACGGGGATGTATGCGACAGAACAAGCAGCGACTGAGGCTGCAGTACGAACTGCCAAAACGGCATCAGCTCATTTAAACGGTCAAATTCCTGCTGCAAGAGGCACGATGCATTTGACATCAGGACCTTTAGCATCTGAAGCGGCCGCAGGAAATATAATTCAAGCGCTGAGGAATGCGGAAATCGATGCTTTTAAAGTGATGGTTCCAACGGGCAGCGGGATGACATATGAGGTTTGGGCAGGTGAGGCTCTTAATGCTGCAGAGCTTGGTCTTATTCAGAACACGGTTCAGGCAGCAGCGGCCGTCCCTTTTAAACCGGCAGGAATCCAGCCGGCCGGAATTATCCTCCGTGAAGAAGCGGGGATCGAGATGACAGGTCCGTTGAAATCCGTTCAATATAACATATCCGGAACAGATTCTAAATTATGGATTGAAGGAAGCGGAGCAGGTATCTACGTCAAAGAGCGGTCAGGACGGACATACCGGGGAGCCCTGGAAGCCGGCTTGAAAAATGGACAGCTGTACCTTGTGAACGAGCTGCCATTCGAACAATACTTGTACTCAGTTGTCGGAGCAGAAGTTCCATCAAGCTGGGGGGAAGAAGCCCTGAAAGCGCAGGCGGTCGCGGCTCGAAGCTATGCGCTGTATCAAGGACTGCGCTTTGAAGTAGCCCATGTGGTCGACACCGTCCTGACCCAAGCTTATAATGGTATCGGTTCCGAAGCGGCCAGAACGACGGATGCGGTCAACGCTACAGCAGGTGAGGTAATATGGAACGGCGGCAAGGTTGTGGAAGCCGTATTCTCTTCCAACAGCGGAGGGATGACTGCCGATCCATCAGAGGTATGGACTGGAGGTAATGCCATGTTTGCCGCTGTCGAAAGCCCTGGTGATGCGTCGGCACAAGCTTCCTCCAAGAAATGGTATTATATCCTGCTGCCTGGCGGTCAGAGCGGTTATGTTCGTGAGGACAATGTCCAAGAATCCGGAGCCTCCCTATCGGGACTGAAGATGATGACGGTAACCGCAAATTCGACGAATGTGCGTCCGATCCCTATGATTCAATCGGCAGTTAAACCTGTGGCTCAGATGAATCCGGGTCAGACAGCGGTTATTCTGGATGTTGTACCGGAATCGGGCAGCTACGAGTGGGTACGCGGGCCTTTTACATCAGAAGATATTCTTAAAACTTTGAAGGGCAGAACCTCAACTGCCCTGCCGTCCGAAATCAGGACACTGGAAGTGACTTCAAGAGGTCCCTCCGGCAGAGTCACCGAAGTCAAATTAAATGGTCAGGTGCTGAAAGTGAACTATCCGGATATGTTCCGTTCGGCCTTTGGCGGCCTGCCAAGCACACTGTTTGATATACAACCAGCCGGAAGTTATACTGTATTGGGCGCTGACGGCAAGACATCCACACTAGCCGGCGGAAGTCCGATCAATGTGATATCGGGAAGCGGTGTGAAGCAAAGTGCTGCTGCGGGATCCGTGATCATGAGTGCTGACGGAAAGGCACGTTCTGTTCAGAACAGCACTGGCTTCCGATTTATCGGTAAGGGGAACGGACATGGTCTTGGCCTCTCTCAGTGGGGAGCAAAGGGAATGGCTGACCAAGGGTATGATTACAGAGAAATATTGCAACACTATTACCGCAATTCAACTATAATGAAGGACTGACCGAAATGAATGTAGATATGTATGATTTCGAGCTGCCGGAGTCTCTGATTGCTCAGACTCCGCTGCTTGACCGCAGCGCATCCAAGCTGCTGACTTTAAATAAAGAGAATGGCGAAACGTCTCATGAACTCTTTGGAAATATCATAGACCATCTAAAACCAGGTGATACACTGGTGCTTAACGATACCAAAGTTATTCCGGCACGCCTCTTCGGTGTGAAAGAGGATACCGGCGCCAAAGCAGAGGTACTGCTGCTCAAAAACCTTTCAGGTGACCGCTGGGAAGCGCTGGTGAAGCCGGGCAAGAAGCTGAAGACCGGAAGCGTGATTGTTTTTGGAGAAGGTCAGCTTAAGGCTGTGATCGAAGATGAAGGAGAGATGGGAGCACGCACCTTGTCATTCTCCTATAAAGGCATTTTTCAGGAAATTCTGGATGCTCTGGGGCAGATGCCGCTTCCTCCTTATATCAAAGAAAAGCTTGAGGATAAAGAGAGGTACCAAACCGTTTACGCGAAGCATGAAGGATCGGCAGCTGCACCGACAGCCGGCCTTCATTTTACGGAGAAACTGCTGGAAGACATCACCCGCAAGGGAATCGATATTGCTTTTATTACGCTTCATGTCGGACTAGGGACATTTCGTCCAATGTCTGTCGAGCGGGTGGAAGACCATGTCATGCATGAGGAATACTATATGATTTCTCAAGAAACGGCAGACCTGCTTAATCAAACGAAAAAGAGGGGCGGCAGAGTTGTTGCTGTTGGCACGACATCCTGCCGTACACTCGAAACCGTAGGAAGTCAGCATCAGGGCATGCCTTTGGCAGAGAGCAGCGGCTGGACGGATATTTTTATCTATCCCGGCTATAAATTTCAAGTCGTTGATGCCTTGATTACGAACTTTCATCTGCCTAAATCTACCCTGGTTATGCTGGTAAGTGCACTGGCAGGCAGGGATCATATTATGTCCGCTTATCAAGAAGCTGTAGAACAGGAATACCGCTTCTTCAGCTTCGGAGACGCAATGTTTATTTATTAACTCGGAGGTTTTGTCTAACATGGCAGCAGCAATTACTTATGAACATATCAAAACATGCAAGCAGTCGGGTGCCAGACTGGGGCGTGTGCACACCCCGCATGGCGTGATCGATACGCCGACCTTTATGCCAGTAGGCACACTGGCCACGGTTAAAACGATGAGCCCGGAAGAATTAAAGGCCATGGATGCCCATATTATTCTGAGCAATACGTATCACCTGTTTCTACGTCCTGGACATGAAATCGTTAAGGATGCAGGCGGACTGCACAAATTTATGAACTGGGATCGGCCGATTCTGACGGATAGTGGAGGTTTTCAGGTATTCAGTTTGGCAGAAATGCGTAAGATTACCGAAGAGGGCGTACATTTCCGTTCTCATCTGAACGGTGACAAGCTGTTCCTGTCTCCTGAGGTAGCTATGGATATTCAGAATGCCCTTGGCTCGGATATTATGATGGCATTTGATGAATGCCCGCCGTTCCCGGCTGAATATGAATACGTCAAAAAATCCACTGAGCGGACATCCCGCTGGGCGGAAAGATGCCTGAAAAGCCATGCCCGGCCTCAGGATCAGGCACTGTTCGCCATCGTACAGGGAGGCATGCATGAAGACCTTCGCCGCCAAAGCGCTCTGGATTTGACTTCCATGGATTTCCCGGGTTATGCTATTGGTGGACTTAGTGTGGGAGAATCCAAGCAGCTGATGTATGAAGTGCTGGATTATACGGTTCCCCTGCTTCCGGACAACAAACCACGTTACCTGATGGGAGTCGGCTCGCCTGATGCGCTGCTGGAAGGCTCGATCCGGGGTGTGGACATGTTCGACTGCGTGCTTCCGACGCGGATCGCCCGCAACGGAACGACCATGACAAGCCAAGGTCGTCTTGTCGTTCGCAACGCCCAGTACGCAAGGGACTTCGGGCCGCTTGATCCTGAATGTGACTGCTATACATGCCGTAATTATTCTCGTGCGTATCTTCGTCATCTGATCAAGAGTGATGAAACGTTCGGGCTTCGCCTGACGACCTATCATAATCTTCACTTTCTTCTGAATTTGATGAGAAATGTACGCCAGAGTATTATGGATGACCGTCTGCTGGATTTCCGCGATGAGTTTTTTGACAAATATGGTCTGCATAACAATGAAAAAGGGTTCTAAGAGGTTACCATCATGGATGGTCCATGAAGGGGGGGAAAGATATGTTTAGTATGGATATTGCAGCAGGACAAAATCAAAGCGGAAGTTTGCTAGGGCTGATTTTACCTTTCGTGTTGATGTTTGTAATTTTTTATTTTCTGCTCATTCGCCCGCAGCAGAAGAAACAGAAGACACGCACCGCGATGCTTAGCGCATTGAAGAAGGGCGATAAGGTCGTTACCATCGGTGGCCTTCACGGTACGATCATCGAGATCACGGACGATATTGTGGTATTGAAAGTGAATGATGTCACGAAGCTGACCTTTGATCGCAGTTCGATCAGCCACAGTGTAAGCAATGCAGAAGCATAAACTAAAAGAAGAGCCGTCCCTTGAAGTAGATTTCTACATTCTGGGGCAGCTCTTTTTTTATATTTCAGTCATCGTGCATAATTATCAAGCAGCTCTCTTCAGAAGAGGCAGTTCGGAAGATTTGGCATTTGTCCATTTGCCCAAGTACAGGCCTGCCGTAGATGCCAGGACAGCCAGTGTTACGCCAGCCAGCATATCCGATACCCAGTGAATCCCCAGATAAAAAATGCTGAAAACAATGATAAAGGCACTAATGCCGGTCATCCAGGCCCATCGTTTGTTGCCTGATTTAAAGGCCAGCAGCGCCATGGTGACGGACAAGGATGTATGAAGGCTGGGAAAACAATTATCCAGACCGGACAAAGGCCTGTAGATCGTCTCAAAGGCCGGAAATACATCAAGCATATAAAAGGTGACACCTGCAGGTGCGTAGGACCAAACCTCGTTCACCGGGAACAGCAGGAAAAACGGAATGGCTATGGCATAGTTGATTAATATGGCATAGCAGACGGCGTATACGAGTGTTTTGTTCTGCTGAATCAGATACACGCCGAGAGATCCGATAATAACAGCCTGAAACACGAGAAGATAGAAATAAGCCAAAATCGGAGTCAGCCATGGAGTGTAAAATATCTCCTGCAAATGTCTCACGAACTGGCCTTCCCATAGAAACATCCACGAGGTGTAATCAGCCTGTACAGGGTGATCGAGCTCATACTGCTGTTCCATTTTGTTTAAAAGAAAAATACCCGCCATGGCTCCAAACAACAGTAGAAAACGGTAATTCGTAATCAGTTCTCTAATGAGTGCATAGATGGCTTTAAATGGATTGGCGAGTGTTCCGATCCACAGCAGCCCGATAATATTGAGTGTAGTGAATAAAGTAATAGTGTTCATGGATTGATATAACACGGTAAAACAAGAGCCCCCTCTTTCCTGATTGTCAGACAGCGTTTTTTAGTTTACCACAATTTCCGGAAAGAGAATTAACAATTTATTTACGTAAATTGACTCCGAACATACCGCCTAAGGCGCCTGTTCCCACCACGGCAGCCAGCAGAGTCAAATCTTTTGCAGAAATGGAACTGTCCAGTGCAAGAAACCCGATCAACAGCAGAAGGAATCCGTATAGCAGTCCGGTTACGATCCCGTAATACCACCCCCGGCTTCCCGAACGTTTACCACTGACCACCCCTCCAAACAACGCGGCTGCCCCATGAACCAAGTACGTATATAAGTTGAGATCTGCCTCTGATAGATTACTTGCCCACAACAAAAGTGAAAGTGCAAACGCACCTGCAAGCATCCACATAAACGCATACAACAGCCCCGAAAGTATCGGGTTGGTGATGCGAATCGAGAACACACGCCGGATCGGTTCCAAGATAAAATGCCCCCTTTAATGAACGATTTTTGTTACTTTCATTGTATGGCCAAGCCCCTGCAGATAGTACATATACCTTGTACTTTGAATTACCATAAATTAATCATACGATCTCGAATGGAAAGGCAGGTCCAGGGCAGAATACCATTACTGTGAGACTGTTTATCTATGCTGGGAGGGAAATGGCATTGACCAATCCTATCGTGATTTTGATATCCCGAACTGTACTCATGTACGGGGTCACTTTCTTGATGATGCGTATCATGGGCAAAAGGGAGATTGGGAAGCTCTCGATCTTTGACCTCGTTATTTCGATTATGATTGCTGAGATCGCGGTCTTTGTCATTGAAGATGTGAACAAACCCCTGCACGAAGGGCTGATTCCTATTGTTATCCTGGTAGCAATCCAGGTGGGGCTGGCTTTCTGGGGGCTGAAAAATCGAAAAGTCAGGCTGCTGGCAGACGGTAAACCGAGCATTCTCGTATCGAATGGAAAACTTCATCGCAAAGAAATGTCGAGGCTCCGATATAATCTGGATGATCTGATGCAGCAGCTCAGAGGAAAAGACATCGACAGTCTGGCAGATGTGGAGTTTGCAATCTTGGAAACGAGCGGTCAGCTCACCGTTATTCCCAAGGATTCACAGCAGTCATCGAATGAACAACCCGAGAAATCAAGTCCAAACCATTCAAGAAACCGGGATCAGGAGCAGATCACGATTCCGTATGACAAAATAACATATGAAGGTCTGCCGGTGCCTTTAATATTGGACGGCAAGGTTCAGGATGACAATCTGAAGCTCATTGATAAAACCCGCTTCTGGCTGAAAAACGAGATCCAAAAACATGGAGGACGGGATTTTAAAGATATATTTCTATGCTCCATTGATCACAAAGGTAAAATTTACGTAGATCGAAAGGATACCTAACCGGATTCGTTGTTTATTGAAACCGGACAAACCATTTCCCCAGTACTGGCACACGCACCAAATCTCTTGGTGTTACGAGTTTGGCCATAAAAACAGCTGCTGCGAATAGAACGACGCCTGCGAAACAGGCCGTCAAAAATTGAAGCCAAGGTACTTCTGAAAAAGGAAAGTGACGATAGCTGTAAAGAAGTCCGCCCCCCATAATGATCATGACAGCTATGGTTTTGATATAGTCAACTCCTTTGAAGCGGAACCCGATGAGACGGGAGATGCTGAAGCTGTGCAGGAAGGTAACTATAATGCTGTTTACAATGATGGCGATCACCGCACCGTGAATGCCGAACTCCGGATTGGACGATAAATACAAGATGAGACCCAGCTTGATAAAAGCCCCTATGAGCGTATTGATCAATGCTCTTCCTGGCCGGTCCAATGCCTGCAGGGCAGCTTGAAGCGGGGCCTGTACATATAGAAACAGAGCAAACGGAGCCATGATCTTCAGCATACTGCCGATTTCGGCATTGCTGTACATCAGCATACATAAAGGCTCTGCCAAAACAAACATGATGACGGCAAAAGGGGCTCCGGTGACAAGAGCAAGACGTAAAGCCTGATTCATGCGTTTATGGATCAAAGTTTTGTCCCCCCGAGCTGCCGCTTCGGATAGAGAAGGAACGAGGGCGACTGCGAGCGACATGGTTATAGCTCCGGGAAGCAGCAGCAGCGGAATGATCATGCCCTGCAGTGCTCCATACTGGGCCGTTGCCACAGATGTGGCGATTCCTGCCAGAGCCAGACTTCTGGCGGTAATTATGGATTCCAGGAGATAGGAAACCGAACCGATCATCCGCCCTCCGGTGACAGGAAGAGCGATTCCCGCAAGCCGTTTGAGAATGCTGCGGTTGTTCAGTGATGCATCATCGGTGCCCTGGCTATTCTTTTTCTCAGACTCAGGATCATCTAAAGACTTTTCGGTGTGCATCTTTTTGCGCCTTTTCTGCTCACGCTCATACTGCCACAGCAGGACCAACATTCCGATCAACTCTCCAACTGCCGTACCGAGCATGGCTCCTGCTGCACCGAAAGCAATTCCTTTAGGCATCAGCAGATGAGCAAACCACAGCATGCATACAATGCGTACGATCGTTTCGATAATGGATGAGGCCGCTGAAGGAACCATATTCTGTTTTCCTTGAAAATATCCGCGATACACGGCAGATACAGCGATGATCATCATCATGGGTGTCATGCTGACAAAAGTCTGGTAAACTCGTGCATCCGGGAGAATGACCTGGGTGATCCAAGGAGCGAGCAAAAGGCTGAGTACCATACACATTGCGCCTGCAGAAACAGTGAGGATCAGGCTGGTTCGGAGTATTTGACGGGAGCGTTCCGTATGGCCGGCCCCTTCAGCTTCAGCGACCAGTTTGGCGATGGCTAAAGGGATGCCTCCGGTAATCAACGTAACCAGAACGATAAAAAAAGGATAGCCGAGCTGGTAAATACCGACTCCTTCCGGTCCGATAATCCGGGGGAGTGCGATCCGCGGGATAAAACCGAGCAGACGGTTAAGAATACCAGCTGTCAGCAGGATCAGGGTCCCTTTGATAAACGATTGCTTGTTCAATGCTCATCCCAACTCCTTGGCTCAGATACTCATTTATTTTGATATCCTTATCATGAATATGCCCTACATGTCCCATCTGATGACTTTACTTTTTTAACAGTACGTGTTACTAAAAGAAGGATAGTTCATGCAGCCGGTCGAATGATATGCTAAGGACAACGATGAAGGGGGCCAGGTGTATGGAGATAGAATCCATCAAAGATGAAGAATGGATGGAGACCATTGATTTGATCTGTACCAGTAAGGCCGAAGAGATGCGGTTAATCGGCTATGAACATGTAACCGCCGATGATATCTGGCGCTGTGTCAGCAGCAAGTACGAGAAACAAGGCATTCCGCGGCTTCATAAGATGGTTAATGATATCTTGTCGTTAAAGGCCACAAGTCTAATGAATTATATGACGATTTCTGCATATAAGGGATCTCCTTTTTATTGATTGAGAGGAAGGTCCTTTTTTCTTGGGCTGGCGTATCACGTTTTCGTCCCGACAATTTTTGATAAATTGACTGGGTTTTGAGGCATGGCTATAATAGGAATATTGAAACAAAAGGGGGAACTAGGGACGGCATGAAAAGAATCATCAGTTTCATCGTTACCGTGCTCGTGCTCACCGGTATTATGGTTGTGACGAGTCCGGGATTAGTCAAAGACGTCCGTTTGGGTCTGGATCTTAAGGGCGGATTTGAAATCCTGTATGAAGCAGAGCCGCTCACTGAAGGACAACAGGTTACGCCTGAGTCTCTTCAGGAGACCGCGAAGAGCCTGCAGAAACGTGCAGATGCTCTGGGAACGACCGAGCCTGAGATTACACCTGAGGGCGCCAACCGCATTCGTTTGAAGGTGCCTGGCGTGGCGAACGAGGAAGAGATTCGTCAGACTATGAAGGAACCGGCAAACCTGACGTTCCGGAGTAATGACGGTTGTAAAGAAGGCGAAGAAGAGTTCTGTAAGATTGAGCTTCGCGGTGATGATTTTGTGGAGAACGGAGCTTCTGCTGGTGTCGGTAATCTGAATGAGCCGATTGTCAGCATTCAAGTGAAAGATAAAGCAAAATTTGCTGATATTACGAAACGTCTGCTTAACAAGCAATTAGCTATCTATCTGGACGATACATTACTCTCTGCGCCGACGGTGCAAGCCGTTCTGACAGATGGCAATGCAACCATTACAGGATCCGAGAGCAGAGAAGAAGCACAGCAGCTGCGGGATACCATTAATCTGGGCGCCCTGCCGCTGAAACTGACTGAGAAATACTCCCAAAGTGTTGGAGCAACATTGGGCATGGAATCACTAACCAAGACGCTCCAAGCGGGATTGATCGCATCATTGCTGATTCTAGTGTTTATGGTGGGTATTTATCGTATACCGGGACTTGTAGCCAGCTTTGCCCTGATTCTTCATACCTGGCTGCTGATTTTGATTTTCGTATTGGCTGACTTTACGCTGACGCTTCCAGGGATTGCGGCATTTATTCTCGGGATCGGAATGGCCGTGGATGCTAACATCATTACATTCGAACGGATCCGTGAAGAGATGCGCAGCGGCAAGAGCATTAACTCTTCTGTTATTTCAGGAGGGAAATCTTCGTTCCGGACGATTATGGATTCCCAGATTACAACCATTATCGTGGCCAGCGTAATGTTTGCCTTCGGTACCGGGGCTGTTAAAGGATTTGCGATCGTGCTCATCCTTGAAATTCTGGTAAGTATTGCAACGAACGTATACTTCTCCCGCTTCCTGCTCAATCTTCTTGTGAAAATTGGATGGGCCAGCAAACCGGGGCAGTTCGGTGTAAAGGAGAGTGATATACGTGCGCTTTAACAATTTTGATTTTGTACGGACAAGCAAATACTTTTATACGTTCTCGATCATCTTGACCATAGCGGGCCTGATTTTTCTGGCGGCTTTCGGTTTGAATTACGGCGTTGATTTTCGATCAGGTTCCAATGTTGATATTACAACTTCCAAGCCGATGACGGAGGAGCAGCTTCTTCCTGTTATTAATGAGATTGGGGTTGAGGAAGAGCCTGTGATCGTTCCAGGTGCAGAACGTACGAACATCCGATTCAGTGATGTGCTGACAGAAACACAAGATGCCGCTTTAAAGGCTGGCATACTGAAACTGGACGAGACCGCTTCTTTTGAAGTCAATACGGTAGACCCGGAGATGGCCAAGGAGTTGGGCAGAAACGCGATCTATGCCGTACTCCTGTCCTGTGTCGGTATTATTATTTATGTCAGCATCCGCTTTGAATGGCGATTCGCCTTGGCGGCCATTGTTGCGCTGCTGCATGATGCGTTTGTCGTAATCAGTGTGTTCTCGATCCTGCGTTTGGAAGTGGATATTACCTTCATCATTGCGATTTTGACCATTATTGGTTACTCCATCAATGATACGATCGTAATCTTTGACCGAATTCGGGAAAACCTGAGATTTGCCAAGATTAAAAAGTATACAGATCTCGTGGAACTGGTGAACAAGAGTGTGGCGCAGACGTTTAAACGATCGATCTATACTGCGCTGTCTGTACTGATTGCCGCATTCCTCATGCTGGTCATGGGCGGTGATTCAATCCGTATGTTCTCGCTGGCGATTGTAATCGGACTCGCAGTCGGTATGTATTCTTCCATTTTCATCGCAAGTCCACTGTGGCTGGTGCTGAAAGGGAAAAATATTGCCAAACCGTCTGCACCACAGCCTTCCAAAACTGAGGTATAGACGGATTGTTTGAGATTTAAAATGATAGAAAGCCGTGTCGCAGGCGACGCGGCTTTCTAAATTACAGGCTTGTGGATGCTGCAGCAGAGATAACTGAGGGGGGCCTCATGTGAATAATGTACCATCTCCGCAACAACAAACCAGAGCGGTATGGACTGGAATCATTAGTGACTTTGCTATAGCTGCCGGAAAGGGAGCTGTTGGTTATTTTTCGGGGAGCCGGGCACTCATGGCTGATGCTCTGCATTCAGCGGCGAACGGACTGGCACTGTTGGCTGCCCGCGGGCCATCAGACACTTATTTAAGCAGGCGCTTTCGTAAAGATAATGATCACAACTCTGATGCAGAGCGAATGGGAGCCATCCTGGTCCCGCTGCTCCTGGTCATGGGAGGACTGTGGATGTCATTCGCTGCAATTCGTGATGTATTTTCGCGTACACCAGAGGTGCCGAAGGATTCTGCTCTTCTTGTTGTTCTGATATCACTCATGGTGAAGGAAGCGGTCTTTCAATATCATGCACGGAATCAGGCGGAAAGCAGCCGTGCAAGCTTTCAGGTTCATTCCAGAAATCATCGGACTGGTATATACGCTTCCATGGGCGTAATCATCGGAATCGGATTGTCCATGGCAGCTCCTTATATCGGCTGGAATGCCCTGCTGTACTCAGATTGGCTGATGGCCTTCCTAATATCGCTGGTAGTCGTGTATAAAGGATTAAAACGAATGCTGGAAGCATTAGAGGAGCGGGATGCTGACCTGCCGCCCTCACTTGAGCATAGTGCTGATTATTACGATACCATTCAGCGTGTGTACGGCGTCATTACCATTGAGGAGCTAAAGGTGCATCCGCGCGGACACGCCCAGGTGCAGCTGGACGTGAGAGTGACCGTCAACCCGAAGATCACGGTGTGGGAGGCTCATGAAATTGCCGAACGTATACGCAAACTGCTTCAGCACCGTTTTGTTCAGATTATAGAAGCCCAGATTATTACCGTGCCTTATGAGACTGGATATCCGTATAAATCCAACTATGATTTGATCGACAACGACCTCCCGACGCTGCCTCAATAATTCAGCAGCAGGATAGATGTTTGCGTTATTAAGCAAGGAAGAAAGGTGAATCATTGTGCTGTACCCCAAGTATGAATGGCGAACACTTCCGGGAAATGAGGAAGCGGCCCTAGAGGTTGCCAAAGCACTGAATATATCCCCTCTGGCCGCTTCATTAATGGCAGGCAGAGGGATTCTCTCTGCAGAAGATGCGGATGTATTCCTGAAAGGATCCTTTGAGCATACTCATGATCCAATGCTGCTGCATGGGATGGACACAGCAGTTCCGAGAATACACAGAGCTCTGGAGGAACGTGAACACATTCTGATTTATGGTGACTATGATGCAGACGGCGTCTCCAGCACCACATTGATGATACAGCTGATGCGGTATCTTGGCGCTTCGTATGACATTTATATTCCCCACCGTTCCAATGAAGGCTACGGTCTTCACAACCATGCTCTGGATTGGGCGCACCAGCAAGGAGTCACCCTCGTTATTACCGTTGATACTGGAATTAGTGCGGTGGAACAAATTGCCTATGCGAATGCGTTGGGCATGGATGTCATTGTCACGGATCATCATGAACCACCGGAAACGCTGCCGGATGCATACTCACTGATCAATCCAAAGCTTTCTGTATGCCCTTATCCGTTTAAAGGGCTGGCTGGAGTAGGGGTGGCTTATAAATTGGCCCAGGCTCTGGTTAAGTCTCCTCCTGCAGAATGGCTGGAGATTGTGGCGATTGGCACGATTGCCGATCTGATGCCACTGCATGACGAGAACCGAATCCTGGTCAAAGAGGGTCTTCAATCCATGCGGCATACCCGCTATGAGGGTGTGAGAGCACTGCTTGAAGTCAGCGGCGTGCATGTAGATCAGGTAACCGCTGTTCATATCGCTTTTTCTGTGGCACCTAGAATTAATGCTTCTGGGCGTATGGATCATGCGGGAAGAGCGGTCACCCTGCTGACGACAGAACAACGCGAGGATGCCGAACGATTGGCATGGGAATTGGATGCCTTGAATAAGTCGCGTCAACAGACGGTAGAACTGATCGTACAGGAAGCAATGGGTATGATTCTGAACCGATGGGGAGCGGATCAGCTTCCCCCGGTTCTGATTGCTGCCGGGGAAGGCTGGAACGTCGGTGTCGTCGGCATTGTTGCTTCTAAGATACTAGAAAGGTTCTACAGACCGGTTATTATTCTGGGAATCGATCCTGACACCGGAACCTGCAAAGGTTCTGCACGTTCCATTCCCGGATTGGATATTTACGAAGCCCTGCATTCCTGCAGACAGACCATGGACCATTTTGGAGGCCATCCGGCTGCAGCCGGGATGAGCCTGCATAGAGACAAACTTCAGGAATTTGAAGAATCCTTGTGCCGCTTTGCGGATACTGTACTGCAGGAGGAACATTTTGTTCCGGTACAAGAGGCGGATCTGGAATGCTGTATCCGTGATGTTACGCTTGAGAGTCTGGACGCACTGGAGTTATTAGGTCCTTTCGGTATGGGGAATGCTGTTCCCAAGATAATCTTTCGGAATCTGGAAGTGAAGGAAGCCCGCAAAATGGGCAAAGACAGCAGACATCTAAAACTTCGAATGCAGCAGAACTCTGATACTTTGGAAGGTGTAGCATTCGGATATGGTCACTTGGCAGATGTTCTGCCAGCAGGTACGAGGCTGGATGTGCTAGGAGAAATGTCAGTAAACGAATGGAACGGTAACCGTAAACCACAATTAATGATTCATGACATGTCTGTACCCGAAAATCAGGTGTTTGATTATCGGGGCATTAAAGACCCTCTGCGTGAGATAACCCGGCTGAGGGAATCGTTAGAGCCTCACTTGCGTTGTGCGGAATCCCGCACGGCGGTTATATGTGCCGATAATAGACTTCAGGAAGTGAAAACTCATTTGCCCGGGCTGGCTCTTTGGGTATATGATATGTCAGCAGGCATTCTGCCGGCGAACGATAGGGCAGAGCAGGCGGAAACAGGACAAATATCTGTTCTGTTCATTGTCGATTTGCCTGAAATGCCGTCACAAATGGATGAGCTGATGTCACAATTCCGTCAGGTGCCTAATATATTTTTGCTGCATCCGGCGCGAGATCAGCGGGAGAGACTGCAGATCCCGACACGCGAGCAGTTCAAAACCTTGTATACGGTTCTGGCAAGAACGGGAGCAGAGTCTGTCGCCAGAAGCGACATCATTGCCCGGATGAGAAAGCAGTCGGGCTTGTCGGTTCGTATGCTGTCCAAGGTGCTGAATGTGTTTGAAGAATTATCTTTTATCAAGGTCTCTGGAGATATGATATCCTTCGTTCCGAATCCGGATAAAAAGCCGCTGGATGCCTCCAGTCATTTTCGTGAGCTTGCCAGTATGGCTGAGATGGAACAGCATTTATTATTCGGTAACACGACACAGGTTATGGATTGGATGAAGAACCGCTCACAAGGCGTATCTTAAATAAAAAGTTTAATGTACAGTGCAGCATAATTTAGGAGGAGATTAAATTGAATTTCAAGGATTATATCCGGGTCATCCCCGACTTCCCGCAGGCCGGGATCAGTTTTAAAGATATTACCACCTTATTAAATCAGGGCGAGGTTTACCGCAGTGCGATTGATGAACTGAAGGCGATGGTACAGCATTTGAAGATTGATGTCATTGCAGGTCCAGAAGCCCGCGGTTTCGTAGTAGGCGCACCACTGGCTTATGCGCTGGGTGTCGGCTTTACACCTATTCGCAAAAGCGGCAAGCTGCCTTATGAAACGATCGAGGTCGGATATGATCTGGAATACGGAAAAGATAAGCTGGCCATGCATATTGATGCGATTGAGAAGGGTCAAAATGTGCTGATCGCTGATGACCTGCTCGCTACAGGTGGAACCATTGCAACATCGGTTAATCTGGTGCGCCAGCTGGGCGGTAATGTTGTCGGTGCAGCCTTTATGATCGAGCTTGCAGACCTGAACGGCCGCGACAAGCTGCAGGATATCGATGTATTTACACTCATGAATTACGAATAAGGTTTAATTGCTGCACGCCCTTTCCCGGGAAATAAATAAGGACCGCCTCTGGTTGAACAGGGGCGGTCCTTGCTGTTTATTCTGTTACCTTTTCAGGGAGAGGCTGTTCTTCTGATCTTTCATTGGATATTCCCAGAATGTCGAACAATCGGAACAAGATGGCTAGCACCATGCCGACAAGGGTAGCCAAGGCCATTCCTTTCAATTCAACATCTCCGAATGTGAGCGTAACGCCGCTGATGCCGACGACCAGAACGATGGTTGCCAAAATCATATTGGTTGCTTTAGAGAAGTCTACGCGTTTCTCTACAAAGATCCGCAGACCGGATGCAGCGATAACACCGAACAGCAGCAGGGAAACACCGCCCATAACCGGACGAGGAATGTTGGCAATTACTGCGGAGAAGGTGCCCGAGAAAGAGAGCAGAATAGCGATAACGGCAGCACCCGCAATGACGCGTATGGAATACACTTTGGTCAGAGCCATGACGCCGATGTTCTCACCATAGGTTGTATTTGGCGTAGATCCGACAAAGCCGGATAAGACTGTGGAAATACCATTACCCAGGAGAGAACGGTGAAGCCCTGGATTTTTGGACAAATCCTTGCCTACGATGTTGCTCGTTACAAGCAAATGGCCGATATGTTCCACAATGACAACAATGGATACAGGGATGATAGTCAAGATGGCAGCAAGATCCCACTCTGGTGTCGTTACAGTAGGAGCTGAGAAAAAGCTTGCCCCGCTGATCTTATCGGTCTCGACAAGTCCGAGTGCGAAGGACAGTGCGTAACCGGAAATGATACCGATCAATATGTGGATGATTTTCGGAAAGCCCCGGAACAGCACAGAGCCGAATACGGTAACTCCAAGTGTGACCAATGACACGGTAACGGTTGCGGGATCCATGCTCCAGCTTTCCGCTGCTGCAGGATCGGACGGAGGGAGGAAGCCTGCCATATCTGCCGCGACCGGAACCAGCTCCAGACCGATCATTGCGATAATGGCTCCCATGACGGCAGGCGGGAATACAAAATCAATCCAGCGCGTTCCTGCAAACTTCACAATGAGCGCAACAATACAGAAGATGATACCCGTAATAATAAAGGCTCCCAACGCTTTTCCGTAATTCGCATCCGGATTGTCCTGAAGGACGATTCCGACCGGAGCCAGAAATGCAAAGCTGGATCCAAGGTAAGCCGGGATCTTTCCTTTGCAGAGCAGGATATAGAGCAGTGTGCCGATACCGTTCATCAGCAGGATCATACCGGGATCTACCCCGAAAATGTTCGGTACAAGTACCGTGCTTCCAAACATGGCGAACAAATGCTGCAAACTCAGCAGAAAGCCCGGTCCGAATGGAAGTTTCTCATCAACTTGAATTTCGCGCTGCAAAACCATTCACTCCTCAATTTCTGTTTCATCAGAGGTTCTATTTCCTAATGATCTTTACTAGATTAAATAGGTTTGTTCGTTTTTTCAACATTAATTTTCACGAAACGACTAGTTTCTCTATAATTGTGTAATTTATTGGAGGCAGGATTGCAAGAGCAGCAGGACTTTTTATCAGCCTTTCCACGATTCGAAAATCAGAAGTATTCCCTTATGTACCATGATGTTGACGTACAGCGCCTGAAGCGTCATAATGGTAGAAAACCATCACTTAAGGCAACCTGCGCGTTTTGACAAGGGCGGGTTTTCGTTTTATATAGATAGGAATAGAAAGGACTCGTCAATGGGCATAGAGCGATTACTTGAAAAGGCAGGCGCCTATATTAAAGAACCCGATCTTCTTCGCATCCAGGAAGCCTACGACTTTGCGGAACAGGCCCATCATGGACAGGTGCGTAAATCGGGAGAACCTTATATTCTTCACCCGCTCGCGGTAGCAGACATCGTTGTCAATATGCAGATGGACACGTTGTCTATTATTGCTGCTCTGCTTCATGATGTCGTGGAGGATACAACGGTATCGCTTGAAGAGATTCGGAACATATTCGGCGATACCTGTGCGATGCTCGTAGACGGATTAACGAAGCTGGAACGGATCAAATTTGGCTCCAAGGAAGAACAGCAGAACGAAAATTATCGGAAAATGTTTATTGCGATGGCCCGGGATATCCGTGTTATTGTCATTAAGCTTGCCGACCGGCTGCACAATATGAGAACACTTAAATACCAGTCTGAGGAAAGCCAGCGGCGAATTTCTCATGAAACCCTGGAAATTTTTTGTCCCATAGCCCACCGTCTTGGTATTTCTGCGATCAAGTGGGAGATGGAGGATATTGCCCTCCGGTATCTCAATCCGCAGCAGTATTACCGCATTGCTAATCTGATGCACAAGAAACGCGCTGAGCGGGAACAGTTCATTGATAATGTTATTGACTGTATCCGCGAGAAGCTGGATGAGATGGGAATTCAGGCTGATCTTTCGGGCCGTCCCAAACATATTTACAGTGTTTTTAACAAAATGTCTGTCAAGAACAAGCAGTTTAATGAAATTTACGATTTGCTTGCCATCCGGATTATCGTAGACAATATTAAGGATTGTTATGCGACACTCGGTATTATTCATACCCTCTGGAAGCCGATGCCGGGACGCTTCAAGGATTATATTGCGATGCCAAAGGCGAATATGTACCAATCCCTGCATACGACCGTCGTAGGTCCAAACGGTGAACCGACCGAGGTGCAGATTCGTACACTGGAGATGCACCGGACAGCAGAGTTCGGGATCGCGGCACACTGGGCTTACAAGGAAGGCTCCGCTTCCGGCAATTTTGACAATAAAATTACCTTTTTCCGCGAAATTCTGGAGCTTCAGCATGAAGCTAAAGATGCATCGGAGTTTGTAGAATCGCTTAAGATGGATTTTTTCTCTGACCTTGTATTTGTGTTTACTCCGAAAGGGGAGGTCATTGAGCTCCCGGCGGGTTCGGTGCCGCTGGATTTTTCTTATCGTATTCATACTGAAGTCGGAAATCGCACGATTGGCGCCAAGGTTAACGGCCGGATTGTGCCGCTTGATCATCAGCTGAAAACCGGCGATATCATCGAAATTTTAACATCCAAACACTCGTACGGCCCAAGTCAGGACTGGTTAAAAATCGCGCAGTCTTCCCATGCCCGAAGCAAGATCAAGCAGTGGTTCAAAAAAGAGAAGCGGGAAGAAAATGTCGAGAAGGGCCGCGATTTGCTTGAGCGTGAATTGAAGCGGCTGGGTCTCGATTCTTCCGATTGGCTGCAAGATGACAAGCTGATTGATGCTGCCCGAAAGTTTGCTTTTAATGATATTGAAGATATGCTGTCAGCTGTCGGATTTGGCGGCATTACGGCAGCTCAGATCTGTACAAAGCTTACGGAAAAGCTCCGGAAGGAGCAGGAGGAAGCCAATCTCCTTGAACTGACTTCAGAGATGAAAGAGATCAAAGCTCCGCCTGAGAAGCGCAACCGTCCGACGAACGGGGTGCGGGTGAAGGGAATCGACAACCTGCTGGTCCGGTTCGCCAGATGCTGCAATCCGGTACCAGGAGATGATATTGTTGGATATGTGACAAGAGGACGCGGAGTCTCTGTTCACCGTGCAGACTGTCCGAATCTTCCGGCCACAGGAGATGGCGAAGATGCGGCTCGGGTCATTGAAGTGGAATGGGAAACAACAGTGGAAGCCAATTACAGTGTGGATATTGAAGTCACAGGCCATGATCGCAACGGCCTGCTGAATGAAGTCCTCCAGGCGGTTTCCGAGAGCAAGACCAATATTTCGGCGGTAACCGGCCGTTCAGACAAGAATAAAATGGCCATGATCCATATGACCATCCTGATCCGCAACACAGATCATCTGCAGTCGGTAGTAGATAAGATTAAACGTGTTAAGGATGTTTATACGGTTAACCGTATTATGCAGTAACGCTAGAATTTCGATGCGGGTTAAGGCTTCATTTGAAGCTCTTGGCCCGCTATTTTTATGCTAGGAGTGGAACAATATGAAGGTTGTTATTCAAAGATGCAAACATGCAAAAGTAACAGTTGAAGATCAGGTCGTAGGGGAAATTGGTCACGGTCTCCTGGTACTGGTCGGCGTTACGCATGAGGATGATGAGAAAGACGCCAAGGCTCTTGCGAATAAAGTGGCAGGGCTGCGGATTTTTGAAGATGAGACGCAGAAAATGAATTTGAGTGTACTGGACACGGGAGGTGCCGTTCTGTCGGTATCCCAGTTTACGCTGTATGGAGACTGCAGAAAAGGAAAGCGGCCCAACTTTATGGCTGCAGCCCGGCCGGAAGCCGCCGAGCGTCTGTATGATCAATTTAACCGTGAATTGGAAGCGAACGGTCTGAACGTCGAAAAGGGAGTATTCGGTGCAGATATGGATGTATCTCTGACAAACTGGGGACCGGTTACATTAATCATCGACAGCCGCAGTTAGCTTTAGGCATCAAAATGTGCTTAAACACGAGAAACGCGGGCATAATAAGTACAAATCTCTTTTGTGATAAGGAGTTTGTTATGCGCTATTCTCCCCAATACTCAGCTTGTAAGAATGTTTCTATACTGTTATCAGGAAGCATGAGCGAGACATACAGGTTGAACTCGCTTATGCAGCAGCCCGGGGACCTCATATCAACATGTGATCAAAAAATAAATATGAAGAGTCACTTAGTTCGAAAATGAGTTTTACTTCCTTCACAAAAGTCCTGTTTGCTTATCCTGATAAGTGAGCAGGGCTTTTTAGTATGGGCTTTAAATGGTCATCATCTTAAAAAGTTCTCAACGAAGAACTGTTATAAAAATTGCACAACAGGGTAATAAGAAATCGAGGAACGAAACGAAAGGAGACTTAACAGATTATGAGTAAAGTAGCTTTTCTTATCGCCGATCAATTCGAGGACTCTGAAATGCAGGTTCCCTACGATGAAGTGAAACAAGCCGGCCATCAGGCGGATATTATTGGATTGGAAAAGGGATCAGAAGTTAAAGGTAAGCAGGGTAAAGCCCAATATACAATTGAAAAATCGATTTCCGAAGTCAATGTTCAGGACTATGATGCGGTGGTTATTCCAGGCGGATCTTCTCCAGAAAATCTGAGACTGGATTCCCATATACTAGACTTTGTAAAAGAGGCAGACAAATCTGGCAAACCGATTGCTTCGATCTGTCACGGTCCTCAAATTCTGGCAAGTGCAGGACTTCTCAAGGGTCGGACTATTACATCATATCCTCCGCTTCAAGATGATATGGTGAATGCCGGAGCTTCATTTAAGGACGAAGAGGTAATTGTGGATCGAAACTTTATTACCTCGCGAACACCAAAGGATGAACCCGCATTTGTCCGTGAATTGCTGAAGGTGCTTTAACATCCAGTCACAGCTCACCGCTTGCCGCCAGCACGAATATCGGACCATGAAAACTGTTGATGAAAAAGGAGGAATTAATCATGTCCAAACATCTTCAAGCTTATTTCAGATCAGAAGACGAAGCTGAGAGCGCAAAAACGACGCTATTAACGTACAAAACCGACCAGCTTGAAGTCAGTGAACTGCAGGAAACGGTGGGCCGTGGGGCGAATATTCTGGTTCCATTGATTCCATGGAGCGGCGCAGGCTCTGGCGGCGTAACATCTGGCAGCGGTACTGTAGGTAATCCAAGCGGAGCAGGAGCTGTTGTAGGTGTACAGGGTGTACCTGCAGACAACCATCGTTCCGAGGATGAGCCAGTGACCGAGGATGATCATGACCGTGATGAATGGAAAGATGCTGATCTGGACGACGCAGACTTTGATGATCTTAAATATGTGCTTACTGCTAAAGTTAATGATGCTGACTATGAAAGCATTGTTCGTAAACTTCGCTCCAACCATGCATTCATCGAACGTTTTGATGAATAATTCATTGAAAGGCCGCCTGACAGGCGGCTTTTTTAATGTCTGCTATTTAAAACGCTTCCAGAGCTGTAATATAACTGTAATAAAGTATACATCGTTTATTAATATAGGATGTTTATAATAAGAGCATGACCCCCTTTTTTATATAACCTTGAAACCTGCGATCACGGATCGCAGGTCTTTTTTTTCACGATATCGAAAATTGCTGTAGAATTTCTTGACTTTAATGCAGTGGTTCATTACAATCTAAAAATATAAAGTTTTGGGCGGATCAATGCCTGTAATAACAGAATAGTGATTTGATGACGGGACCAAGTAATCCAGACCCACATGTTCAGAGAAGAATCTCAACAGGCTGTAAGGATTCTCATGATGAATGGACGAATGACTTCCCCGAGAACAGACAGCGAAATGCAGACCTTAGGAGATCTGCACATGTAGCTGACTCTGCGCTTCCGGGCGTTATCGGTTAGTTAAGCGAAAGACATTGTGCTTGCACTTCATGATACGGCTAAAGTGACATGATATCTTTCGAAATGTGGGTGGCACCACGGGTGATTTCATTAATGAACTCTCTCGTCCCTGTTGTTGTTCTTGGAACAGCAGGGCGAGAGTTTTTTTGTTTTATTCTGATGATCAATGGAGGACATGAATCATGGCGAATATGAGATTTGAAAAGCCAACCGGAACTCAGGATTTTTTGCCGGGTACAGTAGAAAAATGGCAGTTCGTAGAAGAGAAGGCAAGAGAATTGTGCCGCCGCTACAATTATCGTGAAATTCGGACACCTTTATTTGAACAGACAGACCTGTTTGAGCGTGGAGTCGGCGAGACGACGGATATTGTCGAAAAGGAAATGTATTCCTTCCTCGATAAGGGAGGCCGGAGCATGACACTCCGTCCTGAAGGAACTGCCGGTGTCGTTCGGGCCTATGTACAGAACAAGCTGTACGGGGAGCCCGATATTACCAAGCTGTACTATATTGCTCCCATGTTCCGCTATGAACGCCCCCAAGCCGGGAGATATCGTCAATTCCACCAATTTGGGGTGGAGGTATTCGGTACAGCCGATCCATCCATCGACGCAGAAGTGATTGCACTGGGTTATTCGTTTACCAGGGAATTAGGACTCTCCGGCGTAAAAGTGGAAATCAATTCGGTGGGGACACCAGAGGTGCGTGCGGCTTACCGGGATACACTGCTGGCTTTCCTTACACCGATGAAGGACAGCCTGTGCAGTGACTGTCAATCCAGGATGGAACGCAATCCGCTTCGAGTGCTGGATTGCAAGAAAGACCAGGATAAGTTCGTTGGAGCACCCTCCATTCTGGATAGCTTGGACGAGGAGTGCACGACTCACTTCAACAAGGTAAGAGGTTATCTGGATGCTATGGGCGTAATCTATGAAGTGAACCCGCGCATGGTCCGCGGACTGGATTACTACACGCACACCGCTTTTGAATTCAAAGCCGAGGGGATCGGTGCCATTGATACGGTTGGCGGCGGAGGCCGCTTTAACGGACTGGTTGATCAGATCGGCGGACCCGATCAGCCAGGGATCGGATTTGGCATTGGCTTGGAGCGGATTATGCTCATTCTGGAACACCAGAAGGTTGAATTGAAGGCAGTCAAACCGCTGGATGTATACGTGGTAAGTCTCGGAGAGGCAGCAGAGCAGGAAGCTGTGAAGATCATTTTCAAGCTCCGGGAAGCTGGGTTCTCCGCAGAAAGAGACTACATGGGCCGCAAAATGAAAGCTCAAATGAAATCAGCGGATCGGCTGCACGCACGATTTACTGCGATTCTCGGGGATGATGAGCTGGCACGCGGAGAAATTGCCCTGAAATCAATGGAAACCGGTGAGCAGCGCTTCGTCAAGCTGAACGATCTTCACCTTGAACTGGGTTAAACGGCCATTTTGGCTTTATTATAACAAGAGGGGTATGATGAAATCATGTTAAAGAGGACACATCATTGCGGTCAATTGACAGCTGCGAACATTGGAGAAATAGTAACACTGAACGGCTGGGTGCAGACCAGACGCGATCTGGGGGGCGTGCTGTTTATTGATCTGCGCGACCGAAGCGGCATTATGCAGGTTGTGTTTAACCCTGATTTTTCCGGAGAAGCGCTGTCTACGGCAGACAGAGTGCGGAGCGAATACGTACTGGCTGTATCCGGTACAGTTGTAAAGCGCGACCCGGACACGGTCAACAAAAATCTTGCTACAGGTGAGATTGAAGTACAGGTTACGGAAATTGAAGTGTTGAATGCTGCCAAAACGCCTCCGTTCTTTATCGAAGACGGCGTAGAGGTGGATGAGCAGCTCCGCCTGAAATATCGTTACCTGGACCTGCGTCGTCCGGAAATGCAGCAGACGCTGATGCTTCGCTCGAAAGCGTCAAAAATTTTCCGCGATTTCCTCGACGGAGAAGGCTTCGCTGATGTAGAAACACCGATTCTGACAAAAAGTACACCTGAAGGCGCGCGTGACTACTTGGTGCCAAGCCGTGTTCATGCCGGTGAATTTTTCGCGCTTCCGCAGTCTCCGCAAATTTACAAGCAGCTCCTGATGGTGAGCGGCCTGGAACGCTATTACCAGATTGCCCGCTGTTTCCGGGATGAAGATCTTCGTGCTGACCGGCAGCCGGAATTTACACAGGTCGACATCGAAACTTCGTTTATGGAGCGGGATGATCTCTTGACCATGATGGAAGAGCTGATGGTTCGCCTCTTCAAGGAAACCGTGGGTGTGGAACTGGCGACCCCGTTCCAGCGAATCAGCCATGCAGATGCGATGGGTAAATATGGATCGGACAAGCCTGACCTGCGTTTCGGTATGGAATTGATCGAAATGAATGACATCGTGGCAAGCAGCGGCGTGAAAGTTTTTGCTTCGGTCATCGAAAAAGGCGGAGAAGTGAAATGTTTGAACGCCAAAGGCTGCGGTACCTGGACTCGGAAGGAAATTGATGATCTCGGACCGTTTGCAGCCCGCTATGGAGCTAAAGGCCTGGCCTGGATCCAGGTTAAAGAAGGCGAATTCAAGGGTCCTATTGTGAAGTTCTTCAGCCCTGAAGAAATTGAAGCGGTACGGGAACGCACCGGCGCAGAAGACGGAGACTTGCTTCTCTTCTCCGCAGACAACAGCAAAGTCGTTGCAGATGTACTGGGTGCCCTTCGCCTCAGAATCGGACGTCAGCTGGGTCTCATTAACGATAAAGAATTCAAATTTGCCTGGGTACTGGACTTCCCGCTGCTCAGCTATGATGAAGAACAAAAACGTTATGTTGCAGAGCACCATCCGTTCACTCGTCCAAATGACGAAGACCTTGAACTGCTGGATACAGACCCGCTTGCCGTCCGTGCACAAGCTTATGACCTCGTGCTCAATGGTTATGAAGTAGGCGGCGGCTCCATGCGTATTTACAAACGTGATATTCAGGAGAAGATGTTCGCAGCATTGGGTCTGTCCCCTGAAGAGGCATACGAGAAATTCGGCTTCTTGCTGGATGCATTCGAATACGGTACACCTCCTCACGGCGGAATTGCATTCGGCTTTGACCGACTGGTTATGCTGCTGGCTGGACGCACAAACCTGCGTGAGACGATTGCCTTCCCGAAAACAGCGAACGCTACAGATCTGCTGATGGATGCGCCATCTGAAGTAGACAGCGGTCAGCTGGAACAGCTGCACATCAAGCTGTCCAAAAAGCCGGTTGAAGAGAAGAAAGCGTAAAGCGAAGAAGTAATAGATACCATATCCGGGAAAAACGGCGGACCCTATCCTTTAAAGGCATGGACCACCGTTTTTCTCTGCTAAGGAGGCTGCTTAATATGCTGCATCAATTTTCACGTACCGAGCTTGCCATTGGCCCAGAGGGCCTGGATGTTATGAAGAACAGTACGGTTGCTGTCTTGGGGATTGGCGGTGTCGGTTCCATCGCTGTCGAGGCTCTTGCCCGGACGGGAGTAGGCCGTATTATTCTGATCGACAAGGACGTTGTCGATATCACCAACATCAATCGACAGATTCATGCTCTGACGACCACCGTCGGCCAGAAAAAAGCGGATTTGATGGTAGACCGCGTCAAGCTCATCAATCCCGAGTGTGAAGCGATTGCGCTGAATATGTTCTATACCGATGAAACCTATGAGGAGCTGTTCAAGTATGATTTGGACTATGTGCTGGACGCTTCCGATACGATTATGTACAAAATTCATCTCATCAAGGAATGCCTGAAACGCGGAATTCCGATGATATCCAGCATGGGCGCGGCGAACAAAATGGATCCTACAAAATTCCAGGTTGCTGATATTTCAAAAACATCCATGGATCCCATTGCCCGGGTCATCCGCACAAAGCTGCGGAAAGAAGGCATCAAGAAGGGCGTCAAAGTTGTGTTCTCGCTGGAAGAACCGATGAAACCCCGGAAAGATGTCACGGACAAAATCGTGCCGGAGAATGCTCCGGAAATCCGGAAGGCGAAACAGCCGCCAGCGAGTAATGCATTTGTGCCGCCGGTTGCCGGATTAATTATGGTATCTGTTGCCGTTCGAGAACTGCTGGAGAAGCAGGGCATCAACACGTAAACTCCCATAACCTCGAAAAGACGTAAAGCCGATCTTCTAAAAGGCTTACGTCTTTTTGATGTGTTCACAGCTTTCATTAAAATACTTTGTTGTTATGTCTCGACTATGCTACAATGAGAATCCTTTTCGGGGAAAATCGTATCTTAGGAGGTAACTGAAAGTGGCAGATTCTTTTCAAAGTGCCTATCAAGAAGAAGAACGGAAATTAAATGAAACGATTGCTGAAATTGACCGTCAGCTCGATCGATTGACCAGCATACCCGTATATACCGGGCATGATTTTACAGAACAGGTGCTGGAGGCTGGCCGTGAGGAGCGGCGTCAGGCGCTTTTCAAGAGCCAGGCCGAACCTTATTTCGGCAGGCTGGATTTTCAGGAAAGCGGTAAGGATGCGCAAACGCCGCTGTACATCGGTAAGGTAGGTTTCGACCGTGAGACGGCCGGCGAGCATCCGATGGTCATGGACTGGAGAGCACCGGCAGCAAGCCTGTTTTACTCGTTTACAGGGGGAGAGGATCTCGCTTCCTATGAAGCACCGGAAGGCCTTGTGGAAGGACGGGTGTACCTCAAAAGAAACATGGTCATCCGAAAGCAGATTCTGGAGCGCGTATCCGATACATACAACCGGGACAGCGGCGGACCTGCAGTTACGGATGAATTTCTCGTTTATCGGCTAGGGGAAAACAAGGACAATAAACTGCGTGATATCGTATCCACCATACAGGCAGAGCAGGACAAGATTATCCGGGCCGCCAAAAACACGGCATTGATCATACAAGGGGTTGCTGGGAGCGGAAAGACGACGGTTGCTCTCCACCGACTCGCCTTTTTGTTGTATCAGTACAAAGAACAGGTCACGGCTGACAAGATGATTATTTTTGCGCCGAACCGCATGTTTCTGGACTATATTTCAAATGTTCTCCCGGAGTTAGGCGTAGGCGATATCCAGCAGCGTACCTTTGAAGATTGGGCAGCCGAGCAGCTGGATCTCCCATGGAACGGAGAAGATACAGGCAAGACGTTTGCCTACTGGTTCGAGACGGAAACCGGCCAGGGTACCCGTGAATGGAGCAACAACGACAGTGGAAGATACAAAGGTTCTATCACTTTCATGGACCTGATCACGCGCTGCATGGAGCAGCTTGAAGATGCTTCACTGCCGGAACTGGATTTCACGCCATGGGACGGTGCTGTCCTGCTCAAGGAACAGATACAGGAATGGTTTCAAGTGGAATACAAACCGTATCCTCTGGCTAAACGGAAAGAACGAGTGCTTGCCAGAATTCACCGCTGGGTGGAGATGGAACTGAAGAAGTCTCCTTCTCAGGCCGTACTGAAAGAACGGAAGAAAAAAGCATCTCAGCGCGAAAAGGCTTATGCCAATAAATGGCCGAAGTTTGATCCGCTGACTCTGTACAAGCAGCTGTTCGGGGCGTCCAAATCGTCAATTTGGCCGGAAGCCTGGTTGAAGGAAATTCCGCAGGAAACGATGGCAGTCACTCGCAAAAACTTGAAAGCAGGTCTGATTAAGGAAGAGGATCTGACCCCGCTGCTGTACATTCAGACCATGCTCCATGAAATGGATGGAAATCTCAGATTTGATCATGTGGTTATTGATGAGGCACAGGATTTTTCGCCCTTCCAGATCGCACTGCTGGACCGATATGTCCGAGGACACTCTTTTACCATTCTTGGGGACCTTTCTCAAGGGATTCATGCTTATAAAGGCGTGCATGCCTGGGATGAACTGAGCTCACTTTTTGAAGAGGAACATCAGGCTTACTTTGCACTGACTACAAGCTACCGGTCCACGATGGAAATTATTGAATTTGGTAATGTCATTCTGGATCAGGGTGTTCGGAGTGACCTGCTGGCAGTTCCTGTATTTCGCAGCGGGGATGACGTCCGGCTCATACCTTATGGGCAAGGTGCCGGGCGTGAAGAGGATCTGCGGCGCGCACTGCGTCATTTAAGCTCCAAAGGCAGTTACCGGACGGTATCTATACTGACACGTACACTGCGGGAAGCCGCCGAGCTTCATGAGATGCTGGCCGGGGAATGGCCGGAACTCAATCTTATTGATGGTGGCAAAGGAACATACCAGGGCGGACTCTCCATTCTGCCAGTGTACCTCTCCAAGGGGCTGGAGTTTGATGCCGTCATTGCTGCCGATGTGGATGCCTATCATTATGCGGACAAAATATGGGATGCCAAACTGTTGTACGTTGGCTGCACAAGAGCATTGCATGAGCTGTGGCTTTTCTATGAAGATCAGCTTCCTGCCTGTCTGCACAGCGGATTGGATGACATTACAGAAACCGGGTGGCCGGAAGGATCATAAGCATACTTATTACAGTATAGTGAAAGAGGCTGCGGCGATTGCTGCAGTCTCTTTCCCATGGAGGAAAGATCCTTGTGCAATGTGATATGATAGTACCATCGACAAACGAAAAATGATGAATGATTTTAAGATACAGCAAGGAAGTGTATAGATATGGATTTATTTGCGTTCGGGCGGGATGAGGACATCAGCTCTCGGCTTCTGGCCGACCGGATGCGTCCTGAAAGCCTGGATGAATATATAGGACAGGAGCATATCGTAGGCCCTGGCAAGCTGCTTCGCCGAGCCATTGAGGCCGATCAGGTGTCATCCATTCTGCTCTACGGGCCTCCTGGATGCGGTAAAACGACGCTGGCTCATATTATTTCAAAGCATACCCAGGGGACCTTTGTCCGTCTAAACGCGGTTGATGCCTCGGTCAAGGATGTACGGGAAGTGATTGAACAAGCCCAGAGCAACCGTTCGCTGTACGGCACGAAAACCATCCTGTTTCTGGATGAGGTTCACCGGTTTAACAGCTCTCGCCAGGATGCGCTGCTTCCTGCCGTAGAAAAGGGTACCATCATATTCATCGGAGCAACCACGGAAAATCCATTTCACTACGTCAATGGAGCCTTGATGAGCCGCTCCACACTCTTTCAGCTGCAGCCGCTCAACCAGGAGCATGCGATGATTGCCATGAAGCGGGCGCTGCAGGATGCTGAGCGGGGACTGGGCTTTATGCAGCTTGAGGTCGAAACAGAGGCGCTGGAGCACATCGCGGCCATGGCGAATGGAGATATTCGCAGGGCTTTACAAGCACTGGAGTTAGCCGCCATGACGACACCTCCGGATGCTTCGGGCATGGTTCACATTACACTGGAGGTGGCGGAAGAGTCGATCCGGCGACCGATTGTAAAAGCGGACGAGTCTACACAGTATGATGTGTTGTCAGCATTTCATAAAAGCATCCGCGGTTCCAGTGATGCTGCATTATTCTGGTTCTTTTACGCCGTGGAGAAGCTCGGGATGGACCCCATGACGTTTATCCGCAGGCTGATCGCAGCCAGCAGTGAAGATATTGGACTGGCCAATCCCCAGGCGATGGTTCAGGCGGTGAGTGCGCTGGAGGCATATCGGAATAATGGCTGGCCGGAAGCGAAGCTGAACGTTGCTCAGGCTATTCTGTTCTGCGTGGAAAGTCCCAAATCGAATGCGGTCTATACGGCCATCGCTTCAGCGATGTCTGCCGTAGAGGAATATCCATCGGCTGAGGTCCCGCTGCATCTCCGGGATACGCATTACAAAGGTGCGGTGAAGTTAGGACATGAAGGATATCAGTACCCGCACAATTATCCAGGACATTATGTGAAACAGGATTATTTGCCAAAAGAGCTTTCCAATCGGGAGTTTTACATGGCAACGGAGCAGGGAAACGAGCAGAAGATTGCCCATAATCAGCGCCTGCGCCGGGGGGAGTAAAGCTTTAAAGTAAAATTTATACAAGAACAGGAGCAAACCCAAGATGCAGAGATCCAAATTTGTAATCCTTCTTTTATCGGCGGGAATTCTGCTGAGCGGCTGCGGCCAGGATCAGAAACAGGAATCGACTGAAGCCGTTCACGAAAGTGAAGCCGGGCATCAGCATGAATCCCATGTCCAGCTGGCTAATGGTGATATACAGGAAGTGACAGCCTCTAAGGATGTGCTGCCAACTTTTCTTGATCATCAAAGCAAAGAAATTCGTACGGTCTATGCGCTTGCCGCGCAGGTTGATGATGTGCTCTCCTCTATGCCGTGCTACTGCGGCTGTGGGGAAAGTGCGGGACACAAGAGCAACCTGAACTGCTTTATCAACGAAGTTCGGGAAGACGGCAGTGTTGAGTGGGATGATCATGGCACCCGCTGCGGCGTCTGTCTGGATATTGCTGTAGAATCAGCCATGCTGAAGAGCGAAGGGAAAAGCCTGACGGACATCCGTGAGACGATTGATGCCAAATACAGCACCGGTTATGGTAAACCCACACCGACGCCGATGCCGTCAGCAGCAAATTAATTATGAAAAAAAGGCGCGTCCATGCAGTTTGACTGCAGGACGTGCCTTTTAATGTGGGAATAAATCCATTAGTATGGAATTTTTTCAGCGGATTCGATCGTGCCCCCCCCAAGACAAGTATCGCCTTGGTAGAATACAACGGCCTGGCCGGGCGTGATAGCTTTTTGCGGAGAAGCAAAAGCAACATGAAGATTCCCGTCTTCCAGACGAGTAATCGTTACATCCTGGTCTGGCTGGCGGTAGCGGAATTTCGCCGTACAGTTGAATGAGCGGATGGGCATCGCTTCTTCTCCTGCAATCCAGTTAATTCCTGATGCGATCAAACCTGTTGAGTACAGGCTTGGATGGTCGCCCTGTACCACATACAGAATGTTATCCTCCAGATTCTTGTCGGCTACAAACCAGGGCTCACCGGAACCTGAACCGCCGATGCCGAGTCCCTGACGCTGACCCAGGGTATAATACATCAGACCATCATGCCGTCCCTTTACATCACCGGTGACAATATCGACCATATCGCCGCCTTGGGCCGGAAGATATTGACCTAGAAATTCTTTGAAATTTCTTTCCCCGATAAAGCAAACACCGGTGCTGTCTTTCTTCTTCGCTGTGTACAGACCGGCTTCCTCGGCAAGGCGCCGGACTTCCGGTTTCGGCAGGTGTCCGATCGGGAACATGGCTCTGGATAGCTGTTCCTGATTGAGTGCATTTAGGAAATAGGTTTGGTCTTTGTTGCTGTCCACACCACGAAGAAGAGAGTAGACGCCATCATTCTGTACCACTCGTGCATAATGACCGGTGGCCACGTAATCTGCTCCCAAATCCAGGGCCTTATTCAGGAATTCTCCGAACTTGATCTCACGGTTGCACATGACGTCCGGATTTGGTGTTCTTCCGGCCTTATATTCATCGAGAAAATAGGAAAATACTTTATCATAGTATTCTTTCTCGAAATTGACGGTATAGTATGGGATATCCAGCTGTTCACAGACGCGGCGGACATCTTCAGCGTCCGCTTCTGCGGTACAGTAGCCGAACTCATCGGTATCATCCCAGTTTTTCATGAAAATGCCGATCACATCATACCCCTGCTGTTTAAGCAGCAGCGCGGTTACGGATGAATCGACTCCGCCGGACATGCCGACGATAATGCGTTTATTTTGTTTTTGTATAGGTTCTGACATTATGATCACCATTTTTCTGTTAAAGTGTGCCCATCTGTATATTTTAACACAAGCTGTCCAACTCTACACGACAGGATTTGTCCACTCCACGTGAACATTTTCTGAAAATGCGGTCTGAAAATTACCCATTCAGTGTGACGGTATGTTACCATATACAGAGGTGTTTAATCGGAATACAGAGAATATATACAGCAGTCAGTATGTAGACCTTCTGTTTTCGTTAACCTTAACGTACTTAAATCGCTTGAACACATACAAATGAAGTTAAGAGAGGTGTCATCTTTGAAGATATCGACAAAAGGAAGATACGGATTGACCATTATGATGGAGCTTGCAGCAAAATTTGGTGAAGGCCCAACATCGCTTAAGAGCATTGCCGAGAAAAACCAGCTGTCCGAGCATTATCTGGAGCAGCTCATAGCGCCTCTGCGCAATGCCGGACTGGTGAAAAGTGTCCGCGGTGCGTATGGCGGCTACATTCTCTCAAACGAGCCGGCGAGCATTACGGCAGGAGATGTCATCCGGGTGCTGGAAGGCCCGATTTCCCCCGTGGATTTCACAGAAGAAGATGATCCGGCCAAGCGTGACCTTTGGCTCCGGATCCGGGACAGCATTGCCGAGGTGCTGGATTCGACAACACTGGATTACCTGATTAACTATCAAGAGCAGTCCGCAGCGGACAACTATATGTTCTACATCTAGGGGCGCAGTGATGAAGTCTATTTATTTGGATCATGCAGCCTCTACGCCGGTCCATCCAGAGGTCGCACAAACCATGATGGCCGTCATGACAGGCCGGTTTGGCAATGCTTCGAGCGTACATGCTTACGGACGGGAAGCCAAGAAAATTGTAAACGGGGCGCGAGATGAAATGGCATCGCTTCTGAAATGCTCCGCAGATGAACTGATTTTCACGTCCGGTGGTACGGAGAGCGACAATCTAGCATTATTTGGGGTAATGGAAGCAGCTGGTTTTAAAGGTAAACATGTTATTACCTCTTCCGTGGAACATCATGCTATACTGCATACTTGCCGTGAGCTGGAGCGCAGAGGATGTGAGGTGACGTATCTTCCCGTAGATCAGAGTGGCCGGGTTTCCTTGCAGGACGTGGAGGCCAGTATCCGGGACAATACCGCATTGATTTCGATCATGTATGGCAATAATGAGGTGGGAACACTTCAGCCGATTGCCGAGATTGGGGAGATGGCCCGCAGCCGCGGAGTTATCATGCATACAGACGCGGTACAGGCTCTGGGATCAGAGGCGATCAGCTGCAGCAGCGACTTTCCGGTAGATATATGGAGCTTCTCAGCCCACAAGATTAATGGCCCTCAGGGAGTGGGAGCTCTTGTACAGCGTAAGGAGATCCCGCTAATGCCCCGGCAGTTCGGCGGACTGCAGGAGAAGAAACGGCGCGCGGGGACGGAGAATATGGCTGGAATTGCCGGATTCGCCAAGGCGGTTCATCTGGCGGTTCATGGATTGCAGGAGCGAAGAGGGCATCATCTGCTGCTTCGGAATACACTGCTTACGGGCATTAACAGCGAAGCCGGAGAAGATGCATACATGATCAATGGCAGCTCAGATCACTTCCTGCCGCATATTCTGAATATCAGCTTTCCGGAAGTGCGCACAGAGACGATGCTGATGAATCTGGATATGGAGGGGATTGCGGCCGCGAGCGGCTCAGCCTGTACCTCAGGTTCACTGGAAATTTCACATGTACTAAAAGCGATGAATCTTCCTGAAAATGTTTCTGCATCAGCGATTCGTTTTAGTTTTGGTTTGGGTAATACTACTCAGGAAATGGAGTACGTATCTCAGAAAATTGGAACCATTCTTAAACGATTGCGTAGATAGGAGGTATTCATCAGCATGAAGCTCCAGGAGATGATTGGACTGTCTGTATTCGACGTGGAGAACGGCAAGGAAATCGGCAAAATCCACGATTTCATATTAGATGAAGAATGGAATATTATCGGGTTTGAACTGGAAGGGAAAACTCTTTTCTCATCGCATGTGAAAACCGTCTCATGGGACAACATCGAGGCTTACGGTGAAGATGCCGTTATGATCCGGAATGAAGAATCTATCGAGAAAACGGATGCCGATCAAATACCTTTTACCTATCTGCTTGGGCGGCGGAAACTGAAAGATATGCAGGTGCTGACTGAGGAAGGGATGCTGCTAGGTCGAATTTCGGATGTTTATTTTGAGCAGGAACAGGGCAATAAAGTACTAGGACTCGAAATTTCAGACGGATTTGTAACGGATTTAATTGAAGGCCGGAGATGGCTGCCTTGCACCTCGGAGATGAGTATTGGAGAAAGTGCCGTCATGGTGCCCTCGCTCAGCGAACAGCGATTGGAAAAAGCCATTAATTCTGTGAATGGATAGGGTGAGGTAAGGATGATGAAATGTCCAAATTGCAGTTCCAAAGATATTGGTAAAATTGGTTCGCATCAGTTTTATTGCTGGGGATGCTTTATAGAATTAACCGTGAACGGTGAGAAAATGTCTGTTTATCAGGTGGAGGAAGACGGAACGCTCAGTTCTCTGGACGATCTGTTCTTCGGCGATGAGTTCCCGCAGGATTTTCCACAAATCCATGCTTCCAACTGATGCATACATAACCTAGTTCCGAAAAAGGGTGCTGAAGCTGCGTGATGAACGCTTGCTGCAGCATCTTTTTTGTTGCCGCGAATGATCGTTATAATTGGCCCAAGAGATTAATTTCGATGGCCCGTACATATACTTACAGGGTAAGCCAGTTTCGAGAGGAGAGAAATGCCCTGTGGATCAACTGACGGCAAACAAGTGGTTCCGGTTTCTGATCTGGCTGCTGCTGGGACTCATTGCTCTTTATTTTATCTGGCTGCTGCGGCCGTTATTTATGGATGTCTACCGTTTTTTAAAAGCAGTACTGGCTCCGTTCCTTATCGCCATGATCATATCCTATGTGCTGAACCCGATCGTCTGCATGCTTTCAGAGAGAAAGGTACCCAGGAGTATTGCGGTCCTGCTGATTTATGCCGTGTTCTTAACGTGCCTGGCGGTCATTGTAATCAACATGATTCCGATGCTGATTCGCCAGCTGGAAGAGCTGAATGAACATCTGCCGGAGTTTACGATGCATGCACAAAGCCTGATGAGCAGCCTGGACAGCAAACTCCTGCCTCCAGGTGTCCGGACAGGGATGAACAGCTGGCTGTATCATATGGAGACGCGTCTGGCGGGAAACATATCACAGTTCATGGACAATATTGGAGCTACCATCAGTGTGCTTTTTAATGTGCTGGTGGTTCCGTTTCTCATCTTTTATATATTAAAGGATTTTGATGTGTTTCAGCGTACAGCGGTTTCCTATCTGCCGCGCAGCCGAAGAAAATCAATCGTGACCTTGCTGCGGGAGATTGACACAGCATTAGGTAATTATGTAAGAGGGCAGTTTCTTGTATGTCTCATTATCGGTGTGTTTGCCTATATCGGTTACATGCTGATCGGTATGCCATACGCGCTGCTGTTTGCCAGTATTGTCGCTGTCTTCAATATCGTCCCTTATGTAGGGCCGTTCTTTGGTGCCGCTCCTGCACTGCTCATGGCTTCGACGATCTCCTGGCGTATGATGCTTATGGTTGCCCTTGTGAATCTGGTCTGCCAGCTGCTGGAGAGCAATGTGATCTCGCCTCAGGTGGTTGGCCGAAAGCTGCATATGCACCCGCTTCTAATTATTTTTGCCCTGCTGGTAGGCGGGCAGCTGGCCGGAATGGTGGGATTGATTCTCGCGGTGCCGGTATTTGCGGTCATCAAGGTTCTGCTGCAGCATTTTTTTGCCTATTATGTGCGCCGGAAAATCTGATGAAAATCCTGTAGACTGCTTGCATTGACATAACCTTTAGGCATGGATATACTTGAAAATATTAAGCGTGAATTAGAAGAAATCGATGAGGAAAAAAAGTAAGCGCGCGTATTCTTTCACAGAGAACAGGCTCCTTCGGACGTTGTGCCGATGGGTGGGAGAGCCTGAAAGGGTTGCATGCTGAAAGCTAATTTCCGAGTGTGAGACAAACCTCACCGGGTGGCGGCCGTTATCCCTGCTTACAAGGCGATCACTTGAGCCGTCATGACCGTTAGAAGTCTACAGTCAGATGTGCTTGGGAGATAACCAGGGTGGTACCGCGAGAACATCGTCCCTGATTTTATTCAGGGGCTTTTTTTATTGTCCGGAACATTTCGGACTGCATATGAGATCTGGAGGCTAAATATATGAAAGCAAGTGAGATCCGCTCTAAATGGCTGGAGTTTTTTGCAGAAAAACAACATAAAATTGAACCCAGCGCGCCCCTCGTTCCCCATAACGATCCGTCGCTGCTGTGGATCAATGCGGGTATGGCACCCTTGAAAGCTTACTTTGACGGGCGGGTGAAGCCTGAGAATCCACGGATTGCCAACTCCCAGAAGTGTATCCGTACCAATGATATTGAAAATGTCGGCAAGACGCGCCGTCACCATACTTTTTTTGAAATGCTGGGTAACTTCTCGATTGGGGATTACTTCAAAGAAGAAGTCATTACCTGGGCATGGGAGTTCCTGACGGATCCGAAGTGGATCGGATTTGATGGTGAGCGCCTGTCTGTGACGGTGTATCCTGAAGATGAAGAAGCCTATGCATTGTGGAAAGACAAAATCGGACTGCCTGAGAGCCGAATTATCAAACTGGAAGATAATTTCTGGGATATTGGCGAAGGGCCTTGCGGTCCCTGCACGGAAATTTTCTATGACCGTGGCGAAGCCTATGGCAGTGATACTTCGGATCCGGAGCTGTACCCGGGCGGCGAGAATGAACGTTATCTGGAAGTGTGGAACCTTGTATTCTCGCAATTTAATCATAACAAGGACGGCAGCTACACACCGCTTCCTAATAAAAATATTGATACCGGAGCTGGTCTTGAGCGCTTTGCATCCATTCTGCAGAATGTGGATTCCAACTTCGATACAGATCTGTTCCAGCCTATCATCCAGGAAACCGCAGCGATCGCCGGCGTGAAATATAATGAAAAAACGGAGTTTGATGTGGCGCTGAAAGTCATTGCTGACCATATCCGCACCGTAGCATTCGCTGTGGGTGATGGTGTGCTTCCTTCCAACGAAGGACGCGGTTATGTCATCCGCCGCCTGCTCCGCCGTGCTGTACGATATGGCAAGGTACTGGGATTGGATAAACCTTTTATGTACACCTTGACGAAAACAGTCGGGGATATCATGGGGATGTACTATCCGGAAGTTGTGGAGAAGCGCGAATTTATCGAAAAAGTGATTGCAACGGAAGAAGAACAGTTCCACAGAACGCTTTCCGATGGACTGAACATCCTGGCTGACATGAGTGCCAATGCACAAAAGCAGGGACTTGCTCAGATCAGCGGAAGTGATGCGTTTAAATTGTACGATACGTACGGATTCCCGTTTGACTTGACGGAAGACTATGCTTCCGAGCATGGACTTACTGTGGACCGCTCAGGTTTTGATGAAGCGATGAAGGAACAGCGGGACCGCGCCCGTTCTGCACGTCAAGAAACCGAAAGTATGAAGGTTCAGGGAGGTGCTCTATCGGATTTCACCACTGAAAGTGAATTTGTAGGGTATCAGGACACCACACATGAATCCAGGGTTATTGCGTTAGTTACCGAGGATGGATTTGTCGAGCAAGTGGGTGAAGGCCAGTCCTGTCAAGTGATTTTGGATGCAACCCCGTTCTATGCGGAAAGCGGCGGCCAGGTCAGTGACAAGGGAATACTGGAGGGTGACGGTGTACGGGCGAGAGTGGACGGTCTGTTCAAGGCCCCCCACGGACAGCATGTTCATCTGGTTACCGTGGAAAGCGGCGAGCTCAAAGTGAATATGACCGTAAAAGCCGAAGTAGCTCAAAGCCAGCGCCGGGATATTGTGAAAAACCATACGGCCACGCATCTGCTTCATAAAGCGCTTAAAGAAGTTCTCGGCGAACATGTGAACCAGGCGGGTTCTTTGGTGGAACCTCAGCGTCTGCGTTTTGACTTCTCTCATTTTGGCAGCATCTCTCCTGAAGAACTCGCGGATATCGAGCAGCGTGTGAATGAGCAGATCTGGAGAGGATCAGCGGTCATTATTGAGAATAAATCGATTGACGAGGCGAAAGCCATGGGCGCAATGGCGCTCTTCGGCGAGAAGTACGGTGATGTGGTACGCGTGGTACAGGTGGGGGATTACAGCCTGGAACTTTGCGGAGGATGTCATGTGGGGAATACTTCGGAGATTGGCATCTTCAAGCTGGTGGGAGAAAGCGGTATTGGTTCAGGTGTCCGCCGGATTGAAGCCGTAACCGGACGTTATGCTTACAATTTTGCTGAAGCCCAGATCGAACTGCTCAAGCAGTCAGCGGGACTGCTGAAGAGCAGTGTTAACGATGTTCCCAAACGCATTGAAGCTCTTCAGCTTCAACTGAAAGACGTGCTTCGCCAGAATGAATCGCTGCAAGGTAAATTGAGTGCGATTGAAGCGGGGCAGCTGAGTGATCAGGTGATCACCGCAGGCAGTACCAAGCTGCTCGCGGCCGAAGTTCAGGCTGGCAGTATGGATACACTGCGCACGATAGCCGATGAACTGAAAGGCAAATTGAGCGATGCTGTTCTTGTGCTGGGAGCGGTTTCCGGTGACAAAGTGAATTTTGTCGTTGCTGTTCCTCAGGAATTGGTGAAGAAGGGACTTCATGCGGGCAAGCTGGTCAAAGAAGTAGCAGCTATTTGCGGCGGCGGCGGCGGCGGACGTCCTGATATGGCGCAAGCGGGAGGCAAAGATGCTTCGAAACTCAAGGAAGCATTAAAGCGTGCTGAGGAAATCGTTGGATCCCTCTAAAATTTTACTCTTCGATTTCCTAAGGTGGCCGCGGGTGTGGTATGATAGAATCAGATCAAGCTGGTAAATATATATTCGACGAAGCGTGTTCAGAACATGTTCTTTGAAGAAGGTAGGTGTCACACATGGACTCAATGGATAAGACAGTCAAGTTCAATGTAAAAGGTGATGAGGAGGAGGCTTCCGCCCGGGAAATAATGTTGTCGGTGTATGACGCATTGATTGAAAAAGAGTATAACCCGATCAATCAGATTGTCGGCTATCTGCTCTCCGGGGACCCTGCTTATATACCTCGGCACAACAATGCCAGAAGCCTGATCGGCAAGAAAGAGCGAGATGAATTGATTGAAGAACTGGTCCGGTTCTACCTAGCCAGTCACCGTTAGGAGTGCAAGGATGAAGATCATGGGATTGGATTACGGGGACCGTCGAATCGGTGTGGCGCTCAGCGATGTGTTCGGGTGGACAGCTCAAGGGTTGGAAGTCATCGAACGGCGCGGAGAGAACACGGGTTTGGAACGGATTACCGCCTTGGTAAAAGAGTACGAGGTGAGTGAAATCGTGGTCGGCCTGCCCAAGAATATGAATGGCAGTATCGGTCCCCGGGGTGAAATCTGCATGGAATTCGCTGATCTGCTGCGAGAATCCCTGTGCTTACCTGTTCACCTTTGGGATGAGCGGCTATCCACCGTATCCGCTGAGCGGACACTGCTGGAGGCCGATGTCAGCCGGAAGAAGCGCAAGCAAGTCGTAGACAAGATGGCTGCAGGTTTGATTTTGCAAAACTACTTGGACTCTAAAAGGTAAAGGTGAGGGTGATAACAGATGACAAACGAACAAATCGGCATGGAAGAAGAACCGGAAATTATTTATATTCCAGATGACGAAGGTAATGAAGAAGAATTCGAAGTCATTATGAAATTTGAAGTCGACGACTCTGACGCCAAGTATATGATGGTGGTTCCGGTGGAAGCAGCCGACGAAGAGACGGATGAGGTCTATGCTTTCCGTTATGAAGAAGATGGAGACGATCTCAAGCTGTACATGATTGAGGATGACGAGGAATGGAGTATCGTGGAAGAGACCTTCAACACCCTTGTTGAGCAGCTGGACGGGAGTCAGGACAATGACTGAGTTTTCTCTGGAGCAGGTCGTCTGGACTCAATCGCTGAGAGAAGCTTTTGGTGAAAGTGTCGAGCTGCAGGATGAGCAGGGACAGAAGGAAATTTATGATATTGCAGCCGAGTTTGAAGTGGACGGCAGAGGTTATGCTATATTGGTGCAGCCGGACCGCAAGGACGAGGAATATGAAGTGCTTCGAATTGTAAAAAGTCCTGATGGTAGCCTGGAATTAGCGACCATTGATAATGACGAAGAGTGGGAGAACGTCTCAGAGCTGTATGATGAGCTGACGTTTCCTGAAGAAGACGAGTACTAAAGAATACGTGCCCGGTAATACAGGCACAAATTCAATCAGTTCCAGGAAGGGCGGAGAAGTCCGCCCTTTTTGGTATGGAGGAGACGACTTCATGAAGAAACTGGCCATTGCGGCTCTCGTGCTGCTCTTGTTTGCCGGCGGTGCGGCTTGGTATGTGTGGGAAGGAATGAAGCCTGTAGAAGCTTCAGAGGAAGCGATTGAATTTACCATTCAGCCCGGAATGGGCACTTCAGGCATCGCTGAACTGTTAAAGAAAAAGGGAATTATTAAAGATGATTTATTATTCAAAGGATACTTGAAGCTGAATAATGAGGGGAACCGTTTCATGGCAGGGACATATGAGACGTCACCGGGCATCACATATGATCAAATTATAACCATGCTGAACAATGGGGAAGTCAAGCCTGCGGAAATGATTCGTTTCACTATACCAGAAGGGTTCACCGTGCTGCAGATGGCGGAGACCATTGCGAAGGAAAGTGGTTTGGATCGTGATGAACTACTGAGCCTGATGGATACAAACAGCGGCTGGGATTCTGAGTTAGCGAAACAAATTCCTGAACAAGCTGCGCTTCGCCATCATCTGGAAGGATATTTATTCCCGGCTACATATGAGCTGCCTAAAGATGTGACGGCAGAGACGGTCATTCAGACTATGCTGAGCCAGACCGATAAACGTCTGGAGGAAATCACGGATTGGGAAACGCTGTTAGCACAAAGAGGGTTAACTTTGCATGAGCTGCTTACTGTAGCTTCGCTTGTCGAGCGGGAAGTGGTGGCAGATCAAGAGCGTGCGCTTGTGGCTGGCGTGATCTATAACCGGCTGGAGCAGGACATGAAGCTGGAAATTGATGCTACCGTCCAGTATCTGCTGGATAAGCCGAAGGAACGTCTGCTCTATAAAGATCTGGAGGTTGAAAATCCGTACAACACATACCGGAATAAAGGACTGCCTCCGGGGCCTATTTCTAGTCCCAGTCTGGATTCGATAAAAGCTGCCCTGATGCCGGAAAAGTCTGATTATCTTTTCTATGTTACGAAAAAGGATGGCACGCAGGAACATTTATTTGCAAAGACTTATAAAGAACATCTTAAAAATATTGAGATCAGCAAGAAAATGGAATAATAAGCAGTAGGAGGAAGAATCATGACCCATACACCTGAGCTTCTGGCTCCCGCTGGATCGCTCGAAGAAGCACAAGCCTATTTGAAAGCAGGAGCCAATGCTCTGCTGGTAGGGGAAGACCGTTATGGCATGCGGCTGCCTGGCAGTATGAATCTGGATCATATTGCTCAGACGGTTGAACTGGCGCATAGGCAGGGGGCCAAGCTGTATGTTAGTTTGAACAATCTGATGACAAATGAACTTTTAGAGGAACTGCCGCATTATGTGAAGCAGCTGGGCAGGATCGGCGTGGATGCTGTCGAATTTAACGATCCTTCGGTACTTAAAGCTGTGAAGACATGTGCGCCGGATATCCGGCTTCACTGGAACGCCGAGATGACATCAACGAATTTTTCCACCTCCAACTATTGGGGGCGTAAAGGAGCTGCACGTGTGATCTTGGCACGCGAGCTGAATATGGATGAAATTACGGAAATGAAGCCGTCCCTTCAGATCGAAGCACAAGTTCAGGTTCACGGGATGACCAATATCTATCATTCCAAACGCCAGCTGGTAAAAAGTTATATGGCACACCAAGGGCGTCCGGTAGACGGAGACAGTCTGGGGAAGGAACGCGGTTTGTTTCTGGTTGAAGCGGAACGGGCAGAAGAGAAATTTCCAATCTATGAAGATATAAACGGTACACACATTATGAGTTCAGATGACATATGCATTCTGGAAGACCTTCATGTGCTGCTTGAGGCTGGTCTCGACAGCCTCAAGGTAGAGACGCTTCTAAAGTCTGTATCTTATAACGAGGTCGTGCTGCATACGTTTCGCCAAGCGATAGACACTTATTATACTGACCCTGAACATTATGAATTTCAGGAAGCGTGGATGGAGCGTATTCGAAGTGTGCAGGATCCAGAACGTGAATTGTCATTCGGATTTTTCTACAAAGAACAGGTATATTAAGAAACTATATAAAATGAACAAAAGATTACCCTTCAATAGCGGAGGTGACAAGTGATTCTGGAGAAGCGGTAGCGTCCGCCTCAAAGCTTTCCAAAGGAAAGCTAGCATCGGAAGCATAAGCTTTGTCTCCAAAATGCTACATGCGATTATAATTCCAAGCATTTTGGAGGCAACAGCGGTCGTAAGAACACTTGACATCGCAGCTACCCTGAACGGTAACTTATAACTTCAATTTATGAAGATTCAATAAGTAAGGAGTGAACGAACATGGGGGCTATGGTTCAGCCATTGTACAAGGGGAAACGCAGCCGTTTGGATAAACCGGAACTGCTGGCACCGGCGGGTAACCTGGAAAAGCTGAAATTTGCTGTCCGCTATGGAGCGGATGCTGTATATATAGGTGGACAGAAGTACGGACTGCGGTCCAATGCAGATAACTTCACATTTGAGGAAATGAAGGAAGGCGTGGAGTTTGCTGCAAAATATGGTGCGAAGGTATTTGTAGCTGCTAATATTTATGCACACAATGAGGATATTGAGGGGATCGAGGAGTATTTGCGCAATCTTCATGCAGCTGGAATTGCTGCCATTATTGCGGCAGATCCTGCGATCATTGAGGTAGCTCAGCGCGCTGTTCCGGAACTGGAAGTTCATTTAAGCACCCAGCAGTCTACCCTGAACTGGCAGGCGGTGCAGTTCTGGAAAGAGGAGGGACTCCCGCGTGTGGTGCTTGGAAGGGAAACCAGTCTTCAGGAAATCGCCGAAATTAAAAAGCATGTAGATATTGAAATTGAGGCATTCATTCATGGTGCCATGTGTTCTTCATTCTCCGGCCGGTGTGTACTATCGAATCATTTTACCGACCGGGACTCCAATCGCGGGGGCTGCTGTCAGTCCTGCAGGTGGAAATATGATCTATTTGAAGAGGCGCCAGAAGAATCATCCGCGCCAGCTTCATTCAAACCGGGTATAACCGGGATCCCGCTATTCCAGAAGCAGGATCATGCTTTCTCTATGGGCTCCAAAGATCTATGCATGCTGGAACATATTCCGGATTTAATTGAAGCTGGTATTGACAGCTTCAAGATTGAAGGCAGAATGAAGTCGGTTCATTATGTTGCCACCGTGGTGAATGTATATCGTCAGGCCATTGATGCTTATATGGCTGACCCGGATCATTATGTCCTTAAACCGGAATGGGTGGATGAGCTGAATAAAGCGGCGAATCGTCCGCTCAATACCGGGTTTTTCTACGATACACCGGATCATGAGGATCACATTTATGAGCCGGAGGAAAAGGCCGCTCCTTATGATTTTGCAGGGCTGGTAAAAGATTATCAGGTCGATACAGGCATGGCTATGATCCAGCAGCGGAATTATTTCAAACCAGGAGATGAAATTGAGTTTTTTGGTCCGGAGGGTACATTTTTCAAACAAACGGTCGGTGTGATCCAGGACGAACATGGCCTTGAACTGGATGCTGCACGTCATCCGCTTCAGCATATTATGATGAAAGTAGATCAGGCAGTAAAACCTTATGATATGATGCGTATTCAGCGAAAATAAAATAACCAGCAATAGATATGAATCCAAAGTCCTTCACGGGAAATTGGATTCCTTTTTTTATGTCTTTGAAACTAGGTCTTTAGACTTATTTATATAGTAAAACCCAAAGTTATTTCTCTTATATGTCGAAATAATTAGTAAGATATTCATCGATATTCAAAGATGCGGCTCTAAAGCTGTCATCTGATATCTTATTGAAAAAAATGACATATGGTGGGTGATATGCGTATGGGGGACTCTAGTCAGAAGAAGGTCAAGCCCAAGAAAGAAAAGCCAGAAAAGCAGCCGAAAGAAAAGATGAGTACAGCAAAGTCATCAAACGGTAAAGTGAATCGGTTTGCCGGGTGGACTAACAAGTTGGAGACATCAGGCATGAATAAACTGAATCCGGCCCGATCGGTTGGTATTCGTTTGTTTCTCATTTTTTTCGTAACAATCGTTGCTTTTATTATGGTCCTCGGTCAGATGTCCTATAGTAAGGCCAAACAAATCATTGAGCAGAATGCTGCCAATGCGAACCAGCAGACGATTATTCAAACTTCGGAGAAGCTGGATATCATATTTTCCAACTATCAGAACTTAAGTTCTTATGATGGTGAGTTACAAAATCTTCTATCACAGCTTACTAGTGAAACATTAACGGATTATGAACTGTTCGAGATTGAAAAAAAGATCCGTGAAAAGCTGAGCAATGAGATTACAGCAGATTCCAACATCAAATCTATTTACATTGTTCCACCAAATAAAAACAAAGTGATCGCTGCTGGCAGTATGGCCAAAAACATCGATCAAGTCTTGGAATATCCTTGGGTAGCGGAACTTGAAAAAGAGAAAAAGACACTATGGATTCCTACAGTAAATGAAGGCGGTGCCCCATACTTTTCAGTTGCCCGCTCGATAGGTTCCATGAACAACTTCAGTGAAGTTTACATTTTCGTGATTGAATTGAATGCATCAGTTGTAAATCAGCAGCTCAGAGGCATTGACCTTGGCGATGATGGCAGAATCCAGCTTCTTTCTCCGGACATGAAGGTAGTTTCTTCGAATAATGCCGATGAAGTGGCCGGTGATTCGAAATGGACATTTATGCAGGATGATACCCGAAATCAAAAAAGCGGAAATCTGGTAGCCCAGGATCCGAACGGCAATAATGTTCTTGCAGTCTATAATGATTTGAGTATCAACAATTGGACACTTGTAGGCACCATTCCTACAAAAAATCTTACGGAAGACGCGAGAGAAATTCTCAACCTTACGCTTTGGATTGCACTCGTCGTTATTGTCATTGCGATTCTGATTGGCATCTGGATGGTGCGCATGATTGGCAAACCTCTGGGCAAGCTGAGTCATTTGATGGGAGAAGGTGCCAAGGGTAACCTTAATGTGCGCACTGACCATAAATCGAAAGACGAGATTGGTCGACTGTCTTCCAGCTTTAATGAAATGATGGAGCAGATTACTGGACTCGTCCGTCAGACGAGCAGTACGGCACAGGATGTATTAAATACAGCGGCAGAGCTTAGTGATGCATCCAAGAAAACGGCTATTTCCGCCCAGGAAATTGCTGTGGCCACTGAAGAAATCGCAAACGGTGCGAGCAGCCTGGCTGTAGAAGCAGAGCGCGGCAGTGATTTGACTGGTAATATTTCCAGGCAGATGCAGGTTGTGGTGAATGCTAATGATGAGATGAGTAAATCCGCTCGTCATGTTGAAAGCTCCAGCGAACGGGGAACCAAGCATTTGAATGATCTGTTAAATAAGACTCATGAAACTGAGGATATGACCAGATCCATGATGCGTAAAGTGGACGGTTTGAAAGAGACGACGTCTTCGGTCGTGAAAGTGCTTGATGTTCTGCAAAATATTACGAAGCAGACCAATATTCTGTCACTGAATGCGACGATTGAAGCAGCTCGTGCTGGTGCGGCCGGCCGAGGATTTATGGTCGTCGCAGATGAGATTCGTCAGCTGGCAGACCAGTCCCGTCAATCCATTGATATGGTGAGTCAGATCACCGAGAAAATTATGACGGAAATGAATGATACAGTACAGGTTCTGCTGGATGCGAACCCGCTGTTTAAAGCACAGATGGATTCCGTAAAAGAGACGAACGAAATATTCGTTTCCGTTCAGCAGCAGATGATTGAATTTATTCAACGACTGGATTCGGTTACCGATTCCATTGATGGTCTCAATCAGTCCCAGGTTGTTCTCTCTGAAGCCATGGGGAATGTAAGCGCCGTGGCCGAGGAATCTTCTGCAACTTCAGAAGAAGTGGCATCCTTGAGCAGTGAACAGCAGAGTGTCAGCAATCAGCTGGTCAATCTGTCAGACAAGCTGGAGAATGTGTCCAAGGAGCTTAAAGAAACACTGTCTCGCTTTACGCTTTAAGAAAATGTTTATTATAGAGTCTGCTGCGGAGTCATCTGCAGCAGACTCTTTTTTACGGGCAGAGAAGCAGTCAGGTCTGTTTCAAGGTAAAGGAGGAAAAGATGATGAAGTACGCTATAAAGAGTAAGTGAGACCTTAAGGAGGATTGAACATGCACAGGAGCCGACAGCACCGTATTTTTTACGGTTGGATGCTTCTTGCCATACTGCTGTTCCTTCTCATGGGACGGCTGGCGTGGATTCAATTGGTGATGAAACATCAACATATGCCCGGAACGAAACGCACACTGCTGGAGTCCTCTAAGCTTCAAAGAGAACGTGCTGTTGTACTCGACACGGGCCGCGGTCATTTTTTGGATCGCAACGGCAGCGCATTAACCGGAAAACTGATCTGGACAGCGGTGCTGTTTCCAGTTCCTGAACGTTCAATGCTGTCAGAAGACAGCATTGAACGTACGGCAGAAATTTTGCAGAGTGACCCGAATGATTTGACCAAGATCTGGACTGGATTAAAAGAACCGAGGCTTTGGCATGGAAAGGACGGTCGACTGCCCGTCCCGTTGAGCGAGCAGCAGCAGCAGGCACTTACTGCTTTACAGCTGCCGTATGTGAAGATTCTTCCATATGAGCAAAGATACGGAGACATGGAATCCGGCATGCAGTGGCTTGGTTTCATATCAGGTCAGCGGAAAGAGAATCAGTTTTTTGAACATTATCAGAATGTCATGGGTACCAGTGGTTTGGAAAAAACATTGGATCCTCTCCTGCAGGGTATTTCACCGACGATTATTTCTTTTACAGTGGACAGTAAAAACCGTCTTATACAAGAGTTTGATCCCATGGTAAAGGCGGACAGCAATCCATACTATCCTTTAAGATTTACAACGACCGTCGACCGTACGATTCAAAAAGGGATCGAGAAGCTGATGTCAGAAGCAGGGGTAAAAGAAGGTGCAGTCGTCGTACAGGATGTTTCAAACGGAGATATCATTGCTATGGTCTCCCTGCCTTTTTATAATCCGGAGCGTGTTAACCCTGAAGAAGGCCAGTGGGAGAACAGGGCACTTCAAAGCACATCGCCAGGTTCTGTTTTCAAAATCATCACAGCAGCTGCCGCATTGGAAACCGGGGCCGTTTCTGCTAAGGATACGTTTCACTGCAGCGGACAATTTGGACATTACGGTCTGTCCTGCTGGAAGGAACACGGACACGGGACACTGGATCTTCGTGAAGGGTTCGCTCAATCATGTAATGTGGTTTTTGCAGAACTGGGAACGCGTTTGTCGGGTGCTCAAATTCAGGATACGGCAAATAAGCTGGGACTTGGGTATGAAGCAGGCTGGCAGGCGGCCCATGTTCTTGGCTTGAAGCTGTTCAAGCCGCTGGATCATGAAGAAAGAGGAATGGTCTTCGCGCAAGGCACGGACAGCAGGGATGAAGGAGTGAGAGTCCAGACAGCAATTGGCCAAAGAGATGTATCCATGACGCCGCTGCAGGCTTCAAACCTTATCGTCACACTGCTCAATGAGGGCAGAGGCTTTCGCCCAAGAATGATCAGCCGGATTTCGTATGCCAACGGTCAGGAGCTGCACTCGTTTCCTGTACTGCAAAACCGCTTATTCGATACGATTTCCAAAAAGACAGCAAGGACTTTACTTGAGTGGATGCAGGATGTCGTTAATGAGGGGACAGGAAAGACATTGAAGAAAACAGCAGCTTGGCAGCTGGCAGGTAAATCCGGAACTGCTGAGGTTCTTAGTAAAGGTTCCCCTCGTAACAATCAGTGGTTTGTCGGTTACGGTCCTGTGAAGCAGCCGCGCTATGCCGTATCGGTTCTGGTCAAAAATATGAAACCTGGGTCCCGCCATCAGGCGACTGACCTATTCGGTGATATCATGAATTTGCTCGCCGGGACGTAGATAAACTAAATTGAATTACTTTTCTGGAGGCTGCGATGGCAGGGGTTCTTACGATCACTGCATCTGTCTCTGCAAATGAAAGACCTCCCCCGTTTCAGGCTCGGGGAAGGTCTTGTTTTGTGTTTCGTAAATTCATGAAGAAGTGTGATGATGAGGCTCATTGTTCTGAGATTTGGCTTCCAAAGGAGACACTTCAAACTCTTCTTTCGGCAGGCGAATCCAACGCTGTAAATAACCCTGCTGAAGCAGTTCTTTCAGCAGAATGATCAGAATCGGTGTCATAATAAGACCGGCGATACCAAAGATAGACAATGAAATGATCATAAAGGACAGCATCAGAAATGCAGAAGTCACACCGATCGACTGGCCTGCAATCTTGGGCTCAAGCAGCTGCCGGATTACCATGATCACCGCCAGCAGAATAAGGAGGCCAACAGCCAAGCTGGTGTTCCCTACAACAAACAAATAAATGATCCATGGAATGAAAATGACGGGCACACCCAAAAGCGGTAAAAAGTCGAATACGGCACAAATTAAAGCGATCGATAAGGCGTTACCAGTGCCCAGAATCAGCAGGCCGATATAAGCCAGAACAAAAGTAATGCTGATCAGCTTCAATTGTGCCTTTAAATAAGATCCAATCTTCGTGAAGACATGGTCTTTCAGAAACTGGACAGCTGATTTAATCGTCTTGGGTGTCTTTTCACTAGCAATGCTGCGCCAGCTCCCAATCTCTGTACTGAGAAAAAAGGCCAGAATGATTGCAATCCCGAAGTTAGCAATAAAGGTGGTGAAGGAGCCCATAAAACCAACGATATAAAGAAAAAATCCTTGAGCGGCATTTTTCGCAAAGTTGGTAATATCTTTGAAGTAGCCGTTCATATTGGAGCTGACATCCGGCGGCAGAGCAGCAAGTTTGGTCTGAAGAAAATTAGTGAGCGACTCGAACTGCTCTTGAATCATCGTGGTGTAGACAGGCAGGTTATTCTGCAGCTGCATGATTTGGGATACGATGATCGCTCCGGCGCCGAAGAGAAGGCCCAGGATGATGAGAAGAAAAATCAGCACAGCCAAGGCGGATGCAAAAGGCTTGCGAAGTCCCCGGCGATGAAAAAAACGTGCGATCGGCTCGATCATCCAAAATACGATAAATGATAAAAATACGGGAGCCGCTATGTTATAGAGTCTGCTGAATGCCAGCATGACCAGATAGACGGTGAGGACAATCAACCCGATATCAAACGCAGTCCTCCAATATTTTTTGTACAGGGGAAGCATGGTTACATAATCGCTCCTTTAATGTTTTAGGTATGAGTTCATTGTACCTGAATTATGAAAAAAACGCCTATTTCTTTTGGGGCTATGATAAAATAGTAAAAGTGTATTGTGCCAAAGAAAAAGAAAAGCGGGGAGTTGGCATGCAGACATTACTGCTCTGGTTGTTTTATATTTCTTCTTTTTATGCATTTATACCGGGAATTATCACCCGTTTTTTTGGCTTTCGCGTATTTCGCAGAGGAACCGTTGAGGGAACATTTGCCCTGACGTTTGACGATGGCCCAGATCCGGTGTACACCCCCCAGCTGTTGGATTTGTTGAAGCAGTATGGGATGAAGGGAACGTTTTTTATCGTGGGTTCTCATGCAGAGCGTCATCCTGAAATCGTCAAGCGTATTCATGATGAAGGGCATTTGATCGGGATTCATAACTATGTCCATAAAAGCAACTGGCTGATGAGGCCCAAATCCGTTCGCTCCCAGCTCAAACGTACGGATGATATTATTTACAAGATCACGGGTGAGAGACCGACATACTATCGTCCTCCCTGGGGAAGCCTGAATCTGTTTGACTTCGCCAAAAACAGCGGATACCGCATTGTCCTGTGGTCTTCCATGTTCGGAGATTGGAGAATCCGTACAGGTGCGGACACATTGACCCGGAGAATGAAGCTCAAGCTGAAAGCGGGAGAAGTGATGCTTCTTCATGACTGCGGCAATACGATGGGTGCCGACCCTGAAGCACCAGAGCAAATGCTGATTGCCCTGCGGCGGGTGCTGGAGGAAGCGAAACATCAGGATTTAACAAGTATTCGCATCGATGAAATGATGACTCAGGAGAGGAGAGCTGCTTCGATGAAATTATCTTTCGGGAAACGTATCCTTGTCTCGCTTTGGTTGCTTTGGGAGAAGGCTTTTCACAAGGTATTCCGCCTGGAAACTGCCACTCCTGAGGACCCTATGCTGCACTTTCGTCTAACCTCTTATCATGGCAAAATGATTGATCTTGCGGACGGGACCCAGCTGGAAAAAGGCGATCAGGTGCTGGAGCTTCATTTTGATAACAAGAAGCTGTTTGAAATCGGCAGCCGTTCCCGTTCAGAAATGCAAATTGCGATCCAAATGATCCGTGCAGTCCAGCATGATCTGCCTGCAGTTGCCCAGATGGTACTGGACCGGCCTGAATTTCATAAAATCAAAGGATTATATGCTGTAACGATGATTACTAGGGGACCTGAGCAGTTCGGTTTTATACTTGAGGATCTGCCGCCAGGGCTATTCGCAAGCTCTACCCGGGTTTATCTAAAGCTGCTGCTCAGCGTCATTCATCCCAAGGGTCAATCAAGATTGAAAGAGGGCAGCCGGAGAATGGAACCGAAAACACTGGTAATGCCTATAGGTGTGCTGCTCAGCCGGTATGCGGTGAAAGACACGCGTCTTCACGATGCCGCAGGCAGCCACCTGGAGGAAGATCTGGATTTAAATGAGCTGCCACTGGCTAACACGGCCAAAAGCCTCTCGTCATAAATAATGTGGAGTGCATGAACTAAATAAAGCAGGCCGCCTCGGGATAATCCCTTGGCGGCCTGCTTTTATAATCTTGCAGTAATTAAATTTTCATAATACCGCCATTGCTGGCGTTGGTAACCAGTTTGGAGTAGCGTGCCAGGTAGCCTGTCTTCACTTTAGGCTCGAACTCTTTCCAGTTAGCACGTCTCTTGGCCATTTCTTCATCACTTACTTCCAGCTGGATGGTGCGTTTCTCTAAATCAAGTTCGATGATGTCGCCGTCCTCGACAAAGGCAATCGGTCCGCCTTCCGCTGCTTCAGGAGAAATGTGGCCGATACTGATACCGCGGGAAGCTCCTGAGAATCGTCCATCGGTAATTAAGCCGACTTTCGCGCCGAGTCCCATACCGGCGATCATTGAAGTAGGCGTCAGCATCTCCGGCATACCCGGTCCGCCTTTAGGTCCTTCATAACGGATAACGACAACCATGCCTTCCTTAACCTTGCCATTAGCGATTCCTTCGAGTGATTCTTCCTGGGAGTCGAAGCAGATGGCAGGCCCTTTATGATAACCGCCTACCGAAGGATCTACAGCACCTACCTTAATGATAGAGCCTTCCGGTGCAAGATTACCATATAGAACGGCCAATCCGCCGCGCTCGGAATAAGGCTCGTCGATCGGGTGAATGACATTCTTATCCTGAATTTCGCATCCGGCTACATTCTCAGCCAAGGTCTTACCGGAAACGGTAATACAATCCCCGAACAAGGCATCCGGCTTCTTCAGCAGCTCGTGTAGTACGGCACTGACTCCGCCAGCGATATGAACGTCCTCAATGAAATAGTTGGACGCAGGGGCCAGCTTGGAGATATGAGGGACACGGTTAGCCACTTCATTGATACGCTCCAGCGGATATTCAATACCGGCTTCATGTGCGAGTGCCAGTGTATGAAGTACCGTGTTGGTGGAGCCGCCCATTGCCATATCCAGCGCGAAGGCGTTGTCGATCGCTTCGCGTGTAACGATATCCCGTGGTTTCAGGTCCATCTCAATTAATTGCATCAGCTGGCGGGCTGACTGCTTCACGAATTCTTTGCGTTCTTCCGCCACCGCCAGAATTGTTCCGTTACCAGGAAGTGCAAGTCCCAAAGCCTCGGAGAGACAGTTCATAGAGTTCGCTGTGAACATCCCGGAGCAGGAACCGCAGGTAGGGCATCCGAATTGTTCCAGTTCGAGCAATTCCGCGTCGTTAATCTTACCAATTTGATGAGCGCCTACACCTTCAAATACCGAAGTGAGGGACAGTTTGTTACCTTTGCTGTCTACGCCGGCTTTCATCGGTCCACCGCTGACTACAATCGTCGGAATATTGACGCGAAGTGCACCCATCAGCATGCCTGGCGTAATTTTGTCACAGTTAGGAATACAGATCATACCGTCAAACCAGTGAGCCGATACGACGGTTTCCAGGGAATCCGCAATAATTTCACGGCTTGGAAGTGAATAACGCATGCCGATATGACCCATGGCGATGCCGTCATCTACACCGATCGTATTAAATTCGAACGGTACGCCGCCCGCTTCACGGATCGCTTCTTTTACAATTTTACCGAACTCCTGCAGATGCACATGTCCTGGAACAATGTCGATATAAGAGTTACATACTGCAATAAACGGTTTGCCGAAGTCCTCTTCCTTTACGCCGGCAGCACGCAGAAGACTGCGGTGCGGTGCACGGTCGAATCCTTTTTTGATCATGTCTGAACGCATTTTTTTTGGTTTCATGATGCCTATTCCCCCCAAGTCTCCTTAATATTTATGAAAATAAGGCGCTTTAGCGCGATTTACCGGCAAAGCAGCCGGATCAACATATAAAACTTTCATCTAAAAGAGTCTATCATAAAAAGGCATGTTTTTCTACCCGCTCTTCTTTTGTGATAAGGCTTTTCGTCTGATAAAACAGCACAAAAAAAGGGCCTCTCTGCTTTTTAAGAAGAGGTGCCCGGCAGCGTATGCTGCTATTATTTTTTTCCGCCTTTGCGGCCGATTTCCTGATAAAATTCGCGATCATGATTACGAGAGGTCGCTACGCCGCCTTTTTGCCCGATATTTTGGTAAAATTCACGGCTGTGATTTTTGGACGTGGCTTTTCCGCCTTTTTTACCGATTTCCTGGTAGAATTCACGGTTATGTTTTTTAGCAGTCGCTTCCCCGCCTAATCGTCCGGCTTCTTCCCGAGTCATCTTCTGATCGTTAGGTTTCTTTGCCATTTTACTTCCTCCTCATCCAGAATCTATGATTTGCCTTGCTGCACCACCTACTTACCACGACCCAGTTGTAATGAATCATAAAAATCAACTAAAGATTGGAAAAAATCTATAGAAAAGTACTTTTAATTTCCTTCTATATCATTTAGAGAAAGAAAAATTGATCCAGCTCAAACGCAGGAGATTCAGCGTGTAAAATAGAAAGAGTATGATTGAGGAAAGGGAGGGCATAACAGTGACGGTGCTGGAAATCAAGGGACATTCCATTCCATGCAGGGGATTGCTGTTCGACAAGGATGGCACGCTGCTGCATTTTATGGCATTGTGGGGCGGCTGGGCAGATTATATACTGCGTGATATGGAGCAGCGGCTTGCCGTCATGGGGGCCGGATTTACCGTTCCCGTGGAAAAGGTGCTTGGAACCATACATAACCCGCAAGGCAGAGTGCGCTCCTATGATTTGAAGGGGCCGCTGGCCATGGCGACCGCAGAAGAAACAAACGGTCTGCTGGCATGGCAGCTGTACGCTGCTGGAGTGCCATGGAATGAAGCCATCCTTCAGGTTCAGCAAATTACGAACCAAGCGATGTTTGAAATCCGCAGCCAAAAACCTGCCTTTCCTATGCCTGGCCTGCAGAACCTGCTGGATGCCTGCCGGGATGGCGGAATTCCGGTGGCTGTCGTCACTTCAGATACAACCGATTCAGCGAATGAACATTTGGATTGGATGGGCTTGTCTTCTTATTTTCATGCCGTGATCGGGCGCGATGGGGTGAAGAACGGTAAGCCCCACCCTGAAATGGTGTTGCATGCGTGTGCAAAGATGGGTATACGTCCCGAAGAAGCTGTCGTCATTGGAGACAGCAATGGAGACATGCAGATGGCGAAGCAGGCAGGCTGCCGCCTGGCGGTCGGACTGTACCAGGAGGAAGGGCCAGCGGAGCATCTTATAGATGCCGATCTTGTCATCAGCGATTATAATGAAATTACGATAAAAGCATAGCGGCCCAATATCAAGCGCTGTATGTGGGAGGTGCACAAGTGGATCACAAGGAAAAAATTGAAATGCTGGCAACCTGGATTGAAGCCAGCGACTATATTGTTTTTTTTGGCGGAGCAGGAACTTCCACGGAGAGCGGCATCCCCGATTTCCGGTCTGCGGCGGGACTTTACCAAAGTGAACATCAATCTCCTTATCCGCCGGAGGTGATGCTGAGCCATACCTTTTTCCTAAAACATCCTGAGATTTTTTTTGATTTTTACCGCAGCAAAATGCTTCACCCGAACGCCCGGCCCAACAGCTGCCACAATCTGCTGGCAAGGCTCGAGCGTGCTGGCAAGCTGAAAGCCGTCATTACGCAAAATATAGACGGACTCCATCAAACAGCGGGCTGCGCCGAAGTGCTGGAGCTGCACGGATCTGTTCACAGAAATTACTGCATGGATTGTTCTCGTTTCTACTCGCTGGAGGAGATCATGGGCATTCAGGACATCGTCCCCCGCTGTATAGACTGCGGCGGTGTGATTAAACCGGATGTGGTACTTTACGAAGAGGAGCTTGACCAGCAGATTCTGATCAAGGCCGTTCGGGAGATCTCAACTGCAGACCTGCTGATTGTGGGAGGCACTTCTTTGACGGTTCATCCAGCCGCCGGCCTGGTTACCTATTACCAGGGAAGCAAGACCGCTATATTGAACAATGACCCTACCCCGTATGATCATCGTGCAGGACTATTGTTAAATGATCGGATTGGAATGGTCATGAACGAAATTAATGCGATGCTTCGAGAGGATATGTAATCGATTTCTTGCGGGGCCTGCTCATTCCCGTTAAGATTGGGTTAATCATATATAAGAGTCAGCCTGATACCATCGATCAATAGAGAGGCAGGGATATTATAATGATGTATATAGCTAGTGAAGACCGCTATGAGAATATGAAATATAACCGCTGCGGGCGCTCCGGCCTGAAGCTGCCGGCCATTTCCCTCGGCTTATGGCATAACTTCGGCGGTATTGACACATATGAGAACGGGCGCAGTATGATTACCAGAGCCTTTGATCTGGGTATTACGCATTTTGATCTGGCTAACAATTACGGTCCTCCAGCCGGTTCGGCTGAAGAGACCTTTGGCAAGGTGCTTTCGAGCGATTTGAAACCCTACAGGGATGAGCTGATTATCTCGTCCAAGGCCGGGTATTATATGTGGCCTGGTCCTTATGGAGACTGGGGATCCCGTAAATATCTGGTATCCAGCCTGGATCAAAGCTTGAAGCGGATGGGATTGGATTATGTTGATATCTTTTATTCTCACCGTATGGATCCCGATACCCCGCTTGAAGAGACGATGATGGCACTGGATCATATCGTTCGTTCTGGTAAAGCCCTGTATGTCGGTATTTCAAACTACAGCCCGGAGAAGACCCGTGAAGCGGCCGAGATTTTGAAAAGTCTGGGAACCCCGCTGCTGATTCATCAGCCGAGCTATTCCCTGCTGAACCGCTGGGTCGAGAACGGTCTGCTGGATGTTTTGGATGAGCAGGGTGTCGGCAGCATTGCCTTTACACCGCTTGCCCAAGGGCTGCTCACTAATAAATATCTGAATGGTGTTCCCAATGATTCCCGTGCTGCGAGTGCTTCCATGTTCTTAAATGAAAGCAACATTACACCAGAAGTGCTGCGGAAAATCCGCGCATTGAATCAAATTGCCGCAGCCCGCGGTCAGAGCCTGGCGCAGTTTGCACTCTCCTGGGTACTTCGGGGCGGCCGTGTTACTTCAGCCTTGATCGGTGCAAGCAAAGTCAGCCAGATTGAAGATAACGTGAGCGCCTTAAACAATCTGGATTTCTCCAAGGAAGAACTGGACCGTGTCGAGGCTATTCTGAAGAAGGATAGCGAAGCGTAGTCTATACATTTCTATTCCATATATACGACGTACCGCAAGGCCCGCTTTTCTTCCGAAGAAGAGCGGGCATTTTCATGCTTTAAACTAAGTCCCGCCATTTTCTCTGCGGTAGCTGGTTGGGGACAAGCTGTAGAAGCGTTTGAACTGCCTGGAGAAGTAGAGCGAATCAGGCAGACCGACAGAGGCGGAAACCTGTTCCACGGACAGTTCGGGGCGCTCACGAAGCAGCCGTTTCGCCTGATCCATTCTCAGTTTCAGCAGATAGGTTACAGGGGGCAGCCCTGTCTCTTTTTTGAAAATGCGAGAGAGGTAGGCGCGGTTATAGCCCAGACTGCTGCACATCTGTTCAATGGAAACCGGATGAGCATACTGGGAAGACATGACGGAAATCATCTGCTTTACCGTCCGCTGAATTTGAGTTTCAGCCATGGAGGGCAAAACAGTCCGGTGTGTATGATTCATCAGTTCAGCCCACAACAGGTGAAGGTATCCGGCAGCGGCGATATGTGCCTGATCCTGTTTGCGCCGGAAGCTTTCCTGGATGAGCCGGATATAACGCCCTGACCTGCGTGAGCCCGAATTGTAAACAACTGGCGAATCCGGGAGCATCCCGGCTGCTTCTACGAGTGTCCGGGCGTCCAATCCTGTAAACGCAACCCAGCGGTACAGCCAGGGCTCATCACCATGTGAAGCATAGCTGACAAGTTCTCCGGGATGAATCAGGAAGGCGTCCCCGGCGCCGAGTTCGAACACACCATGTTCGGTCTGGAAGTTACCTTTGCCCGATTCGATAACATGGAGCAGATAATGATCGTAAATTTTAGGTCCCAGCGCATGGTTGGGTTCCGTCTGACTTATCCCCGAAAAAAGCACAATAAGATGATCATTTATCGGGGTGACAGGATTGGATGACACAGAGTAAAAGTCCTTTTTGATCATATTGTACCTGCTTTCTATTGTAGTAAAAACATATAGATCCTAGTAAATCTAACTCTTGTATTGTACTATTGAAAGTCACATATATCCATATGTATCACACAAGACTGCATTAAAAGATATCCTGCTTTCTTCTATACTGAATGTAATCAAGTAATCCATATCGAACAGGATGGAGTGATCTAGTTGAACATGCAATCTTTCACACAAATCTTTACAGACAAATTTGGACAGAGTTCATCTGCAATTCGTGTATTTAATGCTCCGGGCCGTGTCAATCTCATCGGTGAGCACTTGGACTATAATGGTGGTTATGTACTGCCAGCCGCACTGGAATTCGGAACAACACTGTGGATCAGAGAACGGGAGGATAACCTTATTTCTTTTGCTTCAACGAATCTTCCTTATGAAGCAACTGTAGATCCTGCGGACGGTTTTGGCGGTAAAAGCGGCGAGTGGACGGACTATCCAGTCGGCGTCATTTTGGAACTTGCTGAAATCGGCTGCCATCTCACCAAGGGTTATGATCTGCTGTACCATGGTGATATTCCAAACGGTGCTGGTCTTTCCTCTTCCGCTTCGATCGAAGTGGTTACTGCGTTTGCCCTGATGTCCCTGGAGAACGCGGAGCGTGATACCGTTGAAATTGCGAAGCTTTCCCAGCGTGCAGAAAACCGGTTTGTCGGCGTAAACTCCGGAATTATGGATCAGTTCGCCGTGGCGAACGGGCGTAAAGATCATGCAATTCTTCTGATGTGTGACACGCTTGAGTATGATCTGGTGCCTTTCGAGACCGGACTATACAAGATCGTGATTGCCAATACCAATAAACGCCGCGGGCTCGTTGATTCCAAATATAATGAGCGCCGCGCGGAGTGTGATCAGGCTCTGGAGCTGCTGCAAACGAAAAAGCCGGAGCTTCAGTATCTGGCACAGCTTACGCCGGATGAGTTCAGCAATCTTCAAGATGTAATTGAGGACGAGACCGTCCGTCGCCGCGCACAACATGTTGTGGAGGAAAACCAGCGCGTGCTGGATTCCGTTGAATCGCTGAAAAACAATGATTTGGAGGCCTTCGGCCGCTACATGAATGATTCCCATCATTCGCTCCGTCATCTGTACGAGGTAACTGGAGCTGAGCTGGACGCGATGGTGGAAGAGTTTCAGCGTCAGCCGGGAACACTCGGCGCACGTATGACTGGCGCAGGTTTTGGAGGATGTACCGTAGCGCTCGTACATGAGGATCATGTGGATGAGGTAATTACAGAAGTAGGAAGTCACTATGAAGCCAGAACCGGATTGAAACCTGATTTTTATGTATGTGGCGTCGGTCAGGGTGTTCATGAGCTGGATGAAAACAAGGGGGCGTTATAAATGGCTGTACTTGTAACTGGAGGCGCAGGATATATCGGATCTCATACGGTAGCGGAGCTGCTTGAGCGGGGTGAAGAGGTTGTCGTTATCGACAGTCTGGAGACTGGGCATCGTGAGGCACTGCTTGGAGGAAAGCTGTACGAAGGCGATTTACGGGACAAAGCCCTTCTGAAAACGTTGTTTGCAGAGAACGATATTGATGCTGTAATCCATTTTGCCGCAAATTCACTTGTGGGCGAAAGTATGAATAATCCTGTTAAATACTATGACAACAATGTGTATGGAACACTTTGTCTTCTGGAAGCGATGAATGAAGCAGGGGTCAAGCGGATCGTGTTCTCATCTACAGCCGCAACCTATGGTGAGCCCGAGAAGGTGCCGATTGAAGAAAAAGACCGCACACAGCCTACAAATGTTTATGGAGAAACGAAATTGATGATGGAGAGAATGATGTCCTGGTTCGATAAAGTACAAGGCATCAAGTACGTTTCCCTGCGCTACTTCAATGCAGCCGGCTCTCACGCCAGCGGCAAGATTGGTGAAGATCATCGGCCCGAGAGCCACCTCATTCCGCTTGTCCTCCAAACGGCTTTGAAGCAGCGTGATCACATCTCCGTTTTTGGGGAAGATTATCCGACCCCGGACGGTACATGTGTGCGTGATTACATCCATGTCAGTGATCTGGCGGATGCCCATCTGCGGGCGGTCGAATACCTGCGGCGCGGAGAAGAGAGCAATATTTTCAATCTGGGCAACGGCCTCGGCTTTTCCGTGAAAGAAGTAATCGAAACGTCGAAGAAAGTAACCGGGCGTGACATTCCGGTAGTGTTGGAAGCCCGCCGTGCAGGGGACCCTGCCGTGCTCATAGCATCTTCTGAAAAAGCCCGCACGCTGTTAGGCTGGATTCCTTCCCGTGTGCAGCTGGAGGATATTATTCAGGATGCGTGGAGATGGCACGTCAGCCACCCGAATGGATACGACAGCAACTAAGGAGGGAGCATCATGGAGAATGAAATGGTATCAACCGGCGCCTCTGAATCCCGTCAGGCGCTCCATGCGATAGAACAGCTGGTCACATTTGCCTATAACCATGGCTTGATTCAGGAAGCGGATATCGACTACAGCCGCAATCTGCTGCTGGAGGAGTTTGGATTTGATGAACCGTTTCTGGAGGCGGTTGGAGATGAGGTTCCTGCCAGTCCGCAGCAGATGCTGGATGTGCTGATTGATTATGCGGCTGCCCATGAAATGATTCAAGAAAACAGCGACACGTACAGAGATCTTCTGGATGCCAAAATTATGGGGCTGCTGATGGCTCGTCCATCGGAGGTTACGGCAGAGTTCATGAAGCGGAAGGATGCGCAGGGCATTCAGGCAGCTACGGACTACTTTTATAAATTGTGCATCGACAGCAATTATATTCGGATGGATCGTGTGGCGAAGAACGAATATTGGAAGTACGAAAGTGTTTATGGAGATATCGAAATCACGATTAATCTGTCCAAACCGGAGAAAAGCCCGAAGGAAATCGCCTTAGCCAAGCTTTTACCGCCTCCGGTGTATCCCAAATGCCAGCTTTGCCGTGAAAATGTAGGTTATGCGGGCCGGGTGAACCATCCCGCACGCCAAAACTTAAGAGTGATTCCGCTGGAACTGAACGGGGAAAAATGGTTTTTTCAATACTCCCCTTACGTGTACTACAACGAGCACAGTATTATTTTTCACCATGATCATGTTCCCATGAAGCTGACCAAGGATACACTGAAGCGCTTATTGGGTTTTGTCGAAGCCTACCCGCATTATTTTTTGGGCTCAAACGCAGATCTTCCCATCGTCGGTGGATCCATTCTCACGCATGATCATTTCCAGGGGGGACGCCATACATTCCCTATTCAGAAGGCAGAAGTTACAGCTTCATTCACTCATAAGACACATCCTGACGTGTCATTGGGTATCGTTCACTGGCCAATGTCGGTTCTCCGGCTGCGTGCAGCCGATGCCGAGTCTCTGCTTGAATGTGCGAACGAAGTGTATGAGTCCTGGAAAGGCTACAGTGATGCTGAGCTGGACATTGAGGCATGGAGCTGGATTGAAGGTGAGAAAGTTCGTCACAACACAGTCACGCCGATTGCCCGGCGCAGTGCAGATGGTGAGTATGAGATGGATTTGGTACTTCGAAACAACCGTACGAATGAGCAGCATCCGGAAGGCATCTTTCATCCGCATCGTGAAATGCACCACATCAAGAAAGAAAATATCGGCCTGATTGAGGTGATGGGACTTGCCATTCTGCCAGGGAGACTCAAGAGCGAGCTGGACCAGATTGCGGACATTCTGTCCGGACATTCAGAGCTGTATGAAGCTTCATTGATGGAAGGTCATCCTTTGGCGGTACACCGTGATTGGATCAGTGACCTGATGCAGGCCGAGGATGCCGGAAGCTTGACGAAAGAGGAAGCTGTAGAGAAAATTCAGTATCAGGTTGGAGGTATATTCACCACGATCCTGGAGCAGGCCGGGGTCTACAAGCATACGGAAGAAGGACAACGGGGCTTTCACCGTTTTCTTACCAGCATGGGATATACGCAGCATTCATAAAAGATGGTTCATGAACAGACGGGTCAAGTGAAAACTTGATCCGTCTGTTTTTGTGTTTACCGTGTGTTTACAGCACTTATCTTTTCCCCGTTTTGTATTCTCATATCCAGGGTAGTATAATGAGTGGCTGGAACCAATGTTCCCTATAATTTTATGAAAATGGAGATGATCCCATGGGTCCTTTTGAATTTTACAATCCGACGACCTTGATCTTCGGCAAAGGAAAGCTGAATGCTTTGACCTCTGAGGTCCAAAAATATGGTAAAAAGGTGCTTCTCGTTTACGGAGGAGGCAGCATCAAACGGAGCGGTCTTTATGACCGGACCCTTTCGCTATTGAATGAGGCTGGTGCAGAAGTGACAGAGCTTGCGGGTGTAGAGCCCAATCCACGTCTGTCCACCGTACACCGAGGGGTTGAGCTGTGCCGGGAACACAGCATTGAGCTGATCTTGGCTGTAGGCGGAGGCAGTGTGCTGGATTGTGCCAAGGCGATTGCAGTCGGTGCAAAGTATGAGGGGGATATGTGGGATTTCGTGGAGCGTAAAGCCGTGCCGCAGGCCGGACTTCCTCTTGGTACTGTGCTGACGATGGCGGCGACGGGCTCGGAAATGAACGGAGGTTCCGTCATTACCAACGAAGACACACAGGAAAAAATGGGCTGGGGCAGCATCTATGCGTATCCGTCATTTTCTATTCTGGATCCGGAGCATACGTATTCTCTGCCAAAAGACCAGACCGTGTACGGAATGGTGGACATGATGACCCATGTATTGGAGCATTATTTCCATCTGGATCCCAATACGCCGGTTCAGGACGGTTTCTGTGAAACTCTTCTTCGGACTGTCATTGAAGCAGCACCAAAGCTGATCGACGACCTGGAAAACTTCGAACTGCGGGAGACCATCATGTACTGCGGAACGATGGCGCTTAACGGCATGGTCAGCATGGGACTGCGCGGGGATTGGGCTACACATAATATCGAGCATGCGGTATCCGCCGTGTACGATATCCCGCATGGGGGCGGTCTTGCGATCCTGTTCCCGAACTGGATGAAATACAATATTGACGTACAGCCGGAGCGTTTCAAACGTCTAGCCGTCAATGTATTTAATGTGGACCCGGCAGGCAAGAGCGACAAGGAGATCGGCTTGGAAGGGATTGAGGCCCTTCGTCATTTCTGGAGCTCCATCGGAGCGCCGAGCCGCTTGGCGGACTATGATATTGGAAGCCAGGACATTGAGGTCATGGCGGATAAATCGGTTCGTTTCGGACCGTTCGGCAACTTCCGCAAGCTGGAGCGCGAGGACGTTATCGAGATTTATAAAATGTCACTTTAATAATCAACAAGGACTGCATGCCAACGTGAAATCGTTCGGGTGCAGTCTTTTTTTGTAAGATACATATACAAATTCTTGAAACGATGTTAACTTTTCTGCGTAAAAGGGAGTTATATATACAGTAAGGTGATACTCGGGGAGGCAGTCATTATGGAAGCACTGTTTTGGGGATGTTTGGTTGGCGGCATATTGTTCGCTGTCGTGACCGTATTATTGGGGGATATTCTGAGCGGAGCGATAGACGGTGTGCTTGATTTTTTGTCTGTCGATTTTCTCAATCCGATGGTTCTTGCCTCATTCATTACGGTGTTCGGCGGTGCAGGAATTATGCTTGGGAATTATACGGAGCTGACGTCATGGCTGCAGATAATTTTGGCTATGCTAGCAGCGCTGGTCATTTCTATTCTCCTTTATTTCGGGTATGTCCGCCCCATGGAAAACAGTGAGAATTCCACAGGCTTTTCCATCCAGGAGCTGGCGGGCCGTATAGGGGAAGTCACGATTCCGCTGCCGGCTCTGGGTTATGGTGAAGTGATGGTCAGAGTGGGTGCAAGTAACACCATGCACATTGCCTCAAGCTTTGATAAGCAGCCGATAGCCGCCGGGGTCCGCGTTGTGGTTGTGGAGGTGGCTGACGGTGTTCTCCGGGTATCCGAACTGGAAGAAAGAAAGGGAGAGATGTAGCACATGCCAGAGTATTTAGTTATTCCGTCTATTGTTGTAGGAGTCATTATCGTATTGGGTCTCGCGTTTTGGGCCCGTTACAAAACCGTAAGCCCGGATGAGGCGATGATTGTGACTGGTTCGTTCCTTGGCACCAAGAATATTTCAGAGGATGAATCGGGACGCAGAATCAAAATCGTCCGCGGCGGCGGCGCGTTTATCCTGCCGATCTTTCAGCAGTCTGAGTTTGTGTCGCTGTTGTCACATAAGCTTGATGTCATGACGCCTGAAGTGTACACAGAGCAGGGAGTACCGGTCATGGCAGACGGCGTGGCAATCATTAAAGTGGGAAGCTCGATAGAAGATGTGGCTACCGCTGCAGAGCAATTTATGGGCAAGCCCATCGAAGCGCTGAAAGGGGAGGCGCAGGAAGTGCTGGAAGGCCATCTGCGTGCCATTCTCGGTTCCATGACGGTTGAGGAAGTATACCGAAACCGCGACAAATTCGCCCAGGAAGTGCAGGGTGTGGCTGCCAGAGACCTGAAAAAGATGGGACTGCAGATTGTATCCTTTACGATCAAAGATGTCCGCGACAAGCACGGTTATCTCGAAGCACTGGGTAAACCGCGGATTGCTACCGTAAAACGCGATGCTGAAATTGCTGAAGCCGAAGCAGTCCGGGATGCTAGAATCCAGAAAGCCCGTGCCGAAGAGGAAGGACAGAAGGCCGAGCTGGTCAGAGATACGAATATCGCTGAAGCTGCAAAGGAGAAAGAACTGAAGGTCGCCGCCTTTAAACGTGATCAGGATACGGCCAAAGCGGAGGCTGACCAGGCGTATCATATCCAGGAAGCCCGCGCAAAGCAGACCATGGTTGAAGAGCAAATGAAGGTAGAGCTTGTTCGGAAGGAACGGGAAATTGATCTTCAGGAAAAAGAAATCATGGTCCGTCAGAAGCAGTATGATGCGGAAGTGAAGAAAAAGGCCGATGCTGACCGCTATGCGGTGGAACAAGCGGCTGAAGCCGAGAAGGCCCGCAGAATGCGTGAAGCGGATGCAGTGCAGTACTCCATTGAGACACAGGCCAAGGCATCAGCGGAGCAGAAACGTCTTGACGGTTTGGCGATTGCCGATGCGGAACGTGCAAAGGGTACAGCGGAAGCAGAAGTAACGCGTCTGCGCGGTCTGGCGGATGCCGAAGCCAAGGAAAAGCTTGCCGAAGCGTTCTCCAAATTCGGAGAAGCAGCAGTACTCGATATTATTGTCAAAATGCTGCCTGAACTGGCGGGCAAAATCGCACAGCCAATCTCTTCGATTGATAAGCTGACTGTGGTAGACACGGGAAAAGGTGAAGGCGCTGCAAGGGTCAGCAACTATGTAACAGAACTTATGTCCACAGCACCTGAAATGCTGAAAAGCGTATCCGGCATCGACGTGGAACAGCTGATTCAGGGTTTGACGAAGAAGAAACTTCCGGATGCTGTTCCTGCTGTTAGACCCCCAGTACGTGAACCGGAACCTGCTGCCCTAGAAGTGGGTGCAGCACAGGAAAAGAAATGATCATATAAGTCATCTAACACAATCATCCGAATGGGACCACGCTTGATGCGCGGTCCTTTTTAATATGCAGCAGGAAAATTGGCGGTTCATTCCATACGAATGTTCAGGACGGAGACTCCGGGTTGTTATATAATGATCGTTACAGATGTAGGAGACGGAGGAGATACGTACATGATTAACAACAAGCAGACGCCTTCATGGCGATCCCATAGATTAGATCGGCTGGGTTCCTCGATTTTCGCAGAAATTGCAGGATGGAAACAGGAAGCGCTAGAGCACGGGAAAACTTTGATCGACCTGAGTATCGGAAGTCCGGATCAAGCCCCGGCTTTGGAAATTAGAGAGGCTTTAAGCAGGATGGTACTTCGAGAAGATCAGTATGCGTACCCGTCATCCCAAGGTACACCCGCTTTTCGGCAGGCAGCCACGGCCTGGTTAAAGCACCGATTTGGCGTGACGGCTGATCCCGATCACGAGATGCTTGCATTGATGGGATCTCAGGATGGACTTGCGCACCTGGCTCAGGCTGTATGCAATCCGGGCGATATTGTGATGGTTCCTGATCCCGGCTATCCCATTTATGCCGGATCACTTGAACTTGCTGGTGTAGAGCCATGGCTGCTTCCCTTGAGAGAAGAGCATGAATTCTTACCGGATTTCACAGAAATTCCGGATGACATTTGGAAACGCACGAAATTTATGCTTGTGAATTTTCCCGGCAATCCGATTGCGGTACAGGCGGATATAACCTTTTTCAAGAATCTGATTGAGCTTGCGAAAAAGCACGGGGTTTTGATCGTACACGATCTGGCATATTCCGAGATGGGGTTTGATGATTACCGCCCCATCAGCATTCTTCAGGTGCCCGGGGCACTGGAAACAGCCGTTGAATTTCATTCATTTTCCAAAAGCTTTCATATGGCAGGCTGCCGTGTCGGATTTCTGGCAGGTAACCGCGAAGCGGTGTCCGCGCTGAGGGATTTAAAGAGCAACATCGACTATGGTGTGTTTGAACCGATTCAGCATGCCGCCATTGCTGCACTGCAGCGAGCCATGTCCTGTGAGAATAAACGGGGAGTTGCGCAGATGTATGAAAGAAGACGGGATGTGTTTGTGGAGGCGCTCCGAACCGCTGGGTGGAGTGTGCCGTCACCCAAGGCTACGATGTTCATCTGGGCCAGGCTGCCAGAGGCTTCGGGACAAAGCTCCCCATGCTGGAACTCCAAAACCTTTGCCCGCGAGTTGTTAATCCAGACCGGGGTAGCCGTCGTTCCAGGGGATGCTTTCGGGTCACAGGGAGAAGGGTTTGTCCGCATGGCTCTCGTCAAGGATGAAGAGACTTTGGCAGAGGCGGCAGCGCGAATCGGAGAGTTTTTGGCATAAAGCGTTTTTTTCTGATATATTAGCGGATATATGGTCTAGAATGAGGTGCAATTGTGGGCAGCTTACAAGTCGCCAAGGTGTTAAACAATAACGTAATTATCGCGTATCATCCCCAGCACGATGAAGTGGTCGTCATTGGCAAAGGAATCGGTTTTAACCGAAAACCGAAGGATATGATCCCGCTTTCCTCTGTGGAAAAATTGTTTATTTTAACGAAACCGGAGGAGCAGGAGCAATATAAGCAGCTCGTACCCCAAGTGGACGAACAGCTGATTGAAGCCATGAATGATATTATTCATCATGCTTCAAATTTTGGTAGTGGAACACTCAATGAACATATTCATATCGCATTGACCGATCATATTGCATTTGCCATTAAGCGTCATGCTCAAGGCCTTCATATTCATAACCCGTTTTTGTATGAAACCCGTGAACTATATTCCGAAGAATATCGTATGGCAGAATATGCGGTAGGGACGATTCGGCAGCGGCTGGGCGTCGATCTGGGAGAAGAGGAAGTCGGCTTTATTGCTCTTCACTTTCACAGTGCACTGACCAATCAGCATATTTCGGAGGTGCGGAAATACTCCAAGCTGTTGTCTGATCTTGTGCAGGTCGTGGAGGAGAAGCTGGACTATGAGATTCCGAAGGACTCTCTGGATTACTCACGGTTAATCACGCATCTCCGGTTTGCGCTGGAACGAGTTCGCAGGGGAGAGACTGATTTCGGTGAGGGACCGCTGGATGATCTGCTGAAACGTGAATATCCGGAAATGTATGCGCTCGGGTGGACGCTGACCAAAATGATGGAAGTACGCCTCAAAAAAAAGGTGTATCCAGCCGAAGCGGGATACTTGACTATTCATCTTCAAAGGCTGGCCCAGCGAAAAGAGCAGGGCGAATAATAATTTTCAAGAAAAAGAAAGTGATACGCTTGCAACAAGCTGACATGGATGTTACAATACGGACTGTCATGAAATAAAGCAGCAAATCTACGTGTAACTGATTCGATCAGGCATGAGTATATAACAGGATTTTTGGTTGTTTCTATCCGTTTCAGGGTATCCTACGGTTAGAAGCAAGACATGAATTCTGCTGTATGCTTATGCCTTTTTTTGTTGACATTTGCTGTTGATTCACCGCGTCTTGGTGAAATAAAAGAAAGGAGAATGACGATGTTCAAACGTCTGTTTGGCGTTTTGCAAAGAGTAGGTAAGGCGCTTATGCTGCCTGTGGCAATTTTGCCGGCCGCTGGTTTGCTGCTCGGTTTGGGTAATATGCTGATCAACGACGATTTCCTTCAGTATGCCCCATGGTTAAATGCAGCCTGGGTTCAAGCAGTAGCTACGGTAATGATGAATGCCGGACAAATCGTCTTCACCAATCTGCCTCTGCTGTTTGCTGTCGGGGTCGCCGTCGGTTTGGCCGGGGGAGATGGTGTTGCTGGCTTGGCAGCGATTATCGGCTATCTTGTCATGAACGTGACGATGGGAACGGTCATCGGTGTAACCCCTGCGATGGTCGGTACGGATTATGCTTATGCCAGTGTTCTGGGTATTCCAACACTTGCGACCGGGGTATTCGGAGGGATTATCGTGGGCGTGCTGGCAGCCAGCATGTATAACCGGTTCTTCAAAATCGAACTGCCTTCGTATCTCGGATTTTTTGCCGGTAAGCGTTTTGTGCCGATCATGACTGCGGCTACAGCTGTGCTGCTGGGATTGCTGATGACCGTGATCTGGCCGCCGATCCAGGTGGGGCTCAACTCAGCATCTCATTTTATGCTGGAGCAAAACCGTACCCTGTCGGCACTGGTGTTCGGGATCGTAGAGCGCGGATTGATTCCATTCGGACTGCATCATATTTTTTATTCGCCGTTCTGGTTCGAGTTCGGGGAATATGTCAATAGTGCAGGACAGCTTGTGCGGGGCGACCAAAATATCTTTATGGCCCAGCTTCGCGATGGCGTAGAATTCACCGCAGGAACGTTCATGACCGGTAAATTCCCGTTCATGATGTTCGGTCTGCCGGCAGCGGCGCTTGCGATTTACCATGAGGCTAAACCCGAGCATAAAAAATATGTGGCGGGTATTATGGGGTCTGCGGCCTTAACTTCGTTCTTGACCGGGATCACGGAGCCGCTGGAATTCTCATTCCTGTTCGTCGCTCCATTGCTGTTCGTCGTTCATGTCATCTTTGCAGGCCTGTCCTTCATGACCATGCATATTCTGGGGACGAAGATCGGAATGACGTTCTCCGGAGGCTTGATTGACTATATGATCTTCGGTGTCATTCCTAACCGGACACCATGGTGGAATGTTATCATCGTCGGTCTGATAATGGCGGTCATATACTACTTCGGATTCCGGTTTGTTATTCGCAAGTTCAATCTGCGGACACCGGGGCGTGAAGAAGCGTCGGACAAACAGGGAGCAGGAGCTTCCTCCGGGGGCGGAAAAGATGAGCTGCCGCGCAATATTTTGACGGCATTGGGCGGTCAAGGCAATATCGCTCATCTGGATGCGTGTATTACCCGTTTACGCGTAGAGGTTAAAGATAAAGCGGATGTGGACAAGGACCGGCTTAAACAGCTGGGTGCTTCCGGCGTTCTGGAAGTGGGTAACAATGTGCAGGCAATCTTTGGAACCCGTTCGGACACGATTAAGTCCCAGATTCAAGACATCATGTCCGGCATTACACCAGAATCGGGACCAGCGATACCTGCACCTGAAGCACCGAAAACTGCGGAAGTGGAGCAGCAGGCTGCACAGGACGGGGATGCGATCATTCTTGAAGATATCGTATCACCTGTCAACGGCGAGCTGATGGATATCTCCAATGTGCCGGATCCAGTGTTTTCCCAGCGGATGACGGGGGATGGATTTGCGGTGCTGCCTCATGATGGTACCATTGCTTCTCCTGTTTACGGCAAAGTGTTTAATGTGTTCCCGAGCAAGCACGCAATTGGCATCATGTCAGATGGCGGTAAAGAAGTACTTGTCCATATTGGTGTCAATACCGTGAAACTCAAAGGTCAGGGATTCAAAGTTTTGGTACAGGAAGGAGACCTGGTATCGGCAGGACAGCCGATTATGGAGGTCGATCTCGATTATGTGAAGGAGCATGCGCCTTCCATTATTTCACCGATCATCTTCTCCAATCTGCCTGAAGGAGCTTCAGTGAAGCTGAACAAAACGGGAAGTGTAACATCTGGAGAAGCGGATATTATCACAATTAAATAAATTTGGGTAAGTACATGATATAAACCATAGAAAGAGGGATGATGAACATGCAAAAAACATTCAGAATTACAGACGAGGACGGTATCCACGCACGTCCGGCAACAGCACTGGTAAACACAGCAAACAAATTCAAGGACACCGAATCCTTCGCGGAAGCCGGCGGCAAGAAGGTAACGTTGAAATCGATCTTGGGCGTTCTGTCCCTCGGTTTGGAACAGGGTGATACTCTGACATTAATTTCGGAGGGCCCCAGTGAAAATGATGCATTGAACGCACTGGCTGATGTGATGGTGAACGAAGGGCTGGGGGAGCTCAATGAGTAGTATTAAGGGGATTGCAGCATCGGCAGGGATTGCCATTGCTAAAGCATTCATCCTGGAGCATCCCGATTACACCGTAACACACCGGAAAATTGAAGATACCGACAGCGAAATCGCTAAACTGGAATCTTCACTGGATGCATCAAGAGCTGAGCTTGAGGAAATTAAAGCTCGTACACTCCAGGAGCTCGGGGAGAAGAAGGCTGAGATTTTCGAATCTCATCTTCTAATCCTGGACGATCCGGAGTTGATCAATCCGGTAAAAGATAAGATTAAAGAGGAATCGGTCTGTGCCGAATTTGCTTTAAATGAGACGGCATCTCAATTTATTGAGATGTTCCAAAATATGAAAAGCGCATATCTTCAGGAACGTGCTGCAGATATGCGTGATGTTACCAAGCGTGTACTGAAGCATTTGCTGGACCTGAATTATGTAAATCCTTCAGAAATCAGCGAGGAAGTCATCGTCATCGCAGAAGATCTGACACCCTCGGATACAGCTCAGCTCAATCGTAATTATGTCAAAGGCTTTACAACCAACATTGGCGGAAGAACTTCACACTCGGCCATTATGGCACGTTCACTGGAGATTCCGGCAGTCGTCGGAACCCAGAATGTTCTCACAAGTGCAGCAAGCGGTGACTTGATCATTGTGGATGGTCTGGAAGGTATGGTTCTGATCAATCCGGATGAACAAACCGTTGCTGAATATCGTAAGAAGCAGGAAAGTTATGCGGAGCAGGTTGAGGAGTGGAGAAAGCTTCGCAGCGAGCCGACTGTAACCAGTGATGGGGTTCATGTTGAACTGGCAGCCAATATCGGCACACCCAATGACGTGGCTGGTGTCCAAGACAATGGTGGAGAAGGCGTAGGTCTGTACCGTACAGAATTTTTGTATATGGGCCGTGACAAGCTGCCTTCCGAAGATGTCCAATTCCAGGCCTACAAAACGGTATTGGAAAAAATGGAAGGAAAGCCGGTTGTAGTGCGTACACTCGACATTGGGGGAGATAAGGAACTGCCTTATCTGGATCTTCCTAAAGAAATGAACCCGTTTCTCGGATTTCGTGCCGTACGCTTATGTCTAGAGCGCCAGGATATATTCAGAACCCAACTGCGGGCTCTGCTCCGGGCCAGCGTCCACGGGAATCTTAGAATCATGTTCCCTATGATTGCTACCCTGGACGAATTTAGGCAAGCCAAAGCGCTGCTGGAAGAAGAGAAATCCAAGCTTATTTCCGAAGATATCGCGGTTTCTGAAGATATTCAGCTCGGCATCATGGTCGAAATTCCTTCGACGGCGGTGATGGCCGATCAATTCGCTAAAGAAGTAGACTTCTTCAGTATCGGGACCAACGATCTGATCCAGTATACGATGGCAGCGGATCGAATGAATGAGAGAGTATCGTATCTCTATCAGCCTTATAATCCAGCCATTCTGCGTTTGGTCAAAATGGTCATTGATGCTGCACACCGTGAAGGCCGCTGGGCCGGCATGTGCGGCGAGATGGCCGGGGATGCAACGGCTATTCCGCTGCTTTTGGGCCTCGGGCTGGATGAATTCAGTATGAGCGCCACTTCCATCCTGCCTGCACGCAGCCAGATTTCCAAGCTGTCCAAAACGGATATGCAGGAACTTGCTTTCAAAGCACTGAACCTGGGCACAGCAGAAGATGTAGTAGAGCTGGTCAATCAAGCCGTATCGAAATAGTCTGATTAATGTTTCTTCCGTTTTCAAGGTTGTTTCTACATCATTAAGGTATTCCCGGCGAAGAACCGGGGATACCTTCTTTTTTTATCAAAAAGCGGTCTGTTTCATCCGATAAAAGACGTATACCCGAACTCATAAGGCGCATAAGGCATAGACTGTATTTGAAAACGATTTATATTCCGCAGGTCTGTCTTATGAATCAAGCGCCAATACTATTAAATGAATCTATTTTAAAAGTGACGGTGATTATGATGAATATGGACATGATCCAAGAAATAACTGATATGAAACTGGGTATCATCTACAGCCCGGAGTCCACAGGATTCCGCTTATGGGCTCCGGGTGCCGAAGCCGTGTCTTTGATGCTGTATGAAGATGAAGGAAAATATGATTCATCCGGGATGGTACAGGACCACCATGGTGGTATCGAAGTTACAATGAACATGCAGGATCAGGGAGTCTGGAGTGCAGCCGTATCCGGTGATCTGTCCGGAAAGTTTTATATGTACAAGATTTACCGGGAAAATGGAAGGTTCAACTATGCTGTAGATCCCTATGCTGCTGCAGTCAGCGCCAACGGATGCCGGGGAGCTATCGTCAATCCGGTGCTTTGTTGTCCGGAAGGGTGGGAAAACGACCAGAGGCCTCCTTTTGTTCAACCTACTGATGCGGTTCTGTATGAACTGCATGTAAGAGATTTCTCGATTTCACCCGATTCAGGGATGCGATATAAAGGTAAATTCAAGGCTTTTACGGAATGTGGCTTGCGTGATGAGTTTGGCAACAGTCTGGGCATTGATCATCTGGTTGAGTTGGGAATCACCCATGTACATTTGCTGCCGATATTTGATTTTAAAACGGTCAATGAGCTGACGTCCTCTCCTGTCTGGGATGCTGAAGGGGAATACAACTGGGGATACGATCCTCAACATTATAATGTGCCCGAGGGATCCTATGCGACAGACCCAAGGAAGCCGGAGGTCCGGATCACGGAGTGCAAAGAAATGATACAGGCCCTGCACCAAAAAGGAATACGGGTCATAATGGATGTGGTGTACAATCACACCTACACCGTGGAAGACGGACCATTTGAGCAGGTCGTGCCGGGGTATTTCTACAGGAGAGACAGCAGCGGCCGATTGTCTAACGGCTCTGGTGTGGGTAACGAGCTGGCTTCAGAAAAACCGATGGTGCGTAAATATATCAAGGATTCCCTGCGATATTGGGCTGAAGAATATCATATTGACGGGTTCCGCTTTGATCTCATGGCGCTCATTGATGTAGAGACGATCACAGAGATTGTCCAGGAGCTGCGATGTGAAGTCGATCCGGGTCTGCTGATTTATGGGGAGCCCTGGACAGGCGGAGATAGTCCGCTGCAGAACAAGACTTTTAAAGGGACGCAGCGCGGAAAAGGCTTTGCTGTCTTTAACGATCATTTTCGTCATGCGATTAAAGGAGATAATGATGGCGGAGGTAAAGGCTTTGCCACAGGGGAGACCTGGTATGAAGGAGCCGTGGCAGAGGGGATGCTGGGATCGATCCATGATTTCGCGCTTGAGGCGTCGGAGACGGTTAATTATGTGACGGTCCATGACAATCTGAATCTATGGGATAAGGTCATGATCTCGATGGGCAAATGGCATGAGGCAGGATTTATTCACATGGAAAACGGGCGTCCGGCAGATGGAGCTTACATTGTTGAAAAAGTGACAGCGGCAGACCCGTACAGAACAATTCAGGTACAGGATGCCTTGGCATCTGAAGCAGTGAAGCGGTGTTTGCTCGCAAATGGAATCGTCCTGCTGTCTCAAGGCATTCCGCTAATTCATGCGGGCGATGAGTTTTTACGGAGTAAATTTGGAGACCATAACAGCTACCGCAGCGGGGATGCGGTCAATGCGATCCCGTGGAGCCTGAAGCAGCGCTTTAAGGAGGTTCATGCTTACTATTGTGGCTTGATCAGCCTCCGGCGAAATCACCCGGCATTCCGGATGAACAGCCGTGAACAAATCGAAAGACATATGGAGATCATTCGCTGCAGTGACCAGGTGGTGGCATACCGGTTGTCAGATTGTGCGAATGGGGATCCCTGGAAGCAGATCGTGGTCATCGTGAACGGGAATTTACAGGCTTCAAAGGTAGAGCTTCCGCCGACTCCCTACAGCTGGAATATTGTTGTCAATGAACGGTTAGCAGGTAATGAGATTATTTCAACGACGGATCATGCCGACGTAACAGTACCGGGGCTTTCACTCATGGTCTTGTACGAAGATCATGATCGGCTGAAGCAAAACCTGGTCAAGGTCCAGGTTGAATATGAACGTACAGACCATCAGTACAGCGGCTGGAATTTATGGGTGTGGGGCACTGGAGTGAAGGACGGTCGGATTGATTTTACCCACATGGAGAAAGGACGTGCGCAAGCGGTTATTTATGCTGCTGCCGATGTAGAAAAGATCGGCTGTATTGTCAGGCTTAATGATTGGGAAGCCAGAGAGTGGGAGCAGGACCGTTATATTATTGTGCCTGACCATCGACAGACCGTGCAGGTAAAGGTGTCCAGCGGCAAAGAATCTGCCTTGTCTGATGTGATCACGGGGAAGGCCAGCTGAAACGCCATAAAAAAAATGCAGCTTTTGGAATCATTCCATAAGCTGCATTTTTTTATATTAATAAGAGAGGGGTACATATCATTACCCCAAGACAGGCTGCTGAAACGCAAAACAAGTTAGATGATTACCAAGCAAGGGAAAGGGGTAAAACATAGATAAGCTTGTTTCGTATAAGGAGGATGTTAATAATGACGTCAAAGAGAAATAGTTTTCAATTAGAAGCTGAGGTTCGCAATGAATTCACACGTGCCTCCCGCCGCACGATTCGTGAAAGTGGCGGCGTACCGGGAGTCGTATATGGCGCAGGTACTGAAAGTATTCCTGTATCCGTCGATCTGAAAGACGCATCCAAGCTCTTTCATAAGGGACGTTCGGAATCTTTCAAACTGAACATCAAGGGCTCGGATTCTCTTCCGGTTCTAATCAAAGACGTACAGCAGCGCGGCGGTAAATTCGTCCATGTTGATTTTCTCCACATCTCCATGAATAAACCGGTTCGTGTTACTATTCCAGTCAGCTATCAGGGTGAGGCTGTTGGAACGAAGAGCGGTGGTATTGTTCAGACACAAGTAACGGAGCTGGACGTAGAAGGTCTTCCAAATGATCTTCCTTCTGTCATTGAAGCCGATATCTCTTCTTTGGAGATTGGCGACCGGTTGACTGTGGCCGATCTGGAGCTTCCTAAAGGGATTACTCTTTACGCTGAGGATGAAGAGGTTCTTGCTTCTGTTATCGTTCCTCGCGTAGTGGAAGCGGCGGATACAGATGCTGAGAGTGACACTGAAGACGGCGCCGTGGCCGAAGACGGAAACCAGGAAGCAGAAGGAACAAAAGAGGACTAGAACGCTTTATCATATAAACCGAGAGGGCCTTCCCTAAAGATCTTAGGGAAGGCCCTCTTTGCTTTGATGCGATGCTGCAGTATCAAAATACCTGTTAACGAGCCATCCAGCCGCCGTCAACACAAAGGACATGTCCGCTCAGGTAATCTGCCGCTGCGGAAGCGAGGAATACAGCAGGGCCGCCGATATCCTCAGGTTTGCCCCAGCGTCCGGCAGGAATGCGTTCTGTGATTGACCGGAAACGTTCCTCATCCTGACGAATCTGCTCTGTGTTGTCTGTCTCAATGTAGCCCGGAGCAATGCCGTTGACCTGTACACCGCTGGCAGCCCACTCATTGGCGAGCGCCTTGGTTAGACCAGCGATACCATGTTTGCTTGCCGTATAACCGGGTACGTTGATTCCCCCCTGATAGGAGAGCATGGAGCAAATATTAATAATTTTTCCGCTGCCTCTCTCGATCATATGTCGTCCTGCATGCTGTGACAGGAGAAACACGCTATTTAGATTCAAGTCGATGACATCGAGAAAGTCCTGCATGCTGTGATCCTTTGCCGGTGTACGGCGGATGATTCCGGCATTATTGACCAGGATATCGACGCTGCCGGTCAGCTGAAGCGCTTGGTCAAACGTCTCCTGAAGCTTGGATGCATCACTGAGATCCACCTTGATTTCTGATGTTTTTCTGCCGAAAGAACGAATGATGTTCATCGTTTCTTCACTGGTGTTATATGATACGCATACGACGTCAGCTCCTGCTTCGGCTAAGGCAGCTGCAATGCCTTGGCCTAATCCACGGGCTGCACCGGTAACCATTGCGGTCTTGCCGCTTAAATCGAATTTGCTCACTGGCGCTCAGCGCTCCTTTCTTATGGAAAATATTCCGCCTGACTGCCCTTGATGGTCAATGGTCAGCGGGGCTTGATAATAGGTATTCCTGCCTTAACGTACATGTCTTCCGTCTCGTCAGGCAATCCGCGGTCTGTCAAAATGGCGGTCAGTTCCTGTAAGGATGCGAATGTCCGCAGAGCCGTCTGTCCGAATTTTTGATGATGTACCGCAGCATATACTTCCAGGGACGTATTTACAAGCGCCTGCTTGAAATCAAGCAGGTCTCCGGTATAGATCGTTAATCCATGATCCGGATGAACACCTGTAGCCGATATGAAAGCTTTCTGTATGTTGAGCTGCCGTACATAAGCGGCGGAATCCGGTCCGGCAAGCACATTGCGTACCCGGTAGCCCCCCGGAACGACCAGACGGATTTCATCCTTGGCCGCAAGCTCACTGATGATATACACATCGTTGGTGACTACTGTAAGGGGCGCGTTCGGCAATCTCCGTGCGATTTCCAATGTCGTGCTGCCGCCGTCCAGAGCAATGATATTACCCGGTTCAATGCGGGAGAGTGCCAGTTGTGCGATCTCGGCTTTTTCATCGCTGTGTTTTGACAAAGGCTCTCTGGCCGGAAGAATGCCGAACTGGTCGCTTTGTGCAAGAACCGCACCGCCGTGAACGCGGACAATCAATCCCTGTTCTTCCAGACGCGTCAGGTCCTCGCGGACCGTCTTCCCGGAAACCTGAAGCTGTTCGCTGAGCTCCGAGACGGTGACTTCCTTGCGTGTGAGCAGCAGCTCCATAATTTTTTCATATCGCCTGATCGGGTTCATATTGTAAATCAACTCTTCCTTGGCAAATTGCGTGTTGTCTCTACTGTAGTTCTTTTATCGATACAGCGTCCATGTCGTCATAACGCTTGTTATCACCGGCCATACCCCAGATAAAGGTATAATTGCTTGTGCCTACGCCGCTGTGAATAGACCAGCTTGGCGAGATGACAGCCTGTTCATTGCGCATGACAATATGACGCGTTTCCGAAGGCTGTCCCATCAGATGGATGACCACGGCATCGTCTGGAAGGTCAAAGTACATATAGGCCTCCATACGGCGAGGATGGGTGTGCGCTGGCATGGTGTTCCACATGTTGCCTTCCTTCAGCAGAGTCATACCCATGACCAGCTGTGCGCTCTCAATTCCTTTTTGATGGATAAAGCGGTAGATGACACGGTCATTAGAATTCTTGATATCACCCAGAGCACTGGAGTCCGCCTCTTCAAGGGTTGCTTTGGCAGCCGGAAATTCCTTATGTGCGGGAGCAGAATTCAGGTAGAACTTGGCAGGATTGGAGCTGTCGCTGCTTTTGAAGATGACTTCCTTGGTACCCATGCCGATATACAGGCATTCTTTGTGCGCAAGCTGGAATTCTTCGCCGTCCGCAGAAACTACACCGGAACCTCCTACATTAATTACACCAAGTTCGCGGCGCTCCAGGAAAAATTCCACGCCAAGTTCTTTCATGTCCGTATCCAGCTTCACACTTTCTTTAACAGGGTAGGCTCCGCCAATAATCAAGCGGTCTTCATGCGACAGAACGAGCTCCAGCTGATCCGGAGTAAAAAGAGTCGGGATATGGAATTCCTTGCGCAGCCGTTCGGTATCAAATTGCTTAACTTCGTTAGGGTGTGATGCATATCTTCTTTCCATCATTCATTTCCCCTTCACCGTGTATTCATGAACAATAAGGTTCATATAAGTACAAACTACTCCATTTATGTTCATTTTGCAAGCGTTATCGTATAAAATGAATGATATAATCAGGAATGCAATTGAGAAAGGGAGGGTTTAAGATGTTTCAAGCAGATGCATGGATGGAGCAGCAGTACCGCAAAAATATGGAGAAGGTGGCACAACAAACACGGGAACAGTCCAAGGAACAAAGGCGGCGTGACCTTACGGATGTTATGCGCAAGCTCATCGGGGAGATTGAGACAGGTGAACTTCCGGCCCCAGTAATCACGGAACGTGTTTCTTGTCCCGGTTATACTCGTGAGCGAGTCATTCTCTCGGCAGCAGAGGGCCTAGAGTTCGGCGCCTATATTTTGATTCCTGATAACTGCAGTGAGAAGGCGCTGCCGGCTGTGCTGGCCATTCATGGACACGGCTATGGCAGCCGTGAAATTGCCGGCATGCTGCCGGATGGGACGGCAGATGAAAGTCCGCCCGGAATCCATCAGCATTTTGCAGTACAGCTGGTGCGCCGCGGCGTCATTGTGATTGCTCCGGATGTTGTCGGATTTGGTGAACGACGCTTGAGATCAGATACGGAAAAGAACCCTGAAGCTGCCTCTTCCTGTTACAGAATGGCTGTGCAGCTGATGATGCTGGGAAAGACCCTTACCGGTCTGAGGATTGCGGAGCTGCGAAAGGCGGTCGATTATATTGTCAGCCGTCCGGAGGTGGATTCAGCAAAGATCGGCGTGATGGGATTCTCCGGCGGAGGTCTGCTTGCGTATACCGCCGCCGTACTGGATGAACGGTTAAAAGCGATTGTTCTCACGGGTTACACCAATACGTATAAGGATAGTATATTGGCTGTGCAGCATTGTCTCTGCAACTATACGCCCGGCATGCTGACTTATGCGGAGCTGCCGGAATGGATCGGATTACTATGTCCCCGTCCATTGTTTCTGGAATCAGGCCTTCATGATTTCATATTTCCAGAAGCCGGTTTCCGAAAAGCGGAAGCGGAGATTCAGCATATTTACAATCAGGCGGGGGCATCTGAACGTTTAACCGTCGATCTGTTTCCTGGTGGACATGAGATCAGCGGCAGAAAATCATATGACTGGCTGTGTCAACAGCTTCGCAAGTAACTTAATCCGGGCAGAGTGCCTTATATCGTATCGTATATGACCCGTACAAGCAGATCCTGGCTGTAATTGCCGAAGTGCTTACCGAATATAGTCAAACCTCCTTTATTCTCGGACCGGTCATCCACAGCCATTCGAAAAGCAATAGAACTTCTGTAATCGAGTCCGATATGCTCCAGTGTTACATCAGAAATGCGGAAGCCATCAATAAAGCAGCCGTCGTTATTAATGCGGATCAGCTTCAGCATTCCGTACTGGTTCAACTGGGGCGGCCACCATTCGGGATTAAATGTACCACGTGAGTCACCAAAGTCACCCGGGCTTGTCCAGCTGCCGATCTCCGTGTTGTTAATATGAAACCGGATGTCTGAAGGATATTGATCACAATAACCCGGAGCCTCAGAGCCGAGTTCCATGGAGAATTGAATCTCACGAAGTTTCTGATAAGGCTTTAGATAGTTGGGAATGCGATACTCCAAATATCCTTCAGAGAGCCAAATAATCTCGGCCTCCACACGTTTGGGGTCTGCAAAATAACGGGGATCGTCAAACTCACCTACGATCTGATCTTTAGTGGCTAATCCACAGGTAGGAGCTGCCCGATAATCACTGAAGTGTCCGACACGTATCTCCGTTTCGTACAGGTTGTCTTCATCTCTGCTGATCAGATCGACCATCAGCTTCTCTTTTTTGAGGTAACAGATCTTTTGGATACCATGCTTTCCGCCGCTGGTCTGAATCTCGATCAAGCCGCTGTCCTCCAGCTTTTTGATATGCATCGTGATGGCTCCATTGCTGAGATTCAACCGTTTTGCCAAATCATTCAGATTTAAACTCTGGTTTTTAGCGAGCAGTTCGATGATTTGAATTCGGATATCTGAACTGAGCGCTTTAAAAATATCGAGACCGCTCATCAAATGTTTGATATAGATCATGGGCAAAGAACCTTCTTCCTCGGAACAATCATCCGGCATCATTTTATTTCACATCATTATAAACGAAACGGCAAGGGAAAGAAAGTTACACGCCTTGGGTATAAATGCTGTCTTCGTACTGATCTATTAGTTTATATAAGTATAAATTAATTTATATTTATATTTACAAAATAGATTTGATGTGTTAATTTCTCTGTAAGCGGATTCAATGGATAAGTTATCACCGATGGGAGAGATGGATGATGAACCAATTAAAAGCACGAATGATTGTGGATAAATCGTTCCGGATTGCGGAAGTGGATAACCGTATTTATGGGTCATTTATCGAACATTTAGGACGGGCAGTGTATGGCGGAATCTATGAGCCGGGTCATGACACGGCTGATGAGCACGGATTTCGGAGTGATGTGAAAGAGCTGATCCGTGAGTTAAATGTTCCGATTATTCGTTATCCGGGAGGAAACTTTGTATCAGGATATAATTGGGAGGATGGCGTTGGCCCTGTGGAAGAGCGTCCGACGCGTCTGGAGCTGGCGTGGAGAACAATTGAAACCAATGAAGTCGGAACAAATGAATTTGCGGCTTGGGCTAAGGATGTAGGTTCGGAAGTTATGATGGCTGTCAATCTGGGATCACGGGGAATCGATGCAGCAAGAAACCTGCTTGAATACTGCAATCACCCGAAAGGCTCGTATTGGAGTGATCTGAGGCGCAAACACGGCTATGAACAGCCTCACAACTTTAAAACCTGGTGTCTTGGCAATGAGATGGACGGCCCTTGGCAGATCGGTCACAAGACAGCAGAAGAATACGGCCGTCTGGCTTTGGAAACCGCGAAAGCCATGCGATTGATGGATCCAAGTATTGAGCTCGTATCCTGCGGCAGTTCCAGCTCAGCAATGGCGACATTCCCGGAATGGGAAGCTGTTACACTGGACCACACCTATGATGCTGTAGATTATGTATCGCTGCATACCTATTATGGCAATCGTGATGGAGATTCCGCAAATTATCTGGCCCGGGGAATGGATATGGATTATTTTATTCAGACGGTCCGTTCGACCTGTGACTATATCAAATCCAAAAAGCGCAGCAAAAAGACAATGTATCTCAGCTTTGATGAATGGAATGTCTGGTATCACTCCAACAATGCAGATCAAAAGATTGAGCCTTGGTCTTTCGCCCCGCCGCAGCTGGAGGATGTGTATAACTTTGAGGATGCCCTGCTTGTCGGCAGTATGCTCGTGACTTTCCTGCGGCATGCTGATCGTGTAAAGATGGCTTGTTTAGCGCAGTTGGTTAATGTTATTGCACCCATTATGACTGAAAACAATGGGCGTGCTTGGAAACAGACCATTTTTTATCCTTATTTACATGCATCGAAATATGGACGCGGCGTATCACTGCAGCCGATTGTAGACTCTCCGAAATATGATGCCAAAGACTTTACGGATGTGCTATATTTGGATAGTGCCGTTGTATATAATGAGGCCGATGATGAAGTGACCATTTTCGCGGTGAACCGCAGCCTGGACACTGCCATGGATCTGGATTGTGATGTCCGCAGTTTTGAGGGGTATCAGCTGGCAGAACATCTCGTCCTGGAGCATGATGATCTGAAAGCGGTAAATACGGCGGAAGAGGAAAAAGTCAAACCGCATAATCGCGGTCAAAGTGAGTGCAAAGACGGCAAAGTGACAGCTCGCCTGCCCAAGGCATCCTGGAATGTCATTCGTTTGAAAAAGGCATAGTAACTTAATGTAAAAAAGAGAGAGTCCCGGGAAGTCATCTTCGCGGGACTCTCTTTTTTTGCAGCTTACAGATTCTTATGCTGTGTCAGACGTACCCTCTGTCTGATTCTGTGCAAGATTATTGTTCCACCGTTTGATAGACAGAGAAGCCTGTGGATCGGCAGATCTGAGAAGAACTTTAAATCTGGCTATCTCCAGGACATGAACTTTAAAGTTCAATATCTGTCTCTGTTCAAGTGAAGCAGAAGGGACTGTGTTTTTATCCTGATCCTGATCTTGAATGGCACTTACGCCAAGGAACTGTTCCAGCGCGTCTTGAACAAACTGGGAATGAGCAGTCTGTACGGATGCCTCGAAATGCAAAGAGAATCCTGATACGGCAAACCGAGCTGATTCCAGAGCCAGCAGACAAGCAACTGCAGAATATAAAGCCTGTTCCAAGCTCAGCAGTAACCCGGCCAACGACAGCAGCACAAGATTGACGATTATGACGGTTCCCCGAAGCCGCAGGTGGTTCAAGGCAGCAAGCACGGCCCCAGGAAGGTTAAAGGACTGAAGCATATCCAGAACAGCGCCGTGGCGGATGCCGATGCCTATTCCTAAACCGAGCATTACCCCTCCTATTGCCGCAGCACCTGCAGAGGCTTCGAGCAATGCAGGTAGAGGATGAAACAGCAGTGAGCAGCCGCTGAACACAACAAGGCCTACAATGGCAACAGCATGCTGCTGCTGTTGTACGGTACGCTGCAGCAGAATCATAAGCGGCAAATTCAGCATCAAAAGGAATAACCCGGTCTGGACACCCGTAATTTGCGATGCCAGAGCGGACACCCCGGTCATTCCTCCAGCGATAAAGCCGTTTGGAACGAGAAACATATCCAACCCGAAAGCGGCGATCATAGAACCAAGGACTGTCATGATCAGCCGCTTACGGTATGAACTGCTGCTTATGCGCAGAGGTGAGAAGATGATCAGCTGTGATCCTCGTTGAGGATAATAGGGTCCGCTTTCTTCTTGCTTTTACTGTCTTTAAATTTGAAAATCCGATTGAGGAAATTATAAACATGCTTGGATTCTTTAGTTAATAAAGGTCCCAGGATAGCCAGGATGAGTACATATAGTGCCGCAAAAGGCTGGATGATGGTCATCAAGCCGCCGGCTTTACCGAGATTCGCGAGAATAATGGAGAACTCACCGCGAGAAACGATGGTCAAACCGATGTTCGACGATGCCTTGGAAGACAATCCTGCGCTTCGTCCGGCAAGCATTCCTGCCGTGTAGTTACCAATCAAGGTAATGATGACCGCAATCAGGGACAGCCAGATCGCTCCGCCGAGTGCAAGCGGGTCAATGGTTAATCCGAAGCTGAAGAAGAATATAGCACCAAAGAAATCCCGGAATGGCAGAATCAGATGTTCAATCCGCTTGGCATGTTCCGTTTCCGCGAGAACCAAACCAAGCAGCAGTGCACCAATGGCTTCCGCTACGTGAATCGTCTCCGAGAAACCGGCCAGCAGGAACAGTGCTCCAAATATAACGAGTGAAAACAATTCATTGGACCTGATATTCAGCAGCCGGTTCAGCAATGGTACAGCCTGGCGTCCTACAATGAGCACAACCAGCATGAAGCCCAATGCGATAACAGCAGACAGCAGAACCCCTCCGATTGAGGACGAGCCGCTTAATACGAGTCCGGACAGGATGGAGATATACACGGCCAGAAACACATCTTCAAACATAATGATTCCTAGAATCATCTCGGTTTCTGCATTGGCCGTACGCTTCAGATCGACGAGCACCTTGGCAACAATAGCACTGGAGGATATCGTTGTAATACCCGCTATAACAAGCGTTTCAGCAGTAGGGTAACCAGCAAGAAATCCGAGCAGCAAACCTAAGGTGAAGTTGATTCCAATATAAATGGTGCCTCCGACGGCGATGGATCGCCCGGATTTGATTAGCCGGCCCACTGAAAATTCAAGACCGAGATAGAAGAGCAGGAACAGTACGCCGATTCGTCCCATGAATTCAATAAGGGGCGCGCTTTCGATGAATCGAAAGTCAAAATGCCACCACTGCATAGCATGAGGACCAACCGCCATACCGACTAGAATATAAAAAGGGATAACAGAGAAACGCAGCTTGGAAGAGATTAAACCTGCCGCTGCAATCAAAGCGATCGCAAGGCCTACTTCAAATACAAGATGGTTCATGTACTCAACCACTTCCATTCAGTAGAATTTGTTTGAATAACCGCTGCTGCTGGCGCTCTCCTGCAACCACGACCGTCGAGCCTGGTGTAATGATGACCCCTGGGCCTGGATTAATTTGTTTGCCTTGATTCTTCTCTACAACTGCAATAATGGTGGCGCCTGAGGTTTGCCGCACATCAAGCTGACCGATGGATTTTCCAGCACCGTAGTAGTTCGGCTCGATATGATACCATTCGATGATCAGCTCATCAAGGGCGATATCGATAGTTTCCAGCGCTTTTGGTTTGTACGTCAGACCGCCGACAATGGCTGCTAGCTGCCTGGCTTCATCATCGTCCATCGAGATCATGGAGACGCTCTCTTCGGCATCATCGTAACTGAAGTGATAAATTTCGCGTCTACCATCATCGTGAATGATAACAACGGCTTTGTCTCCGCCACGAGTCTCAATGACAAACTTTTTACCGATTCCCGGCAGATCACTTTCTCTTACATGCATAAATAAAATACCTCCTGGAGTCATCTGAGTTTCTGTATGATGTGATTTTAAATTGCGTTATTCAGTGGGGAGGAACTGGAACGGCTCACAAAAAGAGAGGTGAACTTAATAGGGAACAGGCATTGAAGTTTTAGCTGCAGCAAGAAAATGGGTCGATATGAAAATCGGGGCTTTGGAACAAACAGTATAGCCGCCGCAGCTGTAAATAATATGAGTATCACAGATTTAATCGTTGAAAAAAGCTTGGAAGTGGAGTGTGATTTTTTCAGAAAAGCTGCTGCTTTTACATGTTTGGTAGATTCAGATAAGAATCGTTCCGAACTATTCTCGTAACCGTATGGATGATCAACAGGGATGTATAGGGAAAATGCCACGATAATGAGCATAGCAACCGTTGTTAGTTTCCGAAAAAAGTTGTAAATCAGCTTCAACGTGGTTCCACCCCCTTCATACTGCATTTCATTTGTTTCATCATAACATAAAATGAATCGTTCTCAAAACGAGAACGATAAAAAAACCTGGAGCTGTCAGCTCCAGGTCAAGTTTACTTCTCGTCAGGCAAGTTACCAGGTGATCGATCCACGTTTTCATTGCTTGGGTTATGTTTTTGCTTCAGTTTCTCATCATCTTTGTTTTCCAAAATGCCGGTCACTACATCGTCAAGCATATCCGTTGATGCGTGATCCTGACGGTCCGGCTCAGGGATGGGATCAACTCCCGGAAAACGATCTTCATGATCTGTTTTTTTCTTATCCATATGGTCTCATTCCTTTCCTATCTAGTTTGCAGCTTCAAGTCACGGTATATGTAACGAATAAACATGAAGAGGAGCTGTGAATCAGATTATAGACAGGAGCAGAGGTGTAAAGAAACCAGGTTTACCCGCTAGTCTCGCGATACTTACTGCGAAACTGCCCGGGCGTCATCCCTTCAAGTTTCCGAAAAGAACGAATAAAATTCTGTGAGTTGTTGTAGGTTAACTTTTCGGCAATATCTTTGACGGGCATGTCGGTCTCTCGAAGCCATTTTTTGGACATGTTTAAACGGTATTGGGTCAGGTACTCACTAAACGACATGTTCGTTTCCTTCTTGAAGACACTGCTCAAATAGAAATTATTGTAGTGAAGCCGGGCTGCACATTCCTCCAGCGTAATGTTCCGGTCGTATTCGCTGCGTATGATTTCAATGATCTGCTCGGACAAGTTTTGATATTGAGAGTCCTGCCGGTCACGGAATACGCATATCATCGGCCTGATAATACGGGTTTTAAACCAGATTTCAATATCTGCACTGACATACAGCTGGAGCAGTTCTTCAACGAGAGAACTGTCTCTAATATTAACCTGATCCAGAGAAATGCCAGTTTCCTGCATAACAATCATAAGATCATTCAACAGGCGGACGAGAGAGATTTGATATTCCTGCGGCGTTCGTTCTTTTTGGAAAACTTCAGCCATCCACTGTTTGAGCAAATCCATTGCCCGATCCTCTTCAGCCAGCTTGATGGCGTCGATCAGCTCGTTCTCAAGCTGAGCAGGGTAAAAGTAGACACGGGTATGCTTGCCAAAGTTCAAGTTGTAGTACGGAATGACGACACCAGTACCCAGGATCAGGCGGTGCTTCAGGGCTTCGAGCCCCTCATGGTAGGCTCTTGAGGCATTGTGAATATGTTTGAATGGAAGACTGATGCCAATGCTGACGTCCAAATCCAGGAAAGAATTGGTCGTACTCTGGATTTCTTCCGACAGCTTATAAAGGTAGTCATTGAATTCCTCTGGAGTGACATCGCCCCGTCCGACAAGGGTAATCTGAGTCTGATCCAGAATGACCGATGGCAGACGCTGCTCCGTGGGAATCATTTCTTCAATAATATTATGGATCGCAAACAGCAGGAGTTCATGATCGCCAGAATCATAGCGGGTATCTTCCAGCATATCGATCTGAAGTGTAAACACGGCCATATGATTCCAGCCAGAAATTTGTTCAGCATAGCCCAGCAGCTCTATACGTTCCACAATCTCACCGGGCGGAATTTTGCCAAGCAGCAAATTGCTGAGAAAAAAAGTGCGTATCTGCCTGCTGCTTTGATGGAGCTCGTAGCTGAGCTTTTTGTTGGACGCGAACATATCACGGATATGTTCATCGATAATTTGCAGTTCATTTTTGTTATTGGCCGTGATCTCTGGAAGGCGGTCCGCAATATTCTGAAACATATCCCGGATGGGAGAGTACATTCTGCGGCTGCCGAGCCATACAAACATGACACCGACACCGATAATAATCAGACAGACGTAAAAGGTGAACCAGCCGATGGATCGGGAATCCTTGGTGACTGCAGATACCTCTGTAAATGAAGCGTAAATCCAGCCGTTGAATTCGGACTTTACATAGGTTATAGATATGGGTTCATTATCGATCTGGGTTTCAAACTGTCCGCTTCTCGCTTGAAAGCGATCCAAATCGCCGAGATTTACAAAACCGGACTCTGCTAGAGGCTGTCCCAGCTTGCTGTGGTCGGGGTGGGCTACAATTCGAAATTCCGAGTCCAGGATCATCGTATCACTGGAACTGGATGCATCCTTCAGCATCGCTCCCAGACTGCAGCTGGGGATCGTCGCTATAGCGGCTCCTCTTGCCGGAGCCCCTGACAAAGGCATTTTCTTCACCAAAGCAACTGTAAATGGACAGGCGTAGCTCGTCGTATCACTGGAACCCAGTGACTCGGTCGGGATGAGGGTCCAGCTGGACATGGCAGCACCACTCATGATGTTAAGCATCTCTTGTTTGGAAGCGTATTCATTAAAAGAGTACATCCCCCGGTTATTTATGATCCAATTTGATTCGGGATTGGCCAGAATGACATCGGTGACTTTCGTATCCGGAGATTGCAGAAGACTCACCTCATTACGAAGCTGGTTGTACAGTTCAAAATCATAAAATGTCAGAGGGCGGTAAAGAGCATCCTGCAGCATATTGGAATTGATGACATAATTTAAAGTATAGTCTACGGTTCGCAAAACCTGCTCCATCTTGCTGTTTATTTGATTCATGATCTGAATATTCCCGTTATTGACATGCTGCTGCACAGCCGCTGAAGACTTCAGGAAAGAGAAGAATCCAAGGGCCAGAAGAGGGAGGATGCAAATCACACAACCGAACATAATCATTTTGGTGAAAAAACTATTTGTTTGCAAATGTACACCTTCTTCTCTGATCTGTGTGTATAATCATTCTATGAGCTGAGCTCTACTTGTTCAATAATCATTTCAATTGAAATAATCCTGAGATAAGAATGTTTTATTAAACTGCTTAAAAAGCGTATAGATATGGGGGAACAAGATTGAAGAGTACGTACCGTCTTTCTCGTATGATAATCCTGTTTATTTTGTTTTCGCTTTCGATGGGCTGTAGTCCTGCAGCCAAAGACAGGATTGCGGACGATTCCTGGACAAGAATTTCCATGATGGCCAATCTGCATACAGCTCAGGTTCCGGCAGAGACGATCGAGCTGCTGCTGGAGGAGAAAACAAATACCCGTCTTGATATCCAATGGATTCCGGATGGAAGCTATGATGCGAAGATGTATGCTTCACTTGCCACCGGCACACTTCCGAAAGCGCTTTATTTGAAAAATGCAGCATCGTTCTCCTCTATGATTAGCGAAATACGCAGCGGTTTGTTCTGGGAGATCGGCCCTTACCTGGACTCATTTCCTAATTTGAGCCTGCTGAAGCAGGAAGTGCTTGATAATATCAGGGTAGACGGAAAGTTGTATGCTCTGTACCAAGAGAGGGCCTTGGCCCGGCAGGGCGTGATTTATCGAAAGGATTGGGCGGATAAGCTGGGACTGGGACCTCCGGAAACACTGGAAGATCTGTATATGATGCTGAAAAAGTTTACCCTGGAAGATCCTGATGGCAACGGCAGAAACGATACCATCGGATTAACAGACAGGAGCGATCTCATATACGGTGCCTTTAAGAGTATCGCATCTTATCATGGGGTGCCTAATGAATGGGGCTTTGTGGAGGATGTCGGAACAATAAAACTGAAACCGGAATTTATGTTTCAGGAATTTAAGGATACGCTTGATTTTTTCCGGCGTCTGCATGAAGAAGGCCTGATTAACAAGGATTTTCCGGTTACAAGCAAAGCCGACCAGCAGGAGCTGTTAATTCAAGGGAAGGCGGGTGTATACATCGGAGCGATGGGAGACGTCGTTTCACTGGAAGCGAGGCTTCAGGAGGTAAATCCGGATGCATCCCTGGATGTGCATAATCGTGTGAATGGTCCCAAGGGACCAAAGATTTGGGCTTCCTCAGGTTATGGAACCGTCGTTCTGTTTCCGAAGTCAGCCATTTCGACTGAAGAAGAGCTGCTGAAAATTCTGGAATTTTATGATCAGCTGATGTCCCCGGAAGCCGCGAACCTGATCTACTGGGGTTTGGAGGACACTCATTATAAGGTTGTGGATGGAAAGGCAGCAACGCTGGGAACTCATAATCAGAAGGATAAAGACGTTAAGCCTTATCAGGCGTTAATGGTTGGCGGCTTCAGCACGATACCGAATATGCTGGTCCCCTATTATAATCTGGAAGTCAAGGAGAAAGCAGAGCGCCTCATTGTGGACAATGAACAATTTCTTGTTTATGATCCCACCGTGTCACTGACTTCGGAAACCTTTAACATCAAGGGCAACCGAATCATGGAAAGCATTCACTCCGCTGTATACAAATATATTTTGGGCATGATTGACGAGGAGGGCTTTGACCGCGCTGTCGAGGTATGGCTTAAGGAAGGCGGACAGCAGATCATTCATGAATTTAATGCTTCTTATTTAAAAAAACAGGCACATTAAAACCGGGATCCGCAGCAGCGGATCCCGGTTTTTTGTCATCTGTTCCAGTATTTCTGAATACATCACAATCCTCAGATAAGATAGAGGCCGTTAAACATAGTAATACTGCGCCTTCTGGCGTCTCATCCAATCCCATGATTATGTACGTACCGGCATAAACTCGATTACGCTGAGCATGCAGTTAGCCATATCCATTAAAAAAAACGGAGGTCAGAAATTATGAAAAAAACAAAAGCCGGTTCCATACTGGCAGTTGTAACCGCATTCACGCTGCTGGCAGGCTGCGGCGGAAATGAAGCCGGAGGAACAACCGGAGGTTCAAACGGAGGTTCAGGATCAGAAAAACCGGCACAGGCTGCGGAGACGAACAAACCCACCAAAATTTCCATCATGGCAAACCTCCATACTGCTGAAGTTCCTTCTGACATGATCGAGAAAATGATTGAAGAAAAAACGAATACCGAACTTGATATCCAGTGGGTGCCGGACGGGACTTACGATGAGAAAGTAAACGCTTCTTTTGCAACAGGCACGCTGCCACAGGTAACTTATCTGAAAAATGCAGCCTCTCTGATCAACATGAGGGATGCGATCCGCAATGAGCAGTTTTGGGAAGTTGGACATCTTCTGAAAGATTATCCGAATCTGAACCGGCTGAAACCCGAAGTGCTGAAGAATACAGCGGTTGATGGTAAGATATATGCCGTTTACCGTGAGGTTCCTTTGTCCCGCCAGGGAATGATTTACCGTAAAGACTGGGCTGACAAGTTGGGCATAAAATCGCCGACTACTGTGGATGAGTTCTACGACATGCTGAAGCAGTTTAAAGAAAAGGATCCTGACGGAAATGGAAAAGATGACACGATGGGCCTGACAGACCGCAGCGATCTTGTATATGGTGCCTTTAAAACGGTCAGCTCCTGGTTCGGTACACCGAATAACTGGGGCGAACAGGACGGCAAGCTGATGCCGGAATTTATGTTCCCGGAATATATGGACACGATGAAGTTTTTTCAAAAGCTCCATAAGGAAGGTTTGATCAATCAGGACTTCCCGGTTACGAGCAAGACGGACCAGCAGAACCTGTTTACGACCGGCAAAGCCGGAGTTTACATCGGTTCCATGGCTGACGTCTCCAGTCTGGAGCCGAAGGTGCTAGAGGTAAATGCCGATGCAGTCCTTGATGTCCAGAATAAAGTGGTAAACGGTTCTGCTGAATACGGTGTTTGGTCCGTTCCGGGTTACGGTTCGGTGACTCTGTTCCCGAAAAGCGCAATTAAAAATGAAGAAGAACTAAAAGGTGTCCTGAGCTTTATGGATCAGCTGATGAGCACGGAAATCGGGAACTTAATGTATTGGGGTGTGGAGGGACAGCATCATCAGATGGAAGAAGGAAAAGTTGTTCCGTCCACGGATACTAAATTAACCGACCGTGAAGTGAAACCGTATCAGGCCATGCAGGTCGGCGGGCCGCTGACCATTGAAGGCTTCCTTGAGCCTAAGCATCTGTCTCCAGTAAAAGCGAAAGCAGAAGAAATGATCGTAGAAAATAATGATTATTTGATTGAAGATCCGACAGCGCCGCTGGAATCGGTCACGTTTAACCAAAAAGGGGTTCAGCTTCAGGAAATGATCAAGGACGCTACCTACAACTTTATGCTTGGAAAACTGGACGACGCAGGGTTTCAGGCAGCGGTGGATAACTGGCTGAGCAGCGGCGGACAGCAGATTATCGATGAGTATAATCAAGCGAAACAGGCTCAATAACAGCATGGTGTTCCATGCCCGTTCCGGGAGGGAGCTACAGGCAAGAAGGGCTGCTATGAGAGCAGCTCTTCTGTCTTCCCGGGTATTGTCAGAAAGGAAGTGTGGATATGAGTGAAACCGTAATAAAGGCTGCGCCGAATCCTGAAACGAAAAAAAAATCCCAGGAATCAGGGCTCCTCAAAAGAATGATTAAAAACCGGTCGATCTATTTCATGATCCTGCCGGGTCTGCTCTATTTTGTGATTTTCAAGTACATCCCGATGTCCGGTCTCGTCATTGCTTTCCAAAACTATCAGCCTTACCTCGGTATCATGGGCAGTCCTTGGGTAGGACTGGAGCATTTTCAACGATTGTTTTCCGAACCGCTGTTTTTCAACATACTCAGCAATACGCTGATCCTGTTCTTTATAAACCTTCTTTTTTACTTCCCTGTTCCTATTATTCTTGCACTGATGTTGAATGAAGTCCGAATCAATTTCTTCAAAAGATTTGTTCAAACCCTGGTTTATGTTCCGCATTTTATGTCATGGGTTATTATCGTCTCCATTACATTCGTGATGTTATCCATGGACCGCGGTATCATTAATGAACTGTTTGTTATGATGGGCTTTGAGAAAATCAATTTTCTGATGAGTACGGAATGGTTTCGTCCCATGTATGTGCTTCAAGTCATCTGGCGGGAAGCGGGATGGGGTACCATTATATACCTTGCTGCCATGGCAGCCATCGATCCCGGTCTGTATGAAGCCTCACGGATTGACGGTGCAAGCCGGATGCGGCAGATCTGGCATATTACGCTTCCATCCATCCGCAGTGTCATTGTGGTACTGCTGATATTGAAGATCGGAGATGTGCTGGAGCTTGGATTCGAACATATTTATCTTCTGCTCAATTCCATGAACCGGGAAGTGGCGGAGATTTTCGATACGTATGTCTACACAGCAGGGCTGAAGCAGGGACAATTCAGTTTCAGTACGGCTGTAGGATTTTTCAAATCGGTAATTGGTCTCATTCTTGTCATGCTCGCCAACTGGTTATCTAAAAAGGCCGGAGAAGAGGGTATTTATTAATCATTAGAAAGGTGGAGCAAGTATATGGTACAAGATAGAACGCTCTCCAGCCGATTATTCGATATAGTAAACAGCACGCTGCTGATCATCATTGCTCTCGTGACCATTCTTCCCTTCCTGCATGTTATTGCCGGGTCTTTTACGACTGTCACAGAGCTTGCCCAAAAGCAGTTTGTGCTGTTTCCGACCGTATGGTCGCTGGATGCGTACAAATATATATTTTCGACCAACACGATATTTAAAGCGCTCGGTGTCTCGATTGGCGTCACCTTCTTTGGAACATTGTTCAGCATGGTCGTTACGGCTTTGATGGCGTACGGACTTTCACGTAAGGATCTGGATGGACGAAATCTGATTATGTTTGCCGTCGTTTTTACCATGCTGTTCAGCGGTGGAATGATTCCGACTTTCCTGGTTGTGAAGTCGATGGGATTGATTGACAGTTATGGAGCATTAATCATTCCTTCCGCGATCAATGCCTTTAATCTTATTATTATGCGGAACTTTTTTCAAAACCTTCCAGAGGGGCTTGAGGAGTCTGCGAAGATCGACGGAGCCGGAGATTGGAAAATCTTATTCCGTATTGTGATTCCGCTGTCTATGCCGGCGATTGCGACGATTTCATTGTTCTATGCCGTGACTTATTGGAATACGTATATGCAGGCTATCCTGTATATGAATGATGCAGATAAATGGCCGATTCAAGTCATTCTACGGCAAATTGTCATTCTCGCCAGCGGGCTTGCAGCAGATACATCGGGCATGGAAGACTTTGTACGTCCGCCGGAGCAGACGGTAAAAATGGCGGTTATTGTCGTTGCGACACTGCCAATTCTTTGTGTGTATCCGTTCCTGCAAAAGCATTTTGCTAAGGGAGCACTGCTGGGGTCTATTAAAGGCTGAGGTTTGATGAAAGGGGGATGCAAATGACATCGTTAAACATCACAGCGCCGGTTATACCAGGGAACTATGCCGATCCATCAGTGGTTGTAGTCGGCGAGGATTATTACATGACACACTCTTCTTACAAACTGACGCCCGGGCTGATCATCTGGCATTCCAGGGATCTCAGGAACTGGAAACGGATAGGAGCAGCCTTAACAGAGTATGCGGGAGACGTATGGGCTCCAGATCTGGTTCATTATAAAGACCTGTACTATATCTATTACCCGGCAAATCGCTCCAATTGGGTCGTAACCGCTAAAGACCCTGCAGGCCCATGGAGCAAACCGATTAATCTCGGGATCAAGGGCATCGATCCTGGACATATCGCCACTCCGGACGGAAAGCGTTATCTCCATATGTCCGGAGGCCATTTCTGTCCATTGTCTGATGACGGACTTTCGGTTACCGGAGAAGTGAAGCATGTGTATGACGGATGGAAATATCCCGATGACTGGATTGTGGAAGCATACAGTCTGGAAGGCCCGAAAGTGACTTATCGTGATGGATACTATTACTTAACAGTAGCTGTAGGAGGCACAGCAGGACCTCCGACCAGCCATATGGTGGTGTCATCCAGATCGCGAACGCCAGAGGGACCATGGGAACACTCGCCATACAATCCCATTGTCCGGACGGCTTCCGCTGAAGAGCCCTGGTGGTCAAAGGGCCACGGTTCATTGATTGAGACGCCGGACGGCCAATGGTGGATGGCGTATCATGCTTATCGAAGCGGTTTTCATACATTAGGCAGGCAGACTCTGATGGAGCCAGTGGAGTGGACGGAAGACGGCTGGTATAGAACAACTCCATACCACGGTTGGTCCAAGTCTCCGTCCGCCTCTATTGTCGATGATTTTAAGAAGGAAAATCTGAATCTTCACTGGCAGTGTGAGGGAGCTGCGCCATCCGTAAGATTTACTACAGACGAAAGAGGATTAATTGTACAGGGGGAAAGTGGAGACTCGGTCTCTCCGCTTCTGTTTATGGCTGCTGATGAAAGTTATGAGACCATCGTTGAAGTGACTGTACAGGGCAATGCCGAGGGGCAGTTATTGTTATTTTACAACCAGGAAGCCTATTTCGGGATCGGAGTCAACCGGGAAGGTGTGCGCCATTTCCGTTCCTTTAAAAACTATGGGCGGGTACCTGGGGAGGGAAGTTCCAATGTTCATCTGAAAGTAGTCAATGACCGGCATATCGTGTCGTTCTACTACAGCTTTGATGGCGTAATCTGGCGCCGTTATGACAAAACATTGGAGACTTCCGGCTTCCATCATAATACGCTCGGCGGATTCCAGAGCCTCCGGATCGGGCTGGATGCTGCAGGAGAAGGAGAGGTGATCTTTCACAGCTTCTCTTACCGGACTTTAGAACACGGACTTTAGAATACGGGGAAGAAGGGATATAGATGGGCACTGGTTTAACATCCGTATTACAGGAGGGCGATCAATTATTTAACGGTTTTTATGGTTGGCTTTCCGGACAGTTTGACAGTGACAGCGGCGGTTTTTATTATGCAGCAAGTTCGCGTTCCGCTCAGCTTGGTCCGGATATTGAATCCACTTCCCAGGCATTAAATATAATGGAACGCTGCGGAGCGGCAGACATGATGGGGAATCACATGAAACAGCAGATCATTTCCTTCTATCAATCCAGGCAGGATCCGAAGAGTGGGTACTTCTACGACCGGCACCCGGATATGCCTTGTGACGAGGTGATGGTCGGACGTGCCTTGGGTTACAGCCAGAACTCGCTCCGAAAACTGGGAGCATCTCCACTGCATCCTGTTCCGGATCATGAGGACCTCATGCCGGGGTACTGCCAGTCTCCGGCAAAGTATGCGGAGTGGCTCCGCTCTATAAGCTTAATCAACAGCTGGAGGGGGTGTGACCGGCTGTGCAACTCGGCACCCTACCTTGCCAGAATGCCGGTTGAGAAGAAGACACTGTTTCTTGACGAAGCATGGTCCTATTTTGATGAAATTCAGGATGTGGACAGCGGTTTATGGGGTGAAGGAAGTCCTTATGTCCGGATATCCGGCACCTTTAAGCTGCTAACCTATTATAAGCGGTTTGGGAGGCCGCTGCCTGGTACGGCAGCAATTTATACGTCACTCCTTTATGCACTGAGAAATGAGAAGGCGGTGGATATGTGCTATATCCGAAATCCAATCAGTCTGCTCTCTGCGATGGAAGCAGCGATACCCCAAGCTGATTTGGAGGAGATCACTACAATCACCCTGACGAACATGTCGAAACTGAAGAGGTCTGATGGAGGCTTTTCCCGGGAAATGAATCATTCTCCTGCCGCCCCGAACGTGGCTCAAGTGAAGCCGGGAGAATATTATCCAGACATGCCTGCTCCCGTTCCAATCGGTCAAGGCTTGGCAGAAGGAGATATGAACGCTGGAACCCAAGCCGTATTGATCCGCTATTCGCTTCGTAAGCTTGCAGAACTGCCTGATCAGGATTTGCCGCAGTCCAAGCTGCCGTTTACCGTTTTCCTGGATGAGAAATAAAATCGGAAGCGGCAGCATGAATTCTAGCAGTGTGAGGCTTTCCCGGGAAGCCTCCATCACCTTATCCAATCATGGTATCTACCAGTTCGGGAATGCACTTGCTGCCATCCTGGTGAACCTTTACCTCTGGCGGCTGACTAATGATGTGTGGGTTAATGGCATGTACAACTTACTTACACTGGCTTCTGCTCCTGCAGCCACCCTGCTTGTCGGCAAGCTGGCCAAAGTCAAAGACCGATTATTGGTGTATCGGCTTGGCATCGTACTGACGGCCTTTTTTTATCTGCTGATTCTCGTGGCGGGTGAGATGTTAGTGAACTATTATGTTGCCTTTGCGGTATTGAAAGGTGTATCGACCTCGTTTTACTGGCTGGGACACTTCACCATGATTCAGGATGTCAGTAATGAAGAGAACCGTCACCGGTATCTGGGCCTTAATCTGATCATCACGAATGCGGCGATGCTCGCAGGTCCAGCGGTCGCAGGCCTGCTTGTAGATATGTTTGGAGGACTCCGCGGTTATATGGCGGTGTATCTGCTATCTTTTGTCATGTTCGCTTATGCATCGATCAACAGCTGGAAGATGAGCAGGAAGCCGTCACCGCATAAAACTTACTACATCAAATATTCATGGCAGATGAGCCGAAAGTATCCGGCCTTCGGACGCGCGCTGGCAGGATGGTTTGTATTTGGACTTCCGCAGGGCGTGCTGGCTTATATTCCGGCAATTTTACTGTATGAGGCGGTTCCGAGTGAATCTTTCGTCAACTATATGAATGTGCTTTTTCTAGGTGTGACTATGGCGGCAGGCTTTATGTTAGCCAGGTGGGGAAGCAGCCGTCACAACTATCAGTATTTAAGAATGGCGGCAGTCGGTTTTATTGCAGGGACCATTCCGTTGTTTTTTGGAATCAGCCTTTGGCCGGTAGTCTTGTTTATGCTCTTGTATTCATGTGTCAAGCCGCTGCAGAACAACGCATATACGGCGTATTATTATGACCTCAGCGCACGTCTGCCGCTTGGAGAGCACTTTCGTGTGGAAGCGGTTGTACTCCGTGAGGTATGCACGAACGCAGGCCGCAGCGCAGGGGTAATCATTCTAATGTTTCTTTCGGCAGATATGCAGCAGGGAGCGCTTGCAGGAATGCTGATGTTTGCTGCGGTGTCTCAGCTGCTGATTGGCTGGCTGGCATCTCCGGCCTATCCGTCTTTTCGGTTACCGAGACACAGCAGTGACATAAACATGAGAAGAACATGAGAAGCTGACAATCAGAATGCACGTCGGGACTTACAGGCGTCTGATGCATGATTTTATGGGTTGACGATTTAACCGCGATCAGAGAAGATCTGATTATAAGATGAATTAAAGACAAACCCTTCTATAGCGGAGATGACAAGTGATTCTGGAGAAGCGTCAGCGTCCGCCTTTGTCTCCAAAATGCTACCTTAGATTATAATTCCAAGCATTTTGGAGGCAACAGCGGTCGTAAGAACACTTGCCATCGCAGCCACCAAGAACGGTAACTCTTAACTTGATTCTATATAGAAGAAAAAGGAAGAGGTGAGCCATTCAAATGAAATTGTGGGAACAGCATGCGCCGGGATCCGAGTTCGAGGAACAGGATACCCACCAGCCCTACATAACCCCCTATGTAATCGACTCGGATCAAACGCACGCAGCCGTAATCGTCTTTCCTGGCGGCGGTTATGTGAATCGGGCCGAGCATGAGGGAGAACCTATTGCCCTTTGGCTTAACAGCCTGGGATTGTCTGCTTTTGTTGTGCATTACCGGGTCGCTCCGGTCAAACATCCGTATCCATTGATGGACGGTATGCGTGCGGTAAGACAAGTGCGATACCGAGCAGCAGAGTGGAACATTGATCCGGAAAAAATCGGAGTTCTGGGATTCTCAGCCGGCGGCCATCTGGCTGCCACAGTCTGTACTCATGCTGAGCCTGGCTGGCCGGATCCTGATGACCCTGTCGAGCATGTAAGCTCCCGGCCTGATTTTGCCGTTCTGTGCTACCCGGTCATTTCATTCTCCCAGCACAGGCATGAAGGGTCCATGATCAGTTTGCTGGGAGAGCGTCCTTCAGAAGAAATGATCAAGCTGATGTCGGGCGAGCTGCAGGTAACATCAGAGACGCCGCCGACCTTTTTGTGGCATACGGCCGACGATGGAGCTGTACCGGTAGAGAACAGCTTGATGTATGCAAGCGCTCTTTCCGCAAAAGGAGTTCCATTTGAACTTCATGTATTTCCAGCTGGACGACACGGCTTAGGCCTGGCGCATGATGAGCCGCATGTCGCCCAGTGGACCCATCTATGTGCTGGATGGCTGCGTACCAGCGGGATTATCCATGGAGAAAATGGAACCGTATAGTATAGGGCAGGATACATATGCACGATAACGAACAGAGTTCTCCAAGGCGAACCAGCTCAAGGAGGACTCTGTTTGACGTCTTTTCAAAGTTAATATTATTTCTGACATCAAAATTACATTTCCCTCCAAAAATACCCAAAAGTATAGTATGATGTTGACTAATCTTTAAGGGGAAGGTGACTGTGGTGAGCAGAATAACAAATCGATGGATTTCGACTTTTTTTGCAACCGCTTTCTTTATTTGTGCCAGCTGCAGTGCTCCAGAAGGGGTGACAATGGAAAGGAATCCGCCCCAAGCCTCGATAAGCATTGTCATATCAAGCCTTGGGATGACTTTTCCGGCTGGTATGGATGAGAATGACAACCGCTATTTGAATTACATTAGGGAGCAGACGGGAATCGACATTCAGGTTACTACACCACCTGCCGAGGTGTACGATGAGAAGCTGGACGTCATTATGTCTTCCGGCAGCCTGCCGGATATGCTTCATGCCTATGAACCGGTATGGTTCGGCAATTATGCAAAACAGGGGGCCTTCATGCCCCTTGATGATCTGATTAACACCTATGGCCCCAATCTAAAGAAGAAAATACCGGATCGGATTTGGGATAGAGTCCGATATGGCGGGAAAATTTATGCTGTCCCCAGCCTGAACGAAGTCAGCGGAATTGAGCTCATGTATGTCCGTAAGGACTGGCTCGACCGTCTTGAAATGAAGCCGCCGCAAACGCTCGAAGAGTACACGGAAGTCATCAGGGCGTTTACACGGCGGGATCCGGACAGGAACGGTGAAGATGATACGATTGGACTTCCCCTGACGGTCAATCTCGGACGGTCTTCTCCTATATTCGGCGCATTCGGTACACAGCTGGATACCTGGTTTGATGTAGACGGCAGACTCGTGAACGGAAGCATTATGCCGCAGACCAAGCAGGCGCTGGGTTATTTGGCTGAATTGTATCGTGAGGGCCTTCTGGACCGGGAATTTCCGCTCAATCTGCAGAATAATTTATATGAAAAAATTGAAAGTGGAAGAGTCGGATTATTTTCCGCGACCTGGTACGATACACGCGGTCCTATTGCTGCGAGCAAATTGAAGGACCCGAAGGCCGAATGGATTGCGCTGGAGTATCTTGCCGGACCACAAGGGCAGAAGGGAGTTTACGGAACCAATGAAATTCGCGGATATAATGTCATCCCAGCAGGTTCAGAGCATGCTGCAGATGTGATTCGTATGCTGGATTTTATTGTGAGCGATTATAGAAACCTCAAACTCGGTTTTGAGAATGAAATCTGGCGAATGGAGAATGGGGTGATGGTCACTGATTTTCAGCAGCATGATGAGCATCTCTACAGGGGGATGTATCAGTCTTTGGTGGATGTACCAGACCCGGAGCTGTTTAAGAATCGGCTGGATTCCCTGGGGGATTTTCATTTATATGACAATCTGGAACGCATACGGGAGCATGTGATGAAGGATGCATTTTACGGGATTCCTACTCCATCCATGAGCAAATATGATAAGAAGCTGGATGAACTGCAGGGTGTGTTTACAAGCATTATTCTAGGAGTCGAGCCTTTGGATGCATTCGATCACTTTGTAGCCCAGTGGAAACAATACGGCGGTGATGAAATCACCAAGGAAGTCAATGCCTGGTATGCGGCTCAAAGGGATAAACCGGCGGAGGAATTCTAAGATGAATAGAATTATACATCTTGTCCGTGAACGATTCTCCAGACATATTCAGACCCGGCTGACCGCTTATTTTCTGCTGATTCTGCTTCCGCTTGTCGTCATCAGCCTGTTTGCCGTGGAGCGGTCGCGGGGAATCTTGTATGACCAGGCTGTGGAAAGAACGGAAATGGCCCTAGCCTCGGCTATGAACCATTATGATCTGGCCCTGCAGAATGTAGAAGAAATCTCCACACTGATTGCAGCCGATCCGACGCTAAATGAACTGCTTAATCAAAACAGTACCGGTTTTTCCCCAGCTTCCATCCTGGATTTCTCCTATGTTCTGCAGCAGCTGTCCAACTCCGTGTCGGTCAATCGATTTATTTCCCAAATCTCGGTGTATCATCAAGCTTCCCAAATGATGATCTCCACCCATTTTGGCGGACGGAAGCTGAACTCGGAGCCGGAGCAGGCCTGGCTGGTGGAAGCAGCACGCAGGAACGGAACCGGCATTTCGTATGTTACAGCGACTTCCCCGGTCACAGAGATGCGGAGCTTCGGTAGATTGATCGGTACGGACAGTGTTTCCTTGATCCGGTCTATGGACCTGTATAACAGCGACCGGCAGTCGAATCTCCTTGTGGTGACCTATAATCAAAGCAAGCTGTTGAATATCCTGAAGACACTGCTGCCGTCAGACAACAGCAAGGTATTCCTGATGAATGACAAGGGAGAAATCATTGCCCAGCTCGGAGCTGGAAGACAACCAGGAATGAGCGTTTCACAGAATGCTCCAGCAGGGCAGATGATGGAGGTGACACAGACTTCCGGATATTCCGGATGGAGACTGTCGCTGGTACAGCCCAAAGACGAGCTGTACCTTGAAACGGACCAGCTTCGCTTGTTTACGTTTGGCATTATCGTACTCAGCATCTTATTGGCATTTATCATTTCATGGGTTGTATACAGCGGCATTGCATCCCCGGTGCTCAAGCTTTCTAGGGGGATCAAGCGCTTGAGCAGCGGAGATATGAGCGTACAGGTGGACAACCGCCGGAAAGATGAATTCGGATTCCTGATCCAGTCCTTTAACCGGATGGTGACCGTTCAGAAGCATCTCATTGAAGACCATTACGAACAGCAGCTCAGGCTGACCACAACCGAGCTCAAGTTCCTGCAATCCCAGATCAATCCCCATTTTCTATACAATACCCTCGACTCCATCTACTGGTCGGCCAAAAACTACGAGGCGGAGGAGATCAGTGAAATGGTCATGAATCTTTCCCGTTTCTTTCGGCTCAGTCTCGATAAAGGAAGGCAGCTGTTTACCCTTGAGGAAAGCATTCAGCATCTGCACTATTATCTCCGCATTCAGCAGCTCAGGTTTCTGGACAGCTTTGAAGTGGAGTATGACATCCATGAAGATACCCGGGCGCTTCACATTTTAAAGCTGCTTCTTCAGCCCCTGGTGGAAAACGCAATTCTCCATGGCATGGAAGGAAGGACAGAGGGGGGGCGCCTGGTCATTTCCAGCGAAATTATAGAGGAACTGCTTGTCATCAAGGTATGGGATAACGGACCAGGAATCGGGGAAGATCGTCTAAGCTATATCAAGAATGAGCTGGAACGGATGGAGAACCGCAGCCTCTCCTCCCTCTCTCTGGATCAGGAGCATGCCAATGATTTGTTTGGCCTGCGAAACGTCTACACGAGAATCCGCCTGTATTACGGGGAACGTGCAGGCCTTGAAATTTACAGTCATTCGGCTGAGGGGGCTGGCACCACGGCAGTCATCTCGCTTCCGCTTGAGGTCTGTTATCACGGAATTCAGCAAGAGCAGAAAGAGAACCGGGGAGGATTGGTGTTATGAAGCTGTTTATTGTGGAGGATGAACCACGTCTCAGAAATGCTATGGCCCATCATATTCCATGGGAGGATCATGGCATTGAGGTGGTAGGATTGGCTGCCAATGGGCTTGAGGCGCTGAAGATGACGGAGCGCAGGATGCCGGATCTCCTGCTGCTCGACATTCAGATGCCGGAGATGGATGGCCTGACCTTGATCCGGAGGCTGAAGGAGCAGCAGAAGCAGAGGACGGCGTTCACCAAAATGATTATTTTAAGCGGTCATGATAATTTCGCATACGCACAGGAGGCCTTGAAGTACGGGGTATCCCGATATCTGCTGAAACCGGCGGGAGAGGAAGAGATTCTGCAGGCCGTTCTGGATGCAAGAAGCTGTTTAAGAGAAGAGCTGGAACGCTGGCGCAGGACGATGGAACTGGAGAAGAAATGGACGGAGCATATGCCGAGTCTGCAGACTCAATTTATGTGGGATTGGGTGGGTGGTCGGCTGAGTGAACGTGAGCTGCTGGACCGCGGACAGCAGCTGCAGCTCAGCTTTACGGAACAAGACAGCTTTGCAGCTGTAGTCATTGGTCTAGATCCATTACTTGAGGAAGAGTGCAGGTTCAGTAGAGATGACGCAGAGCTGCTGCAGTTCACCATTGGCTGTCTGGCCAAGGAACTGCTTCCGGCCGCCTCGGTATGGGTATGCAAGGCTCCCGAAGATGACCTGCTGCTGATTATGAAGGCTGAAGAAGGGCAGCGCGGCAAGGATTTTATGTTTCATGTCCAAACGGCGGCTGTCCGTCTGCTGTCCCATACGAGGGAAATTCTGAAAGTGACAGCGAGTGCCGGGATCTGCGGAGGACCCGGTCAACTGGATCAAATGCCCCGTCTGTATGCCGAGGCTTGCCAGGCGCTGCAGGAAAGAGTCATCTACGGACCGGATATTGCGATTCCTTATAAAGAAATGAGGATGAGGGAGCGTTCCGCGTGGACGGGTCATCATCGGCTGGAGCGGCTGCTGGAGACCGCCTTGGAAACTGGAAACGATAGTGGTGTGCGCGAGGCTGTGGATGGAATCTGGATGCAGATGATTGAGCCTGCCTCCAGCGCGCATCAGTTCCAGGAGTCCTTTCTGTACATTATCAGCTTGTTAACACGCATTGTGGTGAAGCAAGGCTGGAGTGTGTGCGAAGTCGCAGAAGAGGAATGGGCCTATTTTCAAAATATACATCTGCTGCACACCCGCGACCAGGCCCGTACCTGGCTGGAGCGTACCGCGCTGCGGATTGCGGAATACAGCAGGAATCAGCGGAGTAACAGCAGCCATCAGCTGGTTTCACAGATGCAGGAGATGATATCAAAAGAAATACATCAGGATCTCACCCTGCATACCATTTCGGACCGGCTGTATGTCAACTCCTCCTATCTCAGCCGCTTGTTCAAGCAGGAGGCAGGAATGTCGTTTTCGTCCTATGTCACTGCTCAAAAAATGGAAAGAGCCAAAGCCGCTCTTCAACAGGGACATAAAGTGTATCATGCTGCCAGGATAACGGGTTACCGGGATGTCAGCTACTTTACCAAAGTGTTCCGTAAATACTGGGGGGTAACTCCAGGCGGAATCAAGCCGCTTTAACACGGAATCCCGGAGCGTAGGGCGCTTCGGGATTTTTGTTCTTCGCCTAAAGAGGCATGAAACTACCAGAAAAGGTCATGACTGTCACCTATTCTGCTTCAGGTCACCCCACTTACAATGGATTATACATCAAGCACAAGGGGGGAGATCGATGAAGCCGGAGAAGGATAAGCCGCAAGCTGGGACTGGCAAGAAGGCATACATGCCAACGCTGGCCAGAGACATACGTAAGGAATGGGATTTGTATCTGCTGCTGATCCCGGGGATTCTGTTCATTTTGCTGTTCAAGTACACCCCCATGTACGGCATTATTATTGCGTTTAAAGATTTCAATATTTTCACAGGCTTCGCGGACAGTCCATGGGTAGGCTGGAAGCATTTCGAGAAGCTGTTCACTTCGCCCGATTTCTCCAGAGTGTTTCAAAATACAGTCATCATCAGTCTACTGAAAATTATCATCCTGTTTCCGCTGCCGATTGTCATTGCACTTATGCTGAATGAAATGAAAAATATGATGTTTAAACGGTCGGTTCAGACCGTCATTTACCTTCCTCACTTTCTGTCCTGGGTGATCGTGAGCGGTTTATTTATTGATCTGCTGTCTGTTAACGGCGGCCTGGTGAACAAATTGCTGAATTCTATGGGGATGGAATCGGTCGCCTTCTTCCTCGATAACAGTGTCTTTCGAAGTGTGCTGGTGACCTCGGCGGGCTGGAAGGAGACGGGATGGAGCACCATTGTATACCTGGCTGCCTTTTCCATGATTGACCCGGCGCTTTATGAAGCAGCAAAAATCGACGGTGCGAGCAAGTGGAAGCAGCTGTGGCATATCACGCTACCTGGCATTGCGCCCATCATCATCCTGATGTTCATTCTCAGGCTGGGAAATATTTTGGAGGCCGGCACGGAGCAGATTCTCGTCATGTACAATCCCGTTGTCTACAAAGTATCGGATGTCATCGGCACTTATGTATACAGGCAGGGTCTTGGCAATCAGGATTACAGCTTTACCACAGCGGTAGGTCTATTCGAAGCCGTTATTTCGTTCACACTGGTCGTAGTTGGCAATTCACTCAGCAAAAAATACCTGCAGCGTGGAATCTGGTAAGGAAGGAGATGTGTTTATGCAGTTGATGAAGCAGGACCTCGATTTGAAAAAGATCACTGCCGGAGCAGGAGGAAATGCGATAAAATCCTCCCCCGGTGAGAAGCTGTTTGCTGCATTCAATTACGCTTTCTTTATCTTGATGGGCATGACGACGATGCTGCCGTTCATCAATCTGCTGGCCAAGTCGTTAAGCAGTGAGCAGGCGGTAGTGTCGGGACGTGTAGGCTTGTTCCCGATCGGCATCCAGTTTGAAACGTATTATTATGTGCTCCAGGATTCCATGTTTCTTACTTCACTTCGAACCTCGGTGCTTCTAACCGTCATCGGCACGGCGCTTAGTCTGTTCATGACGACAATCACCGCTTATCCGCTGTCCAAAACCCGGCTCCGGGGAAGGAAGTGGCTGCTGCTCATGTTCGTGTTCACGATGCTGTTCAGCGGAGGGCTGATTCCGACTTATCTGCTGATGCAAAATCTGAACTTGGTCAATACGCTGCCGGTGCTCTTCCTGCCGGCTATGGTCAACGTGTTTAACATGCTGATTATAAAAAATTATTTTGAAGGGCTGCCGGAGTCGCTGGAGGAGTCAGCCAAGCTCGACGGCGCAGGAAATATCCGAATCCTAATCCATATTATCCTCCCACTGTCCCTGCCCGTGCTGGCAACGATCGCTTTGTTCTTCGCCGTAGCCTTCTGGAATGATTACTTTGCTGCCATGATCTACATAACCAATCCGGAGCTCAAGCCGCTGCAGCTGTATCTCAAGGAATTGATCGTATCCTCGGGGGGAGAGTTTTTGAAAAACAATGTAGATGCCGCCATCAATATGACACCTCAGTCGATTCAGGCTTCTTCTATATTATTGGCCACAATCCCTATTCTGCTGGTCTACCCGTTTCTGCAAAAGTATTTCGTTAAAGGGGTGCTGGTCGGCTCCGTCAAGGGGTAAGCCGATATTCTTTAAAGGCGGTGATGCCGGGATCAATCGTGGATAGACGGAGAATCTTCACATTTCATCAATCCAGGGAGGTTATCGTATGGCAAAAAAATCAACCCTTCTCACCTTGCTGCTCGGCGTAAGCCTGGCACTGTCAGGATGCGGCGGAGGCGCAGAGACTCCCGCGTCACCGGGAGCGGATCCAGCTCCACAGCCTTCAGGTACACCATCGGAGCCGAAAGAAGAGGCTAAGCCGGAAATCCGCATGATCATGCAGTACGGCCTGTTTGATCCGGCCAAAGAATTCACGAGCAAGTATATTACGGAGAAAACAGGGTATCCCGTTCAATATGAAATGCTGCCAGCGGAAAATGCCGATGAGAAGCTGAACCTGCTCGTGGCAAACAAGGAAAACTTTGATGTGATGAAGCTTAATGCGGCCCAGTTCTATAATTTGGCTACCTCAGGAGCTCTAGAACCAATGGATGAGCTGCTGGAAGCTCACGGCAATCATATTAATCAGGCGATCAAACCGGAATCATGGGAAAGCGCCACAATTGACGGCAAGAAATATGCTATCCCGGAGACCGGTTCAGGAGTAAGTATTGGGGAGGAACTGATCATCCGCCAGGATTGGCTGGATGAGCTGGGCTTAAGCGTCCCGACTAATGCTGACGAGCTTTACAATGTCCTGAAAACGATCAAGGAGAAGAAAAATGTAATTCCGCTGACGGGCAGCAAGGACTCTATTTATGGAGACATTGCAACCACGTTCGGAGTACTTACAGACTGGAAGGAAGTAGACGGCAAGCTGGTGCATAAAGCGGAGCAGCCGGAGATGAAAGAATTTCTTGGCTATATGAATAAGCTGTATGCAGAGGGCCTGCTGGATACCGAAATGCCGATCAATACGGCACAGAAGGCGATCGAGAAATTCGCCAGCGGCAAGGCAGCGGCATACAAGCTGGCCTGGTGGAATGCGGGAAGCACAATAGCTGCGCTGAATGAAAGCAATCCGGATGCAAAAGTGAGCGTCATTCCTTATCTGAAAGGTAAAGATGGCAAGGCGGTCGTTGGAGCCAATGCCAATACGACATGGTTTATTGCCATTCCGAAAGCTTCCAAGCATAAAGAAGATGCGGTGAAGTTTCTGAATGCCAAGCTGGAGCCTGAAACCTTTAAAGGTCTGGCGATCGGTGAAGAGGGCGTGCATCACGAGGTGAAGGACGGCAAGTATTATCCGATCCTGCCGAAATTTAATGATGATCTGAACAATGCCAGTGCTTTTATGACAGGCGTGGATGAAGAGAAATATCCGATCTATTGGCAGGCACGTGTCCGCAAGGATCCGGTGCTGCAGAATTATTTCGAGACCTTCCAGAAGAATGCAGAAGGACTGGTCGTAGTCGATCCGATGTCTACGGCACCGCCGATCGATGCTGTATCGAGAAACACATTGAAGCTCAGAACCCTGCTGGATGATAATGCATTAAAATTTATTACCGGTTCCGAACCGCTGGAAAGTTACGATACCTTCCTGGCACAGTGGCGGGCCGAGGGAGGAGAGGATATGGTCAAGGCAGCGAATGAGTGGTACCAGTCTGCCCAATAACGATGTATGGAAACAAGCAGTCGGCATGTGTTGCGGCTGCTTTTTCCTCCCTATTCAAGGCTTGAGAAATCGTCTCATGGAGCCTATCCCCTTATTCGAAAGGTGGTCTGAATGTAATGAACAAGATTTTGCGGAGGCGGCTGGCCTCCATGCTGAGTGCTGCTCTTATGATCTCATCTGCTGTATTCGGTTTTGGAACTTCAGGGTTTGCGGCTGAGCGCCCTGAGGGAGGAGAAATGGCATCTGCGGCGGACTCTTCGAGCCCTCATGATTCCTACATGCTGGTATCACAGCAGGATGGCTTCAGCCTGTCCTTTACGGACATCAACCCTCCAGAAGAGGAACTGCAGCAAAAGGAAGGTTATCTGGCGGTATTTAGTCATGGCGCCAGGGTAACCGATGATGTCTATGATAACGATGTGCTGGTTCGTGAGCAGGAAGTGGCCATTATCGTGGATTCGGGTGGTATGGTGAGCCAAAAGCACGGCCCTGCCGATGAGGAGGGAAGTGTCTGGAATCCGGCTGCCACGGTTCCCATTCCGGAGGGCGGCTATATCGTCCTGGCTAAAGATGCAGCCTGGGACGATCAAGGATATCGGAAGCCGCTGCATGATCATTTTGCTGCAGGAAGTACCGTTAAGCTAATGTATAACGGAACGGAAATCCTGCCTGGAGAGCTGCCGCCGGGGAACCCGAGCACAGAACCAGGGCCACCGCCGGATTCTGAGCCTGAGCCTCAGCCCGAGCCGGATCCCGAGCTGCCGCCTGAATTGATTTTGAACACGCCGCCGGATTCGGTCGTATACATCCCGCTGCTGGAGGTGTCCGGCTATGTTAACAATGTTACGGAGGATCAAGATATGCGAATTACAATCGATAATACAGAAGTGAATATTAGCGCCAGCGGCAGCTTCAGGCAGAACGTTTACCTCAACCCGGGTCTCAATACCGTTGTCGTTAAGCTGTGGGAAGGACAGAACGAGCTGGCCGTTGTGCAGTTGAATGCCGTATACGATGCTGAAGGAGCCGGAGCTGATTATATTGAAGTGGAGGCGGCTCCACTGGATATTACGATCGGCGTAGAAGGGCCCCGCAAGAAATTGGATGTCATCGATCAGGATGTGACGGGCATTTCTAACATCATTGCTCTCTTCTCACGAGATTACGGGGAAAGCCTCATTGTGCCTCAATTTAATGTAGCGGCAGCTGTCGATGCAAGCAGCCGGGTTACCCAGGTCGTGAATCCGTCTATTAATGGTAAGCCGCCTGTATGGACTGGACCGACTGAGCTCGAAATTCCTGAAGACGGTTATGTGCTGATGGCCCATGACAACAGCTATGCCGGCAATGATATCAAACGTTTTCTCGCGGAGAAATTTAAAGTCGGTGATTTCATCAAGCTGCGGAAAAATGGCGAGGTTGTTCCTGTGAGAGAGCTTCAAAGCGGGAATGGTGCGGTAGCAAGACTTAAGCTGGACAATGCGTCCATGTACACAGTGACAGAGCCCCAAACTGTGGTAACAGGACTCATCGAAAATATGGATGACCCTGCTGCCTATACGCTAAAGGTGAACGATGTGGAAGTTCTCTTTAATGAGGACGGAAGATTCAGCTATACGCTCATGCTGCAGCCGGGAATCAACTATGGTGATGCCATCATACAAAAGCGGGGAGTGGAGCAGGACCGTCAGAGTCTGGCTGTCTTTTACCAGCAGGGGCTATCCTCCGGCAAAGACGTAATTCTGTGGGTAGACCAGGCGGCCAATGCCCGCAAATTCCAGAGCAGCGAGGATGTAAAGAATTTTCTGGATCAGGCTAAGGCAGCGGGAGTGACTTCCGTGATTCTGGATGTGAAGGGTGTGGAGGGGTTTGTTTCTTATAAGAAGAATGATCTGACCGGACGTCCATACGTCAGTGAAATCAAAGCACCTCAAAAAGCCGGCGCAAGCCCGGATCTGGATCTGCTGGAGGAGTTCATCACGCACGGTCATGCACTGGGGTTAAGCATACATGCCTCCATCAATGATTTTGCAGAAGGGTCTATCGCTCACCAGGAATTTGCGGTGCTGAATGACCACCTCGATTGGGAGGAACGGGTGTATTTTGCCGAGAATAACGGGGAAATCAAACGTCTGCGTGAAAATGCGAAACAGGGCTTGGTCGCTTTCGTGAATCCAGCGAATGACGAGGTCAGGGATTATCAGCTCAAAACCTTTGAAGAGATTATTAAAAATTATGATGTGGACGGCGTCGTGCATGATCGGGGACGCTATGATAACGAAGGCGCTGATTTCAGTGAAGAAACACGTGTGAAGTTTGAACAGTTCCTGGCAGCAAGAGACAAGCAGCTGGTGAATTGGCCGGAGGTTGTGTTTTACTACGACCAATCTGTTCGCGTATACGGGCCTTTGATTCAGGATTGGTGGGAGTTCCGCTCAAAGACGATCCAGAGCTTTTTTGCCGAAGTAAAAGATCTGGTGGACGGCTATGAGACGGTCAAAGGTAGAAACATTCAGGTCTCTTCTTATGTAGGTTCATGGTATGAAACGTACTATTTAAACGGCGTGAACTGGGGTAGTAAGAACTTCCGCTTTGATCAGCGTCTGAATCTCCCGGATGAATCCATATATACGCCCGAATATTACGAAACAGGATATATTGAATACCTGGACTTCCTGATGATCGGCGCTTATCAGACCACGAGCAGTGAAGTGAAGAAATATATTACGCTTGGCAATATTGTCACGAACGGAGAACTTCCGCTTTATGCGGGAATTGCTTTAAACAATGTCCAGACACCGGCCATGCAGCGCGAGGTGTTCCAGGCAGGCCTGAGCAGCACGAACGGGTTGATGCTGTTTGATGCATCCCAGGTTAACTGGCCGATTATTACCGCAGCCCTGCAGGATAAAGAGTGGGTGAAGGACTATCAGCTGGGCATGAGTCTGCCGGGCAAGCCGGAACAATTTATGGAAGGTGATTTCCACAATGTGAACCGGGTGGAGGGCAATATCAATGTCATGACCGATTCATTCGGCTACTCCACGGGCAGCAACCGGTTTGGCGTTGAAGTGGTGGTGAATGCAGCAGGACAGGTAGAAGATGTCGTGAACCGGGATCAGGCGATCCGCTGGAGCTGGGGAGCACCGGAGGAAAATAACAGCGTTATTCCTCAGGACGGGTTCGTTATTTCGGCGCTTGATCCTTCAGGAACAAGGACGAAAAGGCAGCAGGTTGCTAACGCTTATAACGATGGGGATCAGGTACGGGCATCTTTGCTGAGCGGACTTCTGGATGATGAAGGCAAGCAGGTTGCTGCTAACCGAGTGACCGTCGAAGGTCATGTGGAGGTTCTGGGTGCAGGAACGAATGTACAGGTTCGATTCAATGGACAGCCGGCACAGGTTCAGGCTGATGGTGATTTTGCAGGCGAAATCAAGCTATCGCCAGGAGCCAACAGCATTATGATCGATGTGTATGTGGATGAGATGAAAACAAACAGCAGGCTGATCGAAATGACACGGACTACCGGAGACGGGGGAGGCGACCCGGGGCACGGTAATCCAGGCAACCCAGGCAACCCAGGGAATCCCGGCAATCCGGGTAACCCCGGCAACCCTGGCGGAACCGGTGCAGGAAGCAGCGGAGCTGAGGGAAGCATAAAGGTTGTAAAGGAAGCCGCTGTGAACGGAAGCACCATCCTAACGGCTGAAATTTTGACAGAAGGCATGCTGAAGGATCTCGCAGAGATACTCAACGGAGGCAAAGCGCCGCGGCTTGTATATGAAATTAGGGATGATGCAGATTCCATCATCGTTAAGTGGCCATCAGCCGGCTTAAATGAAGTGCTGAAGCGCCATCCCTCCACCATACTGGTTCTCATTACAAAGAAAGGTAATTTAGAAATCTCCGTGGCATCCCTAAGAACGGGAGTGAATTCAGCCGGGACAGATGAGTTTTTCGTGTTCACCTTGTCGGAGCTTTCAGGCAATGAAGCAGCCTCCGTGCAAAATCAGATTCTAGCTCAAGGCGGACGGGTGGCGGCTGCACCAGTAAGTGTTAAGATCAACTGGTCCGGAAATGGAAACATAGCGGAAGATCTCCAGCTTGATGGAAGGGGAGCGGAGCTGGTTCTTCCTGCAGAAAGTGTTTTTAATTCCAAACAGCTTGCTGCCTTTAAAGTCAGTCCGGCGGGCAAACTGTCTTATGTACCGGTACTTATAAGTAATAATAACGGTAAAGGTGCCATCCGTATGAGAATATGGAACGAGGGAACCTACATTGCAGCCCAGCGGAGCGTCACTTTCGCAGATTCGGAGCAGCACTGGGCGGCTGCTTCCATTCGTGAGCTTGCCGCTAAGGGTTTAATAGCAGGTACAGGAGAGAACTCATTTACTCCCAATCGTTCTATTAACCGGGCTGAATTCACCTCCCTGCTGGTTAAAGCCCTGGGGATTGATACTAACCTGGCTGGATTATCGGGATTTAACGACGTAGATGCAGGCAGCTGGTATGCTTCTGCAGCAGCATCGGCTGCTGCAGCCGGGCTGATCCAGGGTTACCCTGGCGATGAGTTCCGGCCGAATGAAATCATTACCCGTGAGCAAATGTGTGTCCTGCTTCTAAGGGCGCTGAATTTCGCAGGCAAAAGCAATATATACTCTGGAGATATGAAGGTGCTTGATCACCTTCAGGATGAGAAAGAGATTGCTTCCTGGTCGAGGTCTGCTGTCTCTGCCGCTGTGGAAGCGGGGTTAATGCAGGGCCGTCCCTCGGGATATTTCGAGCCTGGAGCGCCTTCTACGCGGGCAGAAGCTGCAGTCGTCCTGAAACGTATGCTTCAGCTCGTTGGTTACATGGACTGATCAACCGTACCATTGACGGCCGCTTGAGGGACATTAGGCATAGATTTAAGATTGCAGGCAAGCAATAGAGTGAGGAAAGCAGTTTTGTAAGGTGGATGATCACCTGGGACTGAAAGAGCCTCATGAATCCATTAGATTAGAAAAATGATGGGGCTTATGCTCACGAACCGAACTATGTTCCTGCTTGGGAGTCCTATAAATCACTATTACATGCACCCGCCTTCCTTATTAAGGAAGGCGGGTGCACGGCTATCTAGTTCCTTTTGTGGATACCCCTTTTTAGCTAGTCCAGGATGAGCTCTGTCTTTAAGAACATGGGCTCATCTTTTTGCTGGCTAACAATGCTATAATTACCCCGTTTACTGCCTGTGTACTGAGCATTACGCACAATAGAACGGAGGGACATGATGAAGAAACAACGATGCCGGAGGCTAACCTGCACGCTGCTGGCTGCGGTTCTGCTGCTGGCGTGCGTTCAGCTGCCCGCATATGCACAGAGTGCCGAAGGCAAGGCAACCTGGGTGTGGCAGACCGAGCTGATCCGGGATGGAGGCGAGCGTCTGCTTAGTTTTGCCGAGCAGGAAGGCATAAATCTTATATATCTGCAGATTGATCGGGAAATCCCGGCAGGTATTTACAATGATTTTATACAGGAGGCCCATAGGAATGAGATCCACATCCATGCGCTTGGAGGCGATCCCCGATGGGCACTGACGAAATATCAGGGCGATATGATCGGGCTGGCGGAGTGGGTGACCTCATATAACGAAGGAGCATCCCCTGAAGGGAGCTTTGATGGTATCCACCTCGATATCGAGCCGTATGTCCTTCCACAGTGGGAAACGGCACAGGGCGAGGTGATTGCCTCCTGGAGAGAGAATCTGCAGGCCTTTTTGGACAGGGCTTCTGGAACAGGTGTTGAACTTGGTATAGATATCCCTTTCTGGCTTGATGAGTTCACTCTGCCGGATGGAGGGAATCTCAATGCGTGGCTGATGTCTTCCTTTGATCATGTCACGGTGATGGCTTACCGGAATCAGGCGGAAACCGAGCACGGCATCCTGTACCTTACGAAGCAGGAGCTTGAGCTGGGAGACCGCTTGGGAACGAAAGTGCGGATCGCTGTGAACACCAAGGAAATGCCGGGTGAAGAGCATACGACTTTTTACAGTCTCGGTAGACAGCAAATGAATCAGACACTGGAGAATTTGTCAGGGACGCTGCGTGCTCATTCTTCTTTTGCAGGACTGGCCGTTCATGATTTTCGGTATTGGGAGAACATGTCGCAGACCGGGACGGAAGGACCGGCTGAGGGGCTCCCGGATCCGGACGTTCAGCCTGCTCCCGACCCGGGTACTGATCCAGCCCCGGATCCCGTACCAGATCCTGATCCGGTCCCTGGAGAACGTGTTCCGGATGCTGATCCGGTTACGCGAAGTGAGTCGATTCGGGGAACCTATATCTGGAGAGCGGAAGAGGTGATCCACAACAGCAGGGAAATTCTTGATTTTGCAAAGGAAAAAAACCTGAATTTCTTATACGTTCGTCTCGATCTTCAGCAGCCGTTCAGTGCCTACCGTTCTTTTATGAAGGAAGCTTCATCGGCTGGCATTGAGGTGCATGCCCTTGGGGGCCATCCAATTTGGGCTCTGCAAGAAAACAGGGACCGTATGCTGAAGCTGGTGAACTATGTAAAGGATTATAATCGTGTTGTCGAGGGAGATGAACGTTTTCATGGAATTCATCTGGACATCGAGCCGTATGTACTTCCGGAATGGAGTGCAGACAGCCAAAATGTTATTACACAATGGACGTCTAATATCGATGCTTTCGTTCGCGAGCTGAAGGCGGACTCCAGTCTTAAAGCCAGTATGGACATGGCGGTGTGGCTGGACAAGCATCCCGTGCCAGGAGAAGGGATATCGGTGAGTGAGTGGATGATTGATCGGATGGACCATGTATCGCTGATGGCGTTCCGGGACCGGGCCGAGGGCTCTAACGGCATTCTGAGCGTGACCCGCGAAGAGCTGGCCATTGCTGAAAGGCTGGGCAAGCCGATGCTGATTTCCGTGGAAATCAAAGAAAGCCATGAAGGCGGACATATTACATTTTATGAAGAAGGGGCTGCCTTTATGGAACAGGAGCTGGCGACCGTGCAGAAGCATCTGCAGCAGTCATCCTCCTTCCGTGGAAACCTGGTGCATGCCTATGAGTATTGGCGGGACGCAAGGCCATAAATGAATGATTCACTTCATCAAGCGAGAAAGGTGGAAGGCAGCTCCCGTGGAGCTTCTCTTCCGCCTTTCTTTCCTTTTCGTTCATGCGTTCGGTACGTTTCTTTGTGAATCAATTTGTTTAATACTTTTGTGCTATAGGAGATAAACTGTAATTCTGGTAATATAAACCTACTAAAGCCAGAAAGGGATGACCTGAGCGATATGTCAGATGATCAAAACCGGAGGAAAAATCTTAAAGTAATCACCTTTCAGAAAGATCGGGACGGCCTCGTGGAAACCGAAATGCCTAATGTTACATTTCAGGATGTCGGGGGCATGGAAGGTCTGAAGAAGAAGATTCGAATGAACTTCATTCTACCGCTGCAGCAGCCCGAGATGTTCCAAGCGTTCGGCAAAAACGCCGGGGGCAGCATGCTTCTGTACGGTCCGCCCGGATGCGGTAAAACATTCCTGGCTAAAGCGATTGCCGGGGAGATTAACGCCAATTTTCTGCATGTTGAGCTGCAGGCTATTTTGTCCATGTATGCCGGACAGAGTGAGCATAATCTGCATGATTTTTTTGAAAAAGCGCGTTCAGAAAAGCCCTGCGTCATCTTTATTGATGAGCTGGATGCGATCGGCGGAAGCCGTAACGCCATGCGTCAGCATCATGACCGTATGTTGGTCAACCAGCTGTTGACGGAACTGGACGGAATGCAGTCTTATAACCACGAGGTGCTCGTTATTGGCGCTACCAATACGCCCTGGTATCTCGATTCTGCGCTGCGCAGACCCGGACGCTTTAATCATTTGTTCTTTGTACCGCCGCCGGAAGCGCCGGAGAGGGAGTTGATTCTGCGTCTGAAGACCGATGGCAAACCGCAGGAGCAGCTGAATCTTGCCAAGTGGGCGGAGGCGACGCCGCATTTCTCCGGAGCGGACCTGGAGCAGATTGTGCGTGATGCTATAGAGCAGGCACTTGAACGCTCACTGGAGAGCGGCAGCATTCAGCCTATTACAGATAAAGATATGAAGCGAAGTATCAGCGGCCGAAAGGCGACGACATTGGACTGGTTTTCGACCGCGAAGAATTATGCTACCTTCAGTGATGTGAACCGGGATTACGAGAATGTACTGGAGTACATTAAAACCCACCGAATTAAATAACGGGAGGTGCGCCTGCACTTGAGCATTCAAGAAAGCAACAGTATGTCATATGACCGGATATTCAAACTCATGGACTGGCGCCGGTTCCCTGAAGCGATTGAAGAGGCGGAGGACTGGCTGAAGCGTGATCCCGAAAATCCGAATGCTTACGCGGTGTTGTCCCGCGTGTACTCACGAATGGGCGAATACAAGAAGGCACTGCACTGGTCACAGGAATCCCTTCGCCGGGATCCCGAGAATAGCCAGGCATGGTTTGTCAGAGTGTTCGCATTTTATGCTGCAGAGGACGACCGCAGATTCCTGAGCGCTGTAAAGGAAGCCAGACGCATTGATCCGGATGAGCCGCATTACCATTACTTATTATTTAACTATTACCATAGCAAGGGGAAGCTAAAAGAGGCAGAGGAGGAGATCCAGCGGGCGCTTGCTCTCTCCCCTGAGCATTCGCTATACCTGTCATCTTACAGCTACCTGCTCGCTAACTTAGGCAGGTTCGAAGAATCGGTGGCAGCAGAGAAAGCCGCGCTGGCCGCTGATCCTGAGCGGGATACGACGTTTCTGAATCTGGGATTGGCCGCTGATGCACGTGGTGAGCATAAGAAGCAGATTCAATATATGGAAAATGCGGTTCGCCTTGACCCGGAATCCAGCGAAAATCGCGAATTATATCTTCAAAGCCTGCAGAAGCAATACTGGTTTTACCGTCTGCTCCTGCTGCCAGCCTCCATACGTAAAATGAAACCCTGGCAAATCTTTGTCAGCTGGTTTGTTATGTGGGCCCTGTTCAAGCCGCTTATTATTCTGTTTATTATTCTCTATGTATGTTCCCACTGGATATCTGCTCTGCTGGTCCGCTGGAAGGTGTTTGGCTGGCGGTCCATGTTTCGCCGTAAAGTGTGACTCGCGGCAGCCGGGATTGTTTGCTGCTGTTCAACAATGACTATACAAAAACGCTGGATTTCCGGTTGTTCACCGAAATCCAGCGTTTTTGTGCTAATTTTGATGCTTTGATAAAGTGACTTTTACGTACAGGCCTTACCAGGCGTTCGAGCCAAGCCGGTCAATCGTGGCCTGAATGAAGGCAGGCTCATCATCCGGGGTGCGTGATGTAATCAGGTTACCGTCCGTAACCACTTCCTGATCTACGAAGCTGCCTCCCGCATCCTTCACCTCATCCTGAATACCTGGATACGAGGTTAGCGTCCGTCCATTGAGCAAACCGGCTGCCGCCAAAATCTGCGGACCATGGCAGATGGCTGAAATGGTGATTCCCGCGGAATCCGCTTCCTTGACAAATGCCTGGACATCTTTGTCATTCATCAGATGTGAAGGCGATTTACCGCCAGGTATAATCACAGCAGCATAATCAGAAGCCTTGGCATCCTGAGCCGCCAGATGAGATGTATAAGCCACCGTGCCTTTTTTACCCTTAAGTTCATCATCTTTTTTCAAGCTGATAATGACACCTTCATGTCCGTGCTTGATCATGGCTTCATATGGATTTTTCATTTCCGAATCTTCGAAATCATCTGCAAGCAGAAATGCGATCTTTTTTGCCTCCGTCATACCTGTTCACTCCTTCCAAATTTAACCCACTAACAGTTTGCGTCAGTATAGGGCAGTTCATGCTTTTTTTTACCCGTGTGAGCGTGTTTTCAAGCAGTGAGGGGGGAGAAGCTTGTAGAGTGCGGATGAAGCAGACCTAAGATCTACTTACGACGTCCATAAGAGAAAGTGGTTTACATTAAATGTAAATCATACTAAAATAGCAATAGTAAATATATTTGTAGTATTTAACCAATACAGGAGGGCGCTATGAATCGTGTAATGAAGACGATGATGTCTTTACTTATGGCTGTCGCAGCAATCTTTAACGTATTGCCTATCGCTGCAGCTACTCAAAATAACTCTACTCCAACTCCAGAATCAGGCATTATCAAACCTTACGCACAGGGCAGCCCGAACAAAGACGTTCTTGTTGTTTATGGAAACCCTTCAGCCATTGTACCAGCCTTCAGCATTCCAGCCCATTACGGCTGGGTTAAGGTATGGGTGAAAAACAATGGAAAGGATACAATTACGGTGACTGTTACTAAAGGTACAGAAACAGGAGTTGTAAAAATGCAGTTTAAAGTAGCGCCTGGCCAGCAGGGTTACAAACTTGCATCCAGTCCTTGGGCAATGGGGAATCACGTGGTCAGTATAAGTCCGGGTCAAGGTTATCCAGTCAAGGCGCAGTTGAACGTTAAGCTGGCAGGCGTTAAAACGAAGCTGTAAATGATTCCTGCGCTGCAGGGATCATTTTTTATATTCCACCGTACAGGCACGAATAGGCGGAGGCCTACATACAATGAACAGACTGAAAACCGAGCGCGGCAAGAGGCCGGTTGCATTGTATTCTTCAGGAGGTGTCCCCTGTGCCTGGACTGTTCACCGCAATAGCTTTATTCATTAAAGAGTTAAGCCTGTTAGTGTCGTATGTGAAGAACAATGCCTTTCCGCAGCCATTGACCGAAGAAGAGGAAGCAAAGCATCTGCAGCTGATGGCGGAAGGTGATGCCAACTCGCGCAACAAGCTCATCGAACATAATCTTCGGCTGGTGGCGCACATTGTCAAGAAGTTTGACAACACCGGCGAAGACCTGGAAGACCTGATATCCATAGGCACGATCGGCTTGATCAAAGCCATTGAAAGCTTCCGGACCGGGAAAGGCACGAAGCTGGCGACCTTTGCGGCCCGGTGTATTGAAAACGAAATCCTGATGCACTTGCGCAGCTTGAAGAAAACCCGAAAAGATGTATCCCTGCATGACCCCATTGGAACGGATAAGGAAGGCAACGAGATTACGCTGATCGATATCCTCGGAACAGAGGCCGATGATATCGTGGATAAGGTGCAGTTAAAGATTGAGAAGAGCAAAATCTACCGCAACCTCGATATCCTGGATGACCGGGAGAAGGAAGTTGTGATCGGGCGCTTTGGTCTGGAGCATGGGGGCGAGGAAAGAACGCAGCGGGAGATTGCTAAAGAACTGGGGATCAGCAGGAGTTATGTATCCCGGATTGAGAAGCGTGCGCTCATGAAGCTGTATCATGAATTTTATAAAGCGAAGAAGTGATAATAGCCCCAGCACTCCAGCACACAGAATACCGTTCGTAATATACGTACCAGTCGATATAGCTTCAAAAAATGAAACCAAACGGCAGAGATGTCGTTTGGTTTTTTCATGTTACATACTAGACACATGTAGAGCGTGTTTGGTTGGCTGATGAATAGTATAGTGTTCAGGCCATTGGCTGCCGGCAAACACGGCAAACGTAATCATTTTGTATGATGAAAATATGTTATAATATTGTTTGTTTTAGCGGTTATCGTATGCTGATGAGAGGAATGGAATTGAAGTTGACTGAAAATTTTTGGGGGGAATTACCTAAACCGTTTTTTGTACTTGCTCCTATGGAAGATGTAACTAATGTTGTGTTTCGTCATGTTGTGAGTAAAGCGGGTAAACCTGATGTTTTTTTCACTGAGTTTACAAGTACTGAAGGTTACTGTAATCCAGATGCTATATATAGTGAACGTGGGAGATTATACTTTACAGAAGATGAACAGCCTATGGTAGCACATATTTGGGGAAATAACCCTGATCATTATAGGGAAATGAGCATAGGGTTAGCTAAGCTTGGGTTTAAAGGCATTGATATTAATATGGGCTGTCCTGCTCATAACGTCGCAGCTAAAGCTAAGGGTAGCGGACTGATCTTACAGCCTAAGCTTGCAGCAGATATTATACAAGCTACTAAAGCAGGTGGATTACCTGTAAGTGTAAAAACTAGACTTGGCTATACACATGTTGATGAGTGGCGTGAGTGGTTATCACATATATTGCGACAAGATATTGCAAATCTTTCTATTCATCTACGAACCAAGAAAGAAATGAGCAAGGTGGCTGCGCATTGGGAGCTTATTCCTGAAATTAAACAGCTTCGTGATCAGATTGCACCCCATACATTATTAACGATAAATGGAGATATAGCTGATCGAAAAACGGGCTTAATGCTGGCAGAACAATATGGATTTGATGGAGTTATGATCGGTAGAGGTATATTTAAAGATCCATTTGCTTTTGAAAAAACACCTAGAGAGCATAGCAGAGACGAAAAAATAGAGTTATTAAACTACCACATTGATTTATATGATAAATATGCAACAGAACTAGAGCCGAGACCATTTGTTCATTTACTTCGTTTTTTCAAGATATATATTAATGGATTTGATAAGGCAGATGAGATGAAAAATGAGCTCATGCAAACGAAGTCAACAGATGAAGTACGTCAAGTGCTACAAAACTTTACTAATGATAGTGTTAAATAATCCCAATCGGGACCATCGGTCTGATCAAAGCAAACGGGCAAAGGCACCAGGCTTACGACCTGCGCCGCCCGTTGTATGGAGAACGAAATACTTATGTATCTTCGCAGCTTGAAGAAAACGCGTAAGGACGTATCCTTGCACGATCCTATCGGCACGGATAGAGAGGGGAAAGAGATTATGCTCATCGACATCCTCGGGACGACAGTCCATGACGTGGCTAAGCGTATGCTTCCGAAGTAGTTTTCTGCGAAAACTTTGTAAGTGCAGCTCAAGATCGAGAAGAGTATTATATGTAAAATTTATACATATTGGATGACCGTGAGAAGGAAGTTGCGATTGGCAGATTTGGATTGGTGCACGGCGGCGATGAGCGGACGAAGCGGGAGATAGAGAAGGAGCTAAGGATCCCGAAGTTATGAGAAGCCGGCGATGCCGGTTTTTTCAGTCTGCATGCATGATTGCTGCTATGGTATAATTCGAATATATGTTTTGCATTGGAGGGCTGAGCCAAGAATGAATCGTACACATGACCTAGGTAAGTTGATTAAACTGACAGGGGACCGTGCAAAACTGGATGCAAAAGCAAATGACACCTACATCGTTTATAAAACCAGGGATGGTGCATTTGTAAAAGAATACAGCAATGGCGAAATTGTTCGAATGAACGATCAGGATTTCCAACATGAATGATCCCTTGGCTACCATGTTTGTGTTTGCAGGAAATAATGGCAGCGGAAAGAGTACGATTCGAAATCTTATCATTGATAAACTAGGTGTGAGCGTAAATATTGATCCTGATGCGTTAGCACGAGGTATCGATATTGAAAACCCTGAGAGTCGAAAAGTCTCGGCTGGAAAAGAAGCGATTAAGCTCACAAGAGAATGTATTCATCAAAGACGAGATTTTACGGTTGAGACAACACTTGCAGGAGGCAATGTAATCCGTCAAATGCGTGAGGCGAAAGCGAATGGTTTTGAAATCATTATGTTTTATGTAGGACTTGGTGATGTTCGCCTTAACATTGAGCGCGTGGCTGCGCGTGTTCGAAATGGTGGTCATCATATTGAAACTGCAGATATACTGCGTCGACAACTAACTTCTATAAACAATTTACTCCACAATTTAGCACTCATTAATCATTTAATTGTTATTGATAATAGTGGTGCCGCTGGAGAAATTGTAATGGAAGCTGATTGGATGCAAATAAAGCAGTATACACCAGAATTGCCGGATTGGGTGGAAATGATTGAGCGAGCGCTCGTAGAGCGAAATAACTTAGAGGATTAGACCGATTAAGTCTATTGACTGTAATCGTTTTTTTTACATCAGGTTGTGTCCATAATGTCAAGAAGTTTGACAACACCGGCGAAGACCTGGAAGACCTGATATCCATAGGCACGATCGGCTTAATTAAAGCCATAGAAAGCTTCCGGACCGGGAAAGGCACGAAGCTTGCGACCTTTACAGCCCGGTGTATTGAGAATGAAATCCTGATGCATCTGCGCAGTTTAATGAAAACCCGAAAGGATGTATCTTTGCACGACCCCATTGGAATGGATAAGGAAGGCAAGATGGGCGGTAAGTAAGCACATAGTTGAGAGCTACCATGCCAACGTGAAGCAGAGGGGAACCTCTGCTTTTTTCGCATTCATACGGTACTGAGAATGTGCGGGATGAGCAAGAATGATCTAATATACCTGGTTAACAATAATTATTTTTGATTGAGATCTCCAGAATTAGTTAAGTACACACTATGTCCTGATATAAATCACTTATTCGTAGTCTTTTAGAACCGTTTTTTTAGTTTTAAAGTCAGGGAGGTTTTTTTAGGGCAAAACGACCAGTACGGAGGATTGATCAAATGCAACAAAGAAAACATCTTAAGGTATTAGCAACCCTGGTGCTTGCAGTGACAAGCACAGCTAGCTTGCCTTATGAAGTATCGGCGAAGACGGAGTCTAACCTGCTTGCCGCTACTTTGCCAGCACCCTCGGTTTCAGAAGCAAAGAGGCCAGCGAAAGAGGAACTACCACAAATTGAGAAAGAAGAGATCAGTAAGCGCACACTAAACAGTAAAAGATATCTTTTGAGTGACGGCAGTTACAAAGAAGTTATTTCGCTGACTCCTCTGCATTATCAAGACAAGGAAGGAGTTTACCAGGATATTGTACTCGATTTTGAAGAAAAGATTCTTCCAACTGTGTCTGACAGCGTTTATAAGGAATCAACACCACCCCAAGAAGTTACTCCACAAACATCCCTCGATATTCCTTTTGAACAACAAGAAGTGATATATACCTCACAAACAGTTCCTTACAGCATAGATATACATAAATCATTTCAAAAAGGATTTACACTCGGCCATAATGGCAGCATAGTTTCGTTTCTCCCCTTAAATACGATCCCTGCTGAAGTAGAGAACAGCATGCTGAGTAAAGAAAAAGCAGGATTTAAACAAGTCTGGACAGATACAGATGTGGATGTGAATTTAACTCCGAGTGGAGTTGTGCAATCCTTACATTTAAAATCTGACCAAGCACCGTCTCAATTCAATTTTGAACTTAAAGACAGTGTAGAACTATTTGAATCTGGAGCACTGAGGCTGGGTCAAGCCTGGGTGCAGGATGCTAGCGGTCAGTCCAGACAAGCCATCCATAAAGTGATACAGGAAGAAGACTCCAGTATTCTGGAAATCTCATACGATAAAAATGGCCTAGTTTACCCTGTTACGCTACATAGCAAAGTTAGCTGGTCCTCGTATTCACAAGAGTCAGGCGATCATAGCACCTCTATGCAGTTTGATCTATCCATGCTGCCGAAAGAAGTTGACATTCTGGGAACATCGCTGTCATTCAATGTATTGGATTTGAGTGCAGTAAGCGAACTGCACGTTCTACGCAATATAGAGCCAGTGGCGTTACATTCTGATGCTGGAAGCCAGCTCTATGAAGTTGATGCGGAGCATGCTTATGGACAACAAGCACTTTCCGACACGGGACTCCAGACCATTAAATTAGAAAAAGATCTGGTAACTGGCTGGCTATCGGGAGAATTTGATAATTACGGACTGAAGCTGCAGTTAAATGAACAGAATGAATTTATTTCTCTCTCCTCCGCAGATGAAGCAGATCTCTCATTAAGACCGATGCTGCAAATCTACTACACCGAGGGAATGCCGGACGTTCAAAGCGTGATGCAGGCAGCTATGCTCTTTACTTATTCCTATGACGAACAAAACAGGCTGCAGTTTATCGACTTCCCAACCGGCGACCGAATCCGGTTCACCTATGATTCCAGCGGTAATTTGATCCAAAGGGAATTCCTGCCGGTTCAATAAACAGTGCATAAACAACATGATTCATAATCTCAACTAAAGTCAAGTACTAGGCTTTATTCCATAGAAATGAGGAGAATAATCCGTGAAAAAAAGCATCATAAAGTTTATAAATATATGGCTGACGATCAGCTTACTGCTGATTCCTATCTCGACTCCACTAGCATACGCAGCAGAAGAGGAGCTGGCATTAGTCACAGTACCATCTGACATTCCGTATTCCATCTATGAAATAGCAGGGAACACACCATAATCTGGTGTACATGAAGGAGAACAAATATCTGAGGTATCCGGTACTCTCCGGAGAGTAGAGACAGATTTTTCTCTTCCAGGCAGAAATAATCTGGATCTCACGATACAAAGAATCTATCAAAGCAGTAGTTCTATGATTTGGGAGCCAAGCGCTGCGCCATCTACAGATAATTCAGGTGATGTCGTTTATTCAAATGAGAACGAATACTATACGTACCATGAGAAAACATCTAATCTGGGAATCGGCTGGTCCTGGGCATTCCCATCCATTGAACAGCGGGAAACAATGAGTTACCTCCATTTTGGGGACGGCACGGTTTACCCCATCGCTGATGGAGGTGAGGGACTGGTTGGTTACACACTGCAGGACGTAACCTTTGGTCCATCATCCGAGTTGTTGACCACGCAGGATGCCTCAGGAGCAGAGGTTAGTGAGCAGGCTGCTTACATGTTAAGTGATACGATGGGAACCGGAGTGTATTTCAACGCCACGGGCCAATGGATTGGAACCAAGGATGTGTATGACAACGTCATTCTGGTCCAATATACGAATCAAGAAGTCAACGAACAACAGTCTTTTCCACAGATTGATAAGATCATTGACACTTTAAATCGTGAAATTACGTTTGAGTACACGCCGGAATCCGTGGTGATCACTTATGCACCCGGCAAATCCTATACGTACAACAAGCGTCTCATCACCAACACGAACAAGAAGCGGGCTTTAACTTCTGTCATGAATGAGAATCAGGAAACGGTTGCTTATAGTTACAGGAAAAATATAGGGCGCTTTGATTACGATACTTCAGACTCTGAACCGGAAATCAAAACCACATATTATGACTTGATTGAAGTTCAATATCCCACAGAAGCCCGGTCTGTGTACGAATATACGTCAGAGCCTGCTGTAAAACGGCTTGGCAGCAGCGGTACACTTCAATACTACCGTGTGGCTAAAAGATATGAAGAGATTCGGGAAAGTATCTATAAGAAGAAGAATGTCATTGCTTACGATTATTCCGATACCACGGACTTTTCGGACCCATCTGTCCAAAGTTCTATCGTGAAATGGCGTTCTATCAGCAATCCTAACGATCCAACTCATATTGAGCGTGTGGAAAAAATTGCAGGAAGCTACACGCTTAACGCCGACCATCAGATTATTCATTCCGTTAGGGAGAAGGACGGAGAGTACAAGCAGGAAATCGATACTACATATGATCCGGCTAGTAAACTCGCGCTGTCTGTCACGGAATCCAATACGGATTATACGGTAAATCCTCCGCAAGCCGCAGCCAAAACCTTTACCTATATGTACGATACATATGGTAACGTACTGAGTTCTGCCAATCCGGCTGGACATACCCGTCAGTATACGTACTCCACGCAGTATCCTGGCCTGCTCATCAGCCAGAAAACATTGGTTTCAGGTATTACTGTGGACGATATTGCTTATACAGAGGATTCGCAGTATCCACAGATCAACATGGAGACTAGAAACTACAAGGACGACAATGGACAAATTGCGCAGCTGGAAACTTCTTATCAGTACGATAATTTTGGAAATGCAACAGATATATCTTTAGCGCTTGAGGATGGCAAGGTTCAGCATACAGAGATTGAATATGCACCAGCGGTCAAGCATGCTTACCCAACCAAAATCAAGCAGCACGTTACACAGAACGGCACCGATAAAGTGATAGAGGAGCGATATGAATACGATCTCCCAACCGGCCGTGTAACCCGTTATTATGACGGCAATGCCGTCCAGAAGGGAGCACCAGAAGATGCAGGTCAAAGCTATGAGTATGATCCTGTAGGGCGTTTGACTAAAATTACACATCCAAGATTACAGAATGAAGCGGCTTCAAGCTCCAGCACTTACAGCTATACGTACGATACGATTGATCAAACGATGATTATGCAGCATAGTGATGAGGAAGGACGTCAGACGAAGCAGATCTATGACGGAATAGGCAGGCCGTATCAGATTCAGCTTCAGCAAGAAGACGGCTTCTATCCTATAGAAACCAATCATTACAATGACCTTGGCGAGCTGGATTATATCCAGGATGGGGAAGGACACAAAACCTATTATGAATATCATGCCAACGGCGATCTGAAATCCGAGACGTCAGCTGAAGGAAGAGTACTGGGGTTTGCTTATAATGCTATGATGGAACAAGCAACCACCACCACAGACTACGGTGAGAAAATCACGACGACAACCGACGCCATTGGGCGGGAAACAGAAATGAAGCGAGAGGATGGCAGTACCGGCAGTACCATTAGCCATGGTACAGCGTATGAAGTGAACGGCGATCCGTTTGCTGCCCAAACCACCGATGGAAACGGAAGCGTAACAAGCTTTACTGCAAACGGACTGCACCGTCTGCAAAATGTGACCCAATCCGTTGATGAGCAGCAGCTTCAGACCACGTATCAATATAACAAGCTGGGCAGCCTGACATCCAAGGTATTTCCGGACCTCTCCAATATAGCCTATACCTATGATGAACTGGGCCGTCGGTTATCCAAGCAGGACTCGGTGCTGGGCACGGAGATGTATACCTATGACGACAACCACAACATCACGGGAGGGACAACTCGAAACGCGAAGTCGGTCCTGAATCAGTTTGATGAACGAAATCGTCTTCGATCCTGGAGCAGTGGAGACAAGAACGGCAGCTTTACGTATTATAAGAACGGTCTGCGTAAATCGATGACGGATGAAACCGGAACGACGCAGTATGTGTACCAGAACGACAATCTTTTGCAAAAGGTTACTTATCCGGACGGAAAGACGCTGGAGTACACCTATTATAAGAACGGTCTGCGCAAAACCATGAAGGATCCGTTCGGGGTCACTGCCACCTATATATACAACCAGGATAACCAGCTCAAAGAGGTGCGGACGGGCGGCAGCCTGGAAGCGGAATATATCTATCGGGATAACCTGGACACTACAGATCCGAATTATAAAAAATCATCACAGCTGTACCAGACCAAGCTGGCTAACGGACAGCTAATGACCACCTATCTTCGGGATGGATTTGGCCGTCTGAGCACGCTGACCCAATCGGGACCCGCATTTACCGAAACCTATGAATACGGGTATGATGATAACGATAATATTATCAGTCGGAGTGAGGGAACGACCAACGGTGAATTCACTTACGATGCATTGAACCGTATTCTAACCAGCACGGAAGGCAGCGAGATCTATACCTACGATGCCAAGGGCAACCGCCTGACCCTGCAGTCCAGTATCCAGTCCCCGCATACGGACAATGTGGAATACACCTATGATGATGCCGAGCAGCTGAGCACCGTCCAGCGCGGAGGAGCCGAGGTCACGTACAGGTACAACGGCGATGGCCTGATGACCGAGCGGACAGAGACTGTAAGCGGAGTTGCCACCACGACGTGTTATTATTACGATGGAATGAACATAGTGGCAGAAGGCAGCGTCCATGCCGGGCAGGTGACCTTTAAAGCCCGCTATGTGCGCGGTGCGCAGCTCATTTACCGGGAAGATGCCGAGGGCAAAGCGTACTATCTGCAAAATGGACACGGCGACATCACCGCACTGAGACAGGCAGACGGAACGCTGCTAAGTGAATATGCCTATGATATTTGGGGCAGCCCGCTTCCAGAAAGCGATCAGGAAGCTGGAACAGAGA
>NZ_JABBPN010000013.1 GCF_012933385.1 Paenibacillus lemnae
GAATGGTGTGTGGTAACTTCATTCTACACGAATCGTTCCCATGGGCTATTTCTTTTTAGGTGTCGCACTTCATATTACAATCTGTCTTGTATTAAAAGTTCGCCCAAAATATGGTACAATAACCTTCTAAAGGAGGAATCAGATGAAAAAGTATTTAATTATATTGAGTTTCATCGCTTCAGTATCCCTTGTTGGTTGTACTAATGACAGACCCGAGCAAATGAACATAACCAATACAAACCAAGACCCTATAGTTACCGATCAGGATAAAGAATCCCTGCAGAAAGAAAATGAAGAACTTAAACTGAAGTTGAACGAACTTGAAGCTAAGTTACAGGAACATGACATAGCCAAAGAAATTTTGAATGAATCATTCAAATTGATTGGAGCTATGAATGATAAAAATATTGATTACTTAAATTCTATAATGGGTCCTAATGTTAAATTCTCTGAAGATAGCGATAAAATAATAACCGCTAAATATGGAGAAATGAATTTTATAAGTATCAGAATGAATGAACTTCAATATAGGGGATATGTTCAACAAGAAGAAGCAGAAGATAAATTCCAGGTCTTCTTGGCTAGAGTTTATAAAGAAGGAAATATCGCGATCTACATAGATTTTATCAAAGTGGATGACATGTGGAAATATAATGGACATGTAACCAACTGACTACAGCCAACAGCAAAAGGGACTGCCCTTAAGATCTGAGATCTTGAGGTCAGTCCCTTCTTTACATCCTCCAAACACACCTACCGGTGTTCCACAAGGTCAATCGCACCCAGCACGATATGGGCGAGTCCGAAGCCCAAAATACCGGTGGCAGCAAGCTTATACTTGCTGTACAGCATAGCGGCGCCGGAAGCAGATACTACGGTTCCGAGAACAGCAGGAATCAAACCTTCACGCATGCAGAACACTCCCTTAGTATGGTTTGGCAAGACAAGTCTATTGTGGTCGTTTTCAATTTTTTTATACAGCGGCTTACGAAATAGGTGCATCCTCAAATGCGGCAAATTTCAACCGGACAAAGCTCGCAGCGGCACATGTGCTGCAGATGGGAAAGATCCTTGATCATCATTTTGCCTGCCGTCATGTCCAGCACATCCTGTTTGCGCAAATCACGCAGCATCCGGTTCACGCTTTCCCGGGTTGCGCCAATCATGTTGGCCAAGTCGGTGTGAGTCATTTTTTTGGTAATCAAAATCCATCCGTTTTCCTGGACTTCCCCATAAGTATTCGCCAAACGAATCAGCGTTGAGCTTAAAGCCCCCGGTTTGCCATACATCATCAAATCCCTGAATTTGGTCTGGGTAATACGGTGATGGACACCCATCCATTTCATAAAGTCAATGGCGAAATCACCATGCTGGCAGATGAGTTCTTCAAGGCTTTTGTAATCAATGACACCGATCTCGCTTTTCTCCAGAACCTCGGCGGAAAAGCTGTGTCTCGTCCGGGTAAACAGATCGGCATGACCAATAAGATCACCTGCTTGATACATGTACAGCACCAATTCCTTGCCTTCCTCCGTAGATTTAGTCAACTTTACCCGGCCGTTCTTGATATAGAAGAGCTTGTCGGACAGATCTCCTTCCCAGAACAGGAGGGAGCCTTTCGGAGCGACCCGGTAAACCGTGGTTCCCAGCAAACGATTCCGATTCAATTCTGTAAAACACCGGGTATTACCTGGGACAAAAGTGGGCTGCTCTGCCTTGATCATGCCGATCCCTCCATAAGATAACTTTGATTTTATTATATAGTGAAAAATTTCACTTGTCAGCAGGCAAAGAGGATGATCCATGGAAAATTGGTGAAAATCGGAATTTTTCATAATTGTGACTTATTTCACAATAATAATGACTCTCCTGTGCTATCCTCAACTTGTAAAGAGAAATAATCACAGTTTGCAGGAGGATGAGAGAGATGGCGATCAAACATGAAGCCGCTCAGGTGAAACGGCAAACAGCGGAAGAATATGTGCAGACCCTGATGGACAGGGCGAATACAGCGGTTAAAGAGTTTCAATCTCTGGATCAGAACACTATAGACAAGATTGTGCAGGCTATGGCTTTAGCCGGGCTGGAAAACCACATGGCGCTGGCCAAGCTGGCCGTTCAGGAGACTGGACGGGGGGTGTATGAGGACAAAATCATCAAAAACATGTTTGCCACTGAATACATTCACAACAGCATTAAATATGACAAAACCGTAGGGGTCATCGAAGACAACCCGTATGACAATTATCAAAAAATAGCCGAACCCGTAGGCATCATTATGGGAATAACTCCGGTTACGAATCCGACGTCCACTACAATTTTCAAGGCACTTATTGCAATTAAGACGAAAAATCCGATCATATTCGGATTTCATCCGTCCGCACAATCCTGCAGCAGGGAGGCGGCGAAGATCCTGCTCGAAGCAGCTGCAGCCCATGGCGCGCCAAAGTACTGCATTCAGTGGATTGAAGAACCGGCTATGGATAAAACCAAGGCGCTGATGAACCATTCGGACATCGCTTGTATACTGGCCACCGGCGGTTCAGCTATGGTCAAGGCTGCATACAGCTGCGGCAAGCCTGCGTTGGGTGTGGGTCCAGGCAATGTACCCTGTTTTATAGAGAAAACAGCTGATGTGGATCAGGCAGTCCATGATCTCATTCTCTCCAAGACGTTTGATCACGGGATGATCTGTGCTTCCGAGCAGGCAGTGATTATTGAAGAAGCTATTTTCGACAAGGTGAAGAAAAAAATGATAGCAGGCGGCTGCTATTTCCTGAACGAGGAAGAAGCTGGGCGACTGTCTGCAGGTGCGATATCCCTGGATACCTGTGCAGTGAATCCCGCGATTGTAGGTCAGCCTGCGATGAAGATTGCCAAGGATTGCGGCATTGAGGTGCCGGATGGTACGAAAATATTAGTTGCCCAGCTGGACGGTGTGGGTCCTAAATATCCATTATCTGCAGAAAAGCTGAGCCCGATCCTGGCCTGCTATGTTGTCAAAAATCCGGAGCAGGGCATTCAGCGGGCTGCCGAAGTGGTTCAGTTCGGGGGGATGGGGCATTCGTCCGTCATCCATTCTCATAATGAGGATATCATCAATAAATTTTCGGAAGTCATGCAGACCTGCCGTATTCTGGTGAACCAGCCATCCTCGCAGGGCGGAATTGGGGATATTTATAACACGAATCTGCCGTCACTGACACTGGGCTGCGGTTCTTATGGCCGTAATGCGACATCGTCTAACGTAACTGCTGTGAACCTGATCAATGTGAAAAGGGTGAATCGCCGAACCGTGAATATGCAGTGGTTTAAGGTGCCGAACAAGATTTATTTTGAAAAAGGGTCAACACAGTACTTGGCCAAAATGCCGGACATCGCACGTGTGGCCATTGTTACCGACCCAATGATGGTCAAACTCGGCTATGTGGAGCGGGTGATGCACTATCTCCGTCAACGCCAGACACCGGTAGCGATAGAAGTGTTCTCCGAGGTGGAACCGGACCCGTCGACTACCACGGTGGACCGCGGCGCAGAGATGATGAGAAGGTTCCAGCCTGACTGCATTATCGCACTGGGCGGAGGCTCCCCCATGGATGCGGCCAAAGCGATGTGGCTGTTCTATGAATACCCGGACACGGACTTTAACCATTTGAAGCAGAAATTCATGGACATTCGGAAACGGATATACAAATACCCTAAACTGGGCCAAAAAGCGAAGTTTGTAGCGATCCCCACAACCTCGGGTACAGGTTCGGAAGTGACCTCTTTTGCGGTTATTACCGACAAGCTGCAGGGCCATACCAAATACCCGCTGGCGGATTATGAGCTCACTCCGGATGTCGCCATTATTGATCCGGAATTTGTATACAGTCTGCCGAAAACCGCTGTGGCCGATACCGGAATGGACGTATTGACCCATGCCATCGAGGCCTATGTCTCGGTGATGGCAAGCGTTTATACCGATGGCTTGGCCATCAAGGCGATTCAGCTTGTGTTCCAGTATCTGGAGCAATCGGCGCTGACCGGGGATCCACTGGCCCGTGAGAAAATGCACAATGCCTCCACACTTGCCGGGATGGCTTTCGCGAATGCGTTTCTGGGCATCAATCATAGTCTTGCACATAAGTGGGGCGGACAATACCATACCGCTCACGGGCGCACCAATGCCATCCTGATGCCGCATGTCATCCGTTACAATGCCAAGAAACCGACCAAATATGCCGCCTGGCCGAAATATACTCACTTCGTGGCAGACCAAAAATATGCGGAAATCGCCCGTATTCTCGGACTGCCGGCACGTAATACAGAGGAAGGTGTCAACAGCCTTATCCAGGGTATTCGTGAGCTGAACCAAAAACTCGGCATTGAAGAATCTTTTCAGCAGCTTGGGGTCGACCCTGCCGACTTCGAACAACGGGTTGATGAACTGGCCGACCGGGCGTTTGAGGATCAGTGCACGACGGCGAATCCAAAGCTTCCTCTCGTAACCGAGCTTGCAGAGGTGTACCGAAACGCATTTTATGGCCGTTTTTAACAGAGCCATCAATAAGCGAACACTTGGAGGGATGAGAAATGTCACTTATGAAGACAGATGTTCAAAATCAGAACCCGGGCTGGAGAAGCTTCAAGCCGGGAAAATGGTCCCGATCGGTAGATGTGAATCACTTCATTGCATTGAACATGACACCATATGAAGGAACGGCTGCGTTCCTTTCACCACCGACAGCGTCTACACAGAAACTGTGGGATATCGTGTCAGATCTGACCCGGAAGGAGAGGGAAGCGGGCGGGGTGCTGGACGTAGATGTCAAAACCCCGTCGAGTATCCTGTCCCACAGGCCGGGTTATCTGAAACAGGAACTGGAGCAGATTGTCGGGGTGCAGACTGATGAGCCGTTCAAGCGCTCCATTCAGCCTTTTGGCGGGATCCGGATGATGGTCGATGCTTGTCAGGCTTATGGATTTCAGATTCCGCAGAGCGTGATTGATATGTTTACTCATATCCGGAAAACGCATAACCAGGGCGTGTTTGATGTTTATACGTCTGAGATGAAGGCAGCCCGGCGAGCTGGTATTATTACAGGCCTGCCGGATGCTTACGGCAGGGGCCGAATCATCGGAGATTACCGGCGTGCGGCTCTGTATGGTGTGGATTTTCTAATACAGGACAAAGAGAGGGAACTGTCCAGCCTGGAAGTGGATAACATGGATGAGGAAATCATTCGTCTTCGGGAAGAAATCGCAGAACAGATTGCTGCACTCCGTGAGCTGAAGACGATGGCAGCTGAGCATGGATATGATATCTCAAAACCTGCTGATAACGCGAAGGAAGCCTTTCAGTGGCTGTACTTTGCTTACCTTGCAGCGATCAAAGAACAGAACGGAGCAGCCATGTCCCTTGGCCGGGTATCCTCCTTCCTGGACATCTATATCCAGCGGGATCTGAAGGAAGGGACCTTGACGGAAGAAGCGGCACAGGAGTTGGTCGACCATTTTGTTATGAAACTTCGGATTGTCAAATTTCTGCGCACGCCGGATTATAACGAGCTGTTCAGCGGTGATCCGACCTGGGTGACAGAATCCATCGGCGGGATGTCGCTGGACGGAAAGACAAGGGTGACGAAGAACAGCTTCCGATTTCTGCACACGCTCTACAATCTCGGACCTGCGCCGGAGCCGAACCTGACGGTGCTTTGGTCCGAAAAGCTGCCGGAAAACTTCAAGCAGTATTGTGCCAAGGTTTCCATCGAAACGAGCTCCATTCAATATGAAAATGATGATCTGATGCGACCAATCTACGGGGAGGATTACGGGATTGCCTGCTGTGTATCCGCTATGAAAATCGGCAAGCAGATGCAGTTTTTCGGGGCACGCGCCAATCTGGCGAAAGCCTTGCTGTATGCTATTAACGGCGGCAGGGATGAAGTTTCCGGCGATCAGGTCGGTCCTGAATATCCGGCTATTACAGACGATGAACTGAACTATGATGAGGTTATGCATCGCTTCAGTCCAATGATGGAGTGGCTGGCGAAGCTGTATATGAATACACTGAACGTCATTCACTACATGCATGACAAATACGCCTATGAACGCCTGGAGATGGCTCTTCATGACCGGGATGTCATTCGTACTATGGCCTGCGGCATTGCCGGTTTGTCCGTGGCGGCAGACTCGCTCAGCGCTATCAAATATGCAAGGGTAAAGCCGGTTCGCACAAAGAGCGGTATTGCGGTTGATTTCGAGATCGATGGCGATTATCCCTGCTATGGCAACAACGATGATCGTGTTGACCAGATTGCTGTGGAGCTTGTGGAAACGTTCATGGGCATGCTTCGAAAGCATAAAGCTTATCGAGGTGCTGTGCCGACACAATCCGTACTGACGATTACGTCAAACGTCGTTTACGGCAAGAAAACCGGAACCACACCAGATGGCCGCAAAGCCGGCGAGCCGTTCGCTCCAGGCGCTAACCCGATGCACGGACGGGATCAGAAAGGAGCCTTGGCATCCTTGACCTCGGTGGCAAAACTTCCTTATGAGCATAGCCTGGACGGCATTTCCAACACCTTTTCTATCGTACCGAAAGCTTTAGGCAAGGAGGAGCCAGCACGAATCCGTAATCTGGTATCGATGCTGGACGGGTACTTTGGCAGCCGAGGACATCATTTGAATGTCAATGTGTTTCACCGGGAACAGCTAATGGACGCGATGGAGCATCCCGAGAAATATCCGCAGCTTACGATCCGTGTATCAGGTTATGCCGTAAACTTCATTAAGCTGACCCGGGAACAGCAGCTTGACGTTATGAACCGCACGTTTCATGGTTCGATGTAGAAAGGGTGACTTCTTATGCTAAAAGGTCATGTGCATTCCATGGAAACCTTCGGAACGGTAGATGGTCCGGGAATCCGCTTTGTCCTGTTCATGCAGGGATGTCTGCTGAAATGTAAGTACTGCCACAATCCGGATACCTGGGGACTGAATGAAGGAATAGAGATGAGTGTCGAAGATGTTCTGGCCGAGATCGAGCCGTACCTGCCTTACTACCGCTCATCCGGAGGAGGGCTGACGGTGTCCGGCGGCGAACCGACGCTTCAGCATGCTTTTGTTACACGCCTGTTTCAAGAAGTTAAACGCCGCTGGAATCTTCATACCGCGCTGGATACAAACGGCTTTAATGACCCGGATAAAATCAGGGAACTGCTGCTGAACAGTGATCTCGTTCTGCTGGATCTAAAGCATATTGATGAGAAAAAGCATATTTTGCTGACAGGCAAATCCAATGAACGAACCTTGAGATTAGCCCGCTGGCTGTCTGACCATCAGCGTCCTGTCTGGATCAGGCATGTATACGTGCCAGGCATTCATCATGAGGAAGATGATCTTGTAGCTCTCGGTCAGTATGTTTGTACTCTTGCTTGTGTCGAAAAATTCGAGATTCTTCCCTTTCATCAGTTGGGCATACACAAGTGGGAGGCGCTGGGCAGAGCTTATCCTTTAAAAGATGTGGACTCTCCGTCAGAAGAAGAAATACAGCGTGCCTATAGCCTGATCCATAAAGGCAGCCGGTTGTCCTTAAAGCCAATTGACGTTTGGTAAGGTTCTGGTGGAGAATGGAATCAGAACCAAACTTCAATGTAAAGGCAGGTTATCACTTCATGACATCAAAGACTTGGGACCATGCATCACTGGAACAAAAGGTAGGGCAATTATTTATGTGCGGTTTTGATGCACTTACGGTGAATGAGCACGCGGAAGCTCTGGTCCGTGAATATCATATCGGCGGCATCGTTTATTTCCGGCGTAATGTACGTGATTTAGAGCAGGTTGCTGCTTTGTCATCTTCCCTTCAATCCCTGGCTGGATCAGCGGGCCAGCCGCCGCTTCTCATATCGATTGACCAGGAGGGCGGTATGGTCGCCAGGATCGATCAGCAGGGCATGAGCCGCATCCCTGGAAATATGGCACTCGGTGCTGCCGGAAGTCCCGAATACTGCTATCAAGCTGCTAAAATCAGCGGTGAGGAGCTGCGGAGTCTTGGGATTAACCTGAACCTGGCCCCATGCCTTGACGTGAACAACAACCCGTTTAATCCAGTCATCGGCGTTAGGTCTTTTGGAGAAGACCCTGCTGCAGTAGCAGAGCTGGGGACAGCTGCCATTCGCGGTTATCAACAAGCAGGGGTTTCGGCTGCAGCTAAACATTTTCCGGGGCATGGAGATACGAGTGTGGACTCCCATCTGGGTCTGGCTTCTGTACCGCATGGTCGTGAACGACTGGAAGGGATTGAACTTGTCCCTTTCAAGGAGGCCATCCGAGAAGGTGTAGATGCCATTATGACCGCCCATGTCGGCTTTCCGGCCATTGAACCGGATGGAACGCCAGCTACCCTGTCCCGAGCGGTTCTAAGCGGGCTGTTAAGGGAAGAGCTTGGTTTTGAAGGCTTGATCCTGACCGATTGTCTCGAGATGCACGCCATTGCCAAAGAATATGGGGTTGCCGAGGGAGCAGTGCGGGCGGTGCTGGCTGGAGCAGACTGCATCCTGATCAGTCACACCAGGGACGAGCAGATTGCTGCCATCGAAGCGGTTGTCCAGGCTGTGAGATCGGGAAGAATTACAGAAGCGCGGATTGAAGAATCGCTGAAGCGTATTCTGGAACTTAAGCAGCGCAGGTTGTCGGAAGGAGCCGGCCGCGGTCAACTCGAAACTGTCACCACAGCAACAGAAAAAGAAACACTGCTGAAAGAGATCGCAGGCAAAGCCATCACATTGGTGAAAAACAAAGGACAGCTTCCTTTGGATTCCACCAAAGATCTGCTGGTCATCTGGCCGGAAACGGGAATCACAACTCAGGTAGATGAGGCATGGAGTCATATGTACACACTGGGAGATTCATTGAAGAAAAGAATGCCCCAAACGGAGGAACTGGTCGTAAGTACATCGCTATCAGATGAAGGGCTGCAGTCTGCGATACAGAAAGCTCGCTCATTTTCTCAGGTTATTGCGGTTACTTATACATCCGAAAGCCGGTTAAGTGAAGGCCAGCGCAGACTTGTCCAGGGTCTGAACAGTCAATCCCCGGAGAAGCTGATCGTAGTTTCTACCAGAAATCCATATGATCTAAACGAAGTGCCAGAAGTGCCTGCCTATCTGTGCTGCTATGAAAATACCCCTGTATTTATGGATGTGTTAGCCGATGTTCTCATCGGGGCGGCTGCTGCTGAAGGCAAGCTTCCGGTCACACTTAATATTTCTGAAAAATAGGCTGAATTTAATTGAAAGAAACCTCTCGGTTATTCCTTGTAATTTAACAGGAAACCGGGGGTTTTTTGCTTTTCGACAGCAAAAGAGCAACTTTTCTAAGGGATTGACGTCTAATAGACTGTGTGAAGTTGGTAGATTGGTCGTATCAATAGAGATAAAAAACATCAGGAGTGAAGGAGTAAAACATGAAATTTAAAAGAATATCGATCGTTACAGTACTTGCTGCGGCTCAGGTTTTTACCATGATTCCTGTAAGTGCCCAGTCTTCTGCTGTCTTGGAACAGGAAGAAGTTAATCAGCGGTCCGTTGAAAGCGAAGCTGTGGAAGCTGTGGAAGCTGTCGAAGCGGCTCCCGAGAGCCTTAATTCAACACCAGAGGCTGCACAAGCTGACACAACTGCTGAGGAACCGGTTCAGCCGGAAGAGCAAAACAACGAACAGAATGATGATGTCCAAATACAGCAGGAAGAAACGACGGAGCCACAAACGCAGACACCGTCAGCACAGACAGCGCCGTCAGCTCAGGAAAGCGCGTCTTCAGAGGTATACTCAACCGAACCCAATGAACTGGTTCTGCTCATGAACAGTGCCGATATGTATCATAACGGCGATTTATATAAAGCTGCACAGCCGATGGCGGTCAAGAGCGGCGTTTCCTATATTTCTATTCGTGCCATGGTGGAGCGCGCAGGACTAACCCTGCGGTATGACAACGCCACAAAAGAAACGATCATTCTCAAAGACGGGAATGAACTGCGATTTACGATGAACAGCAGTGCATACAAGGTTAATGGTGAATCCCGATCCATGAAGGGCCCTGCATATACATACAAGGGAACGTTCATGGTTCCGCTTACGTCCATCACGGCGGCTCTGGGCATTCCGTATCAAGTCAATCAGCCGGAGAAAAAAGTCATTTTGAATCTGGCCGCAATGGAAAATGCCGGAGGAGGTAACAGCGGCGGCTCTGGCGGCAGTGAGCCTGTTCAGCCTCCCGCACCAATCCCTGTGGAACCTGGTCTCGTTCTGATGATGAACAGCGCACAAATGATTCATAATGGCAAGCCCTATACAGCTGCCAAGCCGATGGCGGTCAAACAGGGGGTTTCCTATGTGGCTATCCGTTCGCTAGTCGATCGGGTCGGTTTTAATCTGAGATATGACAGCAGCACAAAAGAAACCGTTATTACACGAGGAAATGACGAAATCCGTTTTAAAACAGGCAGCAGTATATACACTGTAAACGGTGCACGTACTACCATGAAAGGTCCTGCGTATCAAGATACAGGAACGTTTATGGTACCTTTGACATCGATCACCCAGGCACTAGGTATTCCATACCGGGTAGACCAGCTGAACAAGAGAGTTATCCTTTCTTTAAGCACCAAGCCAGTGGCCTCTTTTACGGTGACTAATAGCGAGGTTTTTGCCGGTCAAACGGTGGTGAACTACAAGACCAACGCATATTCTCCTGCAGGGCTGCCTATTGTGAATGAATATTGGGAAGGCCGCGAAGATGTGTTCTTTGAGACAGGCATTCATACCGTTTCTTACTCCGTACAGGATTCCAGCGGAGAATGGAGTGATCCATTCATTCTGAATATTGAAGTGGTAACACCGAATGATCCACCAACAGCTCAATTCACTACCAATAAGGAACAATACAAAATGGGCGAGATCATCACGTATACCGACCAAAGTACGGACGATGAGAATGCCATTGTGGACAGAGACTGGAGCAACAATGCAAAAGCATTCTTTACTCCAGGGCCTGCTACAATAACATTAACCGTTACAGATAAGCACGGAGCAACCGACACGTTTGAAAAAACCGTCATTATTACCGGTGAAACCTTGTACACGCGTGAAGAATTCTATCAACTCTATGCGGAAGTTGGAGAAAAGTTCTTCATCGATGGCTCCAAAGTGCCAGCAATGCCAATCGTACCGCTTACGACAACATCCGAGCCGCGGACCCTGATCCGCAGCAATAGTCCGGAGACCGTCAACCGAGAAGGGGTTGTCTATCAGGAGACAGGTGTTGGAGCCACGCGCTTTATGATCCATCATCTGAATGGTACAGGTAAACGAGTGAAAATGTATGTTGTAGCTACGAATATTAACAGTACGACTGCAGCGCTCACGACCGAGTATGTCGGCATGGGCGGTCCAAGTGAATTTCCGAATGCAGCAGGTAAATTATCCGTGGAGCGTTATATGAGATCCATGCAGAGCAGCAGCAGTGATCATACGATCACACTCCGTCCCGGCGAAAGCCGCTTGATCCTGACCGAAATCAGCGCCCTGCCCGTGAAAGAGCGCCAGAGCGTATCCTTGTTTGCAGATTTGTATACTGATTCGCCGATCCGGTATGATATCGTCATGGTTGGCGAGCATGAAGATCCAATCGCAAAGCTTCCGTCATTACCGCTGCTTCCGGCGGACGGCATTCACAACCGCGGTACGTATAACAACTCGACCCGGATTTTGGAGTCCAATGAGCTGGTAGGCCTTACCCCTGCCCGAATTGCACTCGGAGACAAAAACCTGGATCCGTACTTGACAGGACATGATGGTATTACGGGTTACCCGATTTCCAACTCCGGCAACTTCGGTATGGTATATCGCATTCAATTGAATCGGGTAGCTCCCAACACGCTCATCACCTTTAACCCGAGGGGTGGAAGATTTATGGGATCCATGATGGTTAACGGCAATATCATTGGAGTGCCATCCTCCTCCTGGGTTTCTGCACCACACGAGAGCAGCGTGTTGTTCCGCACCGGCGATTATGAACAATCCGTGGACATGTGGTTTACGGCTGCACCAGGAAGCAGCTTACCTGTAAGTATTGTGCTGAGCCCAATGCCTGAAGAGAGACAGTAACAGATCCAAGTACAGACACAGTTATCCACGTATCGGCTGCCCCTATCCTTATTCCTGTACTGGAAGAGGGATAGGGGTTTCTTTATACCCGGTGTGCTTCGTTGACGAAGTGTTTTTTTTCAGGCATTATAAAAGAAGTGAACATCAATTGAACTTCAGGAGGCTGCTGCGTATGCTGACGACGGAAGAGATCATCGGCACGATGTCCGAACATGGACTGCGCATCACCGATCAGCGCAAAACGCTCGCCAAATTGTTTGGGGAACATAACGGATATCTCACTGCTAAGGATGTCTATGATCATATGGGCAAGAAATACAGCGGATTGAGTTTTGATACGGTATACCGCAATCTGAGGGTGTTGTATGAGCTCGGAGCATTAGAACAAGTAGTATTTGAAGAGGGAATCAAATTTCGGGCCCGGTGCAGTGAAGAACATCATCATCACCATATGATTTGTCTGCAATGCCAGAAGACGTATCCCATAACCTTTTGTCCCATGAACCTGACGGATGCGCCAGAAGATTTTCAGGTGGTGCAGCACAAATTCGAGGTGTTTGGTTACTGCAGAGACTGCGCCAAGGAAGACAGCTCTTCATGACCAAGTCCTTGCCATCCAGGGTACTTAATGCACCCATCCATGTATATCGTAAAGTCATATCTCCATTGAAACCGGCAACCTGCCGCTTCTATCCCACCTGTTCTGCATATGCCCTTGAGGCCATAGAAGTACATGGTGCGCTAAAGGGATCATGGCTAGCCGCAAGGCGTATTGCAAGATGCCATCCATTTAATCCAGGGGGGGTCGATCTTGTCCCGCCCCGTAATGATCCTGGTACGATGAATGAAACAGCACGAACATCCGGAGATTCTTGACATCCTGTATGATCGTTGATTATATTGGGAGAAGATAGTATTCATAACTGTTATTTCCGAGGAAAAGATAAGTACGTATGAACACTCTGTTCAGAGAGCCGGGGCAGCTGAGAACCGGTCTGAGTGACTTGCGGAAGATGGTCTTGGAGGAACTGTTTCCGAGCGGGTGCTAAGCTAGATCGGCAATCGTAAGGGGATGGCGTGATTCCAGCGTTAATGGAGGCCTGGAAGCAGGTCGATGAGCCTGACTCTGTGAAGAGTCCGGGGAATTTGGGTGGTAACACGTGAGATATCAGCTCTCGTCCCATAGGGACGGGGGTTTTTTGACGTCTGCCGCTGTTTTGTCTATCGGATTCAGCCATGCAGTACAATACATTTAGAAAAGGACGGAGATCCTGATATGTCTGACAAAAAAACCTTTTACTTGACTACACCGATATATTATCCCAGCGACAAGCTGCACATTGGCCATGCCTATACAACGGTAGCTGGAGATGCCATTGCCCGCTACAAGCGGCTTCGCGGATATGATGTGCGGTATTTGACAGGAACCGATGAGCACGGACAGAAAATCGAACGAAAAGCTGCAGAAGCCGGGAAATCACCACAGCAGTTCGTAGATGACATCGTTGCCGGTATTAAAGATTTGTGGAAGAAGCTGGATATCTCAAATGAAGATTTTATTCGGACGACCGAAGTTCGTCATACCACAGTAGTCCAGGAAGTATTTGAACGGCTTCTTAAGCAGGGTGATATTTATAAGGGGGAATACGAAGGATGGTACTGTACACCTTGTGAATCCTTCTTCCTGGAGCGGCAGCTTACAGACGGGAAATGTCCAGACTGCGGGCGTCCTGTAGAGCTCGTCAAGGAGGAAAGTTATTTCTTCCGGATGAGCAAGTATGTCGATCGACTGCTTCAGTATTACGAGGAGAACCCTGATTTTATCCAGCCGGTATCCCGTAAAAATGAAATGATCAACAACTTTATTAAACCAGGATTGGAAGACCTGGCTGTATCCCGTACCACTTATGAGTGGGGAGTTAAGGTGAAAAGCGATCCGAAACATGTCATTTATGTATGGATCGATGCGCTGCTCAACTATATTACAGCTCTTGGATACGGGTCTGACGATTCATCCCTGTTCGACAAGTATTGGCCGGCAGACGTGCATTTGATGAGCAAAGAGATTGTACGTTTCCATACCATATACTGGCCTATCGTTCTCATGGCACTGGATCTGCCGCTGCCGAAGAAGGTTTTTGCACACGGTTGGCTGCTCATGAAAGACGGCAAAATGTCCAAATCCAAGGGCAATGTCGTGGATCCGATCACGATGATCGACCGCTATGGGCTGGATGCTTTGCGCTATTATTTGCTGCGTGAAGTTCCATTTGGTGCAGACGGTACATTTACACCGGAAAGCTTTGTGGAGCGTGTGAACTCTGATCTGGCTAATGATCTCGGAAATCTGCTTAACCGCACCGTCGCGATGGTAGATAAATATTTTGACGGCGAGGTTCCCGGGTATGAAAAAGGCGTTACTCCATTTGATGAAACACTGGAAGAGGCCGCTGCAGCTGTTTATGAACGCGTGGAAGAAGCTATGGAGCAGCTGGAGTTTTCTGTGGCGTTGACAGCCATCGGACAGTTTGTCAGCCGCAGCAACAAGTACATTGATGAAACTCAGCCATGGACACTGGCTAAGGATGAGAGCAGAAGAAGAGAGCTGGCTTCGGTGATGAGCCACCTGGTTGAAAGTCTTCGTATTGCCTCGATTCTGCTCCAGCCATTCCTGACCCGTACTCCGCAGAAAATCTGGGAACAACTTGGTTTACAGGGTCAGGTTTCCTTGACCAATTGGGACAGCGGAAGACTGCTGGGCAGCATTCCGGCAGGCACCAAGCTTCAGAAAGGGGAGCCGATCTTTCCACGTCTGGATGTGGAGCAGGAGGTCGCCTACATCGCAGCGGCTATGACTGGCGGTACGAAGCCCGGGGAAGAGACGGCGGTTTCAGAACCAACCGCAGCGGGCCCTGAAGCGGGTGGAGAAGAGCCGGTGGAGCTGAAAGAGGAAATCGGCATTGATGATTTTGCCAAAGTGGAACTTCGTGTCGCCCAGGTTCTTTCATGCGAGCCGGTGAAAAAGGCAGATAAGCTGTTAAAGCTGCAGCTGGATCTCGGCTTCGAACAACGCCAGGTCGTCTCGGGTATTGCGAAACATTACACTCCCGAAGAGCTGGTCGGCAAGAAAGTGATCTGTGTCACCAATTTGAAACCTGTGAAGCTGAGAGGTGAAATGTCTCAGGGCATGATTCTGGCAGCCTCCCAGGGAGAACAGCTCACCCTTGCAACCGTGCCGGATTCCATGCCAAACGGAGCTCTTGTGAAATAGCACAAGTAAAAGATCTAACGGGCCCCCCTAGGTCAGACACTTTTCATGAATGTGTCTGACCTAGGGGGGCTTTGTAGTTCCTGGAACCTACCAAATAATAATCATTACGATTTAGTTGACAACATCAGAAGGCACTCTTATAATAAATATCTATTAGTAATGATTACGATTTGTTAATTGGGAATGGAGTGGAGAGAGAAAATGAACTTAAGAAAGAGTAAGTATGCCGCCCTGCTGATTTCAATGGTGCTGGTGTTATCTGCTTGTGGAAGCAGTAAAGGAGCCATTGCAGAAGATAAAATAAATGTCATTACGACCTTTTATCCAATCTATGAATTTGCAAAAGAGATCGGCGGAGAGGATGCCAATGTCATTAATCTGCTGCCCACTGGCGTGGAGGCTCACGACTGGACACCGAAAAGCCAGGATATTGTCCAAACCTCGAAAGCCCAGCTTTTTCTGTATAATGGAGCCGGTATGGAAGGATGGGTTCCCGGGTTTTTAAAAGGGCTCGACAAAAACAGTGAAGTCAAACCAGTTGAGCTAAGTAAAGGGGTTTCGCTGATTAATGCTGAAGGTGATGACGGTCACGGACATGGTCACAGTCATGGGGAGCCCGCCGAAGAATCACCATCGACTGAGGAACATGACCATGACCATAGTGGAGAAACTGCAGCCGAAAAGGAACACGACCATGACCATAGCGGAGAAGCTGCAGCCGAAGAGGAACATGACCATGACCACAGCGGAGAAGCGGCAGAGGAGGAGGCTCACGATCATGACCACAGCGATGAAGCCGCGACGAATGAGGAACCTGTGGAGACAGAGCCTGCTCAAGCAGCGACCAATGACAGCAAATATGTTGACCCGCATACTTGGGTGAGTCCAAAATCCGCGATCATTATGGCTGACAATATTTATAAAAGCATGGTAGAAGCCGATCCTGAACATGCAGACGGATATCAACAAAGGTATGAGGCATTAAAAGAGAAGCTAGTAAACCTGGATAACCAATTCGAAAGCGGACTATCCGGGATTAAAGACCGCGAGATTGTAGTATCTCATCAGGCGTTTGGATATCTCGCAAGAGACTACAACCTGAAGCAGCATGCGATCATGGGATTGTCCCCGGATGCCGAGCCCAGAGCACAGGATATCGTGAAACTTGCGAAGACGGTAAAAGAGAACAATATCCGCTATATTTTCTTTGAAGAGCTGGTATCCGATCAATTAGCGAGAACTTTGGCTTCCGAAACCGGGGTGGAAACACTCGTACTCAACCCGGTGGAAGGCCTTACCAAACAGCAGGAACAAAGCGGAGAAAATTATTTCACTCTCATGGAGAAAAATTTGCAAAATCTTCAGAAGGCATTACAATAATAAGAGGACTGCCGGGGTAGATTTCCTTCATCCCCGGCTTTATACGTTATTTAAGGAAAGGCGGCCATGGTATGATGCCGGCAGCACAGGATTGCCATCAACCGATAATACAACTTAAAAATATCTCATTTTCCTACAGAGACCAGCAGGTCATACAGGGATTAAATTTTACGGCGAAAGAGCGGGACTTTATAGGCATCGTCGGGTCAAACGGAGCTGGAAAGACAACGCTTCTTCGCTTGATTGTCGGTCTTCTTCCGGCAGCAGAGGGAAGTATTGAATTATTTGGAGAGCCCATTCGCCGCTTCCGTGACTGGGAGCGGATCGGTTATGTGCCTCAGAAGAACAGCTTCAACCCGCTGTTTCCGGCTACGGTACGTGAGGTCATCATGTCCGGCTTGTACAACCGAAAGAACCTTTTTCGCCGAATTACCAGACAGCAGCAGCAGAAATGCGATGACGCGCTGGAGGTCATGCGCATTCAGAACATTGCAGACAAACGGATCGGACAGCTGTCCGGCGGTCAGCAGCAGCGTGTGTTTTTGGCGCGTGCGCTCATTAACCGTCCTGACCTGCTCGTACTGGACGAGCCGACCATCGGGATTGATGCCGAGACGCAGGCAAGCTTTTTCGAACTCATCACCCATATGCACGCCCATCATGATATGACCTTTTTGATGGTGACACATGATCTGGACATGGTCCAGGGCTATCTGGGGCAGAAACCGGTGGATCAAAATGGTAAAATTCAGTTTTTTGTGCGCCATTCTCATGAAGCTCAGGATTGCGTAGAACAGGATTTACAGCATACACTTGTTTAATGTTGAAGGAGACGTTTGGATTGCTAGATATATTGTCGAGTGACTTTTTTCAGCGTGCACTGCTGGGAGGTTTGCTGATTGGCATTACCGCTCCGCTGATCGGAATTTTCCTCGTGCTGCGGCGGCTGTCGATGATCGGGGATACCCTTTCGCATGTTACGATTGCCGGGGTCGCCCTTGGATTTCTGATCGAGGTATATCCGCTGGCGGCAGGGCTGGTTTTTGCTGTGCTTGCCTCATTTGCAATTGAGAAGCTTCGGAAAGCCTATAAAAGTTATGCCGAGCTGTCGATTGCGATTATTATGTCCGGCGGAGTCGCCCTGGCATCGCTCTTCTTCACACTGGGCATGGGCTATAATAATGATGTCATGAGCTATTTGTTCGGGAGTATTTACACCCTGGATGTGAATGACTTATACATGGTAGGCGGGGTGACGATCATCGTTATTACAGTCATCTCCCTGTTCTTTAAAGAGCTGTTCCTGCTCAGTTTTGAAGAAGATGCTGCCAGCGTGAGCGGACTGCCCGTAAAATGGATGAATATGATCATTACCGTATTGACAGCCCTTGTCGTCAGTACGGCGATCAAAATCGTGGGTGCTCTGCTTGTATCCGCACTGCTGACAATACCGGTAGCCATCAGCCTGCTCCTGGCTAAGAGCTTCCGTTCTGCCATTGTGCTGTCGGTGGTATTATCAGAAATCGCCGTGGTCGGGGGTCTGATGATGGCAGGCTTCTTCAATCTCGCGCCGGGCGCTACGATCGTATTACTGCTGATTTCATTTTTAATTCTGACACTCATCGGCAAGAAGGGCCTTACGACTTAAGGGGGATGTGTACATGGCTGATATCAATGTCGGCATAGCTTTTGCAGCCGGTTTGGCGTCTTTTATTTCACCCTGTTGTCTTCCGTTATATCCTTCATATTTGTCCATTATTACAGGGATGTCGGTAAACGAGCTCAAGACGGAGCAAAACCGCAAGGACGTCCGCATGCGTACGATGACGCACACACTGGCGTTCATTCTCGGCTTCTCCTCCGTCTATTATTCGCTCGGCTGGGGTGCAGGACTTTTTGGTGAACTTTTTATTGAATATCAGGATCTTATCCGTCAATTGTCTGCACTGCTGATTATCCTGATGGGTCTGATGCTCGTCGGATGGTTTCAACCGAAGTTTTTAATGAAAGACCGCAAATTTGATTTTAAATCCAAGCCAACCGGATACATAGGTACATTCTTGTTTGGTATTGGTTTTGCTGCAGGCTGGTCGCCTTGTGTAGGTCCAATCCTGATGGCGATCATTGCTATGGCTGCTACAGATCCAAGCACATGGTTTCCGCTGATCACTTCTTATTCACTTGGCTTTGCGGTTCCCTTTTTCATTCTCGCGTTCTTTATTGGCTCCACTCGGTGGATTTTGAAATATTCGAATGTTCTGATGAAAACTGGCGGGGTTCTGATGATCATCATGGGCATTCTGCTCTTCACCAATCAGATGTTCCGGATTACAATCTGGCTGCAGAGCATCACGCCGGACTGGCTTCGTTTCTAAGATGAATGACTAAGTGAAATAATCTATAGAAGACTTGGGAAAATGCTCGAAAATCCGCTCTGTGATAAATTGTCTCAGGGCGGTTTGCTGTTCGTCGGGATAGACATACTTATATTGTCCCCAGCGTCCCCATTTCTGCTTTCTTTTCTCAATATCCATTTCCAGTTTGGTTTTCGGATATCGCTGCTCGATAACGGTCTTGGCTGTTTTGGTAAAACGATGCTGGATCATCTCAAAGGTCAGTCCTTCTGCAGCTGAAGAGGGGAGGGCGGCAGACAGACGCTCCAGCAGCTCGGCATAACCTTGTTCCCAGCCGTCATGCCAGATAATAGGGGCAATGATGAAACCGAGCGGATAACCGGCATGAGCGATTTTAGCAGCCGCTTCAATCCGTTCCTCAAATCTGGAGGTGGCAGGCTCAAACTGGCGGATGACATAATCGGCATTGATGCTGAAACGGATACGAGTATGGTTATTGTGCTTCAGTTCCAGCAAAGGGTCGACATGATGAAATTTGGTGACAAACCGCAGTCTGCCAAATTCTTCTCCAGCCATAAATGTGATCAGATCCTGAAGGGAGCCCGTAATATGTTCAATACCTACGGGATCAGAAGTACAGGCTGCTTCAAATGTAGTGATTTCAGGGGCCCGTTCCTCGATATAGGACTTTGCGGCTCCGAAAATATCTTCTGTATTTACGTACACCCGGATATAAGGCTTGGCACCTAACGTAGTCTGAAGATAACAGTAGTGACAATGCCCCATGCAGCCGGTGGAGATCGGGATCGCATAATCAGCCGAAGGCTTGGACTGATCGAACTTCAGTGTTTTTCGCAATCCGACAACCAGTGTTCTTTTGGCCATCCGGTATTTTTCCTGTTCTGTCTCACCAGGCAGATTCGTGATTCGATTATGGGAAGTGGTCATCCGGTATTCAATGTTCTTAGCCTTAACAAACTCCATGATCTTCCTGCCCTTGGGGTATTCCAAGGCATCAGGCTCAAAATAAACGAGGTCGGGAATAAACGGTTTTGTAGCTCTAAGTGTTTTCTTGGGAATCACCAATGTATTTTCCGTCAAAATGGCACCTTCCTTTCACCTGAGTGTATTTAGGTTCTCCACTGCAATGAATGCAACACCTGTTAATATCACGCAGCAGGGTTTACCGGGACTTGCCAACTGCTCTTGATAACATGTATCATTACAGTTGCAGGTAAAACAGAAGACAAGTGTTACGCAATTATGAGAAAAGAGGGAATTAAAGATGCCGACACCCAGCATGGAGGATTATTTGGAGCGCATCTACAAGCTGATCGAAGAAAAAGGCTATGCGCGCGTTTCGGATATTGCCGAAGGCTTGGAGGTTCACCCCTCGTCCGTCACGAAAATGATTCAGAAGCTTGATAAAGATGAATATCTGATTTATGAGAAGTACCGCGGACTGGTGCTGACAAGCAAGGGCAAGAAGATGGGAAAACGATTAATGGCTCGCCACCAGCTGCTGGAGCAGTTTCTGGGTATGATTGGTGTGCAGGAAGAAAACATCTACGGCGATGTTGAAGGAATTGAGCATCATTTAAGCTGGGATTCCATAACCTGTATTGAGACCCTTGTTGAATATTTCAAGAGAGACGATATTCGATTGAAAGAACTGCGCGACATTCATAATGAATTGGTCAGCGAATCGTAGAAAGTGCATCTGTCCGCTGTCGACAGATGCTTTTTTAGTTTAATTACCTGCAAATCTAAGAAAGCCGGAGGTTCAACATGAGATTTCGTAAATGGATGCTGGTGCTGATGTTAACGTTGTTCTGCCTGCCGTCCGTCGTCCCCGCCGCTAAAGCGCAAAGCGCTGCCATACAGATTTTTCTGGACGGAGGGAAGCTGAGCAGCGATGTCTCGCCTTACATACTTCCCAAAGTAAATGTAACGATGGTGCCTACCCGGGTCATCAGTCAGGGGCTTGGAGCCTCGATCCAGTGGAATCAGCAATCAAAGACGGCCACGATTTCACAGCCAGGATACACCCTGTCTTTAACGTCGGGTAAAAATACGGCGTTAGTGAATGGTAAACCACAGCCTTTAAGTGCTTCGGTACAAATCAAGAACGGCCGGGTGATGGTGCCGCTTCGATTCATCAGCGAAAATCTTGGCCTTACCGTCGTATGGAATCAGCGCGAGAAAGTGATTGATCTCACCAGCGGCTGGATCATTCCGGGACCTGTTGTACCGGGAACTCCGCAGCAGCCAGCGCCGGATCGCAATGAAGTTCGCGGAGCCTGGATTTCTACTGTGTACAACCTGGACTGGCCTGCAAACAAGAGCAGCATTGACCGGCAGCAATCAGACTTTACCACGATGCTGGATCAGCTGCAGGATGCAGGAATAAATGCGGTATTCGTACAGCTGAGACCTTCAGGCGATGCCCTGTATACCTCAGCACTGGTACCATGGTCCAAGGTGCTGACAGGAACGCAGGGGAAAGACCCGGGTTACGATCCTACGGCATTTATGGTGGAAGAAACCCATCGCAGAGGGATGGAGTTTCATGCCTGGTTTAATCCGTTCCGTGCCAACACGGAACTGTCTACCGCGTCACTTGCTCCGAACCATGTTGCCAGAGCCCACCCGGACTGGATCTTAAGCGTGAACAAACAGCTGATGATCGACCCAGGTAATCCGGCCGCCAGGCAGCATATTATAGATACCATTATGGAAGTAGCGAATGGTTACGATGTCGACGGTATCCATCTGGATGACTATTTCTATCCATCCCACACATCCATACCGGATACAACGTCGTACCGACTTTATAATGATGGTTCATACAAAAGCGTAGGAGACTGGCGCAGAGGCAACATTAACACCTTTGTAAAAGAGCTTGGGGAAAGCATCAACCGGACAAAGCCGAATATTTATTATGGCGTTAGTCCTTTCGGTGTTTGGCGTAATCAGTCAGCAGATCCTACCGGATCGGATTCGAAAGCTGGCGTAACCGCCTATGACAGCATGTATGCCGATACCCGCACTTGGATTCAAAACGGCTGGATTGATTACATCGTTCCTCAAATTTACTGGAGTATGGATTACAGTGCTGCAGATTATGACAAGCTGGTGGACTGGTGGGCGAAGGAAGTCAGAGGAACCGGTGTGGATCTTCTGATCGGCCATGCTGCCTACAAGGTCGGAGATAAGAATCAGGATAAAAACTGGCAGTCTGCTGTGGAAATCATCAATCAGCTTCGATACAACGAAAAGTACCCGGATATCGAGGGCAGTATTTTCTTTAGAGCCAAACATTTGACAGGAAATCCTTTAGGACTGCTGAATCAGTTGAAATTATATTATACTTCCTAAACGTGCGTGTCCTTCAGGAATGAATATTCCCCCGTTCTCATACATAGTCAATAGACCATGTGAGCGGGGGTTTTTCTATGCAGATCAATGCGGTTTTTGAAGGCGGGGGTGTGAAGGGAATTTCGCTGGCCGGGGCTGTAAAAGCCGCAGAGTTGGCAGGTGTCGGCTTTAACCGAATGGCAGGCACATCGTCAGGATCCATTGTGGCAGCGGTTCTTGCTGCAGGATACAAAGCGGATGAAATGAAACGGATTATCGAGGAAACCCCATTCCAGCGGCTGCTTGTTCGTGCGCCCATATTCAATACCCGGTTCGTGGGCCCTCCGCTGAGAGTTTTGCTGAAAAAAGGATTGTATTCCGGAGAGGCTCTTGAGCACTGGATCCGCAAGCTTTTGCTCGCAAAAGGGATTTTCACGTTCTCGGATCTGCCTGACGGTAAGCTGTACATTGTCGCTTCGGATATTACAAACGGCAAACTGCTTGTGCTCCCGGACGATCTGAAAAATTACGGCATTAATCCATCTACATTCCCCGTAGCAAAAGCAGTTCGAATGAGCTGCAGCATCCCATATTTCTTTGATCCCGTTATTCTGCGGTTAATGGGGGAACAGGCCAGAGGCAAATCGTTTCAAGAGCAATTTGTATACATTGTCGACGGAGGTTTGCTAAGCAATTTTCCGTTATGGCTGTTTGACCGCAAACTGAAGGGCAAGGAGAAAGCGCTGCCTGTCGTCGGTTTTCAAATGGTGGGGAAGAACAGCGGAGAATCGCACCGGATCAACGGGCCCTTCAGTATGCTGACGGCAATGTTTGAGACGATGCTGTCTGCGCATGACGAACGTTATATCGAGAAAGAGAACCGGAACCGGACGATTAAAATACCTACACTTGGCATCAGCACCACTCATTTTAATTTATCAGACACAGAGAGTATGGAATTATATCAGTCCGGTCTGATTGCCGGGAAGCGTTTTTTTCAGGACTGGCGGCCTGACAAACATGAATAATAAGAAGGTGGTATCCCGGGAATTTCCCTCGATACCACCTTTTTTTATGATTGCGTTTATGAATGACCTCAATGATATTTGGGAACATCATCGGACGGATCATGCTTGCCCTTCTGGCCCTCAATAACCTGGAAAGGATACTGCTTCTTTCGAGGTGAATTCGGACTGGCGGATTTCCTTGTACTACTCTGCATAGACTTCCATTTGGCCTGCGTTTTTTTGGATGGTTTGATTTTGCGCCGAAGCTTCAGACGCCCTGGCGGAAACTTGTAGAGCAGAAATACGACAGCCACAATAATCACAGGAATATAAAATCGTGAATCCGATAAGTTGAGGATGATTCCTAATGCTGCAAGTGCAACGAATGTCCAAAAAATGATGATCTGTGTTCTCAGCCTGTACATGGATTACTCATCCTTTCGCTGGGTCAAGTACACTTCCTGCTAACGGCTTTGCTGCCGCTGCTTGTTCATATTGAGCATCCAGTTCCCGCATCCGGTTAAAGGATGCAATAGACACCTCTACTTGATCATCCGAAGGTTCCTTCGTGGTCAGCAGCTGCAGCCACAAACCAGGGTAACCCATATAGCGAAGAACCGGAACATCTCTCAAGGAGTTAGTCAGTTTCAGGAACTCAAATGAAATACCCAGCACGACAGGGAGAAGAACAATACGCTGAATGACTCTCTCCGTCAAGGTGTCCCAAGGGACTACTGAATACACGACAACCCCCAGAACAATCGTCAGCATCATAAAGCTGCTGCCGCAGCGGTAATGAAGTCGAGTGTATTTCTGTACGTTCTTGACGGTCAGATCCTCTCCGGCTTCAAATGCGCTGATGACTTTATGCTCGGCACCATGATATTGAAACAGGCGCTTGATCACAGGAGTCTGAGAGATCGCCCAGAGGTAGATGAGCAGCAGAATCAACTTGATAACGCCTTCGATCAGATTCCGAATGACATAATTATCAATGATATTGCCAAACAGGAAATCTTCAACAAATACCGGAACGAGTGTGAATAACAGCTTGCCGAATATAAAGGAGAGCACACTCACAGCGGCAACACCGATAATCATGCTGAGGCTCCAGCCGTCCTCTTCTTTCTCTTTCTGCTTCTCCCGTTCTTCGGGTTCGAGCGTATCGTCTGCATAATTGTCTGCAGAGAAATTCAGGTGCTTGGAGCCTTTAATGGTTGAATCTATGAGACTAATGATGCCGCGGAGCAGCGGGATTTTACGCAGCTTCAGAACCAGAGACTTATCCTCCCGCGGCACTTCGAGAAACTTGATTTCATTGTTTTTTCTCCGGACAGCTGTTACGTTGACATGCCTGCCTCCGAACATGACCCCTTCGATGACGGCTTGGCCTCCGTAGCTGACCTGAGCGGGCTTTTGGGACAAACAATTCACCTTCCTGTCTTGAAATACGTTCTTATAAATCTATTGTATCGAATAATGAAGTTAAATTCTAGTTGGATTAGGCTTTTAGAATATGAGCATAATAATTTTTAAGTTTTATGAAGGGGTGAGCGTATTGATGAATCCGCTGCAAAGCAAGTCAGAGCGTATCTATACCAACCGGTTTACATTCGCACTCGAGCTGGGATTTTATGCAGGCTTTATATGGGGAGGCATCCGGTGGGTCTTTTATCTGCTTCATTTTACAACTGTGCTTCCCGGATTTTTGCTTGAGCCTTTTTTCAAGCATGCATTTCTGATGACAACGGCAGGACAGCTGGCGGGATGGCTCTCTTTTATTGCACTTTCTGTTATTGCTTCTCTTATTTATGTGCTGCTGTTCCGCAAGGTGAAAGGGCCCTGGCCGGGAATTGCCTATGGTATTGTATGGTGGGCGCTGCTGTTCATTGCGCTGAACCCGATGTTTCACTGGAGTCTTCCGGTCAAAAAAATGTCTTGGGACACGAACATTTCTGAATTTTGCCTGTTTTTGCTGTGGGGGTTATTTATCGGATATACAACCGCGGAAGAATACACGGATGAAAAGCTGAGGGACAAGAAGGAAGTAATGGGCTAAGTTAAAAAAACTTCTCAAGTAGAGCCTGCCTATGGTAAAATAGCTTTTGGTTATTTGACGAAAAGGTGGGAAACCTTATGAAGTCTATCTGGGTCATCAACGGACCTAATCTAAATCTGCTCGGAACCCGCGAGCCAGGCGTGTACGGCTCGGTATCCCTGCAAAGTATTGAAGGCTCTTTGCGCAGTCAGGCAGTAAGCGCAGGAATCGGCATTACCTTCTTCCAATCGAATCATGAAGGAGCACTGATCGACCGGATTCATGAGGCCATGGGACAGGCTGATGGAATTTTGCTCAATCCGGGCGCATTCACGCATTACAGCTATGCACTGCGGGATGCCATCAGTTCTGTAAGCATTCCGACTGTCGAGGTGCATTTATCCAATATTCATGCCAGAGAAGCTTTCCGCCATATTTCGGTAATTGCACCTGTATGTGCAGGACAAATCTGCGGATTTGGGGCCGGCAGCTACAAGCTTGGTCTGGACGCTTTACTGGATATTGTTGATAACAGTGCTTCATAGCTTGTAACAGAAACAAAAGAAGGAGCGTGGTACGATCATGGCTAATCATAGGGTAACACGGCTTCGGAACGTAATGGAGCAAAAAGGTTTGCAGGCCCTGCTGGTGGCAAGTCCCGTCAATCGCCGGTATTTGACCGGATTCACAGGGTCCGCCGGATATGTACTTGTTACTTCTGAACATTCGTACCTGCTGACCGATTTCAGATATATGACGCAGGCTCCCCAGCAGGCTGCCGGATTCAACGTGATCGAGCACGGTGCCAAAGTAATGGATACTGTGAAAGAGCTGTTGTCATCCGAAGGCATAACGTCTCTCGGATTTGAGCAGGATCATGTTACATACGCTGTATACTCAGCTTACAGCGAGCAGTTGAAGCCAGTGACACTTGTTCCGGCTGGAGCTATCGTAGAGCAGCTGCGAATGATTAAAGACAGTGAAGAATTAAAACAGATGCAGCAGGCTGCTGATCTGGCAGACGAGACGTTTCAATTCGTTTTAAGCATCATCGAAAGCGGCAAGTCCGAGCGGGACATCGATCTGCAGATGGAGATGTTTATGCGCCAGCGAGGCGCTGCTTCATCCTCATTCGAGACGATTGTCGCTTCAGGGGAAAGATCTGCACTGCCCCATGGCGTAGCGAGTGACAAGCTCATCGGCATCAACGAACTGATTACCTTTGATTTCGGGGCACTCCTGAATGGCTACTGCTCTGATTTGACCAGAACGGTTGCCGTTGGTACACCAGACCCGAAGCTTAAAGAGATTTACGACATTGTGCTTGAAGCCCAGCTTCACACACTGGATCAGATCAAACCCGGCATGACCGGACGACAAGCGGACGCTTTGGCCCGTGATATCATCACCCGGTACGGGTACGGTGAATATTTCGGACACAGCACGGGGCATGGTCTCGGCATGGAAGTTCATGAATCTCCCAGATTATCCAAGCTGAGTGATGATGTTCTTCAGCCAGGCATGGTAGTTACCGTAGAACCGGGCATATATTTGCCGGGTCTTGGCGGTGTCCGCATCGAAGATGATATTGTTATTACAGAAACGGGTATTCATATCTTAACGGCTTCTTCCAAAGAATATACCGTGCTGTAGTTCTCAATAGAATAGAGTTGAAGTTCATACCAGGAGGGATTTTTGTGATTTCAGTTAACGATTTTAAAACAGGCCTGACCGTTGAGGTAGATGGCGATATTTTTACAGTAATCGAATTTCAGCATGTAAAGCCGGGTAAAGGCGCTGCATTTGTCCGTTCCAAGCTGAAGAATCTCCGCAACGGCAACACGGTTGAGAAGACGTTCCGTGCGGGTGAAACCATCGGCCGTGCTATGATCGAGAACCGCGGTGTGCAGTACCTGTATGCCAGCGGCCAGGAACATGTATTCATGGACAATGAAACCTACGACCAATTCAGCCTGACCAGCGAACAACTGGAATGGGAACTGAACTTCTTGAGAGAGAACATGAATGTAAACATCATCAGCTACCAGGGTGAAATTCTGGGTATCAACCTGCCGAACAGTGTGGAATTGAAAGTCGTTGAGACCGAGCCCGGAATCAAAGGCAATACGGCAACAGGCGCGACCAAGAGCGCAAAAGTCGAAACCGGTCTAAGTGTACAAGTGCCTCTGTTCATTAACGAAGACGATGTACTGCTGATCGACACCCGTGAAGGAAAATACATTTCGCGGGCATAGTCTTTAGCTCATCAGCCGTCTTTCTGCGAATTTCGCGGAAGGCGGCTCTTCTTCATGCTCTGTGATAGAGTGATGATTGAACATTTGGTTACAGAAGTGAAATTGCTTGACGCAACCGAGCACTTTCGTATTATACTGATTTAAAGTGAGAAACCATCGATACATACTGAAAAAGTAGGGAGTGAAGGCAGGTTGTCACTGTACGTCATGAAATTCGGGGGCAGTTCTGTAGGAGATACGGAGCGCATGCAGCGTGTCGCTCGAAGAGTTGTTGAGAAGCAGGATGAGGGTCACCAATGCGTGGTTGTTGTTTCCGCAATGGGAGATACGACCGACGATTTAATAGATCAATCCAAATTGTTGAACGAAAACCCGCCCGCACGGGAGATGGATATGCTGATGACAACAGGAGAACAGATTTCCATGTCCCTGCTGGCTATGAGCATTCATAATCTGGGCCGTGAGGCGGTGTCCTATACTGGATGGCAGGCCGGTTTCCGAACGGAAGCCGTTCATGGCAAAGCGAGAATTAACGACATTTCACCGATTCGTGTGAACAAGGCGCTTGAAGAGGGGAAAATTGTTATTGTTGCTGGATTTCAGGGGATGACAGAAGAAGGTGAAATCACCACCCTTGGCAGAGGCGGCTCAGATACAACAGCCGTAGCGTTGGCAGCCGCCATTCAGGCCGATGTCTGCGAAATCTATACCGACGTGGACGGAATTTATTCGACAGATCCGCGTGTGGTGAAATGTGCGCGCAAGCTGAATGAAATTTCTTATGACGAAATGCTGGAACTGGCGAACCTGGGAGCAGCGGTACTGCACCCGCGCGCTGTTGAGTATGCCAAGCATAACAACGTCAAGCTCGTCGTAAGATCCAGTTTTAACTATAACGAAGGTACAGTGGTTAAGGAGGAAGCCAGCATGGAACAAGGTGCAGTAGTAAGCGGGATCGCTTTTGATAAAAATGTGGCCCGAATCAGTATTTTAGGCGTATCCGATTATCCGGGTGTTCTGGCACGAGTGTTTGGTGCGCTGGCACAAGAGGGTATCGATGTAGATATTATCGTACAGAGCGGGGTTCAGAACGGGGAGGCAGACTTCTCGTTTACTATTGCGCGTCACGAATCACAGCGTGCCCTGTCCGTTATTGAAGGGATCCGTACCGAGGTGCCGTTCCGCGAAGTCACTTCAGAAGTGAATCTGGTTAAAGTATCGATCGTTGGAGCAGGAATGGTCAGCCATCCCGGCGTGGCCGCTCAAATGTTCGATGTGATTTCCAAGCAGGATGTCAGCATTAAAATGGTCAGTACGTCTGAAATCAAAGTATCCTGTGTTATTGAAGGCAGCAATTTAGAGGGTGTTGTTCAGGCGCTTCATACGGCGTATGGCCTGGATACCAATCAGCAAGCTTCAGTCGGGGGACCTCAGGTCCGCCGCTAATCAACATAAAATGAAATGTATACCAAACAAGCTAGCAGATCCGGTTCGATAGAATCCGGGTCTGCTTTTTTGTGTTCTATGAAGTTCTTTTCAAAAAAATAGAGATAAACAGAGAGGGTTTCGCATAGTTTAGGATATCAAGTAAAAAGGAGGATATACATGCTGGACAAGTTTGTGACCGGTATGGCTTCCCTCAGGCTGTTTTCCGGCAGTGTCGAAATTTTGGCGGCGATCATAATGCTGCGGTTAAACCAGGTGGACAAGGCCCTGGCTGTCAATTCCGCTCTGGCTTTTGTGGGACCGATGGTATTGATATTAACCACGACGATCGGACTCGTCGGCATGGCAGATAAACTGTCCTGGGGAAAAATCGGCTGGATTATGTGTGGAGCGGCCTTTCTCTTATTCGGGATTTTAAAAAAATGATAGATTCCAGGCATAAAGACAAAGTACAAGCATACATATGGGATAAAGACCAAGAAGCGAAAACAGGATCATCTGGAGGAACGCATATGAACAAACGCCTGCTGGAATTATTTCCGGATCATTTAAAATCGCTGCTGCTCCGTGTGCCAGGACCCATATTAGAGAGGTTGGAAGAAATCCGAATCCGGGAGGGAAGGCCGCTCGAGATTAATTACGGGGGGCAATTTCAGTTCCTGAAACCTTGCGGAGGCTTCACCTGTGTGCCAGATGATGCGTACAAGCCGGCTAGAGAAGATACGCTGAGACTGCTTGATATGATCAGCAACCATTCCCTTTACACGCTGGAGGAAGAGCTGCGCAAAGGGTTCATCACCATAGCCGGAGGACATCGGGTCGGCTTGACGGGAAGAACCGTACTGAGTGGGGGTAAAGTGGAGCACCTACGGGACATCAGCGGATTTAATCTGCGCATCGCCAGAGAGGTGCGCGGAGCTGCCGACAAGCTGCTGCCGTTTCTGATGGACTATAAGCGCAAGAGGGTTCTGCACACATTGATCTTATCCCCTCCTCAGCATGGCAAAACAACCATGCTTCGTGATCTCGCAAGGCTGATCAGTCAGGGTGAGCCCGGGTCATCATCACAGAGCTGCAGGGGACTGAAGGTCGGAATCATTGATGAAAGGTCTGAGATTGCCGGCTGTATTCAAGGTGTACCCAGCTTCGAGGTTGGGCCGCGGACAGACATTCTGGACGGCTGCCCCAAGGCTGAAGGCATGATGATGATGATTCGCTCCATGTCCCCTGATGTGCTGATTGTGGACGAGATTGGCCGGAGTGAAGATGCGGAAGCTGTATATGAAGCGCTCCACGCCGGAATCAGTGTCATTGCTACAGCTCACGGCGCTTCGCTTCAGGATATCAAGGAGAGGCAGGGCCTCGATATGCTGATCGAAAAAAGGATGTTTGAGCGGTATGCGGTTCTTTCCCGGTCCTCGGAAGGCAGCTTGTTCCGCCTTCATGATGGAAGCCACCGCACACTGCAGACATCCATGGCTGGAGGGGCGGTGACATGATTGCTTAACTGGATAGGCGCAGCAATCATATTGCTGTCCGGGGGACTTGCAGGCCTGTATCAGGCCCAGCAGTTTGCTACAAGACCGCGGCAGATTCGTGAGCTGATCCAGGCACTGCAGCGGCTGGAAACCGAGATCAGTTATGGCTTTACTCCGCTCCCTCAAGCACTGGAGCGAATCGGTAAAGCGATGAAAGATCCGCTGTCATCCCTGCTGAAATGTGCCGCTGATGGCATGAAACCGGGTCAGGGCTGGAGTGTAGAGGAAAGTTTTGCCTATGCACTTGACTCCTATTGGAAACAGACAAGCATGAAATCAGCTGAGCGGGAAGTGGTACGGCAGTTGAGTATTGTGCTTGGCACCAGCGACAGGCAGGACCAGATGAAGCATATTGCACTCGCCGCCAGTCAGCTGAAGCATGAGGAAGCGGCGGCCAGGGAAGACCAGGCCAAATATGAAAAGATGAGTAAAAGCCTGGGCCTGCTCATCAGTGCATTGATCGTCATTTTGATCTTTTAGCGAGGTGCCAGCAAATGAACATTGAAGTGAACGCCATTTTCCAGATTGCCGGGATCGGAATTATTGTTGCCATGATCCACACGGTACTGAAGCAGATGGGAAAAGAAGATATGGCGCACTGGGTCACGTTGATCGGATTTGTAGTCGTACTGTTTATGGTGGTTCGGCTGCTGGATGATCTGCTCCAGGAAATCAAAACGATATTTCTCTTTCAGTAGGTAGAGCTTCATGGAGATTATACAAATTGTCGGTCTCGGTCTCATCGCAACGGTGCTCATCCTGATCATTAAAGAACAGAAACCCTTGTTTGCTTTTCTGCTGGCCCTCACAACCAGTGTCCTGATCTTCATGATGCTCATCGGGAAAATAGGCAGTGTCATTACGATGCTGGAGGATCTGGCCGAAAATTCCGGTGTGCAGACGGTCTACTTGAAAACCGTGTTAAAGATTATCGGGATCGCCTACATTGCAGAAATGGGGGCCCAAATTGTCAGAGATGCAGGCCAGGAATCGATCGCTTCCAAAATCGAAATGGCTGGTAAAATTCTCATTCTGGTTCTTGCGGTTCCAATCATCGGCATTATCATCGAGACCGTACTGAAGCTGCTGCCGGCCTGAGAAAGCGGGGAATGAACATGAAGAGACAACGGGCAGTCCTTGGCGCTTTGCTTCGGCTGCTGCTGATCCTCACACCGCTGTTCACCTTCTTTACCGGCACGGCAGCAGCGGCCTCGGCAGAAACCCCATCCGACGCCTGGGTGGAGGAGCAGACAAAGGAACTGCCTGTAGATCAGGTCGAACAGTACTGGAATGCGCTGATGAAGGATTACGGGGGCTTTTTTCCGGATGGTAAAACACCGTCCTTTATGGATATGCTGCTGCCAGGAGGTGAGGGACTAAGCCTCAAAAATGTACTCGGAAGCATCGGAGGCTACGTCTGGCATGAGGTGCTTTTTAACGGCAAGCTGCTGGTTACGATTGTGATGCTGAGCATTATGAGTCTGATCCTGGAAAATCTGCATACTGCTTTTGAAAAAAGTACAGTCAGCCGGGTAGCCTATACGATCTGCTATATGGTGATCCTTGTCATTGCTGTGAACAGCTTTCATGTTGCCATCGGTTATGCCAAAGGCGCTATAGATCAAATGATTAACTTCATGATGGCAATGCTGCCACTGCTCTTCGCACTTCTGGCATCCATGGGCAATGTGGTTACCGTGTCGATTGCGCATCCGCTGATTATCTTCATGGTTCATACGGTGGGAACATTAATCAGTACAATCGTCTTTCCACTGCTGTTCTTCTCAGCACTGCTTCATCTGGTCAGTTCACTCTCCGAAAAGTACAAGCTGACACAGCTTGGCAATCTGCTCAGGGGCATTGGTATGGGTGTGCTGGGCGTCCTGCTTACCGTTTTTCTGGGTGTCATTTCGGTCCAGGGTGTGACAAGTTCGGTCACGGATGGTGTGGCCATTCGGACAGCGAAATACGTAACCGGCAATTTTGTACCGGTGGTAGGCAAAATGTTTGCCGATGCGACCGATACGGTGATTTCAGCCTCACTGCTGGTCAAAAACTCGATTGGCCTTGCAGGCGTCATCATCATTTTGTTTCTATGTGCATTCCCGGCGATCAAAATTTTGTCCCTCGCCTTGATATATAATGTCGCGGCGGCTGTCATGCAGCCACTTGGCGACAGTCCGATTGCAGCATGCCTTCAGGCCATCGGAAAAACCATGCTCTATGTATTTGCCGCACTGGCAGCCGTGAGCATGATGTTCTTTCTGGCGATTACGATTTTGCTCTCTGCCGCAAACATCACGGTCATGATGCGATAACTTCACTCCGAGGGAGGGGACAAGACGATGGAATGGCTGACCGAATGGCTCAAAAGTGTCATCGTCGTAGTTATGTTTGCAGCCTTCGTAGAGCTGCTTCTGCCAGGCAAATCGATGGAACGCTATGCCAGGCTAGTGTTAAGTCTCCTCATTTTGCTCGCCCTGCTCAAGCCGATCATTGGGCTGTTTTATGAAGCTCCTGAGCCGCAGCTGGCAGAGAGGCTGGAAGCGATCGAGAAAGGAATTCCACCCGGCAGCAGCCTGGAGAAGATCTTGGCTCAAGCGGAGGTCATTCATGACATGCAGCAGAAGCAGAGCCTGCAGTGGGCAGCAGAGCAAGCGGCTCTGGAGATGAAGCATCAGATTGCTGCAGAGACAGGGGAGGAGCCCGAAAGTGTAACCGTTGCTTTGAAATTTCAGGGGGACCCTGCTTCTTCCGGACAGGGAGGAGCCGCTGTTGAATCGGTAAAGGTGAAATTAAAGCCGCGGGCAGCTGCAGATGGTCACCAAAAGGCAGACCCGGAGGATCAGGACGGGGCCAAACCCGTGGATCCTGTCCAGATCGAGAAAATCCAGGTCAGCATCACAGAGACAAGGACAGGGGAGGAACCTGTTCTGAAAGAAAAGCCGGCAGAAGAAGATGACCCGGAATTTGTGGAGCAAGCGAGAGCTGTGAAGGCTCTTTTGGGAGCAAACTGGCGACTGACAGACGAGCAGATATCTGTAAGCGCCGCAGAACAATTTAAAACCTGAACCAAAAATGGATAGAAAGGGTGGTCATGATGGGAAAATGGATCAATCGGCTTGAGCAGTGGCTGGGCGGCGGAAGCGGCGGAGCCAAGAAGGTGCAGACCCTGCGCTGGCTGATCATTTTGGGACTGCTGGGTGTAGCCATTATGCTGTTCAACTCGTTTGTCCATGTGAAAAAGCTGGATAACGAGAATATTGGAAGGGAGCCGCCGGACAGCACAGAGACGTCTTCAGCTATCTCTGCTCCGGTCGGCGGAGGGAGTGAATTCGGCAGCATTGAACAGGAGTTTGAAGCCAGAACAAAGGTTATGCTGGAGCAAATTGTTGGAGTGGGAGCCGTGGATGTACTGGTCACCGTAGAATCAACAGAAGAAATCATTGTGCAGCGCAATATGAAGGATACACAGGAACTCACCGAAGAGAATGATAATAATGGGGGCAAACGTCATGTGACCAGTTATACGCGTGACGGGCAGATTGTAACCTATGAGTCTGCAGGTGAGCAGAAACCAATTATTACAAAGCGGATCAAACCGCAGGTTCGGGGCGTTCTCGTCGTTGCCAAGGGAGCAGAGAACGAGGTGGTTAAAGGTCTGATTGTCGATGCGGTTCAAAAAGGGTTGAATGTACCCAATTACAAAATTTCCGTCGTGCCCCGCAAGCAGGAATAGAGTCCGAGGCCGCGAACCGATCGCGAACAGCCGCCTAATTAAAGGAGGAAATATCTCGTATGAATAACAAAAGACAAACCATCTGGTTGGTTTCCATGTTAAGTCTTATGGTCATTCTTTCAGCATATTATCTGTTCACAGAGGACGCCGGTCCTGCTGCACCTCCGGTTGCCGAGGGAACGACATCGATCGGACAGCAGTCTAACAGCGGCACAGAAACTGCGAACAATGAAATCATCATTGATGAAGTGGTTGAAGAAGGGACAGATGGTGACGCAGGCGAGGCCAATGGAGCTCCGGCTGCCAATGAAAGCAGTCCTGATGGCGATGCAGCCGGATCAGACACTTCGAAGCCGGAATCCAAAACTAACAGCGCTGCTGCTACGGATAAGCCTGTGGAGGAACCGAAAGTCAGCGAGTCAGAAGCTGCAGTTAATACAGATAAAGAAACGGCAAAAACTGAGAAAGAAATTTTGGAGGAAGTGGCAGCTGTGCAGGCAGGCTCAGCCTCCGCAAAGCTTGAATCCTACCAGCTGGATCGCGCGAACAAGAACATGAAGCTCTATGAAGAACTGATGGCAAAACTTGATAACCAGGAAACCACTCCGGATGAAACAGCCAAAGTCACCGAACAGATGAAGACCTTGGAAGAAAAGGAGTCTATCCTGTACGCGATTGAGGAGCAGCTGCAGCAGCAGTATGAGAACGCTGTGGTAAAAGAAGAAAACGACCGTTACAATGTGGTTGTACTTAGTGAAAAGCTGGATGCCAAAAATGCAGCAGGTATTGTCAGCATGATCATGAAAGAACTCAAGGTTTCCCAGGACAAGGTCAGTGTTCAGTATGTCGCTCCTTAATACGTAATAGACCGTATCCGTGGACACGGCCGCTCCTTAAGCGAAAATGATGAAAGAGTCCGGGGGAATCTCTTGGACTCTTTCCATTTCTTTGGTTTATGATATAATACTCTAAGTTATTGACAGACTGTCATAAGCATAGCTTCCCAGATATTGAAGGAGTGAGCGTCGAGAATGTTTAATTTAAACGAAATTAAAGAATTGATTGAACTTGTGGATCAAACATCCGTACAGGAACTGGAAATCGAGAATGAAGGCACCCGCTTGTCTATTAAGAAGCCGGGAAACCCTGAAGTTATCAGCTATCAGGCAGCACCGCAGGCTTACGCCGCACCGCCGCAAGCTGTGGTTCAGGCAGCACCCCAGGCACCGCCCCAGAGTACTCCAGGCCAGGATCAGCCTGCCGCAGTGGATACAACAAGCTCATTACATAAGATTGTTTCACCGATGGTTGGAACATTCTACAGTTCCCCGTCTCCGGAAGCGGCTCCATATGTCAGCAAGGGAGATAAGGTGGATGTGAAGTCGACCGTATGTATTATCGAAGCCATGAAGCTGATGAATGAACTGGAAGCCGAAATCAAAGGCGAAATTGTGGAAGTGCTTGCCCAGAACGGGCAGCTGGTGGAATTCGGACAACCGCTGTTCCTGGTGAAACCGGATTGAAATCCATGTTCACTGAGAACGTAAAGCCAATGAGTCCGAAGGAGGTAAACTGCATGAGTTTTCAAAAAGTGCTGATCGCGAACCGAGGCGAAATCGCTGTACGGATCATCCGTGCCTGCCGTGAGATGGGGATTTCTACCGTAGCTGTCTATTCAGAGCCGGATCATGATTCCCTGCATGTGAAACTTGCGGATGAAGCGTATTGCATCGGTCCAACATTGTCCAAAGACAGCTACTTGAATATTACTAACATTATGAGCGTGGCTTCTCTTACAGAATGCGACGCAATTCATCCGGGATATGGATTTCTGGCTGAGAATGCCGATTTTGCGGAAATTTGTGAATCATGCAATATTACGTTTATCGGTCCGTCAGCGGATGCCATTAACCGCATGGGTGACAAGGCAGTCGCCAAACAGACGATGAAAGATGCCGGAGTCCCCGTGATCCCGGGTTCTGACGGTCTGGTAGAGGATATGAATGAAGCCATCATGATTGCCCGTGATATCGGATATCCCGTTATTATCAAGGCAACTGCCGGCGGCGGAGGCAAAGGTATTCGTATTGCCGATGATGAGGAATCCCTTGTGAAGCAAATTACACAAGCTCAGCAGGAGGCGCAGAAAGCCTTCGGCAATGCTGGTGTATATCTTGAGAAATATCTGACTGGCATGAAGCATGTGGAAATCCAGATCATTGCAGATACGTTTGGCAATGCCGTTCATCTGGGTGAGCGGGATTGTTCCGTGCAGCGCCGCAGACAGAAACTGGTGGAAGAAGCGCCTTGTCCAGTACTGTCCAGTGATGTGCGGGAACGCATGGGAGCTGCAGCAGTCAGAGCAGCAAAGGCTGTTCAGTATTCCGGAGCCGGAACGCTGGAATTCTTGCTGGGATCAGACGACCAGTTTTATTTCATGGAAATGAATACCCGGATTCAGGTCGAGCATCCGGTGACCGAAATGGTTACCGGTGTGGATTTAATCAAGGAAATGGTTTCGGTAGCTGAAGGCAATCCGCTTTCCTTCTCTCAGGAGGATGTGGTCATCAACGGCTGGTCCATCGAATGCCGGATCAATGCAGAGAATCCCGACAAAGGATTTATGCCGGCACCCGGCACGATCCAGTTTTATCTGCCTCCGGGCGGTCCTGGCGTGCGTGTCGACAGTGCTGCTTATCCCGGCTATACGATCTCACCTTTTTATGATTCTATGATTGCAAAACTGATCGTATGGGCACCGACCCGTGAAGAGGCGATTGCCAAAATGAAACGGGCTCTGCTGGAGTTTGATATTGAGGGCATTTATACGACCATTCCGTTTCACCAGAAGCTCCTGAACCACCCTGTTTTTATTAAAGGAGACTTTGATATCAAGTTTTTAGAAGAACACGAGGTATAGACCGAGGGGTATTGTTTGTCATTGATCTGGGCAGATGATATTATATGTGTATTAAAAAACGCATGCCTTAATGTGGTCTGAAAACTTATCTTGAAAGGTGTGTTGGGACAATGGTAGATTCTTTGCAGACGCCGACGGAATTCGAGCGGACTGAAATCGGACAGATCCAGATCGCTCCAGAAGTGATTGAGGTCATTGCCGGTCTGGCAACGATCGAAGTTAAGGGCGTTGCAGGAATGAGCGGCGGTTTCGCTGGAGGTATTGCCGAACTACTGGGACGCAAAAATTTATCTAAAGGCGTTTCCGTAGAAGTCGGGCAGCGTGAAGCGGCTGTCGATGTTTCGGTCATCGTGGAATATGGCCATCGTTTGCCGGAAGTGGCGAGCGAGATCCAGCGTAATGTCAAACGTTCGATTGAGAATATGACGGGACTGAATGTAGTGGAAGTCAACGTTCACATTCATGATGTTCATTTCATGAAATCCACGGAAAAGAATGAAGATCCGGATCTGGTTCAGCGTGTGAAATAAGAAAGAACATGAACCCCCGACAAATTTGTCGAGGGTTTCATCTAATTTTTAGGAGGCTTTGTTGGTGATGGCTAAAATCCTGGACAGACTTATGCTCTTTATTTACAGCTTGAGCATCGGCGTAATATGTATCGTTGCCATCCTCCTTCTGAGCGGCGCTATTCCATACGACTTGACGAGTGCGCAGGAACAGGCTCTCTTTTTAGGGGGGATTATTGCGGCATCCATTCTCCTGCTGCTGAGCCTTCGCTTCTTTTACCTTTCGATTCGGCGTGAACGTGCGACGACGAATTCGATTGATCAGCGTACAGAATACGGTGATATTCAGATTTCAGTCGAAACGATTGAAAATCTGTGTCTCAAAGCTGCTTCAAGGGTTCGCGGTGTTCGTGATTTGAAATCGCGAATCAAGGTTTCTCAAGCGGGGCTGGACATTGCGATCCGTGCAGTTGTAGATGGAGAAGAATCCATTCCCGGTCTTACCACTGAGGTACAGAAGCAGGTGCATGACTTTGTGGAAGAAACAACGGGCATTCCGGTTTCCGGCGTATCTGTATATATAGCGAACGTGGTTCAGGCGCCAAGCTTTAAGAGCCGCGTAGAATAGAGGTGAGCTTCCCGGATGTCTTGGAAAGCGATATGGGAAAGTCACGGCGGACGAATATTCGGTGTCACCAGCGGCTTGGTCTGCGGTCTGATCTATTTAATATCCGGTTTTTGGGATATGCTGTTCTTTGCATTAGTGGTATTTATCGGCTACACCTTCGGAAAACGAAGAGATCTCAGGCAGGGTTCCCTGTTCCATTGGCAGGAATGGGGAAGCTGGCTGAGTGATCGCTGGCGGCCGTTTAAATGAAACCCTGTGATATGCTTTTCTCCGGAAAAATGCCGAGACTATTGCTGTCCTCTCGCACGTTTGCGGAGTTAAAGCAGCTCTAAGGGTTTTTTTATTATGAGGATATACTATGATATACACCAAATCGGATTTCAACAGGTCCAAGCAGGAGGAAACACATGAAAAGAAGAGTCATAAGGGAAATTGCCGTTCAGAGTTTATACCAGATGGAAATGAACAATGTAGACAGCCGGGAAGCAGTGACGATGCTGCTTGCGGAAGCGGCAGAGGAGAATGAAACGGAACGGGTCATCGGTGACGAGGTCAAAGTGCAGGAAATTGTCCTTCAGCTCGTGAATGGATGCTGGGCCGAGCGTGGGAAAATTGATGCAGTTCTTGCCGATTACCTGAAAGGATGGCAGGTAGGCCGTCTGTCGCGGGTAGATCGTCAGATTCTGCGTCTGGCCGCTTATGAACTGGCGTATCGTGAGGATGTGCCGGGCAAGGTAGCTGTGAATGAAGCCATTGAGCTGGCCAAACATTTTGGCACCGATGAATCGGGAAAATTTGTCAATGGTGTACTCGGGAAAATGCTGCAGCAGCTGGATGCGGTGAAATCCCAGCTGAAAAGCGCTGTCGAATAAATTTAATAGATAAGGGAGAGGTTGACATGACTGCAAGCGTCATTAGCGGAAAGCTGATATCGGAAGAAATTCGGACAAGTATTTCAGAGGAAGTACAGGAGCTGGCTTCAAAAGGGGTTCGGCCTGGTCTTGCCGTTGTGCTGGTCGGGGACGATGCTGCTTCTCAGGTTTATGTGCGCAATAAGGAAAAAGCTTGTCAGACCCTGGGTTTTTATTCAGAGGTTCACCGTCTCCAGGGATCTACCAGTCAAGCTGATTTGTTATCTTTAGTGGACAAGCTGAACCAGGACCGCAATATCCACGGCATTCTCGTTCAGCTTCCCCTTCCGAAACATATCGATGAAAAATCCGTCATCAATGCAATCGCTGTAGAAAAAGACGTTGACGGTTTCCATCCTGTAAACGTAGGGAATCTTGTGATCGGGGACGACAGCCTGCTGCCGTGTACACCGGCTGGCGTAATTGAGATGATTAAGCGGTCCGGATTAACGATTGCAGGCAAGCATGCTGTCGTGATCGGAAGATCCAATATTGTGGGCAAACCGGTCTCCCTGCTTCTTCAGCGTGAGCATGCGACAGTAACCATGTGTCATTCCCGTACTTCAAATATGGCGGAAGTGGCCAGACAGGCAGATATTCTTATCGTAGCCATCGGCCGTGCCAACATGATTGACGACACTTATGTCAAGCCGGGCGCAGTCGTAATTGATGTCGGAATGAATCGACTGGATAACGGCAAGCTGGCGGGAGATGTGGACTATGATCTTGCAAAAGAAGTGGCCGGCTATATTACACCGGTACCAGGCGGAGTAGGACCGATGACCATTACGATGCTGATGCAGAATACGCTTCTGGCCGCCAAGCGTTTGAACGGACTTCACTAGGATGAAGCCTTCCGAGCAGGATAAAGTTCTGTCCGTCAAGGATCTGAACCGATATATCCGAATGAAAATGGATGGCGATCCGCGGCTTTCGGATGTGTGGATACGCGGGGAGATTTCGAATTTCACCCACCATTCCAGCGGTCACATGTATTTCACGCTTAAAGATGAGGGCAGCCGTATCAAATCCATTATGTTTGCTGCTCACAATCAGAAGCTTCCTTTCATGCCGAAAGAAGGCTCGAAGGTCATCGCCAGAGGGAATGTTTCGGTGTATGAACGCGACGGCCAATATCAATTCTATGCATCACATATGCAGCCGGACGGCATTGGCAGTCTGTACCTGGCTTTTGAGCAGTTAAAGAAAAAGCTGGAGATGGAAGGTTTGTTTGCCAGTGAGCGCAAACGCCCAATACCTTTATTTCCTGCAACCGTAGGAGTGGTGACCTCTCCTACAGGTGCGGCAGTCCGGGATATCCTGATTACGATCCGCCGCCGCTTCCCGCAGGTGAAGGTGCTGCTGTATCCCGTTCTCGTTCAAGGTAAAGGTGCAGCTGCATCAATTGTAAAAGGCATCAAAACCATGAACCGCCTAAACGAAGCCGATGTACTTATTGTGGGCAGGGGAGGCGGATCGCTGGAAGAGCTGTGGGCGTTTAACGAGGAGCCGGTTGCCAGGGCAATTTATGAATCGGATATTCCCGTGATTTCAGCAGTTGGTCATGAAACAGATTTCACCATTGCAGATTTCACAGCAGATCTCCGGGCTGCAACACCGACGGCTGCGGCTGAACAAGCCGTTCCCAGCCGCTCCGAAATCAAGGGCAAGCTGCTTGACCGTGAACGTCAGCTACAGACAGGACTTCAGCAGCGGCTTCGACGGAGCCAGGAGAAACTGGCCTCTCTAAAGCGTTCAACGGTTCTAGTATATCCGAGGAGATATCTGCTTCGGCATGCCGAGCGTCTCGATCTGCTGAAAGTGCGGCTGCAGGGGAATCTGCAGAGCAAGGCCAGATGGAGCCGTGAACGCTTGGTTGGATTAAAGCAAGGCCTGGTTCGCTATAATCCCAAGGTGCAGGCAGAAGCAGCCGGCAAGCGCAGGGAAACGGCCCATCGTCAATTAACAGCTGCCATGCAGTCAATGATGCGTTCCAAGCTGCATCACCTTCAGTCAGAAATGAGACATCTGGATGCATTGAGCCCACTCAAAGTGATGTCACGCGGCTACAGCCTGGTCTATGATGAGCAGGAGCAGAAATTGATCAAGAGCTTGGGTGATGTACAGCCAGGTGATTTAATTCATGTGAAAGTCAGCGACGGACGATTACAGTGCCAGGTATGGGGAATGAAGGAGGAGAAAGATATTGTCGAATGAACCGGAAATGAGTTTTGAAGAAGCGATGGAACAGCTTGAGCAGATCGTAGGACAGCTGGAAGACGGCGATGTGCCGCTCGAAAAAGCGATCGATTTATTTCAAAAGGGCATGAAACTTTCTCAACTGTGCAGCCTAAAACTGGAGCAGGTGGAGCAAAAAATCGAAATGGTCGTCGAAGAAGGCGCAGAATTAAAGCGGCGTCCTTTCGGAGCATCCCTGGATGAAACGGGTGAGTCACTTGAGTAGCCGGCTCACGCTGGAATTATATATGCAAGAAATCGGCAGCCGGTTAACACAACAGCTGTCTGATCTTTTTCCAGAAGAATGGGAAGTGCCCGAAACGTTAAGAGAATCCATGAACTATTCGCTGATGGCCGGCGGCAAAAGGCTGCGCCCTCTGTTGGTTACAGCAGCCTGTGAAGCGGGGGGAGGATCTCTGGAGGCGGCGCTTCCAGTAGCGTGTGCGGTAGAGATGGTCCACACCTATTCCTTAATTCATGATGATCTGCCCGCTATGGACAATGATGATTTTCGCCGTGGTAAACCGACCAATCATAAAGTGTATGGAGAAGCCACAGCGATTCTGGCAGGAGATGCCCTGCTGACGCATTCGTTCTTCAGAGTGGTTCAATCCAGCAGACTCCACGGCATTCCCGCCGAGCGGGTTCTGGCTGTCGTTGAAGATCTGGCGATGTATGCCGGGCCGAGGGGGATGGTTGGCGGGCAGGCGGCAGATATGGAAGGGGAGCAAGGCCTCACCAGTCTGGAACAGCTGGAGTATATCCATCTTCACAAGACCAGTGACCTTATTATATTTTCTCTGGTTGCTGGCGGCCGAATTGCCGGACTGGATGAGAACCAGCTCCAGGCACTAGAAACCTTCGGACATCATCTGGGACTGGCCTTCCAAATCCAGGACGATATTCTTGATATTATCGGGGATGAAGCCAAGCTGGGTAAAAAGACGCAGAGTGATATTAAGCAGCAAAAGGTGACTTATCCATATTTTATCGGCCTGGAGGCTTCCAGGGAAAAAGTGCAGCAGCTGACTGAGGAAGCAAAAGAGACCATCATGGCTGCCGGCCTTAAAGATCCTAAACGGCTTCTGGAAATTGCTGATTTCCTCATGTCTAGAGATCACTGAGCCTGAATTACATGCAAGCGGTTTTTTTGTGATATAATGTCTAATGTCCACCTAAAGCAGCGTTTAGATCATGGTGTGACTGAACATGAACAACATAAACTTAAACAAGGAAAGCGGGGAGATTCTTCGTGCTGCTTCCAACAATACAACAACCGGAACAATTAAAAAATCTGTCGGTTCAGGAACTCGAAGAACTTGCGGTGGAAATCCGTCAGTTTCTTATTGAAAAATTATCTGTTACCGGCGGACATCTTGCATCCAATTTGGGAGTGGTTGAACTCACGCTGGCCTTGCACTACTGCTTCGACAGTCCCCGTGACAAAATGATTTACGATGTGGGTCATCAGACGTATGTGCATAAAATATTGACCAGTCGTATGGATAAATTTGACACCCTCCGCAAGCATAAAGGGCTGTGCGGATTCATTAAACGAACAGAAAGCGAGCATGATGTCTGGGAAGCTGGTCACAGCAGCACCTCGCTGTCTGCAGCTATGGGAATGGCCCTGGCCCGTGATTTGAAGGGTGAAGACAACCGAGTGATTGCCATGATTGGTGATGGTGCGCTGACCGGCGGAATGGCTTTTGAAGCCCTTAATCATATCGGACATGAGAAGAAGAAGCTTGTGGTCATCCTCAATGATAATGAAATGTCCATCGCTCCGAATGTGGGAGCCATGCATAATTATTTGAGCAAAATTCGTTCAGACCGCCATTATTTGCGCGCGAAGGATGAGGTAGAGAGTCTTCTGAAGAAAATACCGGCAATTGGCGACAGGCTCGCCAAGACGGCAGAGAAGATGAAAGACAGCCTCAAATACATGATGGTGCCGGGTATTCTGTTTGAAGAGCTTGGATTTACGTATCTGGGTCCTGTAGACGGACATGATCTGAACAAACTGATCGATACCCTCACATTAGCTGATAATGTGGATGGTCCGGTGCTCATTCATGCCGTGACGACCAAAGGCAAAGGATATCACCCTGCGGAAAATGATTCCCATAAGTGGCATGGCATTTCCCCGTACAAGATCGAATCGGGGCAGGTGCTCAAATCTGTAGGTAATCCGATGTATACGGAAGTGTTCGGTCAAACCCTAGTGGACCTTGGGAAACAGGATGATCGGATCGTTGCCGTTACACCAGCTATGCCCGGTGGTTCAGGTCTGATTCCATTCAGCAAGGAGTTCCCGCATCGCATGATTGATGTCGGCATTGCCGAACAGCATGCAGCCACCATGTGTGCGGCTTTGGCTATGGAAGGCATGAAGCCGGTATTCGCCGTATATTCAACATTTATGCAGCGAGCGTATGACCAGATTGTGCATGATATCTGCCGTCATAATGCCAATGTTATGTTTGCGATTGACCGTGCAGGGTTTGTCGGTGCGGACGGTGAGACACATCAGGGTGTGTATGATATCGCATTTATGCGCCATATCCCTAACATCGTCTTGATGATGCCCAAAGATGAAAACGAGCTTCGTCACATGATGTATACGGCACTCCAGTACAATGATGGACCAATCGCATACCGCTACCCTAGAATTAACGGTACCGGAGTCGCGTTGGATGAGAGACTGGAATGTATCCCAATCGGAACCTGGGAGAAGTTAACCTCGGGTGAAGGCTGTGCAATTTTGGCATGTGGGCCAATGGTCGAGGTAGCTGAAGAAGCGGAGGCCATGCTCAAGCGTGAAGGAATACAGGTGCAGATTGTGAATGCGAGATTCTTGAAGCCGCTGGACAGCGCCATGCTGGATCACCTGGCTTCATCCGGTACAGCCATGATTGTACTGGAAGAATCCTCCCAGGCCGGCAGTTTGGGCAGTGCCGTACTGGAATATTATGCAGAACAGGGAACTCATGATGTCGTCGTTTCGCTGATGGGTATCGAAGACCGGTTCATCGAGCACGGCAGCATTAAGGAACAGCGGGCGGAAGTAGGGTTGACAGCCGAAGCGGTATGCACACGAGTGCGGGATTTGATCTCTCCTGCTTCGGGCAATTTGAGCAAGCGCAGCTTTCCGTCCTAGAATGAGACGTAGGAGACAAGAATGGAATCTATACAAAAAGAACGGATCGACATCCTGCTCGTAGAGCAGGGATACTACGACAGTCGGGAAAAGGCCAAGGCAGCAATTATGGCCGGTCTCGTGTATGCCGGCACAGAACGGATTGAGAAGCCTGGTATGAAAATCCCCCGCACGTCGGAAATCCGGGTAAAGGGATCTCTTCATCCTTATGTGAGCCGCGGAGGCTTGAAACTGGAAAAAGCACTTCAGTCCTTCGGTATTGATTTGAACGGACGCGTGATGCTGGACATCGGCTCATCCACAGGCGGTTTTACGGATTGCGCACTTCAGCACGGAGCAGAATATGTATATGCGATCGATGTTGGATACAACCAGCTGGACTGGTCATTACGTAATGACAGCCGTGTCTGTGTCATGGAACGTACGAACTTCAGATATACGACAACGGATGATTTGAAAGGCCCTGCACCTGACTTTGCCAGTATTGATGTATCCTTTATCTCTTTGCGAATTATTCTTCCGGCATTGAAGCCGCTCCTCTCGAAACCGGGCGATGTGGCTGCGCTGATTAAACCACAGTTTGAAGCAGGCCGTGATAAAGTAGGCAAGTCGGGTGTGGTGAGGGATCCCAAAGTCCACCGTGAAGTGCTGCATCAGGTGCTGACCTTTGCCCGTGAACTGGGTTTCAGACTGAAAGGACTAACCTTTTCACCGATAACCGGCGGAGAGGGAAATATTGAATTTTTGGCTCATTGGGAGGTCATCCCAGATGAGCAGGAACTTCTTCCGGAAGCACCGGGGACGACCGAAGCATCCACTCCCGATCTGTTGGGCCAGTTGATCGACGTCACGGTGAAGCAGGCGGCTCATACATTTACGGGAAACTCATCGAAATGATGGGTTTCTTTTGCTAAAAAAAAGGAGATAAATACGCTATCCTCGAATAAATCCTGTTGAGGTGAAGCCGTATGAATGAACGCTTGGACACCGTTCTCATGGTTGTTATCGGGATTATGGGTCTGTTATTGCTGGTTTGGCGCATCAACCGGTGGCTGATGTCTCCGGGTACATCGATACTTCCGGCAGTTCCCATCAATGAACTCATCCCCGATCATCCAGCGATCGCATTAATAGAGCAGGAAGGGTATGAAGTGGTAGGGGGGAAAGTCAAAATAAACCTGGCCTTCGATATCGGAGAACGCTCCGTACACAGCCGGCTTTTTGTAGATTATGTGGCTTCAAACGATCATGGTGAACTGTATTTGGTCAAACTGTCTAGAGACAGGATGCCTATGGACTGGAACGGCAGCACAGTGAGAGACCGTTTGATGCCATTCCTGCTCATGTACCCGGATTGCGCCGGACTGCTTTACGTGGATCAGCAAGAGCATGCTGTCCGGAGGATCTCGATGGAATGGTGTGATGAGGAATGGAACAGCGACATTTAATAACAGCGGATAGATCAGGAGGCTTTTGAATCATGAAAGGACAACGCCATATCAAGATTCGGGATATTATCACCCATCGTGAGATCGAAACCCAGGATGAGCTGGTGGAGGCCCTGCGGAATGAAGGGTATCAGGTTACCCAGGCAACGGTATCCCGTGATATTAAGGAATTGCTTCTCATCAAGGTGCCCATGGATGACGGCCGGTATAAATACTCCATGCCGACCGATCAGCGTTATAACCCTGTACAAAAGCTGAAAAGAGCCTTGGTAGATAATTTCGTGCATATCGATAAAACCGGAAATCTCGTCGTTATGAAGTGCCTGCCGGGAACTGCCAACTCGGTGGCCGTGCTGCTCGATAACATGGAATGGTCACAGATTATGGGGACAATCTGCGGAGATGACACGATTCTACTGATCTGCCGGACGGATGATGACAGCGATCATGTCGTGTCACAAATCATGGGGTATATATCTTAGATAAAGTCCAGTGTCGAAAGGTGCGGTTGCATGTTAGTTACATTATCTATCCGGAATTTGGCCGTGGTTGAAGCGGTTGACGTTCAGTTTTATCCAGGATTTCATGTTCTGACAGGGGAGACCGGTGCGGGTAAATCCATTATTATTGATGCGCTGGGTCTTACAGCAGGTGGTAGAGGCTCCGCTGATTTAATTCGTTACGGCTGCGATAAAGCGGAAATTGAAGCGCTATTTGATTTAGATCATAATCATCCGGTATGGGAAACGCTTGAAAGGCTTGGAATTGAAGGCACTCCGGAGGAGCATTTGCTCATTCGCAGAGAACTCAATTCTCAAGGCAAAAGCACCTCACGGATTAATGGCCAGCTGGTGAATTTGAGTATGCTGAGAGAAGTTGGCGAGCAGCTGATCAATATTCATGGCCAGCATGAACATCAGAGCCTGCTGCGGCCTGATCGGCATCTTCATCTTTTGGATACGTACGGTTATTCTGCTATTCAGCCCAGAAAACAAAAGTATCAGGAGCAATACGCCAGATTCGTAAAGGTCGAAAAAGAGCTGAACGACATTTTGGAAACCAGCCAAAAGGCTTATCAGATGCTGGATATGTACCGTTATCAGCTGGAGGAGATTGCTGCTGCAGGTCTTAAAACCGGGGAAGACGAAGGGCTGGCTGAAGAGAGGTTAAAGCTTGCGCACAGTGAGAAAATGATGGATTCCGTCAGCGGCGCTTACGATATTCTGTTCGGTGCATCAGGACTTGAATCCATCAGCAGGGCTCTGACTCGGCTGGATGATGTATCGGCCTATGATGAGAAAGATCTTAAGCCGCTGGTGGAGCAGCTGCAATCCGCATATTATCAGCTGGAGGATGCAGTATTTCAACTGAGGGACTACCGGGATGGCATCGAATTTAATCCGGATCGACTGGATGAGATTGATCAGCGATTAACGATCATCTCCAGTCTTCGCCGAAAATATGGGGATAATGTGGAGCAGATTCTGGAATACTATAAAACCATTGAGCAGGAAACCGATCTTTTGGAAAATAAAGATGAGCACATTGAGAAGCTGCGCGTTGAGCGTGATCTTCTGCTGCAGGATCTTATACACGCCGCAGAGGAGCTTAGTGGGGCGAGACAGCAGTGTGCACGGGATCTTGCTGTCCAGGTGGAGCAGGAATTGAAGGATCTGCAAATGGACCGGACGTCTATGGAGGTCAAGGTAGGGCTGACTGAGGACCCGTCCGGGGTGGAATACAAGGGAAAGCGTATAAGGCTTGGTAAACAAGGCATCGATGCTGTGGAATTCATGATCTCGCCAAATCCGGGAGAACCTTTAAGACCGTTAGCTAAAATCGCTTCAGGCGGCGAAATGTCCAGAATTATGCTGGCCATGAAAAGTATTTTTGCACGTCATGATCAGATACCAGTACTTATCTTTGATGAAGTGGACACCGGCGTCAGCGGCCGTGCCGCCCAATCCATTGCGGAGAAGCTGTTTGTTCTGGCAAAGAGCTGTCAGGTTTTCTCCATTACTCATCTTCCCCAGGTGGCCTGTATGGCAGATCATCAGTACCTGATCGAGAAAAAGCTGGATGAAGGAAGAACCATGACACAGGTGGAGCCTCTCAGTGAGAACGGGCGGGTGAAAGAACTGGCACGGATGCTGGGCGGGGTTGAAATCACGCAAAAAACGCTGCATCATGCCCAGGAAATGCTGAATCTGGCACAGGCGCAAAAAGCTTCAAGACAAGCTTCGGGTCAATGATTGACAGTTATAAAAGGATGGGGGCAGGGTTAACTTAAAGGTACGCAATTGGCGACCAACCTTTTCGTCAAGCGAAAGAAGAAAAAGGGAGCGTGACAGCCATTGAACCCTAACCTCAGGAGAAAAATGCTCGGCTTTATTCTTGCTTTTTTTCTTTGCTTCGCTGCAACTGCTGAACCTGTTCAATCTTTGTCCCACATGCCGAATCAAATTAGGCTGTTCAGCGGTCAACAGGGGAAGCTTCAGCTTGCGATTCCGGCGGAGGCACTGGCCTCTGTGGACCGCCCTGATATCGTTCAGGTGAATGGTTCCTCGAAAACGGCACAGCAAGTTTCACTTCGTCAGCCGATTCAGCTTACTCCCCGTCAGACTGGCAAAGCTGAGGTTACACTGAAATTATTCGGTACCATTCCTCTCAAGAAGGTTCATGTCGATGTGATGCCGGAACTTAAGGTTTATCCAGGCGGACAAACCATCGGTGTAAAAGTGAAATCCGCAGGAATTTTGGTCGTCGGTCACCATTTAGTTCATGCAGCTGATGGTGATAAATCTTCTCCTGGTGAAGCTGCAGGTTTAAAGCTTGGTGATTTACTGATATCCATGAATGGAGCAGCGCTCAACGATATCACAAATGTACCAAGCATTGTAGAGAAGGCGGGAACATCAGGCAAGCCGCTTGATATCACCTTCAAAAGAGATGGGAAAATGCTGAAAACGAAGCTCGTTCCGGCTTTTGATGATCAGGATCAGACCTGGCGTCTTGGTTTGTATATCCGGGATTCGGCCGCTGGAGTAGGAACACTGACGTTTTATGCGCCTCATCAAAAGGTGTATGGTGCACTCGGTCATGTCATCACGGATATGAATACACAGACTCCGATTGAAGTGGGAAGCGGACAGATTCTGCAGTCCAACGTGACGTCCATTTCCCGCAGCGAAGAAGGAGAACCTGGGGAGAAAAGAGCCCATTTTCTGAAAGACAGCCGAATTTTAGGGAATGTAGAAAAGAATACGCATTTCGGGATCTTTGGCAAAATGGAAAATAAACCTGATTTCAGTCTTTATCCTGAGCCTATTCCTGTCGGTTTATCCGGCGAAGTGAAAACCGGGCCTGCTGAGATTCTTACCGTCGTTGAAGGTCAGGATGTGGAAAGGTTCAAGGTTGAAATTATTCATGTGTCCAGACAGGATGAACCAGCCACAAAAGGAATGGTCATTCGAATTACAGATCCAAGGCTGATTAAGAAAACCGGCGGCATTGTTCAAGGAATGAGCGGCAGTCCGATTGTACAGAATGGAAAATTGATCGGTGCTGTGACCCATGTATTTGTTAATGATCCCAAGTCCGGCTATGGCTGCTTCATCGAATGGATGCTGCAGGATTCCGGTGTACTGCCGGCAGGAACTCATTCACAGAAAAATCTTAAGGCGAGTTAGTGCCTTAAGATTTTTTGTCGATTGATCGCGAATTAGAATGCAATTTGAAATAAAATATTCATTATAAATCATCATTGAAAAAAAATAAAGAAAAATAAATTTCGACAGAAGGATTTTAAATCAGTATGTCGAAAACTTTATCTAGAGAAAATGAGTGAACATATTATTCGTTTTGTAGATAAAGGAGGAGCAGCAATTGCAAAAAATCGAAGTGTTACTGGCTGATGACAACCGTGAGTTCACAAATTTGCTAGGAGAATATATTACAGATCAACCGGATATGGTGGTAAGCGGAATCGCTTATAATGGAGATGAAGTTCTAAATATGATCGAGCAGACAGGAAAAGTTCCTGATGTCCTCATACTTGATATCATCATGCCTCATCTTGACGGGCTGGGTGTTCTGGAGCGTCTGCGGGACATGAATTTGTCACCACAGCCGAAAGTCATCATGCTGACTGCCTTTGGTCAGGAAAATATAACACAGCGTGCCGTGCAGCTGGGAGCCTCCTATTACATTTTGAAACCGTTCGACATGGAAGTGCTGGCGAGCCGCATCAGGCAGCTTGTGGGTACTTCAGGCAGCCTCTCCAGCGGTTCCTCTTCATTTGCCGCTTCCAAGTCGAATGTCGTACCGATGGGTAAAGGTAAAAATCTGGATGCTAACATCACTTCCATCATTCATGAGATTGGGGTACCCGCTCATATTAAAGGCTATCAATATCTTCGTGAAGCGATTACGATGGTATACAACAATATCGAGATTTTAGGGGCGATTACCAAAACGCTGTACCCTGCCATTGCAGAAAAGTTTAAAACCACACCATCTCGTGTGGAACGCGCGATCCGTCATGCTATTGAGGTAGCCTGGACCCGCGGCAACATTGACAGCATCAGCCATCTGTTCGGTTATACGATTAACATCAGTAAATCCAAACCGACGAACAGCGAATTTATCGCTATGGTAGCGGATAAGCTCAGAATCGAGCACAAGGTTTCTTGAAAGGGTTAGGGGCTTTGAGTTTGCATCAAAGAAAGTAAACGTACGTCACTTCTTGTCTGGATGGGGCCTGCAACCTTGTCTCACTTGAGAAGTGGCGTATTTCATTATGGGACCGAAGGGAAGTTGAATTCATCATGAGCGAGCACGAATCAGAGTGGAAGCAGCGTATAGCAGAACTGGAACAAGATCAGAAACTGACTCCGGAAGCGAGGGAAATCATGCAGCATTTACTGAATGAAGTAGAACGGCTGACGCTTCAGAACAAAAATCTTCGCAGAGCCGCTTTGAAATCCACAAAACAGGATCGGATGTCCACGAAACTGAAAGATGCATTGTATGAATGAGTCACAAAAAAACACCGGAGAATGAATCTGCCGGTGTTTCCTCTTTTTATTATACTGAAAGGTTATCTTTCTTCGGTCTTTTCTCTTTAAAGCGGGGACCGACATAATTTCGTTTCCGGTCACGGAACAGAACCCATCCGCCCAGAAAACTGACCCCGAGCACGAAAAGAAGCAAACCACCGCCGAAAGTGAGCCACTGGAAGGTTTTATTGACAGCCTCGTCGTCACCATGCACAGCAATATATAGAAAAACAGCATCCTTCATCATCAAGAAGCCCTTCATCGCCATAAAACCTGGAATGATTAAGATGATAATGGCAATAAAGCGGGAAATCATCAATCTCATAACATAACCTGCCTTACTTAGTATGGTCTATATAGTCCACACTATCATACCTTGTTCCAGGAGGGCTGTCCATTTGAAACCGTCCTGAATTTGTAATTCGGTTAAAAGGGAGTAAAATAATGAGGGATGTAAGTACATAACACAGGGGTGAATGTTCATGACGATAACATGTGATATAGCAATACTTGGAGGGGGAACCGGCGGTTACACGGCGGCCATCAGGGCTGCCCAGCTGGGTAAGGATGTTGTACTTATCGAGCAGGACAAGCTTGGAGGGACTTGTCTTCATCGCGGTTGTATCCCGAGCAAGTCTTTGCTGCGCAGTGCCGAGATGTTCGCCGAGATGAAGAATAGTGAAGCTTACGGAATTGAAACCGAAGGCATCCGCCTTTCGTTCAGCAAAGTGCTCAATAGAAAAAATGATATCGTGGCCAAGCTGCATCAGGGTGTTCAATATTTGATGCGTAAACATAAAATCAAAGTCGTTCATGGCACAGGACGAGTAATTGGTCCCTCCATCTTCTCACCGCAGAGCGGAGCAGTCGCTGTGGAGCTGCCGGATGGAGAAATGGAGACGGTTGTACCTTCGAACCTGATTATTGCAACAGGATCTCGTCCACGTATGCTGCCTGGCCTGGAAACAGACGGATCCTATGTACTGAACAGTGATCATGCTCTGCAATTGGACAAGCTTCCCGAATCTGTAATCATTATTGGCGGCGGGGTAATTGGTGTCGAATGGGCATCGATGCTGAACGATTTTGGGGTCACGGTCACAATTGTGGAGACGGCAGGCAGACTGCTTCCGGCCGAAGATGAGGACACGGGAATGGAATTAAAGAAACACCTCAGCGCCAGGGGCGTTGTCGTAATGACGGGTGTGAATGTCATGACAGACTCATACAAAACAGACAGTGGCGTTCCTGAAATTACCGTCGAGCAGGGCGGCAGCCAGAAGATCCTGACTGCAGAAAAAATCCTTGTATCTGTCGGAAGGTCAGGTAACACAGACAATATCGGTCTTGAAAATACGGATGTTCGTGTTCAAAATGAAAGTATTGTCATCAACGGACACATGCAAACGACAGAGCCGCATATATACGCAATCGGGGATGTGGTCGGAGGATATCAGTTAGCTCACGCTGCAGCTCATGAGGCCATAACGGCTGTTCATCATATATGTGGGGAAACACTTCATGCATATCGAAAAGAGTGGATTCCAAGATGTGTGTATACCCGCCCTGAGGCAGCAAGTGTAGGCTTGACCGAGAATCAGGCCCAAGAACAAGGGTTTAATATCAAAACCGGCAAATTTCCTTTCCAGGCCAACGGTAAAGCATTGGTACAAGGAGCGGCTGAAGGATTTGTTAAGGTGATCGCGGATAAGGACACGGATGACATCCTGGGTGTACATATGGTCGGTGCCCATGTTACTGAGTTAATTGGGGAAGCCGTTCTGGCCCAGGTGCTTGATGCGGCTTCATGGGAAGTAGGGTCCATGGTTTATGCCCACCCTACTTTATCAGAAGTTTTAGGTGAAGCTATGCTTGCTCTGGACTCACGGGCGCTTGGAATTTAGCTTTCCATAATCGGTGTCAGGCCTAATCCTTCATTTCCTTTTATCCCAAAAGGGATTATAATAAACTTAACCAAGTCTTAGTACCAGGTTTTAATACTAGATAAAACATTGTCGCTGTAAGTGATAACGTTAACGGTTCGGTTAGAAGCTAAAGGAGGAATCTCCATGCAGGAACAAGAGATAATTAGTCAGAAGAACAGACATGAGCAGCTGGGATTAAGTGACGGACAAGTGCTGGACATGTATAAATATATGATGCTCGCCCGAAAGTACGATGAGCGGAATCTGCTGCTGCAGCGTGCCGGAAAAATTAATTTTCATGTATCTGGCATCGGGCAGGAGGCCGCACAAGTTGGAGCAGCTTTCGCTCTGGACCGGGAACAAGACTATTTTCTTCCCTATTACCGGGACTATGCTTTTGTTATGGCTGTAGGAATGACACCGCGAGAACTGATGCTATCTGCTTTTGCTAAGGCAGAGGATCCTAACAGCGGGGGACGTCAGATGCCTGGACATTTTGGCAGCAAGCGGCTTCGCATTGTGACCGGCTCCAGTCCGGTGACTACACAGGTTCCCCATGCCGTAGGTTTTGCACTTGCGGCCAAAATGCAGAAAAAAGATTTTGTTTCCTTTGTTACCTTTGGTGAAGGTTCGAGCAATCAGGGAGATTTCCACGAGGGAGCCAACTTCGCCGGGGTACATAAACTTCCGGTTATTATGATGTGTGAGAACAATCAGTATGCGATTTCCGTCCCGCTGCACAAACAGATTGCCGGACAGGTAAGCGACCGGGCACTGGGCTACGGTTTTCCGGGTATCCGGGTGGATGGCAATGATGTACTTGCTGTTTACGCTGCGGTAAAAGAGGCTCGTGAACGGGCCGTTTCCGGTGAGGGGCCGACTCTGATTGAGGCCATGATGTACCGCCTATCGCCGCATTCCACTTCCGATAATGATTTGGCGTACCGCAGTAAAGAAGAAGTGGAAGAGAACTGGAAGAAAGACGGTTTAATAACATTTAAGCAATATCTTATCGATTGCGGTTTATGGAATGAACAGCAGGATGAGGACTTAATTGCCCAATTGAACCTCGAGATAAAAGAAGCAACTGAGTATGCTGACCGTGCTCCGTTTCCGAAGCCGGAAGATACGCTTCGGCATGTCTACGCCGAGAACGAAGGGGGAAACTGAACATGCCCGTAATGGAGTATATTGATGCCATCCGGCTTGCGATGAAAGAAGAATTGGCGCGTGATGAGTCTGTGTTTGTACTTGGAGAAGATGTTGGCGTTAAAGGCGGTGTATTTACGACCACCAAGGGACTGATCGATGAATTCGGCGAAATGCGCGTCATGGATACACCTTTGGCCGAGTCTGCAATTGCCGGTGTTGCCATCGGTGCAGCGATGCACGGAATGAAGCCCATCGCGGAAATGCAATATTCCGATTTTATGCTGCCAGCAACCAACCAGATTATCAGTGAGGCGGCCAAGATCCGTTACCGTTCGAATAATGATTGGAGCTGTCCCATCGTCATTCGTGCACCGATCGGCGGAGGGATCTTTGGCGGGTTGTATCACTCCCAATGTCCCGAATCCATCTTTTTTGGTACACCGGGCTTGAAAATTGTCGCACCTTTTACAGCTTATGATGCAAAAGGACTTCTGAAAGCGGCGGTTCGGGACCCTGATCCGGTTCTGTTTTTCGAGAATAAGAAATGCTATAAACTCATTAAAGGTGAAGTGCCGGAAGAAGACTATACTGTTCCTATTGGAGTAGCCAATTTGCTTCGAGAAGGACAGGATATTACCGTTATCGGTTACAGCCAGCCGCTGCATTTTGTGCTTCAGGCCGCTGAGGAGCTGGAACGTGAAGAAGGGATTACAGCACATGTGCTTGATTTAAGAACCCTTCAGCCTCTGGACCGGGAAGCCATTCTGGAAGCAGTCAAAACGACAGGCAAAGTGATGATTATACATGAAGATAACAAAACAGGTGGAGTGGGCGCCGAGGTATCGGCCATCATTGCAGAGGAATGTTTATATGATCTTGATGCACCTATCATGCGTCTGTGCGCGCCGGATGTTCCAGCCATGCCGATCAGTCCGCCTATGGAAAAATTTTATATGCTGAACAAGGACAAAGTTAAAGAATCCATGCGTCAATTGGCGCTTTATTAAGATACAGGGAGTTGTGAGCATGCCTAGTAATAATCATTGGACGGAAGTTGCGATGCCGCAGCTGGCTGAGTCACTGGTATCCGCTACGATTGGCAAATGGCTCAAAAAACCGGGAGACCGGATTGAGCAGTACGAACCGATTTGTGAAGTGCTGACAGACAAAGTCAATGCCGAGATTCCATCTACACTGGATGGAGTAATGGGAGAAATTCTCGCTGCAGAAGGGGTGACCGTAAGTGTCGGTGATATCATCTGCCTTATTGATGCTGAATCTCATGAAGCGGAATTATCACCTGCAGTGGAGAAAGCTCAGGATATAGGATCTGTCTCCCAAGCTACAACGGGAAAAGATGTATCCATGAGAACACGATACTCGCCAGCAGTGCAGTCGCTGGCTGCCCAGCATGACTTGAATCTGAACGACATTAAAGGTTCCGGACTTGGAGGCAGAATAACACGTAAGGATGTTCTTGCGTTCGTGGAGCAGCGGGGAGAAGCTGGCCCAGCTGCCGTTTCTGCTTCACCTTTTGAAGGGAGAAACCAGCAGGTGTCCTCCGAACCGAGCCCGCCGCTGGGAACGTCGATCCCGAATGTACGCCATTCAGGACTGCATCTAACCGAGTCGCCGAGAATTCCAACGATTGAGGTTGAAGGTGCAGGTACAGGAAGATCTGAGTATTATATCGATGTCACCCCGATCCGGAATACGATTGCCCGAAATATGCGGCAGAGCGTTACTGAGATTCCGCATGCCTGGACGATGATTGAGGTCGATGTAACCAATCTGGTGCTTCTCCGCAGCCAACTTAAGGAGGACTTTAAACGCAAAGAAGGCGTCAATCTGACCTATCTGGCATTTCTGCTTAAGGCGGTTGTAAATGCGATTAAAGATTATCCAATTATGAATTCGTTCTGGGCTGTTGATAAAATTGTCGTTAAAAGGGATATCAACATCTCACTGGCCGTCGGCACAGAAGATTCCGTCATGACGCCGGTGATCAAGAGAGCAGACCAGAAGAACATCGCCGGCCTGGCAACCGAAATTGAAGAGCTGGCCCGCAAAACCCGTGAAGGCAAGCTTACCCTTGACGATATGCAGGGAGGTACCTTTACCGTCAATAATACGGGATCTTTCGGATCTATTCTTTCTTACCCGATCGTTAATTATCCCCAGGCTGCTATCCTGACATTTGAATCCATCGTGAAAAAGCCTGTCGTCATTAACGATATGATCGCAGTTCGTTCAATGGCCAATCTTTGTCTCTCCCTGGATCACCGGATCCTGGACGGCGTTATCTGCGGACGTTTTCTGCAGCGTGTGAAAGACAATCTGGAAGGATATTCACAGGATACGAAGTTGTATTAAGATGGCAAAGCTTTAAAAGAATGAGGTGGGAAGCTAACATGAGTAACACACTGGAGGTTTCGTACTTCCCGACGATGGACTATGATCAGGCGTGGAATCTGCAAAAAGAAATGGTGTCTGATATTGATACAGGGAAGCGTCAGGAAAGTCTGATGCTTCTCCAGCACCCACCTACGTATACGATGGGCTCCCAGCGTCATCCGGAACACCTGCTTCTCAGTGAAGAAGAATTAAAGCAGCGGGGAATTACGATGTATCAGATTGACCGTGGAGGAGATATTACCTACCATGGTCCAGGACAGCTTGTGGGGTACCCGCTTCTGCTGCTGGATGGCGGTAAAAATCTGGACCTGCATGGGTATTTGCGCAGTCTGGAACAGGTTATCATTGATTATCTGGGGAGTTACGGGATTCAAGGCACACGAAAACCTGAATATACCGGGGTGTGGGTCGGGGATCTGAAAATATGTGCAATCGGCGTTAAATTTAACAAATGCAGGCATCACCGCGGTTTTGTCACAAGTCACGGTTTTGCACTGAATATCAAGAACAATGTAAAGCATGAGGGATTTGCAGGGATTGTGCCATGTGGGATTCAGCAGTATGGTGTCACTACACTGGAAGAATGCTTGCAAAAAGAAATTGAAGTCGAGGAAGCGGCCCGGGAGATTCTGAGTTACTTCACCCGGGTCTTTCCTTATGAAGCCGAACTGCCTTCTGCGTGGTAATGATTCTGTTTGAAAATTAAGGCAGAAGCAGCGGTTCTAGAACGATGAACAGCGTGGAGCCAATCATGGCTGCCAGCATGAGATAGATGACGACACGGAACCATTTTTTTCGCTGCATGGTGTTGCTCCTTTGATTTGGGTTTAATGATGATAATGGAGTGATAGAGGTTTTTATAACTTCTATAAAACATTGTAACCTATTGGTGAAGGGGAGGGAAGTCCAGTGGTAAATCAAGAGCGTATTGTTGCTGAATTCATGGAACTTGTTCAGGTGGACAGTGAAACGAAGCATGAAGAGGAAATCAGCAGAGTGTTGAAAGAGAAATTCGGAAGCCTTGGACTGCAGGTCCTGGAAGATGACTCCAAGGAAAAAACCGGACATGGTGCTGGTAATCTGATAATTACATGGGATGCAGAAGGAGCAGAAAAAGCTGCTAAACTTCTTTTTACCTGTCATATGGATACGGTGACACCAGGGAAAGGTATCAAACCACAGCTTGGTGATGACGGTTATATTCGCAGTGATGGTACAACGATACTCGGATCTGATGACAAAGCCGGCATCGCCGCGTTACTGGAAGCGATCCGAATCATTCAGGAAAACAAGATTCCACATGGACAGATCCAGTTTGTCATTACAGCAGGTGAAGAATCCGGATTAATGGGAGCAAGAGCTCTTGAACCGGACGCGTTGAACGCAGATTTCGGATTTGCTCTGGATTCGAATGGTAAGGTAGGCTCCATTGCCGTGGCAGCTCCCACGCAAGCCAGAATCACGATGACGATCCAGGGAAAATCGGCACATGCAGGCGTAAATCCAGAAGACGGAATCAGTGCCATTCAAGTTGCCGCCAAATCTATTTCCAACATGAAGCTGGGTCGTATTGATCATGAAACGACAGCCAATATCGGTAAATTTCAAGGCGGAGGGCCGACAAACGTAGTTTGTGACCATGTTCAAATTGATGCAGAGGCCAGAAGCATCGTTCAGGAAAAAGTAGAACAGCAAATTCGTCATATGCGGGAAGCTTTAGAAACGACAACCCGAGAATATGGGGCACAATCCGAGTTTCGGAGCGAAGTTATTTATCCGGCATTCAGTTTTAATGAAAACGACGCCGTTGTTCAACTCGCACAGCGTGCCATTACCGAACTCGGTTTGGAAAGCGAACTGTTTGCTTCAGGAGGAGGCAGCGATGCGAATGTATTCAACGGTTTAGGTGTTCCAACGGTAAACCTGGCCGTAGGGTATGAGAATATTCATACCACCAAGGAACGCATCCATGTCGACAATCTGGTTAAAGCCGCTAATATAGTCGTAGCAATCGTAAAGCAAGGGACGAAGTCTGATACAGATTAACATGGGAACAACAAAACAGCAGCCTGCCGGATGTCGGTACAGGCTGCTGTTTTGTTCATTGTAAGATTCAATTGAGCAGAGCAAGCCTCCGAGGCGCCGAATCCCGCCGAAGCTGGCCAGGGGTCCAGGAAGTGTGCCATCCGCTGCTTTCAACGATATGCAGCGCACTGTAAACGTAGTTCATATATTCAGTGATTTGTTCTTTCACTTTATCCACACGATACATTTTTTCCAGCCGGCTGGACAGCGACAGCAGAGAAAGCTGCAGGCAGCATGCGGCTTCTCCATAACGGGCTTCCATTAAATCAGGCCGTTTCAGGCGGAGGACTTTAAAATGTTCAGCAGCTTCATGATAACGATGCTGATCATACAGGCTCTCGCCTTTCATCATTTGTAGACGTGCTGCATCAGAAGAGGTTAATTCCGAGCTGCATAATTGGATGTGCTTCAACCGATCCAGTGCAGTTTGAATATAGCCTTCCTGATACAATATTGAGATTAATTCTAGTTCACCGCTTCTGCCTTCCTGGGAGAGCAGGTGCTCTGCTTCAGTAATCATGCCCAGACCGATCGCTGTCACAGCAATTGAGGAATGCTGCATTCCATCAGTAAGCAGAGGAGCTTTTCCATCCCTGCGCCATACACAAAGATAAAGCGCATTTTTGATAAATTTCATATCACAGGACGGAACATCGGAAAGCTTATGCAAGTCTCTTAGAATTAGAAATGCTTCGTCCATGCGCTCAATGAAGATTAAAGAACGAACATGCATCAACCTAATGCATGGATCGGTATACTCGGAATTATGAAAACACAAAGCAGACTCCTTATAAGCCCCAATGCTAAAAAGAGCTTGAGCTGCCATAGCGTATGTAATCATAGGCATAATATTCGACCCAGTGAAATACTGGAAAATATCATGATCACACCACCCGCTTCGGTGAAGCAGTGAAGCCCACTCCTGAAGCGCCAATTGAGCCAGACTGGAGTCGAACTGTAAAGCGTGCCTGAATGCCTGGGATGCTTCTTCATAGTGATTTAGCTTTCCCTGCAGCCGGCCGTAATGAATCCAGTTCTCGGCAGATGCGTTTTGGTCTACACTGAGGCATCCTGTGGATATACAATCAAGTGCGGCTTCTTTGAAGCAGGACAGCGCTTGATGAAAGCTGCCACGCTTCTCATACCATTGACCGAGCTCGAAAGGCTGAGTTGGTGGTGGCGTATTATGTTCGGGTTTTATTTGTATAAGTTCTCTCATGTGGCAACCTCCCATATGTAAAACACGCGTACCGGGGTATTAGTCATGGTCAAATTACGAAAAAAATAGAAAAAAGTCGAAAAATAAGTCTAAAGTACTACTTTTTTGATTTATTTTTCGTGTTTATCCTTGTTCTGTTTTTGAAGAATATCCAGAACTAAAACTTCAGGCCCCCACTCTTTCTGCCACTGCTTCAGCATCGCTTTAATCTGCCAAGCCTGCCCGACCCAACGTATGGAGTTCTCGTTACGGTAGCATTTCATGTCCGTTCCTTCTTTCTTCGAAAGTTTGATATAATACACCCTATGCAACAGCATGGACAGGCATGACTTTTTTATACCAAGGAGGACTTTAAGGCATGAATAATAAATCGATTTCCGGACACAGCGTGAATCCTTTGCTTGATGAGAGCACCATATCTTCAGAATCCATTTTTGAGGGGAAAATCATTTCCCTGCAGCTGGATACCGTTATGTTACCTGATGGTAAAACCGCTTCACGTGAAGTCGTCCGGCATCCGGGGGCGGTTGCTGTATTAGCTCTGCATCAAGACAAAATGCTCGTTGTTGACCAGTTTAGACAGCCCCTAGGACGCTGCGAGGTAGAAATTCCGGCAGGCAAGCTCGAAAAAGGCGAGGATCCGATGGAAGCAGCTAAGCGGGAGCTGGAGGAGGAAACGGGATATACGTGCGCTTCAATCCGGAAGCTGCAGACCTTCTATACTTCTCCTGGATTTGCTGATGAAGTGATTCATCTGTATCTGGCGGAAGATCTTACAGTAGGTGACATGAAGCCGGACGAAGATGAATTTCTGGAAATGTCGGAGATCACACTGGAGGAAGCATATCGCCTGATGGATGAAGAGCGTATTAGCGATGCCAAGACCATTATGGCGGTCTATGCATGGCAAATTTATAAGCTGACGGGAAATATATAACGTGAGCAGCAGGGATGAACTATGTTCAGATACCAACTTGCTTTCATTTTATAGCGATCTGCATATTCATATTGGCCGGGCAGGTGATGGACAACCTGTTAAAATCAGCGGCAGCCGTAATCTGACTTTCGAGAATATTGCCAAGGAAGCTGTTTTCAGAAAGGGTATTGATATGATCGGCATCATCGACTGTCATTCTCCTTCGGTTCAACAAGACATTTTGTCATGTCTGGACCAGGGGTCCATGCAGGAAGTGAGTGGCGGAGGCATCTCATATCAAAATACAGTCATTCTGCTCGGCAGCGAGATTGAAATTAAAGAACAGGGAATGGGAGCGGCTCATGTACTCGTTTATTTCCGGACCCTGGGCGATATGCAGGATTTCACCTCCTGGATGTCACGATATATGAAAAATGTGAATCTTAGCTCGCAGCGCATTTATGTCGAACCGAAAGAGCTGCAGAGGGAGGTTGCTGACCGCGGCGGCGTGCTGATACCAGCGCATATTTTTACTCCGCACAAAGGATTGTACGGGAGTGTAACTGACCGGATGGAATACGTTTTGAACCGTGATCTGATCGACGCTGTGGAACTGGGCCTGAGTGCTGATTCTTCCATGGCTGGTCTCTTGTCCGAGCTGGATCACTGCACTTTTCTGACGAACTCGGATGCTCACTCACTGGGCAAGATAGGCCGGGAATACAATCAGATTTTGATGAAGGAGCCTTCATTTGATGAGTTTGTTATGGCTTTGAAGAGGGAGGCAGGGCGGCGTGTGACCGGCAATTTCGGACTGAATCCAAGGCTTGGAAAGTACCACCGTACCTTCTGTTCCAGCTGCGGCACAATTCTGGATGAGCAAACTATGGTTTCGTCTCTTGACCGGTGTCCACTTTGTGGAAGTCTGAAGACTGTCCAAGGTGTACTGGACCGGATCATTTCAATATCTGATCGTCAGGATCCGTTTATACCTGACCACCGTCCACCTTATCACTACCAGGTTCCGCTGGAGTTTATTCCGGGGCTGGGTAAAGCGATGATGAACAAGCTGCTGAACGCATTTGGAACGGAGATGGCGATTCTCCATAGAGCATCTGAGCAGCAGTTAATCGAAATTGCGGGTGAAAAGCTGGCAAGAAGCATCATGCTGGCGAGGAACGGTACGCTAAAGCTGTCATCCGGCGGCGGGGGAACATATGGAAAAGTGATGAAAAGTGAATGAAGTTGAAAGGCAGCAAACCTTCGTCTCTGTCATAAAAAGATAGGGAAGCGTCATAGAGTAGGGATAGAGACACCGAAAGGAGAACCTGTCCCGATGTTACCTTTTCGACAAACCTTTAAAGATCAGCTGCCCTTGTATGTCTTTGTCGCTGTGTTATTCCTCGTTGGCGTTTTGTTCGGCGCTTTGATGGTGAACGCGTTATCGCTGGAGCAGCAGCAGGATCTGGCAGGCTATCTGGATCATTTTTTTGTGAATCTGCACGAAGGCAGTGAGGGTGCGGCACCTGTCTCTTTTGGCAGCGTGGCTTCCCTTCATCTAAAGTGGATCGGATTGATTTTTCTGCTGGGATTGTCTGTTGTCGGCCTCCCTGGCATTCTTGTGCTGGATTTCCTGAAAGGGGTCTTGATCGGATTCGCGGTTGGCTATATGGTCGGCCAGTATTCGTGGAAAGGATTGCTGTTCGCTCTGGTTTCCGTGGCTCCTCAAAATGTACTGGGGATTCCGGTTTTGATGATGTGCAGTGTTGCAGGGATCGCATTCTCGCTGTACATCATTCGATATCGACTGTTAACGCAGCGCGGGGGGAAGGTAACCCAGCCATTTACTGCGTATCTTACAACGACCTGTATCATGGCCGTTCTGATGCTGGTGGTAGCTTCATTTGAAACCTGGATTTCTCCGGAATTGATGCGCTGGGTTGCGCCCATGCTTTTACCTGACGGATCATTTTAGACCTTGAAAAGCGTTTGACTTTGTTTGCAAAGTCCCCCTATAATGAAGGAAGTGACAATTACGTGCAGTGATTTCCAAGGGGGAGGGGAACGATGGAAGCACGGATCGACAAAATCAAACAGCAGTTACAATCCCATGGCTATAAATTAACGCCCCAGAGGGAAGCCACAGTTAGCGTATTGTTAGAGAATGAGGATGACCATCTCAGCGCGGAAGACGTGTTTATGCTTGTCAGAGAGAAAGCACCGGAAATTGGTCTGGCGACCGTGTACCGTACCCTGGAGCTCTTGAGCGAGCTGCATGTGGTGGAGAAGATTAACTTTGGCGACGGTGTCGCACGTTATGATTTACGGACAGATACGTCCAAGCATCATCATCATCATTTGATATGTACCCAATGCGGAAGCATGGATGAAATACGGGAAGATTGGCTGGGACCGCTTGAAGAACGACTGGAGCAAGAATTTAATTTTACGGTTCATGATCATCGGCTGGATTTTCACGGGATTTGCTTCCGGTGCAAGGAGAAAAGCAGTCAGGATGATCCAGAAGCCTAATGGAATTTTTGGTACGGCAGGATTGGCACAGTGGTCAACCACACTTAGAACAGCCCTCTTACGGAAATGCAGTTTCCGAGAGGGCTTTTTTTGAGAAGTGAGAAGTCGTAAACAGAACCAAGGTCACGCTGATCATGAAAGCCGATGCGTTTTAGAATATGCTTTTTCGTTTACAGAATGATAAGTCTCTACACCGTCATATCGTATACTGCCAGATCATACCTTGTTATACGGACAAGACGGCAGCGAAAGGCGGTAAGAAGTATATGATTATTTCAATCCGGGATATTGCAGCATTTTTTAGGTTCACGGTTGTATTTGCCATTCTGACACTTGTTTTTTATGTAGTTTTGGGATGGGCAGGACGCTGGATTGCACCTCCGGATCCGTACCGGGTGCCGGCAGGCCATGCCGTAAAAGCATTTTATCCGGAGGGCCTTCAGGACAATCCGTATTCACCGGGTGAGCGGTTAAAGCTTTACTACTGGTACGGGGAATAAACAACACTGTATATGGTAGCAGATGTAAGGAGCAGAATAGCCTATGAAGGAACACTTGCAGTCGTATATAACACATATGTCTGATGAGAAATCATGGAGCCGGAATACACTGGAGTCCTACCGTAGTGATATTGCGGGTTTTATTGAATTTTCAGAACAACGAAGTCTTAAAGCGCCGGAAGATGTGAATCGCACGGTCCTGAGCTTGTATATTGGACACCTGAAACAGCAGGGGCGAGCATCATCTACCATCATGAGATGTATCGTCTCTCTTCGGTCGTTTTTTCAGTACCTCGTCCAAAAGGGAGTCATCATCCAGGATCCTACCGTGATGCTGGAGTCTCCCAAACCGGAGCGTAAACCGCCGAAATCCCTTACTGTAGAACAGGTGGAAGCCCTTCTTGCTGCGCCCGATATCTGGTCTCCGCACGGGGCAAGAGATAAGGCAATGCTGGAGCTGCTCTATGCAGCAGGGATACGGGTATCTGAGCTTGTCAATCTGACGGTCCAGGATGTCAATACGGATATGCGCTATATACGCTGCAATGGAAGTTCAGGCAGGGAGCGGATTCTGCCAATCAGCCGCTTGGCGGCCGAGAGTGTTGATCATTATCTCAAGTATATGAGAGATCGGCTGCTGAAGGATGATGTATCCGTTAAATCGCTGTTCCTCAACAGCAGGGGACAGCATCTCACCCGTCAGGGATTCTGGAAAATCATAAAAAAGTACGGCAAAACGGCAGGGATTGAAGATGACCTCACACCGCACACCCTGCGTCATTCATTTGCTATTCATTTACTGGACAACGGGGCTGACCTGCGATCTGTTCAGGAGATGCTTGGTCATGCAGATCTCTCAACGACCCAGATGTACCATTCAGCCAAAAAGAGTATGAAGGACGTGTACGACAATTTCCATCCCCGTGCGGATAAGAGGTAAGCTGTCCGTGCATAGACATGCTATGGAATGACGTTAATTCACAGTAATTACAGAACTGCTCAGGAGGGAATTGAAATGACTCAACCATATCGTCGGATTTGCTTTATCGTACTTGACAGTGTAGGTATTGGCGAAGCTCCGGATGCAGCACAATTCGGTGACACCGGGGCTCATACTTTGCGTCACATTTTGGAACACAATGCAGAGCTCTCCCTTCCGAACCTGCAAAAGCTGGGACTTGGAAATATAGAATCCCTGCCGAATGTTCCGGCTGAAGATGCACCGCGGGGCTATTACGGCAAAATGCAGGAGGTATCGGTGGGCAAAGATACGATGACGGGTCACTGGGAACTGATGGGCCTTAAAGTGGAAACACCGTTTAACACCTATGAGAAAGGTTTTCCGTCTGCTTTGATTGCACAGTTCGAGCAGGCTACGGGCCGCAAAGTGCTTGGTAATAAGCCTGCTTCGGGGACAGAGATTATTAAAGAATTTGGCGAAGAACAGATGAAAACCGGAGCATGGATTGTATACACCTCAGCAGACAGCGTATTTCAGATCGCGGCACACGAGGATATCATCCCGCTGGACGAGCTGTACAGAGCGTGTGAAACGGCCCGCAGCCTGACACTTCAGCCGGAATTTTCCGTGGGCCGGGTCATTGCGCGGCCATTTACCGGCGCCCCGGGACAGTTTGTCCGCACATCGAACCGGCATGATTATGCGATTAAGCCTCCGGAACCGACGGTGATGAACGCGCTGGAGCATCATAATCTGGATGTTATTGCCGTGGGGAAAATTAATGACATCTTCACTGGTGAAGGTGTGACCCAGTCCTTTCCGACAAAAAGCAATGAACATGGCATTCAGGAAACGATACGGCTGATGAAGTCTGATTTTGAAGGACTGTTATTTACAAATCTCGTGGATTTTGATTCGTTGTACGGCCATCGGCGGGATCCCGAAGGATACGGACAAGCACTGGCTGATTTTGACCGGGCGCTGCCGGGCATTATGGAGACTTTGAAAGAGGACGATTTGCTGATTATTTCTGCGGATCATGGCAATGATCCCGTTCATACAGGGACTGATCATACACGCGAATATGTTCCCCTGCTTCTGTACAGTCCTGGACTTCAGCAGAGCGGGCATTTGGGATTGAGAGAAACTTTTGCAGATGTAGGAGCTACCATTGCCCATAACTTCGGTGCTAAGCCGCCTGAGCATGGAGAAAGCTTTTTGTCACAGCTCAAATAAATAGATTACAAATTAAAGGAGAGATGCTTGAAATGATATCTACACAAGCAGTAATGATTGAGGAAGCAGCAGCTTATATTGAAAACAAAGGCGGTGTTAAGCCCGAAGTAGGTCTTATCCTGGGTTCCGGTTTGGGTGTGCTGTCCGAACTGATGGAGCAGACCATTTCGATTCCTTACAGCGATATCCCGCATTTTCCTGTCTCGACCGTAGAAGGACATGAAGGCGAACTGCTGCTGGGGTCCATACAGGGACGACCGGTTGTCATGATGAAAGGCCGTTTTCATATGTACGAAGGATATGGTCCGGAAATGACAGCTTTCCCGGTCCGGGTTATGAAACAGCTCGGCGTAAAGAGTCTGCTCGTAACAAACGCTGCCGGAGGTGTCAACACTTCCTTTGAGCCGGGTAATCTGATGCTCATTACAGATCATTTGAATATGACAGGGCGAAATCCGCTGATCGGTCCTAATGATTCATCGCTGGGTGTCCGCTTTCCGGACATGTCTCAGGCATACAGCCGCAAACTGCGGAGTTTAGCACTGGATAAGGCCAAGCAAAAAGGGATCTCTCTGCAGCAAGGCATTTATGCAGGTCTGCTCGGCCCAACGTATGAAACACCAGCTGAAATCGTCATGCTTCGTACACTTGGTGCAGATGCTGTAGGCATGTCTACGGTATCCGAGGTAATTGTGGCCCGTCATGCCGGATTGGAAGTGCTGGGCATTTCCTGTATCAGCAACATGGCAGCAGGCATTTTGGATCAGCCGCTTTCCCATGAAGAAGTCATGGAAACGGCCGAGAAGGTACGTGAAACGTTCCTGGAACTTGTGATGGCAATCATACCGGAAATGTAACCCATTTGAAATAAATCAATAGGATCTGGCTGGAGCTACCAAGCTTCCGGTCAGATCTTTTTTTATAACCTTTTAGCAAAATTATTGTACGATAACCCTATCATCTGGAATAATTTAGTTCCATCCTGACGACAATGAGAAACATAAGCCGCAAACCTGCGGTCTCGCTGTAACCAATGTCAGGAGGGGACGAATTGAAAAAAATAGTAATAGCCGGATTTTTGGCATGTTGTTTGCTGCTGCCGGCTGCAGCCGGATATGCGGATGAAACCAAATCGAGCGCATTGAATAATACGGAGCTAGCTCCAAATGCACGTTCAGCCATTTTGCTGGATGCCGATACCGGGACTGTCATTTATGAAAAGAATAGCCATGATAAGCTGCCTCCCGCCAGCATCACGAAAATTATGACCATGCTGCTGACCATGGAGGCTATTAAGGATGGCAGGCTGAAATGGAGTGATAAAGTCAGAGCAAGTGAGCATGCGGCGTCCATGGGCGGCTCCCAAATTTTCCTGGAACCCGGAGAGGAAATGACAGTCGAAGAAATGCTGAAAGGTGTTGCCATGGCCTCAGGAAATGATGCTTCCGTGGCACTGGCTGAGAAAATTGCAGGATCAGAACAGGATTTTGTAAAAATGATGAATGCCAAAGCGGAGGAGCTGGGCATGAAAGATACCCATTTTGCGAACTGTAATGGTCTTCCGGCAGAAAACCATTACAGCTCAGCGCATGACATTGCTGTGATGAGCCGTGAACTTCTTCAATATGATGGCATTACAAAATACACAGGGGCTTATCAGGATTATTTGCGAAAAGACAGTGAGAAACCGTTCTGGCTGGTCAATACAAATAAACTGGTCCGTTTCTATGCAGGTGCCGATGGATTGAAAACAGGCTATACCTCGGAAGCGAAATTCTGCCTGTCTGCAACGGCCATGCGGGACGGACTCCGGACTGTAGCCGTGGTGCTGGGAGCACCGGATACGAAAACCCGAAATGAAGAAATCTCGAAAATGTTTGATTACGCCTTTTCGCAATACGTCATGCATCCAGTCTACAAGAAGGGTGAAATGCTGGGCACGGTGAAAATTTCAAAAGGTTCTCAGCCGGAGCTGCAGCTGCAGGCAGAGCAGGATTACCGCGTTCTGGTCAAAAAAGGCGGCGATTCGTCCCAGTTCAGACATGAGCTTACACTGCCTGAGAGCATTAAGGCGCCTGTTGCCCAAGGTCAGGTCATCGGCAAATTGTCCGTTTATCAAGGAGATCACCTGGTGAAAGAATTTGAACTTAAATCGGCATCTGACATCTCAAAGGCCGGGTTCTGGAAATTATTCAAGCGTACGACAGGAAAACTGTTTCATGTAGATTCTTAGGAGTTTTCTTCTAGTTTTGTCATGGAGCAGGAAAGTGAAATCCCAACGTAGAAATTCTTGTTCAAGTCAGGGAGGAGAGTGAACAAGCATGAATCTGAATGTTGAAATGGAGCATCAGCGCCATGTGCTGATCGTCAGATTGTCCGGTGAACTGGATCACCATACCGCAGATCTCGTTCGGATGCAGATGGATGAAGCCATCCAGCGGCGCCAGACGGAGCATCTGATTTTAAGTTTTAAAGAACTGGAGTTTATGGACAGTTCGGGTCTCGGGGTTATTCTGGGACGTTATAAGTTCATAAAACAAAAGGGCGGAAAAATGGCAGTATGCGATGTGAAACCTGCTGTATACCGCCTTCTGGAAATGTCAGGTTTGTTCAAAATTATGCCTATATATGAGAACGAGGGCACCGCACTCTCGGGGTTGGAGGTTGTGTCATGAATCAGGGACAAGCACAGCATAATTTCATGATGCTGGAATTTGCCGCCAAGTCGGAGAATGAATCCTTTGCCAGGGTGGCTGTGGCGTCTTTTATCTCTCAGCTGGATCCGACTATGGATGAGCTGAGTGATTTGAAAACTGTCGTCTCCGAAGCGGTGACCAACAGTATCATCCACGGCTATGACAGCGATCCCTCAGGCGTTGTCCGTATTGAGGCTGCGATTGATGGTGACATCATTACCCTTGTCATTGAAGATAAAGGACACGGAATTGAGGACCTGGAGATGGCCAAGCAGCCGCTTTACACGTCCAAGCCTGAACTGGAGCGTTCGGGGATGGGTTTTACGATTATGGAAAACTTCATGGACGAATTTGATGTCGTCAGTGAGCCGGGAACCGGCACCGCGATCAAAATGAAGAAAAGGATTGAATCCAAGAAAGCTTTGTATAATTAGGGGTTGGACACATGGATGCCGATGTGAAGAAAGCTTCGCAGACTTATTTGGATGACGCTGAGGTGAAACGTCTGATCGCACTTAGCCAAAGCGGTGATAATGTAGCTAGAGATACACTGGTGAATTGTAACATTCGTCTGGTATGGTCGGTTGTACAGCGGTTTATGAATCGCGGATATGAGCCGGAGGATCTGTTTCAGATCGGCTGTATCGGGCTTTTGAAATCCGTGGATAAGTTCGATCTAAGTTATGATGTCAAATTCTCAACCTATGCTGTGCCGATGATTATCGGTGAAATTCAGCGGTTTCTACGTGATGATGGTACGTTAAAAGTAAGCCGTTCTCTGAAAGAGATGGCTAATAAAGTCCGTAAGAAGAGGGACGAGCTGTCGAAATACCTGGATCGTCTCCCGACTATTAAAGAAGTGGCCGAAGAGCTTGGGGTCACGCCAGAGGAAGTTGTATTTGCCCAGGAAGCGAACAAGCCGCCAACCTCGATACATGAGACTGTATTTGAGAATGACGGAGACCCGATCACCTTGATGGATCAAATCGCAGACGAGTCCCAAGAGCGTTGGTTTGACAAATTAGCTTTGAATGAAGCCATTGGAGGCCTTTCCGAGCGGGAACGTCTGATCGTGTACCTCAGATACTACAGGGACCAGACCCAGTCTGAGGTCGCGACCCGGCTCGGGATATCACAGGTGCAGGTATCCAGGCTGGAGAAGAAAATTTTGCAGAATATCCGTAATCAGATCGCCCAGTAAGTTTAAAGCATCTTTTCACACAGGGGCCGTTCCCCAAGATCTTAGATCTTGGGGAACGGCCCCATTTAATGTAATGAAACGTTCCGCGTACGAATTGCCCCTATTGCCTTGATACCTCAAAATCTCTTCCTGTATATGGATATTTATTTTCGAGTAACACCCTCATGTTTTTCCCATACTAACAGTAATTTAGCAGCAAAGGGGTGTTTCGGATGAACAGGAATTCCGCTCCGACGGTCTTTCTGCAGCTCCGCAGCCGAATCCGGCTGCCCCGGGATAAGATCATTCTACTAGGAGATGTGGCGTTTATTATTTGTGATCCAGAATGGGAAAAACCGCTTCAAAGCCTGCAGCTTGCTCAGCCGAAGGATCGGGATGGCAATCGCCTGCTGCTGGATCTCATTCAGATCATACCTAGAATCCGCCAGCTGATTCCCGGGGTCCATATTGAACCCATGGGACATCATCATACTCTTGTCGAGTTGACCAGCAGTGCGACCAAGCCGTCTTTAATATGGTTTCCGCTTGTATGGCTGCTGCTGTTTTTCGGATCTGCACTGACCATTATGAATTTTCACGCCGATGTGAATATGCTGGAAGTTCAGATCCGCATCGTTGAAATGGTGACTGGAGAGCGTGATGAGCATCCGTATCTGTTCCAGATTGCGTATTCGCTCGGGATCGGCTTTGGCATGACTGTGTTTTTTAATCACCTGTTTCGAAAGAAATGGAATGAAGAACCCACACCCCTGGAAGTAGAAATGTTTCTTTATCAAGAAAATCTGGACCAGTATGTGGTAGCCGAAGAATACCGAAAGCTGGGAACACCGGTTCAGCCCGTACTGCCTTCAGGAAAAAAACGTTAATGCTTCAGCTTCAGGATGTGCTGTCTATCCTGCTCGGGGTGGCAGGTGGTATAGCCGTAGGCGGCGGTGTTATAGCTCTTATTATCGTGCTGGATATCGTGCCCCGGCTTGCCCAGTTAACGTTTACTTATCATCGGGTCCATTGGTACGAGGGGGCTCTGATTGCAGGTTCACTCATGGGTACGATGGCAGATTTCTGGATGTGGAAAGTGCCATTAGGCGGGGTTGTGAGCACATTCATCGGTCTGCTGTGCGGTATTTTTGTCGGTATGCTTGCAGCTGCACTCACCGAAGTGCTGAATGTACTGCCAATTTTAGCAAAACGCCTGAGGCTGACAGGATATCTGTTTGGTCTGCTGACGGCGATGGTCGCAGGAAAAGTGGCAGGTTCTTTATTTGACTGGTTTATTTACAGGCCATAATTATTATGCTGGACAAGAGGGGGCAGTCATATGGATGACCAAACACATCATTCCGGTAACGATGGAGAAAAGATCCCGATTGTGCCGACCGAAGTCATGAATGATGCAAAACGAGAGGCACATCTTAAGAAGAGATATGCAGAGTCATCTGCCAACACAGCGGAAGCGGTAGCCTATTGGCTGGGAAAAGATGAGATCCCGACCAATATGAAAGATTTGAAAAAGACGCTGGATGAGGTTATGGGACTGAACCTGTCGTTCGATATCATTCTTCGGGAGATGGTGATCGGAGGTAAAGAAACCGGCATTTTATTCGTGAATGGTCTGATCAATGCGGATGTGACCACGCTGATATTAAACCGCCTGACACTTCTTAGCCCAGAGGATTTAGAGAATCACGCTTTAAACGCCATCAAAAACCAGTACATTCCTTATGTACAGGTCAGTGAGACGAACAAGCTGAGTGTGGCGATCAATGAATCGTTGACCGGACAAAGTGCAATATTCGTTGAGGGAGAGGGCCGGGCCATCATTCTGGATACACGGACCTATCCTTCAAGAAGTCCGGATGAGCCACAGATTGAACGGGTGGTGCGCGGATCCCGAGACGGGTTTACCGAAACCCTGCTCACGAATATTAATCTGGTACGAAGAAGAGTGCGCGACCCTGGTTTGCACTGCGAAATTATCAAGGTGGGGCGCCGGACACAAACCGATGTCGGGCTTGTTTTCATCGACGATATTGTCGACAGAGTTCAGGTGGAAGCCATCCGGGACAAAATACAGAAGCTGGACCTGGAAGGACTGCCGCTCGCTGACAAGCAGCTGGAGGAAGCCATTGTCAATCGGGGATGGCATCCGTATCCATTAGTCCGATATTCAGAGCGGCCTGACGTTGTGGCATCCCATCTCCTTGAAGGCCGTGTGGTTGTTATGGTGGATACATCACCAAGTGTCATGATTATGCCGACGACTTTTTTTGACCTGTGTCAGCATGCAGAGGAGAACAGGCAGACGCCGTTTATGGGAACCTATCTGCGCTGGATCCGTTTCGGCGGCATTTTTGCATCCATGTTTCTGCTGCCATTGTGGATGCTGCTGGTCGTGCATCCGGAGCTTAAACCGCCTCTGCTGGAGATTCTAGGTCCTCAGGAAAATGCAAAGCTGCCCATTATTATGCAGTTTCTGATCATCGAGTTTGGTGTGGATTTAATGAGGCTTGCTGCGGTTCACACACCGACCCCTTTGTCCTCTGCAATGGGGTTAATCGCAGCCATATTGATCGGAGACATTGCGGTAAAAACCGGATTTTTCGTGAACGAGGTCGTGCTCTATATGGCTGTTGCAGCGATCGGGATGTTCGCAACCCCGAGTTATGAATTGGGTCTGGCGAATCGGGCCTTCCGCCTGGTTTTATTAATTGCGGTCGCTCTGTTTGGGGTAAAGGGGTTTGTGATCGGGACCACGCTGCTTATTCTTCTGCTGGCTACACACCGTTCCTATAACTCGTCTTATCTGTGGCCGTTTATACCATTTAGTGCAAAGTCTATGGGTGAAGTACTTCTGCGCAAACCGCTGCTGTACTCAAGAAAAAGACCGTCACTAAACAAAACAAGAGATAACAGCAAGATGGGACCAGAGATGAAACCGGACGGAAACGAAGCGTGATTAACACAAACGTTGTGTCGAAAAATCCATTTTATTTGATGGCATTGTCTGCTATACTGTGTACAATTATTCGATTACATCACTTTTTAAATACTGATCGGAGGAATTGCAGGCATGTTTTTACACGGTACTAGCAAAATCAATGAACGGGGTCATCTTGAAATCGGAGGCTGTGACACAGCAGAGCTGAAAGCTCAGTATGGAACCCCTCTTTATATTGTAGACGAGCAGGCGGTCAGAGACCGTGCCCGTGAATACATTGAAGCGTTTAAAGCTTCTGAACTTAACTTCCAGGTTGCTTACGCCAGTAAGGCATTTTGTGTGATGGCTATGTGCCGTCTCGCAGAAGAGGAAGGCATGTCGCTTGACGTTGTTTCTGATGGCGAGCTGTTTACCGCTCTGCAGGCAGGATTCCCGGCTGAGCGCATTCATTTCCATGGAAACAACAAGACACCTGAAGAGATTGAAATGGCGATTGATGCCAAAATCGGCTGCTTTGTCGTTGATAATGAAGTCGAGCTTCACCTTCTGCAGGCTATTGCAGCTGAGAAGCAGGTTCATGTGAAAATTCTGCTACGTGTGACCCCTGGAGTAGAGGCACACACCCATGAATATATTTCTACAGGCCAGACGGATTCCAAGTTCGGCTTTGATATCGGTAATGGATCTGCGTTTACCGCCATTAAACTGGCTTCCGAGCAGGCTAATCTTCAGCTGCTTGGGCTGCATTCTCATATCGGTTCCCAAATCTTCGAAGTTGAAGGCTTCCAAATGGCGGTTCAGCGGGTTGCTGAATTTGCATCTTCGGTTAAAGAGCAGCTGGGTGTTACGTTTACAGTTGTGAATTTGGGCGGAGGATTTGGTATCCGTTATACAGAGGGAGATACTCCTTTGAAAGTATCTCAGTACGTGAAGGCCATTACAGATGCCGTGAAGAATCATTTTGCCGGAATCAGTGACAATCTTCCTGAGATTTGGGTAGAGCCGGGCCGCAGTATTGTCGGGGATGCAGGAACCACGTTATACACCGTTGGAACGAGCAAGAATATTCCTGGCGTCCGTAAGTATGTTGCAGTAGATGGGGGAATGACTGACAATCCTCGTCCTGCACTTTACGAATCCAAGTATGAAGCGGTCCTTGCAAACCGTGCTAACGATAAGGTCGAGGAGACCGTATCCATCGCAGGTAAATGCTGTGAGAGCGGCGATATGCTGATTTGGGATCTGGATCTGCCGAAGGTTGAATCCGGAGACCTGCTGGCTGTATCCTGCACAGGAGCTTACAACTATTCCATGGCCAGCAACTATAACCGGATTCGCAAGCCAGCGGTTGTGTTTGTTAAAGATGGCAGCAGCGAACTGGTTGTCCGTCGTGAAAGCCTGAATGATATCGTACGCCTTGATGTGGTTCCTGAACGGGTCACCAAGGAATCCGTATTTAAGTAAAAGCTATAAAGCTTAGGGAACAGGCTGCCAGAACCAACAGGACGGCGGCCTGTTTTTCTTTGACATTTGGACAGGAATCTCATAATAAGATACAATGGGTTACGTGATCCACACTTGGGAATATTGACTCGCCGCACTTGCGGCAAATATAAAGTAAAGGGACGTGAATGGAATATGAAAAAAGGTACCATTGAACTGGAAAACGGCGGGGTTGTAGAAATCCAATTTCTGCCCGAAGAAGCTCCTAACACCGTTGCGAATTTTGAAAAACTGGCGAACAGCGGCTTTTACAACGGTTTAAGCTTTCATCGTGTTATTCCGGGATTTGTAGCTCAAGGCGGATGCCCGACAGGGAACGGAACAGGCGGTCCTGGATACACAATTGACTGCGAGACCGCAACGAACACAACAAAGCATGAGACTGGCGTATTGTCGATGGCTCACGCAGGCCGTAACACGGGTGGAAGCCAATTTTTCATCGTGTACTCACCACAGCCGCATCTTGACGGAGTACATACCGTTTTCGGTAAAGTCACCAGCGGGATGGAGCTCGTCAACAATGTGAAACCAGGCGACAAGATGAAAGAAGTTAAAGTCTGGGAAGAATAGGTCCGCTATACAATTAAATAGCACATTTCCTTCGGGGCAGGGTGAAATTCCCTACCGGCGGTGATGTCATCAGCCGTCAATGGCTGAATGACTCAGTCCGTGACCCGGTACTACACGTGTAGATCCGGTGGACCTGGTGAAAATCCGGGACCGACAGTATAGTCTGGATGGGAGAAGGAGAAGAATGTGCTGGTACCTGCAAGGGACCTGCGCATCTTACAGAGATAACCACTCTGATGTGTGTTGATTTTCACAAAGTTTTGCTTTGAGAGTGTATTTCACTTTCTCTGCTTTTCTTTATGTTGAATTGACGCATCATATGTCATCTCATAAACACACTCCCGTGTACCTAATGCCCTGTTTGGATCTGTATCCAGACAGGGCTTTTTGCTTGCCGTCTACAGGAGGCAGAGCATCATACTAGACTTGACGGGGGGATTACTGGTTGAAGGTTATTAATGACGAATACTATATGTCGCTTGCCCTTGATTTGGCTGAAAGAGCACAGGGACAGACCGGGATTAATCCTGTGGTCGGCTGTGTCATTGTCAAAGACGGGAAGCTTGCTGGTGTAGGCACGCATTTGGAACGGGGCACACCGCATGCTGAGGTGCATGCGCTCAACATGGCTGGTGAAGAAGCCGCCGGAAGTACAGTCTACGTTACGCTGGAACCGTGCAGCCATTACGGTAAAACGCCGCCATGCAGTGAGAGGCTGATTGCCGAGCGTGTTGCGCGTGTGGTTGTGGCCATGGAGGATCCCAATCCACAGGTATCCGGCAAAGGAATACAAATGCTGCGGGCAGCCGGTATTCAAGTGGACGTTCACCTCATGGAAGATCGTGCACGTCGTTTAAATGAATCATTCATCAAGTTCATCACGACAGGAAAACCTTATATTACGCTTAAAACAGCCAGTACGCTGGATGGCAAAATCGCTTCTAAAAGCGGTGACAGCAAGTGGATATCCAATGAAGCTGCCAGAGAAAGAGTACATACGCTCAGGCATCGTCACCAAGGAATCATGGTAGGCGTTTCTACACTGATAGCTGATGATCCTCAGCTTACGACACGCCTGCCTGTACAAGGCATTCATCCTACACGCATTATCGTAGATTCCAAGCTCAGAATTCCGCTGGAGAGCCGCCTGCTTCACGATGGACTCTCGCCTGTGATTATCTTGACCACGGAGCAGGGGGATTCACAAAAAGCAGACTCTTTAAAAGCATCAGGGGTGGAAGTCCTCACCTGCGGAACAGGCCCTCGTGTAGATCTTGATCAAGCCATGATTCAGTTAGGTGAACGGGAAATCGGTTCGATCCTTCTGGAAGGTGGGGGTACCCTGAACGGATCCATGCTGGAGAACGGGCTCGTGGACCGGATTGTTCTCTTTATTGCCCCTAAAATTGTTGGTGGTCTAGGGGCTCCTTCCAGTTTCACCTTCAGCGGGGTAGAGCAGATGAGCCAAGCTGTTCTTCTGGAGGATCTTACCATTGAGCAGCTGGAGGATAATATTTGTATCTCGGGTAAACCGATTTGGACGGAGGATCTGCGGCCGTCTGACGAAAACTCGTGCAAGGGGGGGGAGGTCATGTTTACAGGTCTGGTTGAAGAAATCGGAGAAATGAGAGTCATCGGACGCAGAGGCGAAGCAATGGTGCTGAGCATCCTCGCTTCCCGGATCATGGACGATTTGAAGCTGGGTGACAGTGTCTCTGTGAACGGAGTATGTCTAACAGCGACAACGATTGCGAACGGCATGTTTACCGTCGATGTTATGCCTCAGACCTACAGGCATACGAATTTGAAAGAACTGCAGCCCGGAAGCAAGGTGAATTTGGAACGAGCAATGGCTGCCGGAGGGCGATTTGGCGGCCATATTGTACAGGGACACGTGGACGGGACAGGAATCATCACCCGTATCCGCCCGGATCAAAATGCCATTGTGTACGAAATTACACCTGATGATGCGGAAATGTTTAAATATATCATTCCACAGGGCTCGGTGACGCTGGATGGAATCAGCCTGACGGTGGTTGGTACTACGGAAGCTTCTTTTACGGTATCCATTATTCCACATACGCTTTCCGAAACGGTTCTGGCTTTAAAAAAGACCGGGGAATCCGTAAATATTGAAAATGATATTTTGGGTAAATATGTCGATCATCTGCTTCAATACGGATCTCGGGCTGCCGGTCAGAGAGCGAAAAGCAGTTCCATTAGCATGGAGTACTTGGCTGAGCACGGTTTCTCTTAAACAGCCGCTGTGGCCATCAAAGAAGGAGGAGACAGATGTGGATGAGCAATTTGAGTTCAGTCGTGTTGAAGATGCACTGCAGGATCTGAAAGACGGCAAAGTGATCATCGTTGTCGATGATGAAGACCGCGAGAATGAAGGGGATTTTATTGCCCTGGCGGAAAAAGCAACGCCTGAAGTGATTAACTTTATGATCACAGAAGGCCGGGGTCTAGTCTGTCTGCCCATTACTGCCGAGAGAGCGGAAGAGCTGGATCTGAAGCCAATGGTTGTGCAGAATACAGACTATCATGGAACGGCATTTACGGTTTCTGTGGATCATGTTAGAACCACGACCGGTATTTCGGCGTTTGAACGTTCGGTAACGGTTCAAGGAATTATGGATCCGGAAAGCGGACCGGCTCATTTTCGCAGACCGGGACATATGTTTCCTCTGATTGCCAAAGACGGCGGTGTGCTCCGAAGAGCGGGTCATACAGAAGCAGCGGTGGACCTGGCCCGGATGTGCGGTTCATATCCCGCTGGCGTCATCTGCGAAGTGATCAAGGAAGATGGCAGCATGGCACGGCTTCCCGACCTTGCTGAAATTGCCACCAAGTTTAATCTCAAGCTGATCAGTATCAAAGATTTGATCCATTATCGGAATGACAAGGAGAAGCTTGTTCACCGTGAAGTGTCTGTACGCATGCCCACAGACTTCGGCGTGTTCCAGGCTGTCGCCTATACCAACGATGTGGATAATAAAGAGCATGTTGCCCTGGTCAAAGGAGAAATACATGGTGATGAGCCCGTTCTGGTTCGCGTGCACTCCGAGTGCTTGACAGGCGATGTATTTCACTCACACCGCTGCGACTGCGGACCTCAGTTCGAGGCGGCCCTTCGTCAGATTCATGAAGCCGGCCATGGTGTGCTGCTGTATATGCGTCAAGAGGGCAGGGGGATCGGTCTGATTAACAAGCTGAAGGCATACAAGCTGCAGGAGGAAGGGCTGGATACAGTAGATGCGAATCTACAGCTCGGCTTTGCTCCTGATTTACGGGATTACGGGATTGGTGCCCAGATCTTGAAGGATCTAGGAATCACAAAAATTCGCTTATTGACAAACAACCCCAGAAAAATTAAAGGGTTGGAAGGTTATGGACTTGAGGTTGTGGAAAGAGTGGCTATTCAAATGGCCGAAAATGAAGATAACAGTGGTTATCTCCATACGAAGCAGAGCAAGCTTGGACATCTGCTGACCTTTGATGATATTGAACAGAACGAGAAACAGAATCGCTGATATCCAAGAAACCATATAACCATATAAAGGAAGGCTGATGATCATGGCTAATTATTTTGAAGGAAACTTAGTATCAGAAGGACTTCGCTACGGCATCGTCGTAGGACGATTTAATGAATTTATTACATCCAAACTGCTGGGCGGTGCTCTGGATGCGTTGAAACGTCACGGGGTTAAAGATGATGAGACCGATGTTGCCTGGGTGCCTGGTGCTTTCGAAATTCCTCTAGTTGCTCAAAAAATGGCGGAAAGCGGCAAATACGATGCTGTGATTACACTCGGTACCGTCATCCGGGGTTCAACTACACATTACGACTATGTGTGCAATGAGGTAGCCAAAGGCGTGTCGGCAATTAACCTCAAAACCGGTGTGCCGACGATTTTCGGTGTCGTAACGACAGAGAACATCGAACAGGCAATTGAGCGTGCCGGAACCAAGGCCGGGAACAAAGGCTGGGATTCCGCGATGGCAGCAATTGAAATGGCGAACTTGACGAAACAGCTAAAATAGTGCTTATTTAATGTAGTGCCCTTTATCGGGCGCTGCATTTTATTTTTACGGCGGGAGGATTTGGCGTGACCGTACTATACAAGCTGGAGACGTTTGAAGGACCGCTCGATCTGCTGCTGCATCTGATTGATCAAGCGGAAATTGATATCCAGGATATCCCCGTCAGTGAGATTACCGAACAGTATATGGCTTATTTGCAGAACATGAAAGAGCTTGAGCTTGAAATTACCAGCGAATTTCTCGTAATGGCAGCTACGCTGCTGTCGATCAAAAGCAAATTGCTGCTTCCCAAGCCTCCGGTTATCGAGATGGATGAATTTGATTTTTATATGGATGATGAGGTCGATCCGAGAGCGGAGCTTATTCAGCGTTTGATCGAGTATCGTAAATATAAGGGGATTGCTGAGCATTTGCATGAGAGGGAATCGGAACGGAGCCTGATTTATTCTAAAGAACCGGAGGATCTCACGCCTTATATGCCGGTTGCGGAAGGAAACCCTGTGCAGGGACTTCAGCCTGCTGATCTGATTGCTGCCTTTCATAAAGCGCTAAGCAAAGCCGTCAAAAGGACTTCTTATGCCCGGATTCAGCGGGATGAGATATCGGTTAAAGACCGGATCCGGGATGTGGTACATATTTTGGAATCAGAAGGTCCCGGCGGGAGAGTGCTGTTTTCGAAATTGCTGCACGAAGAAATGGTAAGGCATGAGATTGTCGTGACGTTCCTGGCGATCCTGGAATTGATGAAAATGAAACAAATTTGGTGTTTTCAAGAGAAACTTTTTGATGACATCGTGATGGAATGGAGAGGGGAAGTCAAGTTTGATGGATTTTCAGAGGCTGAAATCACTTATTGAAGGTCTGCTGTTCCTTTCGGGAGAAGAAGGGCTGACCATGAAGCAGCTGACCGAAATTACAGAGCAGCCTGCAGCGCTGATTTCGGATGCACTGGATGAGATGAAACGGGATTGCGAAAGCGAGCATCGTGGGATACAAATTATGCAGATCGCAGGCAGCTACAAGCTCGCCACGCTTGCAGAGCATGCTCCTTATTTTGAAAGGCTGGCTTATTCGCCCTCCAGATCATCGCTTTCACAGGCTGCCCTGGAGACCTTGGCCATTGTTGCCTATCGTCAGCCCATAACTCGTGTAGAGATTGAGGAAATACGGGGGGTAAAGGCTGAGCGGGCGATACAGACGCTGACCAACAAAGGCCTGATCATCGAGGTAGGGCGTGCTGAAGCAATCGGTAGACCTATTCTGTACGGTACTACGAAATCTTTTTTGGACTATTTTGGATTGGCTCACATCAAGGATCTGCCCGAACCTTCCCAGTTTGAGACGGATGCAGATGCGCTTGAAGAGGAAACCCAGCTTCTGTTCAACAAGCTGGATGACCAGCAGCTGACCTTTGATGATGTAAATGAATAGTTATGATGAATGAGGCCCGGGGATAACCCCGGGTTTTGTTTGTTTTAACAGCAATGTATCACTTTAAGCCAACATTGCCATACTAACCCAGACAGCTTGCCTAACATGCTTTGGAGGTTTGGGTATGACATTCTGGATTATTATTGGAATCGCCTTGCTGGCGCTGCTTTTAATCGCTTGCGTGCTGATATTAGTCTCTACCATCACGATCACCCCGCATATCATGCTGGCGGGCCGGAATACGGAAGCCGTGATTCATATCAAATCCTTGTATGGAATTTGGAATCCGAGCTTTGCCGTTCCGTTTCGAGATGCACAGGATGGGGATGGAAGTTCGGAGGAGGAGTTTCCACAGTCGTTTTTTGGCCGCCGGCAGCCGGAAGGGGATGAATCGGAAACCAAGGAATCGGAGGGCAGTCGATTCTCATGGAAAGACATCAAAAAACTGCTTCAAGCAACGGATGATTTCAAAACATGGCTGCTGAAGTCTATGAAAATATTCAAGCTCTCATCCGTCTTGTGGTCATCCAATATTGCACTGGATGATGCAGCTCAAACCGCTACAGCTTCAGGGACACTTTGGGGATTTAAGCACACCGTTCTTGGCTGGCTTTCTTTTCATCTCAAACTGAAAAGTGCTCCGGAAATTCATATTTATCCGGATTTTAACGGCCCGCCAAGTTTTTCTACCACCTTTCATTGCACTGTCCGTGTGCCTGTCTGGAGGCTTGTGATCGCAGGATTCGGCCTGTTGATCCGTATTTGGAGAGTTGAGGGTGGACTACGTACATGGAAGCATATGCTGTCCAAGGTTTAGTGCCATGCATATCAATCAGGGTCTACGTACACAATACCAAGAGCGGTGGCAAGTCTTCATTCATAACCCAAAGAGGAGGAATCTCGATGTCTGATCATCCGATTCAAGGCTTAATGCAAACAGCCATGGAAAACATCAAAGCCATGGTTGACGTCAATACCATTGTGGGTGATCCGGTTAACACGCCGGATGGGACAGTTATCCTGCCAATCAGTAAAGTGGCCTTCGGCTTTGCTGCAGGCGGAAGCGACTACAATTCAAATTCCGACTACAGCAGCAGCGGAAACGATGCCCAGCATGGAAGCAGCAAACGCAGCCTGCCGTTTGGCGGCGGCAGCGGCGGCGGTGTCTCGATTCGCCCGATCGCTTTTCTGGTGGTGGGTAAAGAAGGTGTTCACATCGTGCCGCTGGACAATCAGACCCATCTGTTCGAACGCTTGATTGACTCCACTCCATATTTGCTGGAGCAAATTCAATCGATGTTTCAAAACAATGGCAGCCGCGAGACCAGCAGTGACAACTTCAGCAGTACAAATCAAAATTCCCACTAAATTGTTCAGAAGTGTATCTTCTAAAATTGCCCTCACGGCTAAAATCCGGAGGGTTTTTTTATGCACACTGCTGAATCAATCCCGGACATAGCTCGGACAAATGCTGCATATACTTGTACAAGATTTCAGATAGTGGAGGATAAACCCATGAAGCGATTGAACAAACGGCCCTGGAGGCCGTACCTGCTCATATTGACATCCCTGATCTGTATAGGGACAGCCATCGTGCCACAAAGCCATATCGTACATGCGGCAGCGCAGATTTCAGCGGCATCGCCTGACGCTGCCTTGCCTGCACCTCCAGCCAATCATGCCCAGGCGGCCGCACTGATCGACGTTACTTCAGGCCGGCTTCTTTACAGCAAGGAAGGCGATAAAAGAATGCGAATTGCGAGCCTGACAAAAATTATGACGGCGATCGTGGCGATCGAACACGGCAAATTGAAGGATCAGGTGAAAGTCAGTAAACATGCATTTGCAAAAGAGGGCTCTTCCCTGTTTTTGAAGCTGGGCGAAGAAATGATGCTGGAGCATCTGCTGTACGGGTTAATGCTCCGCTCCGGCAATGATGCGGCTTCTGCTATAGCTGAGCATGTAGGAGGGTCAGAAGAAGGATTTGTCATGCTGATGAATAAAAAGGCGGAAGAGCTTGGTCTGGAACATTCCCACTTTATGAATCCGCACGGCTTGGATCATGACGACCATTATTCCACGGCTAATGATATGGCCAGGCTTACCGCATATGCGCTGCAGAACCCCGTATTTCGTGAAATTGTTAAGACTGAAAAGAAAACGGCACCCAATCCGAATGAGAGCTGGGATTATAAATGGAGCAATAAAAACAAAATGCTTCGTTTATATGATGGTGCAGATGGTGTGAAAACCGGCTATACCAAAAAAGCGTTTCGCTGTCTGGTCAGTTCAGCGACCCGTAATGGCCAGCAGCTTGCAGCAGTAACGTTAAATGACGGTGACGACTGGAATGATCATGCTCATCTTTTGGATTATGGTTTTGAACATTTTCCGCTGAAGACAATGATTCAAAAAGGTCAAAGCATCCAGGGGCAGGCGTTAATGACTGGCAAAGAGTTTTCGTACGCACTGCATACGAGTGAAGAAGCTGCTGTTGTCAAAAAGCTGGTGCTCCACAAAATATCCGTACCGGATTTATCTTTTGGCAAGCGGGGATACATTGAAATCACCTTGAACGATCGTGTTCTTGGCCGGGTTCCTGTATATGCCAAGGGAGGCCTTCTTCCCGGAGGTGAACATTCGTCTGCAGACAGCAGGGAGACCGCAGCTAGGCCAGCAGACAGACTCTCCTTGGGGCAGGCCGCAGCAATGATAATGAAACGATTGTTTGGCGACCCATCCTGACGGCTCTTTGATTACGGGCTGCAGACAGCACTATTGCAATTGCAAGAACGGGGGGATGGTATGATCAATTTCATCTGGATGGGAATGATATTAACAGGGTTTATATTCGCAGCAGTAAACGGAAATATCGATCAGGTGACAAAAGCAGCATTTGACGGAGCGCAGACCGGTGTCACCGTATCATTCGGTTTGATCAGTGTGCTGGTGTTCTGGCTGGGGTTAATGCGCCTGGCAGAAGATTCAGGCCTGCTCGCCAAAGTGGCCAGGATGATGGGACCTGTCGTTCGGTTTTTGTTTCCCGATGTTCCGAAGAATCACCCCGCCATGGGCTATATTCTTTCCAATATGAGTGCAAATCTGTTCGGACTCGGCAATGCAGCCACACCGATGGGGATCAAGGCTATGCAGGAACTGCAAAAACTGAATCCGGATAAAGAGACAGCCACTCCGGCCATGTGTACGCTGCTGGCGCTGAATACGGCGAGCATTACGCTGATTCCAACGACACTTATTGCGATACGGATGAATTATAACTCATCCAATCCGGCAGAAATTGTGGGAACCACGCTGCTTGCGACGGCAGTAGCAACTTTGGCAGCCATTGCTGCTGACAGGTGGTGCCGAAAGTTTACGGTCAAACCGAAACAGCCGCCCCAGAGCCCGTCATCCGTTTTTGGAAAAACCAAAACCGGAGGAGAGGGTGATCTTCCTTGTTAGAAATGATAAACCTCCTGTCGACATGGGCTATTCCGGTGCTGATCGCCTTTATTCCTTTGTTTGCCTATACAAAAAGAGTGCCGGTGTATGAATCGTTTGTGGATGGTGCTAAAGACGGATTTTCCACTGCGATATCCATTATTCCTCACCTTGTAGGTATGATGGTGGCGATCAGTGTGTTTCGTGCATCAGGCGCGCTTGAATTTCTGGTTGGATGGACAGGTCCTTTTTTGCAGGGTCTTGGCGTTCCAAGTGAAATTTTGCCTTTAGGGATGTTGAGGCCGCTAACGGGAACCGGTTCCCTTGCTTATACCACAGAGCTGATCCACACGTACGGACCGGATTCCATGATTGGACGAATCGCCTCTACCATTCAGGGAAGTACTGATACAACGCTTTATGTTCTGACCGTTTACTTTGGGGCTGTAGGAATCCGCAACGGGCGGTATGCTCTCAAAGTTGGACTATTTTCCGATGTGATCGGTTTTGTCGCGGCCATCGCCGTATGTCTGTTTGTCTTCGGATGAGCAGGCTTTTTTGTTTTGTGCGGGATATTAGTCCAAACCTTCGGAAGCTCCTTTGTCATACATTAATGCAATGCCAAATCAACAGGAGTGATGATTCCATGGAATTTGAAGGGTTTGTCATACATCATACGGCATGCAGTGAAGAGGGGCATGAGCATGAGCACTGGGATTTCATGATAAAAAAAGACGGATCTGTAGAGGTGCTGTCAACTTTACGCCAGTCTGAGTATATTTTTATAGGTCTGGAAGGAGATTTTAATATGGGCTATGAACTGATGGATCTTCAACAAAAGACACAGCTTTTTGCAGCCAGCAAAATCATCATTGAGCTTTCCCGCCTGTACTCCATCTCGCCATTGTATCTGTTTCCGCATGGAGATCAATGTCCTGGATCCAATTTCCCGTGGAATGCGCTTGTGATTTATCCTGCAGGTGGGTATCATTAGGGATGAGGTGACCTAAAGAACATGGAAAGATTACAGAAGATTATGGCACAGGCCGGGATTGCATCCCGCCGTAAGTGCGAGGAACTCATTCTGGGAGGAAAGGTGCAGGTGAACGGAGAGACCGTAACTGCGCTCGGTACGAAGGCGGATCCTGATGAAGACATGATTACCGTCATGGGCAAGCCGATCAAGAATGAGAAGAAAGTATATGTTGTGCTGAATAAACCGAAGGGTGTCATTACAAGCGCTTCCGATCCGGAAGGCCGCAAAATCGTATCGGATTATTTAAAAGGCGTCAAAGAACGCGTGTATCCGATTGGGCGGCTGGATTACGATACGGAAGGGCTTTTGCTGCTTACAAACGATGGTGAATTTGCCAACCTGCTCAGCCATCCCAAGTACCATGTACCCAAAACGTATCTGGCTACGGTGAAGGGAGTTCCGCATGGTTCGGAACTGGACAAGCTGCGCCAGGGCGTTATGCTGGATGACGGAATGACATCACCGGCAGAGGTAGAATACAAGGATGTGGATCCTGACAACAAGCAGGCAGTCATTTCAATCACGATTCATGAAGGACGCAACCGCCAAGTGAGAAGAATGTTTGATGCGATCTCTCATCCAGTAATCCGGTTGAAACGTATTTCCTATGGTGATCTACTGCTGCAGAACCTGAAGCGTGGTGTTTACCGGCATCTGACCCCTGACGAAATCAACGGTCTGCGCATGATGGCGCTGTCGGCAAAGAACACCAGACCAGAAGGGCAAGTCCGCAAAAAGCGCTAGAACCTGACACATAATTTTCATAATGGGTACCCGATTTTATGACAAACTTCGTTATAATGTTCATAGGATGTTCACACCTGCTGCGGACCATTATGAGGGATGTCATAGAAAGGATGCTGCATCATGACGGGCAAATCTAGAAAAACTGTACAAGTTATTATCCTCCTGGCCATATTAATGCTGGGTGTCTATGCGATTGTTACCGTCGTCATGGGCAAAGAGGGTGTGCCGAAAGAAGGGGATCAGGTTCCCGGGTTCAAACTTCTGGGTTCGGACGGAGCTGTTCACACGCTGGATGATTTCGACGGACAGGCCAAGGTAATTAATTTTTGGGGAACCTACTGTGAGCCATGTGTCCGTGAAATGCCAGCCCTGCAGGAACAGTGGCTAAAATGGAAAGATCAGGGCGTAGAAGTGATCGGCATTAATGTCGGTGAAGATAAAATGACGGTGGAGAACTTTGCTCAGAAAATGGGCGTGGAATTTCCGGTGTTGATGGATCCGAATCGTGACGCGGTATCAGATTTCAGGGTGGGACCGATGCCGACTACGTTTTTTGTGGACAGCAGCGGCAGGATACACCATATTCGCATTGGTCAACTTGATCTGGAAACCTTGGATAAGCAAATTGAACAGCTGGTGAACGGATCATGAGTGAGGAGTTAAAAGGACTTATTGTAAATACCAAGTGCGAATGTGGACACCAAAATCCGGTGGGCACCGTCCTCTGTGAGGCCTGTGGCAAGCCGCTGGCTGATGAAGCGGCTTCACAGGACATTTTGGAAATGCGATATGATGGTGTGGCAAGGCGTTCTCAGAAAGAGAACCCGGGTGTGATCGATCTGGTATGGAACTTCTTCTCTTCTGTGAAGGTGGCCATATATCTGATTATCATGACTACAATCGGCTCCATGCTGGGCTCCATATATCCACAGGAAAGCACATTTCTGAATATTGATCCATCGGTTTACTATAAGGAAGAGTATGGGCAGCTGGGACATATTTATTATCTGCTCGGCTTATCGCATACATATACCTCTTGGTGGTTCGTACTGCTGCTTGTTATGATCGGTGCATCATTGGTGATCTGCAGTCTGGATCGTGTGCTGCCGCTTTATAAAGCATTAAGCCGCCAGCGTGTGCCGAAGCATATGTCTTTCCTGACACGCCAGCGTGTGACACTGCAAACAGATGTGAACAATGAGGGCACAGCGTGGGTTGACCGGATCACACCACTGATCCGGAAGAAAGGCTACCGTGTCCGCACGGATGGCGGCACCCTGCTTGCTGAGAAGCAGCGTTTTAGCCGCTGGGGACCGTATGTCCTTCACATTGGACTGATCGTGTTTCTCCTGGCCGTGCTGGCAAGAGGGCTGCCTGGACTTCATATGGATACCCATATGGGTTTCCAGGAAGGAGAGCCTAAACAGATTCCGGACACGAGTTACTATTTGGAAAATGACGGTTTTACCGTTCAGTTCTATAGTGAAGAGGATCTGCCAGACGAATTTAAAGGCAAAGGGAAAGTGCTGCCGGAGAAGTTTGAAACCCAGGCTATCCTTTATGAGTGCGAAGCCAATTGTGATCTGGGGCAGGAGCCAGAACTCAAAGAAGTGATGCGGCATCAGATCGAGGTGAACCACCCGCTGAACTATAACGGGCTCAAGGCATATCAGTTCGACTATGATTTAACGCCGACCATTATTTCAGTTTCTCCAACCCTTGTCCATGCTGACAGCGGAGAAGAATTCGGCCAGTTTACACTGAATATCAGAAACCCGGAAAGAACGTATGAAGTGGGTCCATACACAATGACTCTAAAAGAGAAATATTCCGATTTTGGACTGAATGCTGAAGGCAAGCCTTCGAATATGTCTTCCAGTCAGAATGCTCCCGCATTTTTGTTCTTGATCCAGGGTCCGGATCTGCCTGAGGATGGTGTTCAGTATTTCTATTTCCCTAAGCAAATTGATAAAGAGCGCTTTCAACAGGATGCGCTGAACAAGCAGTTGGGTGGAGGCGAACTTCGTTTTAATCTGGAAGTAGGCAGCATGGAGGATGTAGAACTGTCCCAATCCACGACATATCTCAATATCCGAATCGATAAAGCCATGCCGTTTGTGTGGGTCGGAGCGGGAATTGGTATGCTTGGACTGGTTCTTGGTTTCTATTTCCAGCACCGCCGTATTTGGCTCCGGGTTGACGATGGCAAGCTTACGCTCGGCGCACATACGAACAAGAACTGGTTCGGTTTGCGGAAGGAAATTTCATCGATTCTCAAACAGATGGACCTGGAAGTGGATGAGAAGTCACTGGTCAATAACGGGGGGAGCCAAGAATGAGTTTAATTGATTTTAGCAGCGACGCCTTTATCGTTGCCTTTTTCTTATACTGTTTAGCCTTTACTTTTTACGGGGTTGCTGTCATGGGCAGGCGGTTCCGAAAGCGTGAACCGGAGGCTCATACGGCCAAGTGGGGCAAAATCGCTTTTTACACAGCCGTCATTGGATTGATTGCGCAGTTAACCTATTTTGTTACGAGATGGATTTGGTCAGGCCATGTGCCTGTCAGCAATATGTATGAGTTCATGACATTTTTATCCATGGCTATCATGATTGCCTTTATCGTACTTTATATCTTATACCGGAAATCTTTGTTGGGATTGTTTGCACTGCCGCTGGCCATTCTGATCATGGCCTATGCAGCCGTATTTCCACAGGAAGTACAGCCGTTAATCCCGTCGCTTAAATCATACTGGCTTGGTATTCATGTAACGATGGCCGCTTTGGGTGATGCTTTCTTTGCCGTCGGTTTTGTGGCGGGTTTGATGCATTTGCTGCGGACCGTTAACTTTGGCAGCAGTGACAAAAGCTCCCGGCGCGAACAGCGCTGGCTGGAATTTTGTATGTTTATGATTGTCGTTCTGATTGGATTTATTGTTTCTGTGTACAGCTTCCGGGCCGGAGGGTATCATGCTGAATTCAGCCAGATGAAGTGGAACGAAGAAACACAGCAGGAGCAAGTGGTCACCGTCGATTATGACATGCCGCCAATTGTGGCGCCTTACGACAGTCAGGCGATATCCGTACAATCTTTCATTGGGATGCAGGATTCGTTCTTTGAAGCCCCTTCCTGGATGCATGGAATCAACGCTGCTCGCAAGCTGAACACTGTACTCTGGTCTGTATTCAGCGGATTGATCCTCTATGGTCTGCTGAGAGCCATTATTCGCAGACCACTGGCCAAGATGATCCAGCCGGCATTAGGCAGAATGGATCCTGATGATCTGGATGAGATCAGTTATCGTGCCATTGCAATCGGATTTCCGATTTTTACGCTGGGCGGATTAATATTTGCCATGATCTGGGCAGAGGTTGCCTGGGGCCGTTTCTGGGGCTGGGACCCTAAAGAGATATGGGCACTGATCACCTGGCTGTTTTACAGTGTGTACCTGCATTTACGTTTGTCCCGCGGCTGGCAGGGGAAACACTCTTCCTGGCTGACCGTGATTGGCTTCATCGTCGTGATGTTTACGCTGGTGGGTGTCAATCTGATCATTGCCGGCCTGCATTCTTATGCAGGAACGGACTAAATGTTCATTTAAACAATAAGTGGTTAACAAATCAGAAGGGTTCTAAGCTTGAGGCTTAAGAACTGCTTCTGATTTTCCATATGAAGATGAAGGGGTTGTTGCCGATGAGTGATCATGGAAACCGGATCCTGGTAGTGGATGATGAGGAACGTATTCGACGGTTGCTGAAAATGTATTTGGAAAAGGAAGGTTATGAAATCGAAGAGGCTGAGGATGGTGAAACGGCACTTCGAAAAGCGAGTACCGAGGATTATGGACTCATTCTGCTTGATGTGATGCTCCCAGGAATGGACGGCGTGGAAGTGTGTTCGCGTCTGCGTCAGGTCAAGTCGACGCCAATCCTGATGCTTACAGCAAAAGGTGAAGAGATCAACCGCGTGCAGGGGTTTGAAGTTGGGGCAGACGATTATGTAGTGAAACCGTTCAGTCCTCGTGAGGTGATTTACCGGGTGAAGGCCATCCTGCGCCGCTCATCCGCCACAGCATACCTGTCCAAAGAAACCAATACCAGCAACAGTATTGTGTTTCCGAATCTTGTCATTGAGCATGATGCGCACCGGGTTACGGCAGGCGGTCAGGAGATCAACCTTACCCCGAAGGAATACGAGCTCCTTCATTATTTGGCATCCTCTCCGGACAAGGTTTTTTCCAGAGAAGAACTTTTAAAGGATGTATGGAACTATGAGTTTTTTGGTGATCTCCGTACTGTGGATACTCACGTAAAGCGTCTGCGTGAGAAGCTGAATAAAATGTCGCCAGAGGCGGCCTCCATGATTATGACGGTGTGGGGAGTCGGCTATAAGCTGGAGGTTCCGAAATAACGTGAACTTTTGGAGAAGCCTTGTCGGCAAGCTGTGGATCACCATCACCCTGCTTGTGGCCTGTGTCCTGCTGACGCTGGGACTGTTTCTGCTTCCGTATATTGATACGGTATTTAACAGCTCCAATTCAGGAGACATTAAACGGTTGTTTACGTATGTTTCCATTATTGGTTTTGCCATGACTACATTTTTCGGTTTGTTTCTTCTTACCAAAATTACACAGCCCATGCAGCAGTTAATCGAAGCAGCCAATGCGATTCGAAAAGGTAAATACGATACCCGTCTTAATCTGGTGACCAGCGACGAGATTGGTGAGCTTGCGAATACGTTTAATCATATGGCTGCAGAGCTGGAGACGACGATTCGCAGCCTGAATCATGAAAAGGAGCACCTCTCCAGCGTTCTGCGCAGCATGAGTGATGCGGTGATTACATTTGATAACAAGGGGGATGTCATTCTCGCCAATCCTCCTGGACGTCAAGTGATGGAAACCTGGCAGGGATTGAAATGGGACACCGGCCAGGAGGGCGGAGGCTGGGCTGCAGAAGTGATACCAGAACCGCTGACAGCACTTTTTAATAAAACGATGAAGGACGGCAGGGACCAGATGGCCGATCTGCATGTCAAGCACGGAGTATGGGAAGCGCATATGGCTCCCTTGTATTCGGATGATATTAATCGTGGTGCAGTGGCGGTTTTGCGTGATATTACGGAGCAGGTAAAGCTTGAGAAGATGAGGACGGATTTTATCGCAAACGTTTCTCATGAAATTCGCACCCCGCTGTCCATGATGCAGGGTTACAGTGAGGCGCTGCTGGATGGTATGGCGGCCTCTCCCGAAGAAAGCCGTGAACTGATTCAGGTCATTCATGAGGAATCACTCCGAATGGGAAGGCTGGTTAAAGACTTGCTGGACCTGACACGGATGGAAGCCGGGCATGCCGAGCTGGTTCTGCAGAGCGTAGATGCTGGTGATTTATGTGATCGGGTGTACCGCAAGTTCTCGGTTCGGGCAAAGGAACAGGATATTGAGCTGCTGCTTCGAAGGAACCATGCAGATCTGATCATAAAGGCTGCCGATGAAGACAAGCTGGAACAGGTCCTGACCAACTTGCTCGATAATGCCTTCAGGCATACTCCTTCAGGTAAACAAATTGAAATATCAGTGGATCGGATTGCACTGGGTGCAAGTGAAGCGGTGCAGTTTGCCGTTTCGGATCAAGGGGCGGGCATTCCACCTGATGATGTTCCGTTTGTCTTTGACCGGTTCTACAAGGCTGATAAAGCTCGGGTTCGCGGAGAAACCGTAGGGACGGGAATTGGTCTGGCCATCGTTAAGAACATTGTGGAGTCCCATAAGGGCCAAATTACAGTGAGCAGTGTTGAAGGCGAAGGAACGACATTCATATTCGCAATTCCGGCATAATAACAAAAAACACCTCTTCTCAGAGGTGTTTTTTGTTGAATTCTATCTTTTAATCTTGTTGTACGTGGAACAAATTAGGAGAGGACAATTTCCTGAGCCGTGTTCAGATCGCTCAGAGCGGTTAGCTTCACAAGCACTTCCTTCGGCACATCCTTGTCGACCGTAAGGAACATAATGGCCTCACCGCCTACAACTTTACGTCCTACCTGCATGGATGCAATGTTTACATTGTTCTCACCCAGTAGTGTACCTACACGACCGATAATACCCGGTTTATCATTGTGCGAAATCAGAATCTGATGACCCTGTGGTGCAATATCAACAGGGAACTTGTCGAGGCGTACAATACGCTCGCCATATCCATGAAGCAGAGTACCTGCCACAAGATGTTCGCCGTCGTTCTGGGTTTTGAGCGTTACCGTAACCAGGTTCGTGAACCCTTTGGTTTTCGGTGTTTGCGATACGACGACATGCAGATCCCGGATTTTTGCCAGGTGCATGGCATTTACAATGTTGACTTCATTGCCGAGGTGACGTTCCAGCACGCCTTTAACAATGTAACGTGTCAGCGCCTGGGTGTCGACTTCAGCAAGCTCGCCCGCATAGTCGATATGAATTTCATTTACAGCATGTGCTGTAATCTGAGCGGCCACGCTGCCCAGCTTCTCACCGAGCGGGAAGTATGGCTGCAGCTTGCCCATTACGTTAGCAGCAACAAGCGGGAAGTTGACCGCATTCTTGAACGGTTCGTTCCGGAGGATATGAAGGACCTGCTCCGAAACGTCAATTGCAACATTCTCCTGGGCTTCCACCGTCGATGCTCCCAAGTGAGGCGTTACAATCACTTTCGGGTGCGTGAGGAATGGATGATCAGCTGCCGGAGGTTCATGTTCGAATACGTCAAAGGCTGCACCTGCCACAATGCCTTCATCAATCGCTTCAACCAGAGCCAGCTCATCAATAATCCCGCCCCGCGCACAGTTCACGATACGCATTCCTTTTTTCATAACTTCAAACTGCGGCTTCGCAATCATATGCTTCGTCTCCGGAGTCAAAGGTGTATGAACGGTAATGAAATCAGCATTCCGGATAATGTTATCAACAGATGAGAGCTTAACTTCCAGCTTCTCCGCACGATCTTCGGTAAGGAAAGGGTCATAAGCTAGAATACTCATACCAAATGCCTTCGCACGTTTGGCTACTTCGCTGCCGATACGCCCCATACCCATGACGCCGAGGGTTTTGTTCCGGAGTTCGACTCCAAGAAAAGACTTGCGGTCCCATGTACCGGAGACCGTTTTGGCGTATGCCTGCGGAATGTGGCGGGCAAGTGCGATCATCATGGCAAAAGTGTGTTCTGCTGTCGTAATCGTATTGCCATCAGGAGCATTAATAACAACAACGCCTCGTTTGGTTGCTGCTTCCAGGTCGATGTTATCCACACCAACGCCGGCACGTCCTACAACTTTTAAGCGGGAGCCAGCATTCATGATTTTTTCTGTAACCCGGGTCTGGCTTCTGACCAGAAGTCCGTCATACTCCCCAATAATGGCAGTGAGCTCATCTTCGCTGAGCCCCGTCTTTTTGTCTACCTGCACGTCGGCTGCATCCATCAGCTGCTGAATACCCAAATCGCTGATCGGATCCGATACCAAAACTTTAAACATGGTTTCTCTTCCTCCTTGAACGCTTGTACTGTATTCAATATAGAATAAGGGCTGCGTGTAAGCACAGTCCGTTATACCCTGGTTAAGGCGACGCGGTAATGCAGCAAAGAATGAACCATATTAAAAAACTCCCGATCTCCATACTACTTCCGTAGTAAGGGACGAGAGTCATTCGTGGTACCACCCTTATTCACTGCCGTCTCAGGCAGCCTCAAGCGGCCTCATTAAGGCCTTGATTGGTAACGGATATCATCCGATTACGCCTACTTCATGTTTCAGCGGAATATCTCAGGATCGCTCAAGGCAGCCAACACCCGCCGATTCTCACCAACCATCGGCTCTCTGAGGAGCGTATCAAGCACCTTGTTTCCATCATCGGTTTTGGTTCTTAATTTTTTCATAATGTAACATGGTCTTGTCAGCGTGTCAATAGGTTAACCGTGAAAACAATCACAAGGCGGCATCCATGGTTATGGATGCCGCCTTGTGCAGCAGACCTGATTTTTGCTATGATGCTTATGCCCGCATGTGCTAATAAACCCCAGTCATCAAGTTACATGCTGTATTGTTACATTCATACTTTTCTTTATTCTAATTCCAAAATAGACAGGCAGGCTATCATGAAAAAATTCAAGATCAAAATCAAAAAAATAGAAGCTCATCAGTTAACAGACCGGCTTCTACTCATCAATCTCTATTTGACGCAAGGGTTGACGCTGCTGATCGCATTGATTTGGATTTTTCTCCAGGAGCGGAACCCGCTGGACCTTCTCTCTCCCGCAGAAAATTATCATTTTGTGTTCTGGGGTTTGGGGCTTGCACTGACTATGCTGGTCCTGGATCTGGTTATTTCCCGTGTTGTACCGGAGAATAGCATGGATGATGGCGGCATTAATGAAATGCTGTTCAGCAACAGGCCAGTCTGGCATATATTTGTCATTGCACTTGTCGTTTCGGTTTGTGAGGAACTTCTGTTTAGAGGTGCCATACAGTTTGCCTTCGGACCTTATTGGACCAGTATTTTATTCGCACTTATTCATATACGGTATCTAAGGCACTGGGTTCCTACCGGCTGGGTTTTCCTGAGCAGTTATGGTCTAGGTTATATTTATATACTATCAGGATCATTGTGGGCGCCGATATTATGCCATTTTATTATTGATCTGATTTCCGGTCTCGTGATACGTTTTCGAAAGAAAGGATGACAATGAGCGAATTAAGCAGATTACAAAAACATCAGCGAAGACGCAAAGGCAGCAAGAGCAAACAGCAGAAGAGAACATCTGAACCTGCTGTAACACCATCTTCTGGAAAATCCAAACGCAGTACCTCATCCCGTCCAGCCAAGAAACCTGCGGCGTCATCCGGCATGAGCCGTTCACGTACAAGGGGATCAGAGGGAACACGTGCTCCATCATCTGAAAGCAGCAAACGCTCAACACCATCAAGATCCAGGACCTATTCATCACAGCGGGTCAGAATGAGTAAATGGTTTGTGAATTCATTAATTGTTCTATTTATTATGCTGATGGCCGGTTTATTGTGGTGGGGATTAATCGGTGCACCGTCTTTGGAGGATATGTTCTAATGTTGTGGATCGGTTCGGGATTAGCGGTAATATTCATTATGCTTCTATTCTTTGCATGGATGCGGGTTGAAGCCACAGGCTGCAAAGTGAGCAGGGATATCGTTTCATCGAGCAGTATACCTGAAGCTTTTGAAGGGGTTAACATCCTTCTGCTCACGGATATTCATCGCCGAAAATTAACCGAGAAAAAGCTCGGGCCGCTGCTCCAAGAAGCGGATTATGTTTTCTTGGGTGGGGATATTACAGAAAAGGGAGTTCCGCTAAAACGGTTAGAGCATAACCTGCTTCTCTTGACAAAAAACACGCCAACCTTTGCTGTGCTGGGAAATCATGATCTAAAAGCCGGCGCTTCTCAGGTGAAGGCAATACTGGATCAAACTGGAGCAAGGCTTCTGAACGATGAGACCATATTTCTGAATCGCGGGCGCAGCAGTATAGCACTTACAGGGTACATGCAGCCTCAGACCAGATTTCACCCGTACAGCCGTTTTACCGGGCGTGCTTCAAAGCATGATTTTCATATTGTCCTTGTCCACGATCCGATATGGATTCAGGGAAGAAAGAAGCTGCCTACAGATCTGATCCTGACCGGCCATACCCATGGCGGTCAGATTGTCCTGCCTGTATTGGGAGCAGTTAAACTGGAAGGGTTTTATAAAAAATACGGATCGGGATGGTATGACCTGCCTCGCAGCCGGTGGCGGAATGAACCAGTCAAGCTTCTGATCAGCCGTGGATTCGGAACGTCTCATATTCCATTACGATATCGTTGTCCTGCCGAACTGCATATGATTACATTGAAAAAGACGCCTTGATTCTTCCGCATAGACGGAAGCTGCAAGACGTCTTTTATTGTTCTCATGATGCGCTGCGATTATCTCATATCGGGTTCGATTTCTTCCGGGTTCACAAAGGAATAGCCTTTTTTCTCCAATTGAGTGAGCAGTTGATCAAGTGCATCAACAGTCCAAGGCAGTTCATGCATCAGGATATTGCTGCCTGGATGCAGCTGCTCCAACACATTATTGATCACCGCATCGGGTTTGTTCTTGGTGCTGGCGTCCCAATCCAGGGAGCCGTTGGACCATGTCATAAACAGCAAATCATGTTCATCTGCCGTTTGCTTCACTGTATCTCCACCGGAACCAAACGGTGGGCGGAAAAATCTAGGCGTCTCGCCCGTAATATCCTTCACAAGGTTCTGAACATCTTGAATCTGTTTCTTGACTTCATCTTCATTCTCTTTTCTTAAATCAATATGGTCCCAGCTGTGATTGCCGATGATTTGATCCCGCTCGTGAATCAGTTTAAGCAGTTCAGGATTTTGCTTTGCTCTGTATCCATTCACAAAAAAGATTGCCTTGGCTTCGTGCTTGTCTAAAATATCGATCATTTCATTAATCATTTCTTCTTCTTTGGGACCATCATCAAAGGTGAGGAGAACCACTTTGTTGTCCGTATTCTTGTCACTTGGAACGATATTGTATACCTTGTTCATGTAATAACGGTACACAGGTTCGTTTTGAGCCGTATCATCATCAGGCGGGCTGGTAGATGCAGGAGTCTTATCGTCCTTGGATTCTTCATCTTCAGGTTTCTGCTCCATTGGTTCGGAGGGTTCTTCTTTTGTTGGATCAGGATCTGAAGTATTCACTTCAGGTTCCACTTGATCCTCTCCAGGCGCCTCTGCTGCGTTTTCTCCGTCTTTGTCGACTGAACCACTGCTGCTGTCTGTTTGTACGGGAGACTGACCTTCAGATGGCGCAGGATTGTCGTTCTGACTGCATGCTGTCAGTGTAAGGCTTGCTGCCAATAGCAGGGCAGCTGTTTTTCGAATAACCATGAATCCATCTCACTTTCCTGTATTTATACCGCATGAGTTTAGGGCAGCTCGAGAACAATAGTCATGAGTTTACCACATAAGGAGGAATGATTTGGTGAAGACTTCGTCATTTATATACGGGGCCATCGTCGGAGCTGCTGTATATCGTATGATGTCCAAACGAGGCATATCCATGATGTCCATGATGCGCAGTACGGATTTAAGCCAGTTAGCCGGCAATGCTAAGGCAAAAGTGAAAGACCTTTCCGGGAATTCGGCACAAGGAGGCAGCCGCCGGAGTGGCGGCACACCCAGTTCAGTCACAGGTGCTGCCAGTTATACCTCGGGAAATCAGCATGGGATGCAGACATCGTCTCATTCGAAGGCTGCCGACCTGAGTATGCTGAAGGACTTTATCCGCAAAAATCCGGATGTTAAAAACGAAGTGGAACAAATCCTTAAAGAAACTCATACAGTCATACCGGGTTTGTAAACCATTTGACACCTTTTAGAATCATTTTCGGAGACGGTCAGCCGAGAATGATTCTTTTTTTGAGAAGGTACATATTTACGTGCATTTGTGGGTATTAAATGATAAAATCAATATATAACACCATTTTTATCAATGATTTAATTCTGCCTTCATAACATAATATTACTACCTGTATATAGAGGAGGATCCTGTCATGAAAATAGAACGCCTGAGTCAAGATAAGATACGGATTTTCCTCACGTTCGATGATCTGAGTGATCGAGGAATCCAGAAGGAAGAGATGTGGCAGGAAATACCGAAAGTGTATGACCTGTTTACAGAGATGATGGACCAGGCTTACAGCGAGCTTGGCTTTGACGCGACTGGTCCGCTTGCGGTTGAAGTATTCGCTCTTCCATCCCAGGGAATGGTTGTCATTGTGACCCGAGGCAAATATGAACATCATTTCGGCGGTTTGACGGAAGATGAGATGCCGGATGAAATTTACGAAATGGAAGTTACGCTGGAGCAGAATGGACCTATTCTTTATACCTTTGATGATTTTGAAGTTGTAGTGGAAGCCGCTCACATGCTGAAGTCGTTGGCAGATGGTGCCGGGACTCTCTACAGCTATTTGAATAAATGGTACCTGTTGTTTGACCATGAACAGTTCACGGCAGAGAAACAGAATGCAATTGCCGCTGTTATGGCGGAATTCGGGCATTCTGCTATGGTCAGTGAAGCAGTATTGGAAGAGTACGGAACCAAAGTAATGGCTGCTGAGGCTGTGAATCAGATTTGTCATCACTTTCCGGCTCACTCATAATCGACGGCATCTCGCATGATCAGGCAGCAGATTTGAGACCTGACAGAAGAGGGGGGATTCGGTGCTGGTGTTTTCGGTTATTGCGTCAGCATTGGCGCCGGGTCTTGCTCTCATGACTTATTTTTATCTGAAAGATAAATATGACCAGGAGCCGCTTCATGTTGTTATCAAAATGTTCCTCCTGGGCTTTCTCATTGTGATTCCAGTTTTAATCCTGCAAAGGGGCATGATGCTTTGGCTGGGAGATGGACCTGTTGTAGAGTCTCTTCTCATCTCCGCAGGCGTAGAAGAAGTTCTGAAATGGTTCGTTCTTTACCATCTTATTTATAATCATGTTGAATTCGACGAACCCTATGACAGTATCCTCTATGCTACGGCCATTTCGCTGGGCTTTGCTACGGTAGAAAACATACTCTACGCATGGTACAGCCAGGCTGCGTTCGGTCCTATGCTGATTCGTGCACTGCTTCCGGTATCCGGTCATGCCATGTTCGGAGTGATTATGGGATATTATATCGGCCGGGCCAAATTTAGCGGACATGAAACCAGAAGGAAGTTCCTTTTGCTGTCCCTGTTCCTGCCCTGGATGTATCATGGAATCTACGATTTAATCTTGAATGTATTAACCCACTCGTGGATCTGGTTTATTATTCCGCTCATGGTGCTGCTTTGGTATGGGGGAATGGGAAAGATCACAAGAGCCAACAATCGTTCTCCTTTTCGTATGATTAAGCGGGAAGAAGAGGTTAAAACATAAATAACCCGGACACACTTCATGGTATAGAACCCTGCAGAGCTGCAGGAGACGACATGCGGAGGTGTCTTTTTTTATGCTGAGAGTAAAGGTGAAAATTCGCTGCAAGGAATGTGGAGAACGGTTTGTACTCCGCGGCCGAAAAGAACGTGGGGTTATAGAAACCGGGTTCAAGCAGTGCGTGTGTGACAACCGCAATTCCTTTGATATTGAAGAGGATGTATAAGACCACTTTCTTCTAGTCAAACTAACGTCAGTGATTAGAAGAAAGGAGATCGATTGCAGATGTATAAACGTGTCGCCGCGGTCCTCTTCCCGGTAGTTTCAATCCTTTTGATTGGATCTCTCGTGTGGGGAAACCAGCTCAAGCAAGAACGAAATGCCGTACAGATTAATGCGGAAAATCAGTATCAACGTGCTTTTCATGACCTGTCATTTCATATGGATCGCATCCATTCTGAGCTGGGGAATACACTGGCTGTGAATGCAGCATCCCAAGGAATGCACCGGAAAAGCCTGATGAATGTGTGGAGAATGACAAGTGAAGCACAAAATGAAATCAACCAGCTGCCGCTTTCCATGCTTCCTGCAGAGAAAACAGAAGAGTTTCTTTCCCGGATCGCCAACTTTTCATACAAGGCAGGGGTCAGGGATCTTTCTAAGGAACCTTTGAATGATGGAGAGTTCAAGACTTTGAAACAGCTGTATAAAAGTTCAGGAGAGATTACGGAGGATCTGAAAAAAGTACAGAACGCCGTGCTGACTCAAAAACTGCGCTGGCTGGATGTAGATATGGCTATGGCTAATCGCCAGGAACCTGCAGATCAGACCATTCTGGATGGATTTTCAACCCTGAACAAAAGAGTAGAGACTTACCCTGAACTGGATTGGGGTCCATCTGTTAGCAGCATGTATGAGAAACGATCGGTGAAGATGCTGTCAGGCATGCCCGTAAATGAGGAAGATATCTCTCGAAAAGCTTTGAAATTTGCGGATTTGGGTCAAAATGCAAAGTGTGATGTCAGCGCGAATGGTCAAGGAACCGATTGGGAATCGTATACCGCTAACGTTCAAGCCAAAGGCAAAGAACCGATCAGCATGGATTTCACGCGAAAAGGCGGGCTTCTTATCTCCTACACAGACTCCCGCCAAGTCGGAGGAAAGCAGGTTACGGTACAACAAGCGATGGAGAAAGCTGAACGTTTCCTGGAGAAAAAGGGATACCGGAATATGACAGCTGTCTCAGCCGACCCTTACAATAATCTGGTGAACTTCACATTTGTACGCCAGCATGATGATGTTCTGATCTATCCGGAAAAAATGACGGTAAGGTCTGCTCTGGACAATGGTGATGTGATTGGTTTCCAAGCCAGTGACTTCGTATATGAACATCAGGATAAGCGCGAGATTCCACAAGCCAAGCTCGGCATTGAGGAAGCCCGCAAGACGCTGAACCCGGATTTTAAAGAGCTCTACAACCGCAAGGCTTTAATTAAGAATGATCGCAATGAAGATACCTTGTGTTATGAAATTGGAGGCAGAATTAACGGCTCCCAGTACAAGCTGTATATTAATGCAGATACAGGGCTTGAGGAGACGGTTGAAGTTGTAAAAGATGCTCAAGCGGGTGTCAGTTAACAAAAAACGTTAACATACGGGGTGTTTTTCGAGCAGGCTTAACTGCTGGAAGGCACCTCTTTTTTGCATTGGAAATTTATAAAGATTGCCTTATAATGGCGTGATATAATAGGAGAGTTGATAAGCAGGAGGGAAGATCATGTATCCTAAGATTAATGATGTTTTATTCATTCAAATTGACAGCGGTGATGAAAAAGAGTCGAAAGTCCTTTATAAATCAAGAATTGCTGAAATGGAAGAACAAGCTATGTATATTGAGGTGCCGTTTGAAGAAGGCACAGGCCGCTTGAAAAAGCTGCACATGGGTGATGAGCTGTCCCTTCATTTTATTACAGAAGGCGGAGTGAAAAACTTTTTCAACAGTTATGTCCTCGGATTTCATGATGATGTCATACGCCAGATCCGAATTCGCAGGCCTGAGCCTGAAGCCATATCCAAAATTCAGCGCAGGAGCTTTCTTCGTGTGCAGGCAGATCTTGAAATAGCTGTTCAGACGAAAGCGGGCCGTCAGTTCGTCACGAAAACGGAAGATGTCGGCGGAGGTGGTGTATCATTTTATGCAGAGGAGCATCAGGAGGTAACGGAAGGCGAAACCCTTTCCTGCTGGCTGTTGATTCCTTATAAGAACGGAACGTTAGAACATGTACCCTTTGAAGGGGAAGTGGTTAGAGTGAAAGCATTAAATGGCACACGGTCAATGATTATGCTTAAACTCAGTCAAATTTCAGACATGGAACGGCAAAAGCTTATTCGATACTGCTTCGAAAGGCAGTTTGACTTCAGAAACCGCTAGAAAACAAAGCTGATCTTCATAGAATGTAAAGGATTGGAAGGGCGTTTAATACCGAACCTTTTTGCATCACTTCCGGGAGTGTGGTATAATTTTCACGTCGCAGGCTGTGCCTGCTTTTTTCTTGAGGCTTATGTTTGAGGAGGAATGCCCCGTTGCTTAAGAAGGGGACTGGTGAACAGTACAGAATAAATATTGCCATCGACGGACCCGCAGGGGCAGGAAAAAGTACAGTAGCCCGTAAAGTTGCGAGCAGGCTCCAGTACATATATGTCGACACCGGAGCCATGTACCGTGCAGTCACCTGGTTTATGCAAAAAGAAGGAATTTCTGCTGAAAATGCAGTAAAAGTGCTTCAAATGGTGCAAAATATGGTGATTGAATTAAAACCCCATGAAAACGGTCAAATGGTTATGCTTAACGGTGAAGATGTCACTCCGTACATTCGATCCTTGCAGGTTAATGCTGAGGTTTCTCGGTATGCTCAAATTGAGGATCTGCGCACGCATTTGGTCCATTTGCAGCGCCAGATGGCAATGACCAAAGGCGTAGTCATGGATGGACGCGATATTGGGACAACCGTACTGCCTGATGCCGAGGTTAAAATTTTCATGACCGCCAGTGTAAGAGAACGTGCTCTCCGCCGATTTAATGAATTGGACAAAGCAGAACCAATTACACTCGAGCAGCTTGAAGCCGATATCGCCAGACGTGATAAGCTGGATGAAGAACGGGAAGTATCACCGCTTAAGAAAGCGGAGGATGCTGTGACTTTGGATACTACGAACATGAGTATCGATGAGGTTGTCGAGTATATTACTGCTTATTGTATAGTTCAGATGGATGGGGAGAAGTAAAGTATGATTTATGTGTTTTGCAGAGCGGTAGTACGAGCATTATTCACGGTTTTGTACCGCTTTGAATCTGTCGGCGTTCAGAATATTCCTTCAGAAGGCGGGGTGCTGATCTGTTCCAATCATATCAGCTTGAGAGATCCGATTTCTGTTGGCATTCATGTGAAACGTCAGGTTAAATTCATGGCTAAGGCGGAGTTGTTTTCCATTCCTTTGTTCGGGTGGCTCATTACTCAATTGGGAGCTTATCCTGTAAAACGTGGAGGAGTCAGCAAGGATTCCATCAAGAATTCCTTGAAAATTTTGCGTGGCGGAGAAATCATGGGGATTTTCCCGGAAGGTACGCGGAACTCTGATTCTGAGGCGGCAAAGAGGGGAGCTGCAAGCTTTGCTCTTCGGAGTGATGCTGCTGTGGTGCCTGCGGCCATTGTAGGAGATTATAAACTTTTCCGTAAGACGAAAATTATTTATGGTGCTCCTATTGATGTGACTGCATTTAAGGATAACAAGGCTCCGGAAACCCTTGACCAGGTTACTGCCATCATTATGAGCCGCATCAAAGAGATGCAGGCGACCGGCAAACCCACGTTAAGCTGACTTTAAGGCTATGATGTATAACTTTTTTATGTTAAATGGAAAGATACTACAATGATGTTTTGAACTTCGCTATCTGCGGGTTTAAATAAATGGGCTTTGAATTGAGGAGGTTATTGACATGTCGGAAGAAACAAGAAATCAAGAACAAGCTGAAACTCAGGATCAGCTGGACCAAATCGTATCCTTGAAAAAAGGGGACACTGTGACAGGGACGATCGTCAAACTGGAGGATAACCAAGCTTATGTAAGCATTGGATATAAATATGACGGTGTAATCCCTGTTCGCGAGCTTTCCTCGGTACAGCTGGACAACGCTGGTGATGCAGTACAGGTTGGCCAGGAGGTAGAATGCAAGGTTGTAAGTATCAATGATGATAAAGAAAGCCTTGTTCTGTCCAAACGTGCAATCGACACAGAAAATTCTTGGGATGAGCTTGAAAAGCATTTTGAGGATCAGGATGTGTTCGAAGTAACAGTAGCTGACGTCGTTAAAGGCGGCCTGGTTGCTGACGTGGGTGCACGCGGATTTATCCCGGCTTCCATGGTAGAGCGTCATTTCGTAGAAGATTTCAGCGACTACAAGGGACGCACCCTTCGCGTTAAAGTGAAGGAACTGGATCGTGAGAATAACAAAGTTATTCTTTCCCAAAAAGAAGTTCTGGAAGCAGAATTTGAAGAAAACAAATTGAAAGTGATGGCAGAACTCCAAGAAGGTCAAGTTCTTGAGGGTACTGTACAGCGTTTAACTCAATTTGGTGCATTCGTGGACGTAGGCGGAGTAGACGGCCTGGTTCACGTATCTGAAATTGCGTGGAGCCATGTTGAGAAACCGGCTGATGCTCTATCTGAAGGTGAGCAGGTTAAAGTGAAAGTGCTGAAGGTTGATCCTGAAAAAGGAAAAATCAGCCTGAGCATCAAAGCAGCTCAACCAGGTCCTTGGGAAAGTGCTTCTGACAAATTCAACACTGGAGATATCGTAACGGGTGAAGTTAAGCGTCTCGTAAACTTCGGTGCATTTGTTGAACTGGCTCCGGGTGTAGAAGGTTTGGTTCATATTTCCCAAATCTCACATAAACACATCGGCACGCCTCAGGAGGTTCTGAAGGAAGGTCAAGAAGTTCAGGTTAAAATTCTTGATCTGAATCTGGAAGAAAAGCGTGTAAGCTTGAGCATCAAAGAAACTGAAGAAGCTCCAGCTTCACCTTCTCCTAGAGCGGAAAGACAATCCAAGGGTCCTAAAATTGACCTGAAGGACAACCCGAATGTGTCTCTGAACAATCAAGGGATGAGCGTTACACTTGGCGAGCGCTTCGGTGACAAGCTGAGCAAGTTCAAGTAAGTTAACGAACTATACACGGCCATTCGATTAGGATCATCATCGTCGGCGAACCCTGCGGGGTTCGCCGTTTGTTTTTGTACGGGATGGAGAAGTGTCTTAACGTGTATAATAGATTCAGGTGAAATGGATATGAAAGGTTAGCCAATTGTAACGTTTTTTGCTATGATGATTATCGGAAGAAGTGACAGGAGGAGAGAATATGGCAAGACCCGTTGTGGCTATTGTCGGGAGGCCGAATGTCGGAAAATCAACAATCTTTAACCGGCTGATCGGTGACCGGCTGGCCATCGTTGAAGATAAACCGGGCATAACCCGGGACCGGATTTACGGCAATGCAGAGTGGAATGGTAAGGTGTTCAGTGTTATCGATACCGGGGGTATTGAGATTGACGGTGATGATATGATACTGAAATCCATCCGTATGCAGGCAGAATTGGCCATTGAAGAAGCAGATGTTATCGTATTTATGTGTGACGCGAAGAGCGGAGTAACCCATTCGGACGAAGAGGTTGCCCAAATCTTGTTCCGTTCCGGGAAACCGGTCATTTTAGCCATCAATAAGGTGGATAATATGAAGAGAGCGGATGATATTTATGAGTTCTACAGCTTAGGGTTTGGTGATCCGATCGGGATATCGGGAAGCCACGGAACGGGTGTCGGAGATCTGCTGGATGCTGTCGTCGAGAGCCTGCCTGAGCTTACAGACGATGAGTATGATGAAGATGTCATCAGGGTCGCTCTGATCGGTCGTCCTAATGTCGGGAAATCTTCTCTTGTAAACGCGATTTTAGGAGAAGAACGTGTTATTGTCAGCGATGTTGCTGGAACGACGCGCGATGCGATCGATACACCATTTGAGAAAGATGGACAGCGGTATGTATTGATCGATACAGCCGGTATGCGCAAACGCGGCAAAGTGTATGAGAACACAGAGAAATATAGTGTGATGCGGGCTATGCGAGCGATTGAACGCGCTGATGTTGTGCTGGTGCTGATTAATGGTGAAGAAGGCATTATCGAGCAGGACAAGCACATTGCCGGTTATGCTTATGAAGCAGGCAAGGCTTCGCTTTTTGTAGTGAATAAATGGGATATGGTTGAAAAAGACGACAAGACCATGCAGCAGTTCCAGAACAAGATCAGGGATCACTTTTTGTTTATGACCTATGCTCCAATCGTCTTTTTATCCGCGCTTACGAAGCAGCGTCTTCAGAAATTACTGCCTGTAGTCAAACATGTGGCTGAACAGCACACGCTTCGCATTCAAACACATCTTCTTAACGACGTTGTATCCGATGCGGTAGCGATCAATCCGCCTCCAACTGACAAGGGAAGAAGACTGCGCATCAACTATGCAACTCAAGTGGCAGTGAAACCTCCGACCATGGTTGTATTTGTTAATGACCCGGAGCTGATGCATTTCTCGTATGAACGTTACTTGGAAAATAAAATCCGTGCAGCATTTAATTTTGAAGGTACTCCGATACGTATATTTACACGGAGAAAGTCCGATGAGAGTTAGGGGAGAACGACTTGATTCTGAAGATCGTTGCTATCATTGTATGTTACCTGCTGGGCTCGGTAAGTTTCAGTGTACTGCTGGCTAAGCTGCTGAAAGGAATTGATATCAGGCAGCACGGCAGCGGGAATGCCGGAGCTACGAATACCCTGCGTGTGTTAGGTACCGGTCCTGCCATTCTTGTGTTGGCACTTGATGTTATCAAAGGTATTGCCGCCGTCTGGATCGGATTCTGGGTAAGTGACGGGAATGAATGGATTCCGGGCTTATGTGGAATTGCTGCCATTGTCGGTCACAATTGGCCATTGTATTTCCGTTTTCGCGGTGGAAAAGGAATCGCGACAGCGATTGGAGTCCTTGCATCACTGTGCTTCCTGCCTGCGTTGTATGCCGGGATCATTGCGATTTTGTCGATTGTATTCACCCGGTATGTTTCATTGGGCTCATTGATTTTTGTGTTTCTAACACCTCTGTTTCTGATTTTTATGGGTTACGCATGGCCTGTATTTTGGACCAGCTTGATTATCGGAGTTTTTGCATTCTGGCGTCACCGCAGCAATATTATCAAGATTCTTCAGGGTCGTGAGAATAAGCTGGGTTCCGGTGGAAGTAAAAAAGGAGGGAAACGCGTTGTCTGATAAGGTCGCTGTATTGGTTGCCGGCAGTTGGGGAACCGCACTCGCCAATGTACTTGCAGCTAATGAACTGGATGTTCACATCTGGAGCCGCAGCCCGGAACAGGTACTGGAAATCAATGAGCAGCATACCAACAGCCGCTATCTTCCCGGCATGGCATTGTCCTCCCACTTGAAAGCAACGGCAGATATGAAGGAAGCGGTTACGGGAGCAGCAGCTGTGTTGATTGCAGCGCCCTCATCGGCAATGCGGGAGGTATGCAGACAACTCAAAACCTGTATAGAAGAAGACAGCATCGTGATTCATGCCACGAAGGGTTTTGAGACAGAGTCACTCAAACGGATGTCTACTGTTATTTCCGAAGAGATAAGTAGAAATGAATCAAGTATTGTTGTTTTATCGGGACCTAGTCATGCAGAAGAAGTCATCAGGCAATGTCCAACGACCGTTGTCGTAGCTTCTGGAGATCAGAAGGCCGCAGAGACAGCGCAGGACTTGTTCATGAACGCTTATTTTAGAGTATATACAAACCGGGATATGATTGGGGTAGAGCTTGCAGGTGCTTTGAAAAACATCATCGCTTTGGGTGCGGGGATGTCAGATGGACTTGGGTTTGGTGACAACGCGAAGGCTGCGCTGCTAACCCGGGGGCTTGCAGAAATCTCGCGCATTGGTGTGGAAATGGGTGCAAATCCCCTTACTTTTGCCGGTCTTGCCGGTGTAGGCGATCTTGTCGTAACAGCAACGAGCAAGCACAGTCGGAACTGGCGGGCGGGTTTTATGCTTGGTGAAGGTAAACCGCTGGATGAAGTACTGTCCTCGATGGGCATGGTGGTTGAAGGGATTCGCACGACAAAAGCTGCCTATGCTTTTTCTGAAAAATTCGGTGTGCAAATGCCGATCGCCAATCAACTGTACCATGTTCTGTTTGAACAGCGTGATCCACGGAATGCGGTAGAGGCACTAATGGGCCGTAATCCGAAGACAGAAATGGAAACGATGCCTCTTCAAACTTGGGAACAGTGGCATACATAGCTCCATCACCTTTTTAAAGGTGTTCTCATATGATGGTATGAGGATTGCCGGAGGAGGGGTGGACATGAGCAATAACTTTCCTAAAGACGTACTGAGTGCGATTAATAAAAAAAGCGGGAAGCAAATTTCTTCTGGAGCGGTCAAAAAGCTGGCGGGTCAGGTCAAGCCTTCTACGCTGCAGAATGAAGCCCAGCTCCGTCAGCTGATCAAGCAAGTATCTGCAATGGCAAATGTACCTGTCAGCGAAGAGACCATTAAGGAAATTGTTAACGCAGTTAAAAAAAGCGGAATGAATCCAAGTAATATGGAAGCGCTGATGAAAATGATGATGAACAAGTAAATACGTGATCCTTGTTAAGCAGGAGGCCGAAGTTCTTCAGAACTTCGGTCTTTTGCTTTGTTAGAGTAGGAGTCATCCCGAAGACATGATATAATAGAGCAGAAAATTTAAAGAAAGAATAGGGGGCAGTCACAAATTGGATCCCATGCAAAAGATGTGGCTTTCCATGATCGCATTGCTGATTATGGCACTGTCCGTCGTTATCGTAACATTTGCCCGTAGTAAAACGAAGGGAGCCCTCCGGTTCGGGCTGTCATTTGTTGCATTTATGATGATGGTTGTCGGGTTTATCGCCGGGCTTGCATCGATTACTTAGCTCTGAAGAGTAGGTGTGGTCTTTGAATAATCATGAAATGTCTGGTTTGACGAGTGCTATAGAGACAATAGCCGCCGGCTTGAACCGTGGTTCAGCATCCTGGCTGTTAGGCGGCAGCTGCTCGCTGCTGCTTCAGGGAGTAAAACTGGACAGGTTCCCGAGAGATATTGACGTATATGCGGATGCTGAAGATGTGATGCTGCTGCACAGCTGCCTTTCGGTGGATGTAATTCGTTCCCCGCAGCGGGATCGAGAAGGAATGTATGATTCGCTTCTAAGCCGCTATAAGCTGAAAGGATATGAAGCAGAGCTTGTAGGCGGATTTAAGGTTTCCAGTGGTGGAAGTTATTACGAGGTGAAAATTAAATCACTGCTGTACCGACATGCTGTAAAGTATGAACTTGAGAAAACATCCATCTTCTTGATGCCGCTCAGTCATGAGTTCGTATTTAATATACTTCGGGGGCGACCTGATCGGTATGAACCCATCGCTGAACTCATACGGCAGAATCCCGCACCTCATCATGAACTGTTAAAGCATATGCTCTCCTTATTCACATGGAGTGAAGAACATAAGGCTAAAATCAAGAGATTGACCGGAATAGAGAACGAAATCACTTAAGTCCACATGGTTAAGGAGGGACTGCACCTGAATCACAACGTTACTTTTATGCCGCAGGGCAAAACAATTACAGTGCGTCACGGTGTTAGTATACTAGAGGCAGCACGGAAAGCCGGAATTCATATTGCAACACGCTGCGGCGGGAAAATGGGCTGTCTGATGTGCAAAGTTACTTTGCCTGAGGAGCAGCAAAAGAACCTTCTTCCTCCAAAAGAGGGCGAGAGACGTAAATTAGGGTCTCTTCTGGAGAAGGGTACACGGTTATCTTGTCAAAGTATGGTTCAACATGATGTAATTGTGCTTATTCCAGAGGATCCGCTGAAGGCAGCTGTTAGGAAGCAGCTTGAGGCGGCAAGAAACCGCGACAATGAGGATTTCATTTAAGCGATGAAAAAGGATAAAGGATTGATACCTATGAAATATAGACAAGCCTCATCAGCAGCAGGGAGACTTCGATTTTATAAAGGACTCACGGTGTCTCTAATACTTGTGCTTTTCCTGAGCGGATGTATGTATCCGAAAGAGGACCAGCAGGAAAATCAGGTTTCCTACAGAGAAAGTGTGCGGAGAATTCAGGATGCGGTGAATGATTTTTATAAAGAAGAGTCGATTCTTCCTATTATCACTGCAGGGGAAGAAGTTCCTCGTTATGAGAAATACAGAGTGGATCTGGATAAGCTCAAAAACATGGGGTATATCGATGAGATTCCCAAGACAGCCTTTGAAAAAGGCGGCAGTGGACATTTTTTAATTATCAATGAGGAAGTAGATCCGCTCGTCAAAGTGATGGATTTGCTTACGATCCAAAAAGTGAACGATGTGCAGCTGTCGGTGAACCGCTATAAATCCGACCATGACGGCGAGCTCCCAACCGGTGTAGAGCTTCACCCTGGATTTTTCAGTGTTGATGTGGCGAAGACAGATATGAAGAAACTGCAGCTGAAAAGTTTTTACTCCGGACAAGAAATCACGCTTATGATGGACGATACCGGAAAGGTATATGTTGATTATGCCTTTGACATTATGCAGGCAATACAGAAAAACGGTGAAGATCCCAAGCCAGATCAGGATTTAAGAACCTATCTGGAAGAAGAATCCTATTTTGTGCCTGTAAAATCCGTACCTTATCTGTGGGTGGATCAGCAGCCTGTTGCTCAACAAAGTGAATAATGCTGAACCGCCAGACCCGCTTCCTGCAGCGGGTTTTTTTGCTGTGAAATGAGGTATGAAGGTTTCATGGCCAGCATATAGTTCTAGGAGGCTCAAAGCAAACCTTGGGTGGCACTCGCCTTGAGAACACACATAAATAAAACTTAAAAAACGGTGAGGTTTTGCAGCATATTTTGTTTCTCCGTACATATGATGATACTAGTCCAAATGCATGTACGAGTTACGCCGCTTTGCCGTTTCCATGTCAATCTCGGAACCCGGCGGCGGACGGCTGGCGGCATGGTAAAGGCTGCTCAATTGCTGCAATGACTTTGGCTGTGAGATGGAACACGAAGCGGATGCTCTTAAAGGCATTTTTCCTTCGGAGTATTTTGAGGAGGGGATCTCTTTTGGAAAAAGTGGACATTTTCAAGGACATTGCTGAACGAACGGGAGGGGACATATACCTGGGTGTCGTCGGTGCGGTCCGGACAGGAAAATCAACCTTCATCAAGCGGTTCATGGAAACGGTCGTGCTTCCGAATATAACGAATGAAGCTGACCGGGTACGGGCGGTCGATGAGCTGCCTCAAAGTGCCGCCGGCAAAACAATTATGACAACCGAGCCTAAATTTGTGCCAAACAATGCGGTGCAGATCAAGGTTGCTGAAGGGCTGGAAGTCAATGTACGGCTGGTGGATTGTGTTGGCTACGCTGTGGAAGGTGCCAAAGGGTACGAGGATGAAAATGGACCGAGAATGATCTCCACTCCTTGGTTCGAGGAGCCTATTCCATTCCAGGAAGCGGCCGAGATCGGGACCCGAAAAGTAATCCAGGAGCATTCCACCTTGGGAGTCGTTGTGACGACAGACGGGTCGATTGCTGAAATACCGAGAAGCTCTTATGTAGAAGCCGAGGAACGGGTTATCGAAGAGCTGAAAGAGGTTGGCAAACCCTTTGTGGTGGTCATCAACTCTACGCGGCCGAAAAGCGAGGAAGCACTTCAGCTCCGCAGCGAGCTGGCAGCCAAATACGATATCCCGGTCATGACGCTGAGTGCAGCGAATATGAGTGAGGAAGATGTCACCGGTGTGCTTCGTGAAGTATTATATGAATTCCCGGTGCATGAAGTGAATGTGAATCTGCCCAGCTGGGTTATGGTTCTGAATGAGAATCACTGGCTGCGCAGCAATTATGAAAATTCGGTACGAGATACCGTAAAAGATATTCGCAGACTGCGTGATGTTGATCGGGTAGTCAGCCACTTTATGGATTATGATTTCATCGATCGTGCCGGATTAAGTGGTATGAACATGGGGCAGGGTGTAGCGGAGATCGATTTGTACGCGCCGGATGAACTGTATGACCGGATTTTGATGGAGGTCGTGGGTGTTGAGATCCGCGGAAAGGATCATCTTCTTCAGCTGATGCAGGAATTCTCACATGCTAAACGGGAGTATGACCGGTTTGCGGAAGCACTGGAAATGGTCAAAACCACAGGCTATGGCATTGCTGCTCCATCACTGGCTGAGATGGCACTGGATGAGCCGGAGCTTATTCGCCAGGGAACGAGATTCGGTGTCCGTCTGAAAGCTACGGCGCCATCCATTCATATGATTCGTGTGGATGTTGAATCTGAATTCTCTCCGATCATCGGAACAGAGAAGCAGAGCGAAGAGCTGGTCCGTTATCTCATGCAGGATTTTGAGAATGATCCGATTAAAATCTGGGAGTCCGATATTTTTGGCAGATCCCTTCATTCCATTGTGCGTGAAGGCATTCAGGGTAAAATAGCCATGATGCCAGATAATGCCCGCTATAAACTCCAGGAAACGCTGGGCCGGATCATTAATGAAGGATCTGGCGGATTGATTGCAATCATTCTATAGACGTTCTAACACCATTAAAGACAGCCGAAACCGGTCCAATTCACCCGGTTTTCGGTTGTTTTTCCTGTTTTCACCGGATCATGAGGCCAAAACGCTTGAAATTATGATTTGACTGTATTACTATAAATTTGTTCCGCGCCACGCGCCTAAATGCAACAAAGGGCGAAGCTGCCCGGTGTACGTATATTTTGCGGTAAAACGGAAACAGTGAATAGCAAGGAAATATATATCTTTAGGGAGGTGAAAGAATGAATAAATCGGATCTGATTGCTCAAGTAGCTGAGTCCACTGAGCTTTCCAAGAAGGATGCAACCAAAGCGGTTGATGCCGTATTTGATGCGATTTCCGAAGCTCTGCAAAACGGAGATAAAGTCCAGCTCGTTGGCTTTGGTAACTTTGAAGTACGTGAGCGTTCTGCACGCAAAGGCCGCAATCCACAGACAGGTGAAGAAATCGAAATCCCTTCGAGCAAAATTCCTGCATTTAAACCTGGTAAAGCGCTCAAAGACGGAATCAAATAAAGATTTCTACATATTACCTAAAGAGCAAAGGTCCGTGAATTCGTTCACGGCCTTTTCTTTTCAAGAAGAACGGAGGTAGAAGCTATGGAAGATGCACGCAACGGTGATTATTTTGTCGTTAAAGCTTTGGAGAACGGGGTTCAGGTTATTGGGCTGACCCGAGGTCAGGATACCCGCTTTCATCATACCGAAAAGCTCGATAAGGGTGAAATCATTATTGCTCAATTTACAGATCATACCTCTGCAGTAAAGATACGCGGGAAGGCCGAAGTCATGACCAAACACGGAAATTTGGAGTCAGGTATCTAAAAGCAGGCATAGCCTGCTTTTTTAATTTGTAGACTAAGGTATGAGTGGTCACTGTCAGGATGAAAATAAGGAAAAGGAGGGACGGCCATGAATGTTCACGGGCTGCTAAAAAGTGTAATACTACCTGGATTACTATCTTTTACGCTGTGCTTGGGTTTGGTGCTGACCTACCCGACAGATGGAGCTTCAGAACCATTCTCAGCTGCGGTCTTTAATCCGGAAAGCAGAGGCATTCTTAATGAGGCCAATATTGTTGATGAAATGAGCCGCCTTCCGATCCATAAAGATCTAAAACGGGTGGACCTCCGGCGGGGAGTACTCTCCGTCGATGTTAGAATTGTTGATGTTGCTGGCTCTCCAAATGTGGTGCATCGGCAGTTGACAGAAATGCTCTCCTTCAGTTTTGAGAAAATGGTTAATGTGGAGCAGCTCTATCTCCGTTTTATGGCGGAGGATGCGTGGACAGGTCAGCAGCATCTTCTGCTTGCTGCAGCGATGCATCGAAGAGAATGGTCACCCGAACTCCAACGAGATGCTGCAGAGCTTGCACCCGGTCAATTCAGTGAGGAAATGGTTCGTCGTCTGCATCTGACTCTGACAAATCTGTGGCAGAGACAATTCAGGGATGCTGTTCAAGGGTAAAATAGTATACGCAGGCATGTACGCGTCCATATGATGTGTTATAATATATTGGATTAAGCTACATTTGGACTGAAGAACATCAAGTGCACGGAGGCTGAGAATGAAACCGTACCGCGTTCCCGAACTGGCTCAGAAATTTTTTCAATATGATATGATTCAAAACCATACGGAGCTTCCTGATTTTCCGGATGCCCGTGTTCATTTACTATACATATTTATGCAGTATCACTCTGCACGAAGCAAACCGGAACGTGAGGAACTATACGCGCTGGCAGCTTCTTTGGTCCAAATGGGGCTGGACACGCATGAGAGTATTGATACGAATGCAGAGCATCAAAAAGAGGAACATATGCGTTCCCGCCAGCTAAAAGTATTGGCCGGTGATTATTTCAGCAGCCGGTTTTACCAGCTGCTCGCAAGGAGCGGTGATATCGAAAGCATCGCTCTCTTGAGTAGGGCAGTTAGTGAAGTCAATGTAATGAAGATGCGACTGTACAGCAGGATGAAGGAAATGCTCCTGCCGTCCGAGGAATATCTGGGTTACATGGTACAGCTGAACATGCAGCTGTTTCTTTCTTTTACTCCGATGATTGATGAAGCTTCAAGAGATCTATGGAAACATCTGCTTCAGGAGTTCACACGCTGCGAGACGATTCTTCGTGAACTGGATCGATCAACTACACCGAATCATGGAGCAGAGAGCTACAGTTACTGGAGTATTCTTGAGCAGGGATCGGAAGAAGAAAAAAGCATGCTGACAAAAAAAACTGTGGATTCGAGAGACTGGAAAGATTTAATCCGGAGACACAGAACCGTTGAGAGCCTGCTGGACAAGCTTCGACAATCGGTTGATTGTATACAGTCATCTGTGACAGCTTGGAGCGGCAAGGGGGGGGCCGCTCACATTGGACATCTGGTACAGCCATTTATTCAGCGTTTAAATCAGTGCCGTCCGGCTGTCAGAGAAGGATAGGGGGAACACAAGTGCCAAATCACACAGTCAAACCAGCCGTCGAACAAGGCGGAAATGAACCGAAGGAACAATATGTACATTCGGTGTTTGAGAGTATTGCAGGCAAGTATGACATGATGAATGACCTGCTCAGCTTCAGGCAGCACAAGGCATGGCGGAAGTTCACCATGAAGACCATGAACATGCAGCCAGGGGATACGGCCATTGACTTATGCTGTGGAACCTGCGACTGGACGATCAGTATGGCGCAGGCAAGTGAAACTGGACACATAGTCGGCCTGGATTTCAGTGAGAATATGCTCGGGGTAGGGCAGCAAAAAGTGGACAGGGAGAAGCTTCACCAACAGATCACCCTGGTGCAGGGAAATGCAATGAGCCTGCCTTATGATAGCAATCTATTTAATTACGCTACCATCGGTTTCGGCTTGCGAAACGTTCCTGATTACACACAGGTTCTTCAAGAGATGAAGCGTGTAGTGAAGCCAGGGGGCATGGTTGTATGTCTGGAGTTGTCCAAACCGACCTGGCAGCCTTTCAAGGGGATGTACTATCTCTACTTTCAGCAAATGCTTCCCCTTATGGGCAAACTGGTTGCGAAACGATACGAGCAGTATAAGTGGCTTCCGGAATCGTTGAAGCTGTTCCCGGGCAGGGAAGAACTGGCTGGGGTTTTTCGTGAGATTGGATTAACAAACGTCAAAGCTTTCCCCTTGACTGGCGGTATTGCTGCCTTACATATTGGAATCAAGGAGAAGAATGATGTTTAAGAAAATTGGCGTTTATCTTGAAATGATTAAAGTGGAGCATACCCTGTTTGCTCTGCCTTTCGCTGTTATGGGCGCTTTGATGGGCTCAGCGGTTGTCTTCGGCGCGCTGCCTTCCTGGGCAGAAATCGCATGGATATTTCTTGCCATGTTCGGCGCACGAAGTGCAGCATTTGGTTTGAACAGACTTGCTGATCAATATATTGATGCCAGAAATCCTCGCACAGCTAAACGTGCCATACCAGCAGGGCTCCTAAAGCCAGGTGAAGTTATCATATTCGTTATCCTTTCTTTTATCGTGTTTTTCTGGGCTGCGGCGGAATTAGACCCTTTTGCCTTTCGGTTGCTCCCGATCGCTGTTTTTTTTCTAGTTATATATTCGTATACTAAACGGTTTACCTGGCTGTGTCATGTCGTTTTAGGTTTAACGACCTCACTGGCTCCTTTGGGAGGCTGGGTCGCTGTAACCGGACAGATGGACTGGAAAGCGATCGTGTTCTATATCGCACTGGCGTTTTGGACAGCAGGTTTTGATGTGGTTTACGCTTGTCAGGACGAAGATTTTGATAGAAAAGAAGGTCTGCATTCAATTCCTTCACGTTTCGGTCTTCATAAAGCGCTGTGGTTCGCACGGGGATTCCATATCCTTACCGCAGTAGGATTCATCGTATTGTGGCTGGTCACACCGCTGGGCTTATGGTATTTGGCAGGAGCCATGATTGCTTGCGGTATTCTGTTTTACCAGCATTATATTTTGTCGCCTAAAGATATGAGCCGTCTGCAAACCGCGTTCTTTACCATGAACAGCACCTTGAGCATCATTTTGTTTGTATTTACATGCATTGACCTGGTGGTGAAATACTCTTGAAAGATAAACGTGAACGCAGCTGGGTGGTTGGTATCACAGGAGCCAGTGGTTCTATTTACGGCGTTCGTCTGATCGAGACCTTGTTATCATTAGGGTATCATGTACATCTTGTCATTTCGAATGCCGGTTGGCGTGTACTTAAAGAAGAACTGGGCTGGCAGGTGGTCAATCGGGAAGAGATGCTTCAGCAGAGATTCGCCGCATATCCGGATCGGGTAACCTACCATGCCATTGGCGATATTGGTGCCAGCATTGCGAGCGGCTCTTACCTTGTGGAGGGGATGATCATTATGCCTTGTTCCATGGGAACCTTATCCTCTGTGGCACACGGCTCATCTGACAATCTGATGGCCAGGGCTGCCGATGTGATGCTGAAGGAGAGTCGTCCTCTTGTCCTCGTTCCAAGAGAAACACCCCTGCATGCAATCCATCTGGACAATATGCTCACCCTTTCAAGACTTGGTGTCAAAATTGTGCCTGCCATGCCAGCATTTTATTTTCACCCGAAGTCCATTGATGATATGGTAGACTTTCTGGTAGGAAAGGTACTCGACTGTCTTCGGATTGAACATCAATTGTTTACAAGGTGGGGTGACAGCAGTGCCGAACAATGACAAGAAGACTGTGATCGGCAAAATCAGTTATACCAATGCCTGGCCGTTGTTTTATCATGTGGATACAGACCGTCTTCCATTTGAGGCGGAGATTACGTCAGCGGTTCCGGCTGTGCTCAATCAGGGTATGCAGCAGGGGAACATTCACATTGGCGCTTTATCTTCTTTTGCGTATGGGGAAGCCGCAGATAAACTGCTGCTTCTGCCGGATTTATCGGTGAGCTCCGACGGCGAGGTGAACTCCATTCTTTTGTTTTCTCGAAAACCGCTGGAACAGCTGGGCAGATCTGTTATTGCGCTTACAAACACTTCAGCCACTTCAGTTAATCTATTGAAGATTCTCATGCACAAAGCGCTCGGAGGATCACCTCAATATCTGACGCTCGAGCCTGATCTGGACAGCATGATGCAGTCAGCTGATGCTGCACTGCTTATCGGTGATCATGCCATTAAGGCTTCCTGGTATAATGAACAATATATCGTCACGGATCTGGGTCGATGGTGGAAGGAATGGTCAGGTCATCCGATGACCTATGCGGTATGGGCTGTGAATCGTGATGCGGTTCTGCAGATGCCGTGGAAAATGAGCCGCATTGCTAGACTTTTTATCGAAAGCAAGCAGCGCAGTGAACAGGATCTTCAGCCGATCATCCATGAGGCAGCAGCCAGAATCGGCGGAACAGCAGAGTACTGGGATGCCTACTTCCATAATCTGAACTATAATTTCGGCCTCGATCAACAGCAGGGACTCCGCCTTTATTTCCGATATGCCTTTGAACTCGGATTGTTGAAGCGGGATGTTGTTCCTGAGTTATGGATTGACAATATGGTGATGCAGGTGAAGGAATGAAACGACTAGATATATTCGGAACCCTAAAAAAAGATATGGATGTTATTGAAAAAGAACTTTACCGCAGTATTGAAGGAGACGATTCACAGCTGGGTGAAACTTCTCTTCACCTGCTGAAAGCCGGTGGCAAACGTCTGCGTCCAGTGTTTGTACTCATGGGCGGTAAATTTGGCAGCTATGATATTGATCGTCTGAAGTACGTCGCTGTACCTTTGGAGCTGATTCACAGCGCATCCCTCGTACACGACGATGTAATTGATGATGCAGACATGCGCCGAGGCAAGCCGACCGTCAAAGCCAAGTGGGACAACCGGATTGCGATGTATACCGGAGATTACATATATGGAAAAGCGCTTGAACTGACCACGAGACTGGAGAATCCGCAGATCCATCAGATTCTTGCTAAAGCCATGGTGGAGATGTCTATCGGAGAAATGGAACAGATTCGGGATTTTTTCAATGTAGACCAGAATGTTACGCGCTACCTATTGAGAATAAGACGGAAAACCTCACTCTTGATAGCCATTAGCTGTCAATTGGGAGCACTCGCTGCGGATGCGGACCGAAGAATTGCATCAGCAATGTATCGGTTTGGTTACAATGTAGGCATGGCTTTTCAAATTCAGGATGATCTTCTGGATGTTTGCGGTACAGAAAAACAGATTGGCAAACCTCCCGGCAGTGACATCAGGCAGGGGAATATCTCTTTGCCGGTTATTTATGCCCTGGAGGATCCAGGTATCCGTATCTCGCTGCTAGAGGAAATCGAACGTATTCATGCTCACAACGGTCTGTGTGATGTCAGCAGGGCAGTAGAGATGATACGTGAAAGTTCGGGGATTGCTAGATCTGAGGCACTGGCCGACCGTTATATCGGCAAAGCTCTTAAAGCGCTGGATCAACTGCCCGATATTCGTACCAAAAAACATTTAAAAGATATTGCACATTTTGTGACCAAGCGTTCATACTAGAATTAGTAAAAATGGGGAGTGATGAGGCTCATGGAACGTACTTTTTTGATGGTCAAGCCGGATGGTGTTCAGCGGGGGTTAATCGGCAGAATCATCAGCCGTCTGGAGGATAAAGGGTTTAAGATGGTGGCAGGTAAGTTTTTGCTTATATCGGAAGATCAGGCCAAGCGGCATTATGCTGAGCATGAAGGCAAGGATTTCTTTGATAATCTGGTTTCTTTCATCACGTCAGGACCGGTTTTTGCTATGGTTTGGGAAGGTGACGAGATTATCGAGCTGTCGCGCATAGTGATCGGGAAGACGAATGTGAAAGAAGCCCAGCCGGGAACGATACGCGGTGACTTTGCATTACATACTCCGCGCAATCTCATTCATGGCTCGGACTCTCCGAATAGTGCGGAACGGGAAATTCATAATTTTTTTGAACAGCATGAGTTGGTCTCTTATGAAAAAACAATCAGCCTATGGAACTGAGAACTTCGGGTGACAGGGAAGGGAAAATGACGGAAACTTCGGGTCTGGATCAAGATTATATCGGATTTATCCGAAATGTAGCCCGTAGTACAGGCATTAATCTGGCAGATTATAAGGAAACCCAGATGAAACGCAGACTGACCACACTTCGCTTAAAGTACGGGTTTAATACATTCGCTTCTTTTTACGATGGCATGGTCAAGGATAAGCAGCTGTTTCAAGAGTTTCTGGACCGAATGACAATTAACGTTTCAGAATTTTGGCGTAATCCGAACCGATGGGAAGTGCTCAGAAAGGTGATCCTGCCTGAATTGAAAGGTTATGGACATGCTAGACTTCGTGTCTGGAGCGCAGCCTGTTCTACCGGTGAAGAGCCTTATACATTAGCCATGATCTTGTCGGAGGAGAAGCTGCTCGGTAACAGCAGTATTTTGGCAACAGATCTGGATGAAGGGGCACTGGACAAGGCCAGGCAAGGACTCTATCTGGAACGCTCCCTCAAGGACGTTCCCAAAGATATAGCCTCCCGCTATTTTACAGAAGAGGGGCCCATGTTCCGCTTCAGTGAAAAGTTAAAGAAAGAAGTCCGCTTTCAAAAACAAAACCTGCTGACAGACCACTTTGAAACTGGTCTCGACTTGATCGTTTGCCGAAATGTGATGATCTATTTCACGGAAGAAGCAAAGCATCAGCTGTATCAGAAATTTGCAGCAAGCTTGCGTCCAGGCGGTGTTCTGTTTGTGGGCAGTACAGAGCAAATATTTAATCCCGGACAGTATGGACTGGAAGCTGCCGAGACGTTTTTTTATCGTAAAATAAGAAGCTAAAGAGCTGATGCATATTATCAAGCTGCAGCACTGAAATGGAGCCGCTCTCAAGATCTCGGATCTTATGGGCAGCTCCATTTTCTGCATGTGTCCATTCTTGTCAAAGAGAGTGAGCTATACTATAATGGCAGAAGATAATTACGGATTTTAGCGGTTTACAGTCCTAAAATGTTAAGGGGGAGCGTTTCATTGAGAACACTTAAAGTCGAGCTGGGAGAGCGATCCTATCCGATCTATATAGGACGAAATTTGCTGCAGCACACTGGTGCCATGAGCGCAGAATGCGGGATCAGCCGGAAAAGCCGTCATCTGATCGTAACCGATGAAAGTGTTGCGCCTCACTATTTGAAGAAAGTGAAAGACAGCTTGGAATCCGCCGGTTTTCAAGTGGCAGCCCATATCGTGCCTTCTGGCGAATCCTCCAAATCATTAAACGTCTACGAAGAAGTCATGACGACGGCGATTTCATCCAAGCTGGACCGGAATTCCTCTGTATTTGCTTTAGGCGGCGGCGTGGTTGGTGATCTTGCGGGGTTTGTGGCAGCCTCTTATATGAGAGGCATTACATTTGTCCAGCTGCCAACGACAATCCTAGCGCATGACAGCAGTGTTGGCGGTAAAGTGGCTGTCAACCATCCACTGGCAAAAAATATGATCGGTGCTTTTCACCAGCCGGTGATGGTTCTGTATGATGTGGATACACTAACGACCCTTCCGGCCCGGGAAGTATCTTCCGGATTAGCTGAAATGGTAAAACACGGTCTCATTATGGATCGGGAATTTGCCTACTGGTGCCTTGAGCATGCGTCTGATTTACTGGCGCTCGACCCAGAAAGCCTCACATACGGACTTGAACGGGGATGTGCTATAAAAGCAGAGGTTGTCTCCCAGGACGAACGGGAAGGCGGACTGCGTGCCATTTTGAATCTGGGGCACACGATCGGACATGCGGTGGAAGCCGTAGGCGGTTACGGACGTTTTCTTCATGGGGAAGCGATCGCGATCGGAATGGCTGGATCGGCCATGCTGGCGGAATCCTTGGGCAGGGCTGATCTCTATCATGAAACGGTTGCTATGCTGAAAGCATTACATTTGCCTGTGAGCCTTCCTTCGGATGTATCTGTGGATCAGGTGATGGAGGCGATGCAGCATGACAAGAAGTTTTCAGAAGGTCAAATGGTGTTTATCATACCTGAACAAATTGGCAAGGTCAGTATTGTGAAAGATGTACCGGTTGCGGCTGTACGTGCTGTGGTCGAACGTTTACAGAAAGAGGGGGAGAACGGATGATGATGAATCGAGGTATCCGTGGAGCAACGACTGTATCAAGCAATGATGAACAGGAAATTCTTGAGGGAACCATTGTTTTGCTCAGGGAAATGATCAACCGCAATCAGCTGGATCCGGAATATATCAGTAATATCTGGATTACGATGACACAGGACCTGGACGCTGCTTTTCCGGCTAAAGCCATTCGCGGGCTTGAAGGCTGGGATCTTGTTCCGCTGATGTGTTCTGTGGAAATTCCCGTAAAGGGAAGTCTTCCGCGCTGTATCAGGCTGATGGTACAAGTGAATACGGAGAAAAGCCAGAAAGACATCCGACATGTTTATTTGAACGAAGCACAGCGCCTGCGCCCAGATCTCTCTGCAGCGACATCATAAATTTAGGGTTGCACCTTATATCACTCATCATGTATAGTATTAAGCAGAATAGCTGAGTAGAGTTTAGATGAGTATAGATGAGCAGAGATGAGCTAAAGTGTAATAACATCCGACATTTCAAGAACATAACTTCGAGCCGCAATACGTCTGTATCCTTTGCACGGATCAGTGGAACAATACCACTGCTCTATATGATGGGGTTTATCGACGGGTGTGCTGTGAGGTTTTGTAATTACTTGAATGTGCTCTTTTATATAATCTCATCGATAAACCTCTACTCCGGTAGAGGTTTTTTTAAATTCACAAACATAAGAAAAATTGAAGGAGGAATGGCAAAATGGCGAGTCCATCTGTGGAAAAGGTAGTCAGCCTGGCACGACAATATAATCTGATACCTGTAACGGTTCATTTGCTGGCTGATATGGAAACACCGATCCGCTTGTTTCAGAGGTACGCTGAGCGGAAGCGGGCGTTTTTACTGGAAAGTGTGGAGGGCGGTATTCAATGGGCACGATACTCGTTTATTGGAACGGACCCATTCCTCATGATCTCCGGTAAACAGGGACGTATAGAGGTCGAGGTTGATGGTCAGCAAAGACAGCTGACCGGGAAGCCGGTAGAAGAGCTGAAGACGCTTTTGAGGAATTACCGAAGTCCCCATATTGAAGGAATGCCGCCTTTTACAGGAGGAGCCATCGGGTTTTTCGGTTACGACCTGCTTCAATATTATGAGAAGCTTCCGGCCCATGCCCTCGATGACCTCGGGATGGACGATATTCGCTTTATGTTCTGTGACCAGATCATTGTCTTTGACCACGTAAAACAGCAAATTATGCTGCTTGCAAATGTTCATGTTTCCGAGGGAGACAGTGATGAAGATATCCGTCGTTCCTACGAAAAGGTGTGCAGAAAGCTGGAAGAAACCGCTGAGCAGCTTCAGGAACAAGGGCCTCGCGAGAATGTGAATTCCCGTGGCATTCCGACAGATCTGGAGCCGTCAAATATTCAATCCAATATGACTAAAGAACAGTACATGTCGAATGTAGAAAAGGCGAAGGAGTATATCCGCGCTGGCGATATTTTTCAAGTGGTACTGTCACAACGTTTTCATGTAGACACCGAGGTTTCACCATTACATGTGTACCGGGTGCTGCGAACGATGAATCCGTCACCGTATATGTATTACTTGAAGATGGATGAGGAAATTATCGTGGGAACTTCACCGGAAGCTCTGGTCAAGGTAGACGGAACACGGTTGGAAACACGTCCTATTGCCGGCACACGTCCACGGGGAGCGGATGAGGCGGCTGACAAGGAGCTGGCAGAGGATCTACTTAAAGATGAAAAAGAACGGGCAGAGCATCTGATGCTGGTGGATCTCGGTCGTAATGACCTGGGCCGGGTCAGTGAATTCGGAAGCGTAAAATGTGACTCTTTTATGGAAATTGAACGATACTCCCATGTCATGCACATGGTATCCGGAGTTTCCGGCAAATTGCGAGAGGATAAAGACTTCTTTGATGCATTTCTTTCTTGTCTGCCTGCAGGCACAGTATCGGGAGCTCCCAAGCTCCGCGCCATGGAAATTATTGCTGAACTCGAACGGGAAGCCAGAGGGGCATATGCCGGAGCGATAGGCTATCTCGGATTTGCAGGAAATATGGATTCCTGTATTACGATTCGAACCATTATTTTCCGTAAAGGAAGAGCCTATGTGCAGGCTGGGGCGGGGATCGTATGGGATTCTGTTCCAGAGAAGGAATACGAAGAAACGGTCAATAAGGCAAAAGGAATGCTGAAGGCGATCCGTGTGGCTGAGGCCATGTTCCCGCGCCAGACCCAATCTGATTCGGTAACCAATCAGGATTATCTTTACGAATATACACCATAAGGATGATGAAGGAGGAGCAGGACAATGAATGAAATGGAACCCATCGTAAACGGACTGTCCAAATTGATTGAAGGCCATGATTTGAACAGGGATGAAGCGAGAAATGTCATGCAGTGCATTATGGAGGGAAAAGCGACGCATTCCCAAATTGGCGGACTGCTCACCGCACTCCGTATCAAGGGAGAAACTGTAGATGAGATCACAGGTTTTGCGGAAGCGATGCGGGGATCAGGCGGACGTGTGACGACGGAACGCTCACAACTGCTGGACACCTGCGGCACCGGCGGTTCAGGCATACACAAGTTTAACATTTCGACAGTCTCGGCTATTATCTCTTCTTCCGTTTCCGTTCGTGTTGCCAAGCATGGTAACCGGTCAGCATCAGGCCGTGCAGGCAGTGCAGACGTGCTGGAAGCCCTTGGTGTAAACATTCATTTGAATGCAGAGCAGGCATCCCGCTGTCTGGATGAGATCGGAATCTGCTTCTTGTTCGCTCAAATTTATCATCCATCGATGAAACATGCGGCGGCACCTCGCAAGGAGCTTGGAATTCGGACCGTATTTAATATGCTGGGTCCTTTGACCAACCCGGCAGGTGCAGACCGCCAGCTGCTCGGTATATATGATCTGAACAAAACAGATACAATCGCCCAGGTCTTGAAAGAACTGGGTCTGAAGCGGGCCATGGTCGTTACCAGTCATGACGGTCTGGATGAAATCAGTATCTCTGCGCCTACCCGGGTATCCGAGCTTCGAGGCGGTGAAATTGTCACATTTGATATCCATCCGCATGATTTAGGCTTATCTGTGCATCCGATGCAGTCGATTTTGGGCGGGGATGCAGCCGAGAATGCTTCTATCATTAAAGGAGTGCTCCAGGGGGACAGAAATGCTTACCGGAATATCGTCCTGGCGAATGCCGGTGCCTGCATTTATGTTGCGGGATTGGCCGATTCCCTGGCAGAAGGGGTAAACAAAGCAGCAGGGGCCATCGATTCAGGTGCGGCATTGGCCAAACTGGATCAATTAATTACCATGACGGAGGAACTGACCTATGTATCTTGATCGTATTGTAGCCACCAAACGAGAAGAAATGAAACAATTATATAAGAGTTTTACGATTGAATCTGCAATGGATGAGATCAAGTCACTTCCGCCGACACGCGGATTTGCAGATGCACTGATTCATCGCAGGAACAGAGCGATGGGCTTGATAGCAGAAGTGAAGAAAGCTTCACCGTCCAAAGGGTTGATCAGGCCTGATTTCGACCCGGTGACTATTGCGAAGGCTTATGAATCCGCGGGGGCCGATTGTCTTTCGGTGCTGACAGATGTGGAGTACTTTCAAGGCAGCAGCCAGTATCTGAAAGATGTCAGAGCGGCCGTAAACCTTCCCCTGCTGCGTAAAGACTTTGTGATTGATGAAGCCCAAATTTATGAAGCCAGACTTCTGGGTGCTGATGCGATTCTATTGATCGCGGCCATATTAACGCCCTCCCAGATGACTGAATTTATGTCTGCAGCACACTCCCTTGGTCTGGACTGTCTGGTTGAGGTTCATGATCGTGACGAACTGGATACCGTCCTGAAGCTGGACCAAATTCGGCTTGTAGGCATTAATAACCGCAATCTTCGTACATTTGAGACATCGCTCAATACGACATCGGATCTGAGTTCAGCTGTCCCGGAACATATCACCTTGATTAGTGAGAGTGGAATCAGCCAGACTGAAGACATTGCGTTTCTCTCTGCAGCAGGCGCTCAGGGCGTCCTGGTAGGCGAGCATTTCATGCGCAAACCGGACGTATCACAGGCTGTTTATGATCTAATGGGACCACTCAATATAGCTGATCTCAAGGACTCAGGAGCAGATGCTGTATGAGCGAAACCTTAGTAAAAATATGTGGACTTCAAAGCGTTGAAGTGCTAAAATCGATGATAAACTTACCGGTGGATTATGTCGGATTGATGTTTGCGAACAGCAAGCGGCAGGTCAATGCGAACCAAGCCGCTGAACTGATTCGTATACTCAAGCATTGGAATCATGAGGTGAAACCGGCTTCGGTCGGCGTATTTGTCAATCCAGAGCTTGGAGATCTAGAAGAGGTTATGGACATTGCACCGCTGGATGTCATTCAGCTGCATGGTCAGGAATCACCGCAATTTTGCCGGGAAGTGAAAGACCGCTTCCCGGTTTCCGTATTTAAAGTGTCTTCTATCGTTTCTGGAGCTGTAAAACAGGAGCATTTAACCGAGCTGGACGCCTACGTTGGCAGTATTGATGCACTGCTGCTGGACACTTATGATCCGGTATATGGAGGCGGCTCAGGAAAAACCTTTGACTGGGAATCCATTCCTGTATATCAAGAATGGAGCCGCAGGAATGCCATCCCTCTGTTTGTAGCAGGAGGACTTACGCCTTCCAACCTGAGACAGCTGATTGAAACATATCATCCGGATGGAGTCGACGTCTCCAGCGGCGTTGAAAGCTCGCCTGGTGTAAAAGATATAGATAAAGTGACTGCATTCGTGGAAAGGGTGAAGAATTCATGATACAAGTACCTGACATAAACGGACGTTATGGTGCATTCGGTGGAAGATTTGTACCGGAGACATTGATGAATGCGCTGATTGAACTGGAGCAGGAATATACAAAATATTGTGATACTCCTGAGTTTAAAGAGGAAATTGCCTATCTGCTAAAACAGTATGCAGGAAGGGAAACCCCGCTTTATTACGCCGAACGTCTGAGCAAGCATTTGGGTAAAGCGAAAATTTACCTCAAACGCGAAGATCTCAACCATACTGGAGCCCACAAAATCAATAATGCCATTGCACAAGGCGTACTTGCCAAGAGAATGGGCAAGAACAAAGTCATTGCAGAAACCGGAGCGGGACAGCATGGTGTAGCCACTGCGACAGTAGCTGCGCTGCTGGGTCTGGAGTGCAAAGTTTTTATGGGAGAAGAAGATACAAAGCGCCAGCAATTAAACGTATTCCGCATGAAAATGCTGGGTGCGGAAGTCATTCCGGTCACATCAGGCAGCCGTACTTTGAAAGACGCAGGGAACGAGGCTCTTCGTTATTGGGTGAGTCATGTCGAAGATACTTTTTACGTGCTCGGCTCTGCCGTTGGACCGCATCCGTATCCGATGATGGTTCGTAATTTCCAGCGGATTATTGGTGATGAAACGCGCCGCCAGATTTTGGAGAGTGAGGGGCGTTTGCCGCATCGTGTGTTTGCACCAATCGGCGGCGGAAGCAACGCGATCGGTATGTTTTATCCTTTCCTGGAAGATCAGGAAGTGGAATTGATTGGCGTGGAGGCTGCGGGTAAGGGTGTTGAAACAGAGCATCACGCAGCAACGATGAGTAAGGGAACAAAAGGAGTTTTCCAGGGCTCCATGAGTTATCTTCTTCAGGATGAAGCTGGCCAGGTGAAAGAGGCTCATTCTATTTCAGCGGGTCTCGACTATCCGGGTGTTGGGCCGGAACATTCTTATCTAAAGGATATTGAACGCGTTCAATATGTTCCGATCACCGATCAGGAGGCGCTGGATGCTCTTCAGCTTCTTTGCCGAACCGAAGGGATTATTCCAGCACTGGAATCCGCTCATGCAGTAGCACAAGTGGTGAAGAAGGCTTCGGAATGGTCTGAAGATGAGATCATCGTGATCTGCCTTTCCGGCCGCGGAGATAAGGATGTGGAGTCGATCATGGCTTACACGGGAGGTAAAACGCTATGAACCGGATAGATACCGTATTTAACAAGCTGAAAGCTGAAGGCGAAACCGCTCTGATTCCCTTTATTACAGTGGGAGATCCTACGCCGGATCTGACGCTGGACATTATCCGGGAAGTCGAAGCCGCTGGTGCGGACATTGTTGAACTGGGTGTGCCTTATTCTGATCCTTTGGCAGATGGACCGGTCATCCAGCGAGCTTCCCAGCGCGCCCTGCTGGGTAAGGTCACCATTCGAACCTGTATGCAGACAGCTCTTCAGGCAAGAAAAGCGGGGAGCGAGCTTCCATTTATTTTGTTTACGTACTATAACCCGGTTCTTCAAATGGGCCTGGATACATTCTTTCAAGAAGTGGTGGTCCACGACATCAGCGGTCTGATTATTCCAGATTTGCCGATTGAAGAATCCGAGGATATTCGCAGCCGTGCAAAAGCTGCGGGTGTCCATTTGATTCCGCTTGTGGCGCCTACCTCTCACGAACGGATATCATCGATCGTCGGTAATGCCAGCGGATTTATATACTGCGTGTCGTCTTTGGGGGTTACCGGGGAACGTTCTGACTTTTACAGCGGGGTGGAGCCGTTTATTGAAACGGTTAAACAGTTCACGGATATTCCAGTAGCTATAGGCTTTGGTATTTCAAACCGGGAGCATGTGGCCCGCTTTTCCAAAGTATGTGACGGGGTCGTGGTGGGCAGTGCTATCGTCCGCCAGATCGAATCCGCCATTCCTTTACTGGAACAGGACGAGACGAAGGAACAGGGGCTTTTGCAAATCCGTGAATTTGTGTCACAATTAAAAGGAAGTAAAGTTTACGAAAGGTGAGTTGATGGTGATGAAGCCAAAATCAAATATTGTGAACCTGCCGGTGTACCAGCCGGGTAAACCGATTGAAGAAGTGAAGCGTGAACTTGGATTAGATGAGGTTATCAAGCTGGCTTCCAATGAAAATCCTTATGGCTGTTCGCCTCATGCCAAAGAAGCCATCATTGCTGAATTGTCCAATCTGAGCGTTTATCCGGATGGCAGTTCAGCAGAACTGACATCCGAACTTGCAGCACATTTGGGCGTCCAGAAAGAAGGCATCATTTTCGGCTGCGGTTCAGATGAAGTGATCGCACTGATTACCCGTGCTTTTCTGGTTCCTGGTGATGAAACAGTCATGGCGGATCAAACTTTCTCAGTATATAAGAGCAACGCCGATATTGAAGGTGCTATAAGTATTGAAGTTCCGCTTAAAGACGGTGTTCATGATCTTGATGCCATGCTTGCTGCGGTGAATGACAAGACCAAAATCGTATGGATTTGCAACCCCAATAACCCGACAGGCACATTTGTGCCGCAGGATGAATTGGTGGCTTTCCTGGATGCAGTTTCTTCGGATGTCATGGTTGTCCTGGACGAAGCTTATTATGAGTTTGTAACTGACGCCTCTTATCCGCAAAGCATTTCCTTGATGGACCGCTATCACAATCTGGTCATTTTACGAACTTTCTCCAAAATATATGGTCTCGCATCGCTGCGAATTGGCTATGGTATTGGTCAGCCGCAGGTGATCACCCTGATTAATCAGGTCAGAGAGCCGTTTAATACGAGCCGATCGGCACAGGCTGCAGCTAAAGCTGCGCTCAAGGACCAGGCATTCGTTCAGGAATGCAGCCGGTTGAATGCAGAGGGCGTGCATTACTTACAGGGCGAATTTGAACGTTTAGGATTAAACTATTTTCCGTCTCAGGGGAATTTCGTAATGGTGGATGTTCGTACATCTGGTAAAGATGTGTTCCAGCAGCTGTTGAATCAAGGCATCATTGTTCGTCCGGGTTTCGCCCGTTATCCGAACTATATCCGGGTTAGTGTGGGGACTCCCGAGCAAAATCAGGCGTTTATTACCGTGCTTACACAAGTACTGGGAGAAATAAAGTCGCCTGTATAGACTATAGACTGTTACTTCGAAAGTAGTGAAAATCGACATGACCAATAAATCAGAAATCAATATCGCCATTTTCGGAGTGGGACTGATCGGCGGCTCGTTGGCTTTATGCTTTAAGGGGAAACCCGGCATAACGGTCACGGGCTTTGCCCATGTTCAGGAGTATGCTGATCAGGTTGCTGCACGCGGGGTGGTTGATCACGTTACACTGTCCGTAGAAGAAGCGGCACAGGATGCGGATTATATATTTATATGTGTGCCGGTAGGCAGCCTGGAATCATATATTACGCTATTAAGCCAAATCAAGCTAAAACCGGGCTGTATTATTACGGATGTTGGCAGCACGAAGGCTAGTATAGCAGAATGCGCCCGCAAGCTGGAGCTGCGAGATGCCTGCTTTATTGGAGGTCATCCCATGGCCGGATCAGAGCGGTCAGGGGTAGCAGCGGCTTCCGCACTCCTATTTGAGAATGCCTACTATGTCCTTACTCCTCCTGCGGATGTGCCGAATGAGAAGGTTGAAGCTCTAGCTGATCTTTTATGTCATACCCGTGCTCATATTGTCAAGGTGGATCCTGAGCAGCATGATCAGATTGTCGGAGCTATAAGTCATCTCCCTCATGTCATTGCTGTCGCATTGGTGAATCAGATCAGTGGTTACAACCAGGACAATCCGCTGTATCAAACCTTGGCTGCTGGCGGATTCAGGGATGTAACACGCATTGCTGCAAGTGATCCGGTGGTCTGGAGAGACATTCTGATTAATAATCGCAGCGTAATGCTTCCGCTTCTGCAGGACTGGAATGAGAGCATCAGAGCATTCATGACTCTGCTGGAGCAGGAGGACGGTGCGGGGATCGAGGATGCCTTCCGTCAGGCTGGCGCATTTCGAAATGAGCTTCCTGAGCGCAGAAAAGGAATGATCGTCTCTCAGTATGATATCTATCTGGATGTACCTGACCATCCGGGAATTATTGCTAGAATCACTTCAGAATTGGGTCTGAATCAAGTCAATTTGAGTAACATCCAAATTATTGAAAGCCGTGAGGATGTTCCGGGTGTCATGAGGCTTTCTTTCCGAAATGAGAATGATCAGGAACGGGCAATGGACCTTCTCCAATCCAAAGGATATACGGTTTATCATTAAATTTTAATGAATATTTAATTTTTTTCTTATTCTTGTTGACAAAATGAAAACGTATACATATAATAAAAGTACAGTATGGTTTCTCTCCACTCCTATCCAATAACTGAGTTGTTCTGGAAATGAACAACGGGCCGCGAATCTCGCGGCCTCTTTTTTTTGTCTGGATACAAATGAATTCATATCCATAATGTGCTACAATGATAGAGTTCCATGTAGAAGATTTGGGGAATTTGCCAAATACATAGAATAGTCAGACATCATGAGGCGTACACTATATGGTTTTACGGCAGATCTGTGAGTCCTTGTATGAAATATAAATAAACCACAAGGATCACCCACAAGGATGGCGAGGGAGGAACACCAATTATATGACGGATTCCCAATTAATTCATGAAATTAAGCAAGGTAATGTGGAATTATATTCAGAGTTAATGCGGCGGTATCAGCGCAAAATTATGGCTTTTGTTTATCATATGTTAAAAAGCTCAAATCTGGAGCTTATGGCCGAGGATGTATGTTCAGAAACATTTTATAAAGCATTTCGCAGTCTTCATTCTTTCCGTGAAGTCGATGCATCATTTTCGACATGGTTGTACACCATCGCACGTAATACGGTATTGAGTGAGCTTCGCAAGCAGCGCAGGGGAAATCTCCCTCTGGAAGAAAGTGGTATTATACCTGTGGCGCCGCCTGAAGTCGCTCCGGAGCAGACCATTCTGCGGAATGAAAAAGTCAGCATGGTTAGAGAAGCCATTAACAATCTTCCTGAGAAGCAGCGGTCCGCTATCATTTTGCGAGAGTATGACCAGCTGGATTATCAGGAGATTGCAGAAATACTGGGTCAAAGCGTCAGCTCTGTTAAATCGCTTCTGTTTCGTGCACGTTCCAGTGTTAAGCTTCAATTGGAGCCTTACTTCGCGGAACCTGTCTTTGAAGAAATTGAAGGGATGACAGTCAGATGAGATGTGAGGAAGCCCAGGAGCTTATGGAAACAGTCTGGGATCTGCCTGACAATGATCTGAGAGTCTACAGGCTGAGGCAGCATGTGAAATCATGTCCGTCCTGTGCCATGGAGTATGAATTATGGCAGGACAGTATGAATATGGTACAGCATTTGAAATATGAGCCTGCAGAAGAACATGTGGAAGCGGTGAATCGGAATGTAATGGACCGCATTTATCGTGATTTCCCTTGGCTTGTGGAGGAGAATCAACCAGAGAAGACACCTGGCCGTATGATGCGCAAGCGTCTGATTCTCTGGATTGCTGGCTTTGCGGCGCTGTTCGGCAGCAGTTTTTTGTTCTTCGCAATTCGGGGAACGCTTAAAGCATCTGACCCGGAAACTCCGAGAACTCCGGTAACAGGTATCCTTCCTACAGGTGTAGCTGGCAGCGGATCTCCTGTTGAAGAATCCATGCACTATAACATCCCCGATCCCGGGAGTGGTATCATGGATCCTCTCGTAGCTGGTATGGATCCGAGTCAGCCCCAGTACTGGATGGTGCTTTCCATCATCGGTGTCGGACTAGCTCTTTTTTTCCTGATGAGATTAAACCGAGCCTCCAGATGCTAAGCTAATATTTTTTGAAAATAAAGGGGGAGAAGAGAATGATGAAAATCGGTTTGATACGTCACGGTCAGACAGACTGGAACGCACTTGGTAAAATTCAAGGACAAACAGATATTCCGTTAAATGAGCAGGGAAGAACTCAGGCTCGCATGTTGGGAGAGCGATTGAAACATGAAGATTATCGTTGGGACTTCATTATTACCAGCGGGTTATCCAGGGCCGAAGAAACAGGTTCCATTCTCTCATCCATACTTGACATTCCTATGCTGGTACCGGATCCCAGAGTTCGTGAACGTTCATACGGTTTAGTGGAAGGTTTGACATCCCAGGAACGCGAAGAACGTTACGGCAAGGACTGGATGAATACTGATGTAGGTCAGGAAAATGATGCACAGCTTCAGGAGCGAGGGAAGGCATTTTTGGAAGATATGATCTGCCGCTATCCGGAAGGAAGTTTTCTTGTTGTCAGTCATGGCGGCTTTTTGGCACAGTTCTATACGCTGCTGTACAGCAATGCTCGTACCAAGGAGCGCATCGGAAATCTCTCACTTACTATTGTAGAGAAAAGAGATCTGGCGTGGGAGCCTTTGCTGTTTAATTGTACAAAGCATTTAATGGAGGACAAGACTGTTGAAAGCAGCAGCTGAATATGCTTTTTCTAAAGACCCTTTTGAGGGTCTTTTTTTCATGCTCATCCACAGAGAAACAAGAATTTTTTTTGAAATTAAGGTTTATGGAAAAACAAAACCGTTAAAAATATAAATACATTCAAATGAAACTATAAAAAGCACCAGCATGGGTAGCAGGGGAAACACTTCACTTTAGAAACTGCAGGTGAGGGAGATGCATGATGAATCTAGCAGATATGCTGTCATTTGCCGACATCGGACATTTAAGTCAAATCGCAAATCATTATCAATGTGATTGCAAGCGGAACTCCAAGCATGAACTGATCCAGAGCATTTTGGTTAAAACCGGTGGAAGAGATTTTTTACAAGAGCAGATGAATCACCTTACGATTACAGATCTTCGCTTCTTGAACAGCCTCATCTTTGATACAAGGCGAGGATACAGTCTGGAGGATCTTATAGCTTCTATTCGTCAGACTGCACACACTGGGCAGAAATCCATAAACAAACCCGTGGACACTGCAGAAAATCCGCGTGAAGTGGTAAGCAGGTACAGGCGCAGCGGCTGGTTATTCAATGGATTTACCGCTTCGACAAAGTATACGTTTCATGTTCCCCAGGATTTAAAAGAACGATTTAAGGAAGTGCTTCTGGATAAAGTATTGAGTCAGAGAGTGCTGTCAGGACAGCCTGAGGTGTACAGAGACGAACAGGGACTATTTCTCAATGACATTCAGCTGTTTCTGAAGTATGTAGAGGGGCACGAGATCGAACTGAATGCAGAAGGATTTATGTACCGGAAGCATCAGCAGCAATTGTTTGACACCTTACATATCAGCGAACCTTTGGTTGCTAAAGGGACGTGGAGATTCGGGTATGGCAGGTCCTGCACCGAATATCCGGACCGCTTTGCGCTGCTTTACGATTATGCATTCTCTCAGCAGTGGGTTCAAGAAAACGGATCGTGTTTGGCTTTGACAGAGAAAGGGAAAGAATTTCAGCTATCGGGAAATCAAGTTAGCGTGATACAGCTATTCCGGTTTTGGTTAAGAATTTATAAGGGTGCAATTCCAAACCTGATATCACTGGTGTATTGGACCAGCCAAAGCGCCAGGGATTGGATGACTCTGAAATCACTTCAAGATGCTGTGGGCTGGTTAATCACACCGTTTTATTATGATTCTCCACAAGTGATTCTGGACCAGCGTATCGTGAAAATGCTGATGCATTTCGGGATGCTCAGGATTGGGGAGTCTGCTGAATACGGCACAGTAGTTCGTATGACGGCTCTTGGAATGAAGGCCGCAGATGCCGCTGTTCAGATTTGAATATAAATTGAGTTGGAGGTGCATCCGAATGGATAAGATGAAGGTTACTTACGAAGTAATGTTAGGTCTTGCAGCGGAAATGGTATGGGACGAGGCATTGCGTAAACATCGCAGTGAGGAAATTTACAAAGAAATCGATCAGGCCCTGGCTTCAGGCGACGAGGTGGCTTTCCGAAGCCTGACGGATGAACTGAAAACATTGAGTTGAAGAAATGCTTATGCATTTCTTCTTTTTTTTTGCCTTCGTGGAGAACAGAACTTATAATATAAAGGTTAAGAAGATCAAGTGGAATATAGAGAGGATGCGAGGCATGAAATTCAGTGAAGTGGAAGAGAGTACATGGACGGAACTGCAGCCGTACCTGGATACATGTCTCATTCCGTATACGGGTTTGAATGGGGAAGAAGTACCGTGGGAAGCCACAGCAGCTCTGGAACGTCTAAGGGACTTTATGGATCTGGTTGAAATCCCTTTCAAGGGCCGTATTGTTACTTACCCCGCACTGCAATATCGAGCACCTGAGGCCTATCAAATGCTTGATGAAATTTGTGAAAAAGTAAAAAAGACCGGATTTAAATATGTTGTTATCATCACTTCAGACATTGAAATGACGAATGATGACGTTCCAAACAGTACTTTGGTGCTTTCGCAGAAAGAGCTGGAGTCTCATTCGAAAGTATCGTTGAAATCAGCGGTTTCTGTCCAAATCAGTCAAATGTGGAGAGATCAATGAGGCTAAATGTGACGAAAATACGACAATTAGCTGCCGTTGCGATGGAAGCGGAGCCAAATTTGGGATTCAAATTCTTGACGGTCTAGGGTGCCTAATATATTATAATTATGTCCTAGTATTTCGTGTGATTTATATCATTGAAAACATTTGAACGGTTGACAAAAGGGGGTTGAATACAGATGAATCACAACCACAATGACGAGCATGAAGAGTCGCACAAACCTCCACGGCGCACGGAAATGTCCCGCAGACAATTTCTGACTTACACGTTGGGCGGTGCCACAGCCTATATGGCGGCTGGGGTCGTTATACCAATGGTCCGCTTTGCGGTAGATCCTATTCTCCAAAAAGGAGAAACAGGTGACTTTGTTAAAGTCGTGGAATCCAGTAAAATTACTGCAGAACCGCAGGAATTTGATTTCGAATTAAAGCAGCAGGATGGCTGGTATAACAGCACGGCACAGCTGACCGCCTGGATTCGTAAAGCAGATGACGGAACGATTATTGCCCTTTCGCCAATCTGCAAGCACTTGGGCTGCCTCGTAGGCTGGAATAATAACGAGAGCCATGTGAATGAGTTCTATTGTCCGTGTCATGGTGCGCGTTACACACCAGACGGTAAGAATCTTGCAGTTGCACCAAAGCCCCTTGACATGTACACCGTTAAAGAGGATGGCGGCTGGATTTACCTCGGCGAGATCATACCAAATACCGTAGTAAATTAGGAGGCGTAGATTCGGATGTTAAAGAATGTCTACAACTGGATTGACGAACGTCTCGATATCACGCCGATTTGGAGAGACGTGGCGGACCACGAGGTTCCTGAGCACGTTAACCCTGCTCATCATTTCTCCGCGTTTGTGTACTGCTTCGGCGGCTTGACGTTTTTTATTACAGTCATTCAGATTTTGTCAGGTATGTTCCTGACCATGTATTATGTACCGGATATTATAAACGCTTACGCAAGTGTTGAATTTCTGCAGACCAAAGTGGCCTTCGGCCAGATTGTCCGCGGCATGCATCACTGGGGAGCCAGCTTGGTCATTGTCATGATGTTCCTACATACAATGCGGGTATTCTTCACAGGTTCCTATAAGGCGCCTCGTGAGATGAACTGGGTTGTAGGTATGCTGATTTTCTTCGTCATGCTGGGACTTGGTTTGACGGGCTACCTGCTGCCTTGGGATAATAAAGCTTACTTTGCGACCAAGGTTACACTTGAAATCGCGAACTCCGTGCCTTGGCTCGGACCGATCATTAAGGAACTGCTTCAGGGTGGTACCATTGTAGGTGCCGAAACGCTGACCCGTTTCTTCGCTATTCATGTGTTCTTCCTTCCGGCCGTTCTGCTTGCTCTCCTGGTAGGGCACTTTATCATGATCCGCAGACAGGGCATTTCGGGACCACTATAAGAAGAAGGGAGGCATACTCATGGCACACGGTTTTAAACCTGATGAAAAAGTCGTATTCGTGGGAGATTCCCGCGTTAAGAAGGGTACCGGGTTCATTACTCCGCCTGATTATACAGCGTACCCGGGTAAGTCCGAAGCCTTCATTCCAAACTTTCTGTTGAAGGAGTGGATGGTCGGTGTCGTAGTGCTGGTAGGTTTTCTGGTTCTAACGATATCGGAACCTGCCCCACTGGGATATCCCGCAGATCCCGGCGCATCGGTCATTCCGATGCCGGACTGGTACTTTCTCTTTCTGTATGAATACCTGAAGCTTCCTTATGCTTCCGGTGATTATGTTGTATTGGGTACACTCGGTGTGAGTGGTGTGGCATTCGGTGCGCTGCTGCTGGCTCCTTTCCTTGATACAGGTAAAGAGCGTCGCTTCTACAAGCGTCCGATCGCATCGACTCTTATGTTTCTGTCACTGGCAGCGGTTGTGTACCTTACTAACTCTGCCTGGACACACTACGCTCACGAATTGGAAAAGTCCGGCATGAAGCCGGAGCATATCCAGCGTGAAGAAGAAGCTCATGAGAAGCATCTTCAGGGACTTCCGACTTCCAATGCGAAGCAGCCGGAAGAGAATGAGATCGCTATTGTGGACCAACAGAATCCTGCAATGGAAATCTACAAGAAATCTTCATGTATCAACTGTCATGCCGCAGATATGAAAGGTCAAGGCAATGCACCTACTCTCCGCGGTGTCGGTGATAAACTGGAAAAAGATGAAATTGCAGATATAATTGCCAATGGTCGCGGTCAAATGCCTCCACAGAAAGATGCGGTTTCCGCAGAAGAGATCGACCAGCTCGCTGGATGGCTCGCCAGCCAGAAAGCAGCAGAGTAAGTCCATATTCCAAACCTGATCGTATTATGCGATCAGGTTTTTTTAAAATCCGGGCAGTCTAATCACAACACGGATGCATGTAAACCGGTATTGAAATGAAAAACAGGAGGTTGCAGTGGGTTGTCAATCACTTATTTATGGAGTCGGGAGTTTTTAGCCAAACGGCTTATTTTATGGCTGCTGTTTATTAGTAATGCATTAGGAACGATTTATGGATACATATGGTACGGAGATCAGCTGCGGTATACGGCCACATATCATCCATGGTGGCAGCTTCCTTTTGTACCGGACAGTCCGACAGCCAGTTTATTCTTTTCCATCGCGCTGCTGCTGCTTCTGTACCCTCCCAAAAAACTCTCTGGATGGGTGCTGCAGCCGCTCATAGAAGCACTGGCTGTGGTGACGTCTGTCAAATATGGTATATGGGCATGCGCGATGATCTTCGCAGGAGCTTATCAGGGCAATGATATGATATGGCAGGATTGGATGCTCATCGGTTCACATAGTGCCATGGCCATTGAAGCGCTGATTTATGTCAAGCTGTTCCACATCCGCTGGACCGCATTGACTGCTGCAATTGCCTGGACACTGCTTAATGACACGGTTGACTATACCTTTGGTGTATTTCCGTGGCTGCCAGCCCAGCTGAATGATGATCTAGCCATGGTAGAGGCCTTTACGCTTGCTTTGACACTCTTCAGTGGACTTTTAACCTGGATAGCGGTCAAGCGTGCCTTCTTAGCCAAATCCAGGTCCAAGACTGATCTGCCTTAATGTAAGACAAGCAGGTTCTAAGGACAATCTTCTGCTCATATATTTAGCAGCAGGAGGGATGTCCTTTGTTACGGAATCTATGTGCCAGCGGCGGATTGCTGGTCGCTTTATTTATCGGCTGGTCCTTCTTGTTTTTGGCGCCAGTGTGGGCGAATTCAGGACTGACTGCTGGGGAGACATCACCCGCAGCAAACATACAGGCAGCCGCGTTGAATCGTGAGGTAGAAGAGCTGTACCGTTTCGTGGAAGCGGGAAATATTGAAAAAGCAAAAAACGCTCTTCGTAACGTTCAAGCCTTATTTGAGGCTTCATCTTTTCAAGGCTTGACTACCGTAGAAGGCATTCAAGTATTGGCCGAAAGTATTGTGGAGATGAAAGAGACAGCAGCTCGCGTGTATGTGGATCCTGTGGAATGGATGAAGGCGGCCGGAAAACTGAGATTGGCGGCAGACAGCCTGACTCACCAGAAGAATGGCATCTGGCTCCAATATTATAAAGTTCTCCGTGAAGATCTGCAGCGTATGGATCAAAGTGCAGCCAAACAAGATCGTGAAGGAATCAAGAAGGCTTACGGCAGTCTGCAGCAGCATTATGAAATGATTCGTCCTGCAGCGATCATACGGCGGAAGCCGGACGAGATCGCAATGATGGATTCCTGGCTGTCATATGCAGGCAGTGTCGTTTCCAAGTCAGATATGTCATCGGTCAAAGGAATTACGGGACAAGGTGAGGTCATCATAAATTTGCTGTTCGGCAAAAAAAAAGATGAGCCTGCTTTGGCCCCTCTCGGAGAAGCCAGAGGCCCATGGGCAGGGCAGCTGTTGCTTCCTGCTTTTATACTGGCAGCATTAAGTTATGCAGGATATCGAAAATACAAAGGGCAGCAGGAACAGCCTATATCATGGTTTCCCAAATGATAAGATGTGACGTTTAAGAGACTGGTCCACAGGGCTGGTCTTTTTTAAATCAGACAGATTGTAATATGAAGTGCGACACCTAAAAAGAAATAGCCCATGGGAACGATTCGTGTAGAATGAAGTTACCACACACCATTCA
>NZ_JABBPN010000014.1 GCF_012933385.1 Paenibacillus lemnae
CGCCAGCGGCTGGAAGCCGCGGCCGCGCAGCTGCGCGGCGCAGCGGAGCTGCTGGCGCCGCATCCCGCGCTGGCGCAGTCCGCGCGGGAACTGCACGCCCGCGCCGACAGCCTGGCGGGCGGCTCGTTCACGATGGCGCTGTTCGGTGCCTTCAGCGCCGGCAAGTCCTCGTTCGCCAATGCACTGCTCGGCGAACGGGTGCTGCCGGTATCCCCGCATCCGACAACGGCCGCGGTGAACCGGATATTGGCACCTACGGATGATCATGCACACGGCACCGCCGATGTGACGATGAAAACCTTTGACGTGTGGTGGGATGATCTGACCTATTCATTCAGCGTGCTCGGACTGGATAAGCCAACGTCAGATAACTGGAGATCATCTGCAGAGGCTCTGACACCGGAAGGGGTACATCCGGCAGGATTGCCGCATTACGGATTCCTGAAAGCAGCAGCCGCTGGCTGGGATGAAATGCAGCACAAGCTGGGCAGCGTCCAAACCGTTGGGCTGGAAGAGTACCGCGGATTTGTAGCCGATGAGAGTAAATCCTGCTACGTGGACGGAATCGATCTATACTACAGCTCACCGCTGACCGAACAGGGCATCGTACTTGTAGATACACCAGGGGCAGATTCGCTGCATGCCAGACACACGGGGGTGACCTTCCGTTATATTAAGAATGCAGACGCGATTGTTTATGTTACCTATTATAATCATGCCTTCTCCAAGGCAGACCGTCAGTTTCTGGCCCAGTTAGGGCGGGTGAAGGATAGCTTTACACTGGATAAAATGTTCTTTGTTGTCAATGCTGCGGATCTTGCTTCATCACCGGAAGAGCTGGAACAGGTTGTGAAGCATGTCCGGGATAACCTGAATCGTAATGGGGTCGGCAGACCAAACATCTTCCCGGTATCCAGCCTCGATGCGCTTCAGGCTAAACAGCTGGATGTTGACGACCGTCTGGAAGCCTCTGGCTTTCTGCCGTTTGAGACGTCCTTAAACCAGTTTGCTGCCGAGGAACTGCCGGGCTTATCACTGCGGGCCGGTCTGGATGAAGTGAAGTCAGCACGCCAAAAAGCAGAGCGCTGGGCAGAAATGGCCGAACAGGATGAGGATACCCGGCAAAACCGTCTGCAGAGCCTGGAGCAGATTAGAACTCAAGCCGCCAGTTTGCTGAAAAACTTATCGGCTGCCAATCTCCGGCGGGATCTTTCGGACGAAAGCACAGAGCTTCTGTTTCATGTCCGCCAGCGGCTGGATTATGCGATGGGCCGGTTTTATCAGGAAGCCTTCCACCCATCTATTCTAAGAGAAGATGCAGGCAGTTTGAAAACGGCGTTTACAGCGTGCGGCAGAGATCTGCAGCGAACACTCGCCTTGGAGCTGGACCAGGAGCTGTGGGCTACCACCCTGAGACTGGAAGCAGCAGGGCGGCGTCTGGCTGCCGATACCGTACAGAGAGTACTGGACAGTATCGCTTCGCTGGAAGAGGGACTGGGACTGTCTGCACAGCTGGAACGGGATTGGCCTGCACCGGCTCTGCCGGAGACCGAGCTGAGTCGCCCGGAAGACTGGCACCACTATTGGAATGCCTTTAAGAACCCGAAGCATTACTTCGAAGGAAAAGGCAGCGCGAAGCTGAGAGAAAGCACAGAACCTGTCTTGAAAGATGAGATTGCTGCTGTCTTAGAGCAGCGTGCCAGCGAGCTGACAGATCACTATACAGCCGAGGCACATGCAGCACTTGCAGAATATACAGCCAAGCTTCAGGAACAGCTGGAGCAGTCTGTGGACACCATGAAGTCATCTCTTCAAGGAGGGCAATCTGCGGATGCATGGCGGAAGCTGGCCCGTGATCTTGAGAGTATGGCAGGATCGTAACAGGTGGCAGGAAAATAAATAGAAGGACTGAGAACCCGGCCGGAAGCGGCAGTTCGGGTTCTCTTTTTTTGCAAATGTTCAGCGATTGGAGCGTGCCTGATATGCCCTCAGGAAATTGTCACCATATTGTCAGGATTAAGGAGAAATTTCGATTATTTGATTATGAAGAAAGGATAACTTGCACTAAACGCTTTCAAAAGGTCAGAACGGGTCCTTTTAGCCCTTTTTCTGTCTTTGCTGGTTTAACAGGTCGGTGATAAACTTCATAAATGCTACATAACTGAACGTACATATCCAAGGAGGAAAAACATGAATGTTCTCAGGCAACTGCAGGGCTTCTTCTGGGAGAAACGAGTCTATCTCTTTCTTTCCATACTGTGTCTGGCGATGGCAACCGCGCTTGGACTGGTATACCCGTACCTGCTGCAGCGGCTGATCGATGATGCGATCAGACCGGAAAATTTTAGTTTAGTACCACAGCTTGCCCTTACCGTGGTGGGCGTCGTTGCCGTCAAAGCATTTCTTCAATTTTTACACGGTTTTTTCGGAGGAAGGCTCGGCAATTTCCTGGCTTATGAATTGCGTAACGCCTGTTACAAGAAGCTGCAATTCTTGTCTTTCCGCTATTATGACACGGCACGTACCGGAGATCTCATGTCCCGGCTCACAGGGGATCTAGAGGCCATCCGCCAGTTTATCGGATTTGGCTTCGCACAGCTTCTCAATCTGGTGCTGATGGTCACCTTCGGCTCGATTATGATGTTCTCAATCAGCTGGAAGCTGACCCTGTTTACTCTGATCAGTATTCCGTTTCTGGTCATTACAGCTCTGCGGTTCGAATCGAAGATTCATCCCGCATTTCAGGAAATGCGGCTTGCTCTTAGCTCACTGACGACTGCTGTTCAAGAGAATATTACGGGCGTTCGGACGGTTAAGTCATTTGCCCGGGAGCCTCATGAAGTGGTGAAGTTCTCTGGACGTAACGAGCGCTACAAGAGCAATCAAATTTTTGCGTCCTCTTTGTGGGCGCGTTTCTTCCCTTTGATGGAGCTTTTCGCCAACGTAAGTGTTGTGATTTTGCTGCTGGTCGGTGGAACAATGGTCATAAATCAGGAAATAACATTAGGTGAGCTGGTTGCGTTCTTCAGCTTGATCTGGTACATCATCGGCCCGATGTGGGGAATTGGTTTTCACATCAACAACTACACGCAATCTAAAGCCTCCGGGGAACGGGTGCTGGAGCTGCTGCATCAGCCTGTGGATGTGGAAGACCGCGAGAATGCGGTCGTTCTGGATCCGGCCAAAGTGAAAGGACATATCGTATTTGATGAGGTTACATTTGCATACGGAAATAAAATGGCCGCCGTCAAGGATATTAATTTGAATGCTCCTCCTGGCACGGTTATCGGATTTTTGGGAGGTACAGGATCCGGGAAATCGACGATCATTCAGCTGCTTATGCATGCTTATAATGTCAATTCCGGGAGCATTACACTGGATGGTGTGAACATTAAAGATATTAAAGTGAGGAGCTTACGCAGCCAGATATCTACCGTATTCCAGGAAACCTTCCTGTTCTCCTCCAGCATTCGCAACAATATCTCATATGGTATGAAAGATGTCGATATGGATGATGTGATCCGTGCAGCCAAGCTCGCCAAAGCCCATGATTTCATCATGGAGATGGAGCATGGATATGATACGGTAGTCGGGGAGCGGGGTATGGGCCTTTCCGGCGGTCAGAAACAGCGTATTGCGATTGCCCGTGCACTGCTTAAAGATCCGAAAATTTTGATACTGGATGACGCTACAAGTGCGGTCGATATGGAAACCGAGCATGAAATTCAATCCGGTTTCCAGGAAGTCATGAACGGAAGGACCACATTTATTATTGCTCACCGGATTTCTTCACTGCGTCATGCCGACGAAATTTTGGTTCTGGATGAAGGACGTATTGTCCAGCGCGGCAAGCATGATGAGCTGATTGAAATGGAAGGGCCGTACCAGGATGTATATAACATTCAGTATGCCGACCTGATTGCCAGACGTGCAACCTTGAACACGAATGAAGGGCAGGTGCAGGCATGAGTGCGGAAGTGAATCTCGGACGAAGTCCGAAAAAGAAAACAAACCGGGACCCGAAAAACTTCGGTACAACGGGTGAACGTTTTGTTTACCAAGATGATGATGCAATCGAAAAACCGTTTAACTGGAAACAGCTGACACGTTTGATCTCTTATATGAAGCCTTATGCCAAGCAGATGATTCCGCTCATCGTCATTTTGATGATCATTGGAACGGTCACGAAGCTGACGGTTCCATATTTGACCGGTTATGCGATCGATAAAGCGCTGGGTGCAGAAGCAGGAAGCTCAACAAGCTTGACCCTGCTGTACCAGATCGCGATTGCCGTGCTGCTGTTATATGTTGTTCAATACATCACGGGGATTTTCCGAATCAAGTACACGAATATCATTGGCCAGCGCGTAATCTATGATTTAAGAACGGATTTGTTCCGACACATCCAGAAACTGTCCTTTAATTTCTATGACAAAAGACCGGCAGGTTCTGTGCTGGTGCGGGTTACAAATGATGTTAACTCCCTTCAGGATCTCTTTACCAACGGGGTTGTCAACCTGCTGATTGATTGTGTGCAGCTGCTTGGTATTGTCATTATTTTGTTAGCGATTAACTGGAAGCTCGGTTTGGCTGTTATCGTGACCGTGCCGATCATGTTCTTTATTTCTACCACGCTGCGTGTTCGAATCCGTCGTGCCTGGCAGGATGTGCGTGCTAAAAACTCGCGGATTAATTCCCATTTGAATGAGTCTATTCAAGGGATTCGCGTGACCCAGGCCTATACACAGGAAGAAGAAAACATGAAATTCTTCGACCAAATGAACATGGAAAGCAAAAAATCATGGGACAAAGCTTCAGCGATGAACCAGGGATTCGGACCGCTGATCGAAATCACAGGCGGATTCGGTACATTAATCCTGTTCTGGCTGGGTTCCTCATTGATCGAGAGCAATGAGCTAACAATCGGTTTATTGATCGCATTCTCGAACTATGTGGGTAACTTCTGGGAGCCGATCAACCGTCTGGGTCTGATGTACAATCAGCTTCTGGTCGCTATGGCCTCCTCTGAACGTATATTCGAATTTATTGATGAGAAGCCGAACATTGCAGACAGTGAAGATGCGCGGAAAATTCCGAAGATCAAAGGGGATATCCAGCTGCGTGATGTCGTGTTCGAATATGAAAAAGGGCGCCAGGCTCTCAAAGGAATCAACCTGGACGTCACGGCAGGTCAGTCGATCGCGCTTGTGGGCCACACCGGCTCTGGTAAAAGCACGATCATTAACCTGCTCAGCCGGTTTTATGATATTTCCAGCGGATCGATTACGATTGACGGTTACGATGTTCGCAAAGTAACAGTCGAAAGCTTGAGAAGCCAGATTGGTATCGTTCTGCAGGACACCTTTATTTTCTCCGGTACTATCCGGGATAATATCCGCTTCGGGCGGCTGGATGCAACAGATGAAGATATCGAGTCTGTGGCCAAGGCCGTTGGCGCTCATGATTTTATCGTTGCAATGCCGGGTGGTTATGATACAGAAGTTGAAGAACGCGGCAACATGCTCTCCATGGGTCAAAGACAGCTGCTATCCTTTGCCAGAGCTCTGTTGGCAGACCCAAGAATTCTTATCCTGGATGAAGCAACAGCATCGATTGATACGGAGACAGAGCTTAAAATTCAGGAAGCGTTAAAGGTGCTTCTCCAGGGACGGACTTCGTTCATTGTTGCTCACCGTCTTTCCACCATTCGTCACGCAGATCATATCGTTGTGCTGGATCATGGACGAATTATTGAGGAAGGAAATCACGCCGCGCTGATGAAACAGCAGGGAACATATTACGGTCTCATTGAAGCACAATACAAATTTCTGTAAGATTCGGGATAAGAAACCTGGAGAAACGCCGAGAAATTTGTCGATATGGACTTGCAATCTGCCTCGGAAACGAAGAAAATAAGAGTGTGGAGAGTGGAAACCATATCATAGTAGAAGGGAAGCATGAGGGTAAATGAGCATGGAAAGCGTTATGTCTGCGCCTGCACTGCTGATTCGAACGTTTGAGAACAAAGATCTGGAGTCGGTCACGTCCCTAATGCGTGAGTTGAACTATCCGACAACGCTGAATGTGCTGCGGGAACAAATGGAAAGCATGGCCTGTAATCCGGGCTGCTGCAACATGATCGCGGAATTGGATGGCAAAGTAGTTGGCATGATTATGCTTCGTCAAGTCAAGTCCTACACAAAGATCGACAGTATCACTCAAATTACTTCGTTGATTGTTACCTCAACCTGCCGCAGCCAAGGAATCGGCAAACGATTGGTTCGCGGGGGAGAGAACTGGGGAAAACAGCAGGGAAGCAACCTCTTGTTTCTCACAAGCGGCAACCGGGAAGGTCTGGCCCCGGCACATGCATTTTTCGAACATATTGGATTTGAGAAAGCTGGTTATCAGTTTACGAAACAACTGTAAACCCACCCTTTTCTTCGCCCGGTCTCCTAGAGGACCGGGTTTTTCTTTTTTTTATGACATCTGAACTGAAGTATCATTTCCAACATTTGAAGGATGGCGAATTTGATTGGCCATGTTACACTGTCTACGTGTTGATGACAAAGTTGTAACTAATTCGTTACCTAAGGAGATGATGATTCATGAACAAACATATTATTAAAAAAGTGGCAGCAGGAAGTTTGGCAGCCATCCTGTCTGTGGGCATTATGCTGCCTTCACAAGCATCAGCAGCCCCATCCCAAGATCAGCTGCAAAGTCTGCAGCAGCAAATTCAAAAATATTTGGAAAGCCAGGGCTGGAGCAAATTTGAGTGGGTAATACAACAGCCTGCGAAGCAACCGCAGCAGTATCAGCCGCAACCGGAGCAGCCGAATGTGCCTGCAGCAAATCCAGGCAGCTCTGATGCACCGTCAGCACCAACCCCATCTGCCCAGCAGCCTAAACCTGAAGCACCAGCTGCGCCTGCTTCAAAAGAACAATCGGCTTATACCCAACAGGTCGTAGATCTGGTTAACCAGGAACGTGCGAAAAGCGGACTTGCTGCATTAAGCGTAAATGATGAACTGGCCGCTATGGCGCTCGATAAGGCGAAGGATATGAGCAATAATAACTACTTTGATCATCAATCTCCAACGTACGGATCACCATTTGATATGATGAAAGCTTACGGCATTTCTTACAGCTATGCAGGAGAGAATATAGCTAAAGGGCAGCGTACACCGGAAGAAGTCATGAAAGCATGGATGAACAGTGAGGGACACCGCAAAAATATTATGTCTCCGAACTTCACAATGATTGGCGTAGGATATTATAACGGACATTGGGTACAAGAGTTTATCAGTCAGTAGAATTATGATTCGGCTTTTCCCCTCAAAGCCGAAGGAGCAGGAGGCCAAGGCCTCCTGCTTTTTTTCATGCACTTCAAGCTCTATTTGCAAATTGTTCCCGGAAGTTTTATGTTTAAGTACATACAACCGTACAACAAACGTTGTACACACTGGTACTTTTAACCTATCTTAGCCGGAGGGATGACCTTGAACTCATCAAAATGGATTTGGCGAGTGACCGCATGGATTTCAGCAATAGCAACGGTCGTACTCGTTGTAGGATTTATTAATGCTTTCCAGGATGTGAATGGTTCATATACCGAACCAAGTGCTGCAGAAGATCAGATTACAGGAAGCACGGAAGAGGAGAACCCTGACATGAATAACCCCGATGAAGCCAATGAGTCTGAAGACAATAACGATATCAGTAAAGAGCCTTCTACGGTTCTGCCCCCTCTGCCTGATGATATTAAAATCACAGCCATTGGTGATTCGCTGGCAAAAGGAACCGGAGATAATACAGGTGAAGGTTATGTTCGGCGCAGCATCCAGCAATTGAATGAGAACGGGCGCAAGAGTGAGCTTTTGAACAACCTGGCGATCAACGGACTGACGACAGAGGGACTTTTGACCAGACTGGAAGATCAGGGTATCCGATATGCGCTGGAAAAGGCGGACTTGATACTGCTGTCCATTGGCGGCAATGATCTGTTTCAAGGAAGCGGTCTGGTGGAAAACGGACAAGCAGGTGCAGGTGAATTCTCGCCAGAACAGCTGGTCCAGGAAATTCCTCGAGCTTCTGAAAGGCTGAAGGAAATTCTTCAAAACATCCGGCAGCTTAATCCAACCGCAAGGGTCATTTATATTGGACTATATCATCCATTCGCAGACTTTCAGGAACTGTTGATTCCCGGTAATATTGCTGTTTCTACGTGGAATCATGCTGCTCAGCAGATTATTAATGAGGATCCTAATATGGTGCTCGTGCCTACCTTTGACTTGTTCCAGGGCAAGCTGGGACAGTATTTATCTTCCGATCATTTTCATCCGAACGGAGATGGCTATCAGTTAATCGCCGAGCGGATTGCGAAGGGCATACTTTAACATCTTTCTGACATAAAGGAGGCTTGAGCAATGAGCAGAACAGAATCAGATGTCGTCCTGTCTGTGGATCATGTGAAGAAAAAGATCGGACGAAAATGGATCATTAAAGATGTAAGTTTTGAAATTCGGGAAGGCGAGGTATTTGGTTTTCTCGGTCCGAACGGAGCCGGTAAAACGACTACGATTCGCATGCTGGTGGATTTGATCAAACCGACCGAGGGTATGATCAAGGTGTGCGGCTATGATGTGAACCGGCAGCAGGAGCAGGCTTTGCAGTACGTCGGCTCCATTGTTGAAAATCCCGAGATGTACAGCTTCCTGACCGGATGGGAGAATCTCGAGCATTTTGCCAGAATGCAGCCCGGCATTGATCAGGATCGTATTCGTGAAGTCGTGGAAATTGTCCGGATGGACAAGCGGATTCATGACAAGGTAAGCACCTACTCACTGGGAATGAGGCAGCGGCTCGGCATTGCGCAGGCCCTGCTCGGCAGGCCTAAGCTGCTGATTCTGGATGAACCTACGAACGGACTGGATCCAAAAGGAATTAAAGAAATGAGGCAGTTTATCCATCGTTTGGCGGCAGAAGGAATGGCTGTATTCGTATCAAGTCATCTGCTGAGTGAAATTCAGCTCCTCTGTGATCGGGTGGCAATCATCAGCCGCGGGAATGTACTGGCTGTCGGCGGTGTACAAGAGCTGATTCAAGACAGCTCCGGCTATGTTGTGTGGCATGTATCTCCTCCTGACCTAGGACTTCAGCTGCTGGATAAGATGCCAGAGTGTGAAGTTATTGAAACACCGTCAGAGGTGCTGGATGATTCTGTGCTGGCCGGAATGTCAGAAAGAGCTGTTGTCACACGGATTCAGGAAGAAGACATCTCCCGCGCGGTTCATCATCTGGTATCTTCCAATGTGCAGGTGCTTGGAGTCAATCGAATCAATCCTACGCTGGAGCAGCTGTTCCTGCAAATGACAGAGGGGGAGAGCATTGAATAATATACTGCCGCTCATACAGAATGAATGTATTAAGGTCATCAAGAAGAAACGTTTTTACGTGATTTTACTCGTCATTCTCCTTTTGGTCCCCATGTTTACATACGCACAGGTCAAATCTGCTGAAAGAAACCAGGGGAAATTTAATGACGACTGGCGTCTGGAGCTTCAGCAGCGCATTACGGATAACCAAAATTCACTGGGCAGTGACCGGATTCCGGAAGAATGGAAGCAATACCGGCTAATTTTTATTCAGCAAATGCAGTATTATTTAGATCAGGATGTCAATCCTAATCAGCCAACAGGTGTGAATTTCACCCGAGAATTTATGAACAATGCAGTATCTCTATTTATACCGCTGCTCATTATGGCCATCGCCTCAGATCTTGTATCAGGAGAGCGGACGAACGGTACGATTAAAATGCTGTTAACCCGCCCGGTGAAACGGTGGAAGGTTCTGTTCAGCAAGCTGGTCACGCTGGTGATGTTTGTCTCCCTGATAATACTTGCCACCTATGCAATTGCTTACGGAATATCAGGCCTCGCGTTCGGTTATAAAGGTTTTCAGCTTCCGGTGTTTACGGGATTCCGAATTAATGGCTCAGATGTAGACGTGTCGTCCGTACATGCCGTTCCCCAGTGGCAGTATCTGATGATGCAGGCCGGACTGGTCTGGTTTGTCAGTCTGTCTGTCGCAATGCTGGCGTTCATGGTGTCAGTGCTCGTAAGAAGCACAGCAGCCAGCATCGTGGTCATGATGGCTGCACTCATCTCAGGAACCATTCTGACCAATATGGCATCAGCCTGGACAAGTGCCAAATATTTGTTTATGGTCAATTTGAATCTGACAAGCTATTTGGAAGGGTCATTGCCTCCGATTGAAGGGATGACACTCAATTTTTCACTGGCCGTTTTAGGCATTTGGGCACTGGCTGCTGTAATCATTTCATTCACTGTCTTTACGAGAAGGGATATTTTGAATTAAAATGTACGAAGTATAAAAACATTTGTTTGCATTTTGGGTGTAAATACCTTTACAATCATTTGCAGTGTTCAAGCGAAATAAAGAAGGAGGAGCATGAATGGTCGAACAGATCGATGGGTTTGCAGAGTCATCACAGCGCGGCGGAGGCCGCCCGGGATACGATGCTGACGACATTCAAGTGCTCGAAGGCCTAGTTGCAGTACGCAAACGGCCAGGCATGTACATAGGCAGCACCAGTTCATCCGGCCTGCATCATCTGGTGTGGGAAATCGTAGATAATGCGGTGGATGAACATCTGGCAAAGTACTGCTCGAGAATCGAAATCACATTACACAAAGACAACTCCATAACGGTATATGACAACGGCCGGGGGATTCCTACCGGCATGCACAAGACCGGGATTCCAACACCTCAGGTCGTATTCACGATCCTGCATGCCGGGGGCAAGTTCGGAGGTTCCGGGTACAAGAAATCCGGCGGACTGCATGGTGTGGGCGCATCGGTTACGAACGCACTGTCAGAATGGCTGGTTGTTGAGATCTACAGGGACGGAAAGATCCACCGCCAGCGTTTCGAATACTGGATGGACAAGAAAGATAAAGAGCATGTAGGAGAGCCCGTCACAGGGCTTGAAGTTATAGGCAATACGAACAAAACCGGCACCAAGGTCACTTTCAAGCCGGACACCCGTGTGTTTTCGGCAGGCATCCATTTGAATTATGAGACACTGTCTGAGCGGCTGCAGGAAATCGCATTTCTGAACTCGGGGCTGCGCATCGTGCTCAAGGACGAACGAAGCGGGAATGCGGATGAATATTTTTATGAGGGCGGAGCCAGTCAGTTCGTTGCATTTCTGAACGAGGGCAAGGATGTTCTTCATGATGTTATTCATTTCAATGCCGAAAAAGAAGATATCGAAGTGGAAATTGCGATGCAGTATAATGCCGGCTACACGGAAACCCTGGCTTCTTTTGTAAACTCTATTCCTACACGGGGCGGTGGTACACATGAGACCGGTTTTAAAACCGCATATACCCGGGCGATGAATGAATATGCACGCAAGAATGCCATGATCAAGGAAAAGGACAAGAACCTGGAAGGCGGCGACCTGAGGGAAGGCATGATGGCTGTCATCAGTGTGAAGATGTCGGAAGTGGAGTTCGTGGGTCAAACCAAGGATCAGCTCGGCAGTGCATCCGCAAGAAGTGTGGTGGAAGCCATTGTGACGGACAAGATGCAGATCTTCCTGGAGGAGAATCCGCAGGTAGCCCAAACCCTGCTGAAGAAGGCCATTCAGGCTTCCAGAGCCCGTGAAGCAGCCCGTAAGGCGAGAGACGAGATGCGTTCGGGCAAGAAACGGAGCGAAAGCTCCAATCTGGGCGGCAAGCTGTCATCTGCACAATCCAAAGATGTCACCAGAACAGAGCTGTTCATTGTGGAGGGAGATTCCGCTGGCGGATCTGCCAAGCAGGGACGGGATTCCAAAATTCAGGCTATATTGCCGCTTAAAGGAAAACCGATGAATCCGGAGAAATCCAAGCTTGCTGATATTCTGAAAAATGAAGAATACCGTGCTATTGTTGCGGCGATTGGTGCAGGAATCGGCACTGAATTTACAGCGAGTGACAGCAATTATTCTAAAATTATCATTATGACTGATGCGGATACCGACGGCGCACATATTCAGGTGCTGCTGTTAACATTTTTCTATCGGTACATGAAGCCGCTGATTGATGAAGGCAGGGTCTATCTCGCTCAGCCGCCGCTGTACAAGATCGCAAGCAAATCCGGCAAGCTGGAAACCGTGCGGTATGCCTGGACGGAAGGACAGCTGACGAACTACCTGAAGGAATTCAAAAGCTATGAGCTTCAGCGGTACAAAGGTCTGGGCGAGATGAATCCGGACCAGCTGTGGGAGACGACGATGAACCCTGAATCCAGAACGCTGCTGCAGGTCCAGATTGATGATGCGGCGAAGGCGGAACGGCGTGTTTCCACCTTGATGGGGGATAAGGTTGACCCTCGAAAACGTTGGATTGTGGAAAATGTAAACTTCGCAGAGTTTGAGGAATAGAAGGTGAAGGTATGAGTTTATCAGAGCAGTTTCTTCCGGCATTTCTGGAAGAGGTCGTCGGAGACCGTTTCGGCCGGTATTCCAAATATATTATTCAGGACCGTGCCATTCCCGATGTGCGGGATGGTTTGAAGCCGGTACAGCGCCGAATTCTGTATGCAATGTATGACTCCGGCAATACACCGGACAAGCCATACCGTAAGTCTGCCAAAACGGTAGGGGATGTAATGGGTAACTATCATCCGCATGGTGACTCGTCCATCTACGAAGGTATGGTGAGAATGGCTCAGCCCTGGAAGATGGGTCATGTACTTGTAGACGGTCACGGGAACTGGGGATCACAGGATGATGATCCGGCAGCCGCGATGCGATATACCGAGGCACGGTTGTCCCCTATTGCAATGGAGATGCTTCGAGATATTGAGAAACGGACGGTATTGTTTAAGGACAACTTTGATAATACAGCAAAAGAGCCGGTTGTCCTGCCATCCCGTTATCCGAATCTCCTTGTGAATGGTACAAGCGGGATCTCGGCAGGTTTTGCTACAGAAATTCCGCCGCATAATTTACGGGAAGTGATTGATGCATGTATCGCAGTGATGCAGAAACCCGAGATTGAGCTGAACGAAATTATGACCTTTATTAAAGGTCCGGATTTTCCGACAGGCGGTATTATCATGGGCGGAACAGGCATTGAAGATGCCTATCGCACCGGCAAAGGCCGTGTATATCTGCGTTCAGTGACAGAGATACAATCTCTTCGCGGCGGCAAGCAGCAAATTGTAATTACCGAAATTCCTTTTCAGGTTGTTAAAGCCCGCCTGGTTACAGCAATGGAAAATATCCGTCTGGAGAAAAAGGTCGACGGCATTGCCGAAGTGCGGGATGAGAGCGGGCGTGAAGGTCTACGGATCGTCGTTGAGCTGAAGAAGGAGGCGGATGCGAGCGGCATCCTCGCCTATCTGCTTAAGAAAACCGATCTTCAGATCAACTATAATTTCAACATGGTTGCGATCGTAAACAAAGCGCCGCAGCAGCTTGGACTCAAGCAAATGCTGCAGGCCTATATCGATCATCAGCGTGAGGTTGTAACTTTCCGGACACAGTTCGAGCTTGAAAAAGCCGAAGACCGCTCACATGTGCTGGAAGGTCTCGTCAAAGCTCTGAATATTCTCGATGAGGTTATTGCGGCCATCAAGGCCTCGAAGAACAGACAAGATGCCCAAAACAACCTACAGTGGATGTTTGGGTTTACAGAACGACAGGCGGACTCTATTCTGACCCTGCAGCTGTATCGTTTGACGAACCTTGAAATTCACTCCCTTCAAAAAGAACTGGATGAACTCACGAAAAAGATTGATACCCTGAGAGGTATCCTGAATAGTGACAAGAAACTGATCTCCGTTATCCGTAAGGAACTGATGGAGATTCGTGACAAATACGGCATAGAGCGCCGGGCTAAAATCCAGGAAGAAGTAGAAGAACTCAAGGTTAATCTGGAAGTGATGGTTGCTGCTGAGGATGTATTGGTCACGTTGTCCAGGGATGGATATATTAAACGAACCAGCAGGCTGTCGTTTAACCGTTCGGGCGGAGAGCTGGACAGCGCAGGGGTGAAAGAGGGCGATTATGTTACCCGCGTTCTGGAGGTAAGTACGTTGGAGAATTTGCTGATCTTTACACAGCGGGGACAGTATTTTGTCCTGCCGGTTCATCAGATTCCTGAATATAAATGGAAGGATGCCGGCACGGCCATCGTGAACGTGATTCAGTTAGCGAAGGAAGATCAGATTGCAGGCGTTATTCCGGTATCCAGTTTTGATGAGAATGATTCCACACTTGTGTTCGTAACATCAGGAGGCCAGGTGAAACGCTCGGCACTGAAGGATTACGCGACCAAGAGATCTGGTGCCGTAGCAGCCATAAAGGTGGGGGCTGAGGATCATGTTATCAAGGTAGCTTTAAGTGACGGAAGTAAGGATCTGATGCTGATCTCTGAAGGCGGTATGAGCATTCGCTTCAATGAGTCGGAAGTGAATACCATGGGCCGTGTATCCGGTGGTGTAAAAGGAATGCAGCTCCGTGACGATGACAAACTGGCAGCAGCGCTTTGGGTTGGCGAGGATGAAGGGGAGGTTCTGGTCATCAGTGATCTGGGATATGCCAAGCGTACCCTGCTGCTGGATTATCCGGCACAAAGCCGAGGCGGCAAAGGAATCGTAACCTTTGAGTTTAAAGAAGGCAAGCGGATTAAACCGAATGGAAACAAGATCCTGGATGCCTTCTACTGCAGGGAACCGCTTGCGGTGGCTGCTTATGCGCAGGATGGAAGTGTATATAACTTTAGCTCGGAACAGGCTCCGATCACAGATCGCAAGTCCACAGGCAGGCAGCTGGCGGATGTCGGTAAGAAAGGCGAGCTTCGTGAAGTGTTGATTTTGCCTGAATTGAAACCTAATCCAGGTGCTGGTACCTCGTAAGTAAATATGAAGTGATTTTTGTTACAGCGAAGAAGACATTCGTGATCCGTTTGAAGCGGAAACGAATGTCTTCTTTATCGTTCTATATGTAAAAATGCAGAAAGTGAACGCTGCTGTCGAATTCAGGGCACGTCTGAAATACCTTGTCACTAAAGGGATAGCGTCATTTGTCGCTTTGTTGGAAGTTTTATTTTTTATAAATTTCAGCAGGAATATTGGCATTTCGGAACGAAACTTAACGCTATGAATGACACAAGAATGGAATCGTCACTCTGGTCTGCGTTATCTGGGACTTTCAAATATGGTTTTGGAAGGAGACAATAATGATGCACACACATGAATTTGCAAAGGTATGGTCCAGACTAGCGAAGGATTATAAAATGCATATGGAGAATGGCTTGGGGCCTTCTTTAACAGAGGCGCAGTTGACGGTGCTGGAAGTGCTGGAGGAGCGCCGCCGAATGAAGCCGTCTGATTTTATTCCCTATTTGGCCACCAGCCCGGCTGCTGTGACGATGCTGCTGGATCGAATGGAAAAGAACGGTCTTATACTCCGTGACCGTGATGAACGGGACCGGAGACTGGTATGGGTCACCATATCGGGTAAGGGACGTCAGGAAGTGGATCGTGGAATCCAGGTAAGAAATGAATATTTATCACATGTACTAAGCCGGATTTCTTCACATAACCAGCAGCTGCTCGTTTACTTGTTAGGCAAAGTGGGCACCGTACCACAGGAAGTGGGATAGGCGACGCTTCGTATCATACCGCATGACAAAAAAGCCGAAGTCCAGCTGAACCTCGGCTTATAGTGGATAACACGTCATGCCCCGGAGCTAGTCCGTATGTGACAAGTGGGTGTCTGAGAACAGGTCCCAAGGGAACGACAGCGGCGGAGCAGAACGCAGATAAACCTCTTCCTTGGTGACCGGATGCGGAAAGCCTACGAGCACCGACCATAAGGCGATTTGCTGCCCCGGCTTGCTATGATGGCTGCCATACTTCTGATCCCCATAGAGCGGATGTCCAGCATGGCTCAGCTGCACTCGAATCTGATGTGAGCGACCGGTATGAAGCTCGATCAACAGAAGGGAGTACCCGTCTTTCTCTTCCAGTACCTTGTAATCCAGAATAGCTTCCTTGCTTTCATCTGTGCCTTTGGGAACGACGGTCACGGTGTTTGTGCGGCTGTCTTTCATTAGATAATCCCGAAGCTGGCCGGATGATTTAACGGGTGATCCATGAATTACAGCAGCATACTGCTTCTTGATATTCCGGCTGCGGACGGCCTCGGACAGACGGGAAGCCGCTTTGGATGTTTTGGCGAATACCATAGCACCGCCGACAGGCCGGTCAAGACGATGGACTAGACCAAGGTATACATTGCCCGGCTTGTTATAACGCTGCTTAATATCTTCTTTCAACAAGCTGAGCATATCCGGATCGCCGGTGGCATCTTCTTGGGAAGGAATGTTAACGGGCTTGCTGACACCGAGTATATGGTTATCCTCAAACAGAATGTGAATTTCAGGTGACGCATTGCCTGTCTTATTCACTGTCAGGACTCCCAGCGGCCCAGAATGCCGCAAGGCAGGTTCATACCGGATGTGGTGATTGGAAGGCCAATCTCTCCAGCACTGATATTACCACCGAACTTCGGCTGCATGGTCATGGTCAGCATATTACGCAGCACGGTAGGAGAGATGCCTGTCGTGTAGGAATTAATGAGCATGAACAGCGGCCGGTCTGACAAGATGTCCATACATTCCGACAGGAAAGGGTACAGGCTCTCTTCCAGCTTCCAGGTTTCACCGCTTGGTCCACGACCATAAGACGGTGGATCCATAATGATTCCGTCATATTGATTGCCTCTGCGCTTTTCTCTCTGCACAAACTTAAAGACATCGTCTGTAATATAACGGACAGGACGGTCAGCCAGGCCGGAAAGTGCGGCATTTTCTTTTGCCCACTGGACCATGCCTTTGGCAGCATCGACATGAACCACCTCAGCACCTGCATAAGCTGCAGCAACCGTGGCTCCCCCGGTATAAGCGAACAAGTTCAACACACGGATCGGACGTCCCGCATCTGCAATTTTATTCATCATCCAGCGCCAGTTAGCTGCTTGTTCCGGAAACAGGCCGGTATGTTTAAAACTGGTCGGCTTGATATGAAATTTCAGTTTATCATAGCCAATACTCCAGCGTTCAGGCAGCGTTTTTTTCATGTCCCAGCTGCCGCCGCCGGATGAACTGCGGTGATAGTGTCCGTGTACATCTTTCCATGCCCCGGAATCGTTCGCAAGGGGCCATATAATCTGAGGGTCCGGTCTCCGAAGAATGACATCCCCCCAGCGTTCGAGCTTTTCTCCGCCACCGGTATCAATAACTTCGTAATCTTTCCAATCATCTGCTACATACATAGTGTGAATACCATCCTTCAAATCGTCATTTAGACTATATTGTACAACATTTTACGGAAAGGATGCCAATAGTGCTGACGTTATTTTATGAAAACCTGAGAGAAGCGATATTCGACATTCATGACGTCATTACATGTTGCACTTGCAAGTAAGCCTGTTTGGTTTTTTGTTCGGATTATGTTCATTTCACCTCCATCCATATTCGGTGGTATTTTCCAGGATTTTAACCATAAAACAAAAAAAGGCAGTAAATGAACAATAGGTTCATTTTCTGCCCGAATCGGTTCGTGTCCAGGGATCGCAGCTGTCATTAGCAAACCACCCGTATAGAGTGGATACTAAAAAATCCGCACTGCTAAGCAGCACGGATGGACAGTCGCCATGATGGAAACCTTCTCTTGGCTTCAATGGATATCCGTTGTTCTTAACTAATTACACAGCTCTTCATAAGCATAAGAAATTGGGTTAGTTAAAAACGTTCACCGACATCAAAATCTCTCATTCAATTTCCAATAGTTTCAAAAGAGTATCAAAGTGTACGTTAATAGTTACAAAACATTCACAATTTCATAATTTCGACACATTTCGCGCCAAACTTTTTAAAAGGGGTATGTTACTTTAGATGGGTAGACTTGGTTGAACGAAGCTGTAATCGGACATACAACACGTCCGGTACGGGCATTGATAAACACTTATATCTGATGCCTGGAAGCTTAGGGGGAGGATTACATCATTGAAATCGCTATTTAAGAAAGTTATTATCGCAGGAACAATTGCTGTTACCAGCCTGTCATTGCACCCATATGCGGCAAGTGCCGCCACACCCGTTGTAAAGGTCCAAATTAATGATTCATTGCTTTCATTAACAGGCAAAGGTGCTTTTATTGACAGCAAAGGATTTACTCAGGTCCCAGTCCGTGCGATCACAGAAAAACTGGGCGCATCGGTTCATTTCGAAAAATCGGGGTCTGTCGTAAAGGTTACCATCAGCAAGGGGGCAACCAAAGCAGTCCTGCATGCAGGATCGAGTTATGCCGAGGTGGGGTCTGAAAGAGTGAAGATGGATACTGTTGCACGAGTTGTTGACGGACAAGCGTACGTTCCCGTCCGTTTTATATCAGAAACATTTGGATATAGTCTGAAATGGGACGCCAAGAATCGGCTTGCAATGATCAGTACAGACGGTCAAAGTCATAAAGCAGCCTGGACAGCACCAGTACAAAAGTTAAAGTTAACAAATCATTCTGAAGTGACTTCGATCGCTCAAAATTACTTAGGTACCCGATATGTATGGGGAGGATCAACTCCATCCGGATTTGATTGCTCCGGTTATATTAAGTACGTATACGCAAAAGTAGGCGTTAGCTTACCGCACAGCTCGATTTCTATGCATAATAACCACGGAACACCGGTTGCGAAGAGCAATCTTCAAGAAGGTGACCTGGTATTCTTCATCACAAATAAAGTCTCTACATCTCATGTCGGTATTTATTTAGGTAACAACAAATTTATCTCGGCAACTAGCAGCGGTATTAAGGTTGACAGTTTGAACAGTTCTTATTGGGGTCCGAAATATAACGGTGCAAACCGCGTACTATAAACGCGTACTATGAAATGAAGTTTGTAGATCCGTACAGCATGCTGTACGGATCTTTGTTTGATTTAAGGAGTGCATATTACTGCTGCAGCAGATCCCGGTCATCAGGAAACTTTTCAAAATGATGACTTGCATATGCACAAGCTGGGATAATCTTTAACTGTTCTTGGCGGGCATACTCGATCACTTTGCGAATCAGCTGCTCAGCTACTCCCTGTCCGCGTAATTCTGGGGATACAAACGTATGATCAATGCTGATCACACCGTCACCTTGAGACGAGAAGTTGACCTCCGCCTGTACATTTCCTTGCTCTTCCACATAATAACGACCGCTGCTTGATTGAATTTCGTTCATGGGTTCTCCTCCACTGTGGATGATTTTTCTCTAGTTTATATGAAGTAAAAGTAATATTACCCGTTCAGATGACCGTTTAAACAATGTTTTCGAATAGGCATTCACCCTGTTCCGATAACCTGCATACAATGCGGATATAGGAAATTACAAGGAGTGATATCAATGTCAGCCTATCCCAGTCATCAGGTAGTCTATCAGTGCGATCAACATATGGCACATACCATGAAAGAGCAGAAGGCTAAAATGCAACAGGCACTGCAGCCTGCCATCAATCGCAAGGTGCGTGTTCACACGATGGATGATGAGGTTCTAGAAGGGGTAATTCTCGGTTATGATAAGAATTTTATATACTTAAGCATGGAACAAACCTCACCGCGTGCTTTTTTTCCTTATCCCGGCTATTATCCGCCAAGACCGCCATTTTACCCATCCAATGTGATTCTTCCGCTGGCCTTGTTTGACCTGTTAACACTCACGTTGTTGTTATAGTAGCTTTCAGTTAATAACAAACCTGTACTGTTGGTACGGGTTTGTTTTTTTGTATACAGTAGCGCCCTTAATAGTTACATTCTTCAATATGAAATGTATAATGATGGAAAGTCTCATACTGTTTTATTTAAGAATGATTCTGCTATTCGGAGGGGGTGTGTAATCATCGGTGAGTATTGGCGCTACTTCTTATATGTTCTAGACCATAAAACAAATGTCTTGGTGGAGTGCTGGAAGGAAGGGTTGTACTTTCAAGGAATCATACACGATATGTCGAAGTTTAAGCCTGTGGAATTCTTTCCTTACGCCCATAAATTTTACTCTAAACGAAAAGACGAGCTAACAGATAGCCGTTGGAAGAAGGCGTGGCTTCACCACCAAAACCACAATAAACATCACTGGGAATACTGGATCGTAAATAAACATACTCAAGAAGCACTGCCTATGCCGAGAAAGTACTGGGTTGAAATGGTTTGTGATTGGAGAGCTTTCTCCAGAAAATGGGGCCGAAAAGTGAAGGAACCTCAACTGGTCGATCGGATGATGAATTCCGAAGGCGTAATTTTGCATCCGGAAACCAGAGCAGAGCTCGAAAGATTTTTGGCGGTACGAGAATCAGGAACGAATCACGAACAGGCTGGATCTGATGATTAAACAAAGATAGGGAAGTCAAAAAATTCTTTCAATGACCAGAAATAATGGCGGGTGGCAGATTACGGATAAGAATAGGACTGAACATTTAGCAGCTCCATGTTGAGCTGTTTTTTTGTGATTTATCAAGATGATCGTCGCAGGCTTGAATGAAGAATTAAACAATTATATGATATATTAGACATTGACCGAACTCTAATTTTGTATGGAGGTATCATGAACCTTAATTTTCAATTTGAACTCGATCCGGTTTTTGAAACGCTGGGACTTCTGTTTTACAGTAGCAATGTTGATAAAGTCAAAGAAATCAGTGTTGCTGAACTCAATAAATTCGGAGTAGATGGAGAAACATTTTACAACAAACATTTGAAGCCTTTCGATCGATATATTCGAGCTTTCTCCAAACATAGGGAATGGGATGAGCAAGCTGAATTTTTCTTTGGAGATGATAATGACCAGTTCTTCCATTTATTATTGCGCGTCGTATGCGAGAATCCATATTGGATGACTGAACCCGAAATCATCCGGCAAGAGGAAGGCCGATTAGAGATCCTGAAGCTAATTGCCAGTGATGAGGAGGTACATGATGGGCAGTCTGAAAATCTTCAGATTGAAGATATCCAGACAACAGAAGAGATCATTGCCTTTTTGGCCAAAACACCATTTGATGAAAAAATGAAATGGAAGCTCATGATCCTCTTGAACGATCCCCTGGGGCAGATCAAGAAGCTGACAGATATAGTGAATCGTCATCTACCGGCATTCGAACATGCACGGATGGAGACTCATAAAGTAGTAGACAAGCTGATTCAAAAGCTGGGTCAATCTGTGGAGAATAAAGAAGGAAAACATTTTTTTAAATTTATTGAGGTATTTCAATACCAACAAGCCGACATATACCCGACCTTGATCATGCCTATGATGCAGATCATGTACAAGGAGCGGTGTTATTATGGGCTTATGGTTGATGCTCTGCCAATTCAGAACCATTCAAACGGGAAATCTCAAGACTTGCTATCTCTTAGACTGAAGGCGATGGGAGATAAGAGTAAACTGCAAATTTTGGCTTCCCTCAAAATAAGTCCGAAGTACAATCTCGAAATTGCCGAGCATCTAGGGCTGACGGCAGCAACGATGTCTCACCACATGAATGTACTGCTCGCCTGCGGCTTGGTCGAAATCGAGAAGAAGAATGGAAAAGTGTATTATCACCTTGATCAAGCCAACATTAGAGATCTATTAGATGATCTAGAACAATTCCTGCTCTGACCAATAAGTGATTACCATACATCCTCATTACTGAGGGTGTATTTCTTTATATGTATTAGACATATATCTAATAATATTGACAAATAACTTATTATTATCATATGATCTTGTTGAATATTAGATGTTAATCTAATTCAAGGGGGATCATTATGAAAACTGCATTACTTAAAAACAAGGGGTTTATCGCGCTTACCATCTTCTTCAGCCTCATTGTCTCTTTAGGAAGTGTGTTGGTCGCTGTTTTACTGCAAAGAATCATCGATGCCGCTGTAAAAGGTAATATGGAGCTGTTCCAACAAACTCTTTTCATCTCCGTATTTTATGTACCACTGCTGGGCCTTTTTGGTTATCTGTATTCTATCAGCAGTAAGGCCTTAATCAGGGGATGGACGGTAACTCTGCGAGAAAATGTATTTCGCGGAATTCTGAGAAGAGATTTCGAAGAATTTTCGAAGACCAATACGGCTGACTATCTGTCCGCCTTGTCCAACGATATCAAGCTTATCGAAGAAAATTATGTGCAGCCTCTCCTGCTCACACTACAGAACATGATTATTTTTGTTGCTTCGCTTCTACTCATGCTGTTTATCAGCCCACTGGTTACTGGAATTTTGATCGGCTGTGTGGTCTTGTTGTTTACAGTTCCCACCCTTTTCGGTAAGGCTCTGCAAAAGAGACAGAAAGCCGTTTCCATACAAATGTCTCTATTCACGTCAAAGCTTAAGGATATGCTGTCGGGCTATGAGGTCATTAGATCTTACTCGATGAGCCATCATGTAGAAAAGATATTTGCACAAGAGAACGAAACCGCCGCCAACACAAAATTTACGGCCGATCGTACACTTGCCCTTAATGAAGGCATATCCGAAATACTCGGAGCATTAACCCAGTTTGCTGTCGTTTTTATTGCCGCCTACTTGATCCTCACAGGAAAGTTGTCGGCAGGAAGTCTTGTTGCTCTTGTCCAATTGAGTAACGGTTTTGTGGGACCAGTTATGATGATCATGCAAAATGTGCCAAGAATTCAGGGTGTCAAGCCGGTAGTGGAGCGATTCAACGCCCTGGCCGATTATGAGAATGACGTTTTCGAAGGAAAGATCCAACCCGCATTTCACCACAAGCTGGAGGCTTCCCAACTAAGTTTTGCCTATACAGAGGGGAGAAATGTTCTTTCGAATATAGACCTGACGCTGCTCAAAGGTAAAAAGTATGCCCTTGTTGGACCAAGCGGCTGTGGAAAGTCAACGCTCGTTAAGCTGCTGACGGGCTGCTATGCAGGCTATGATGGAACGATTACATATGATGGTGTGGAGCTGAAGCAGTTGGACAGAGCCGGTGTGCAGCAATTGTCATCGACCATTCATCAGCAGGTGTATATGTTTGATACAGATATTCGGGATAACATTTGTTTATATGAATCTTATTCGGAGGAAAAGATCATATCTGCCGTTCAAAAGAGCGGAATTGAACAAGTGATCTCTCAGCTGCCAAACGGATTGTCTTCCGCTGTAGGAGAAAACGGCTCCAACTTTTCGGGAGGACAGCGGCAAAGAATGGCTGTCGCGCGAGCGCTGATTCGAAATCTGCCCATACTTATTTTGGACGAAGGTACCTCGGCTGTGGATATGCAGACTGCTTATGAGATCGAAACCAGGCTGCTGGCAGTTCCGGACCTGACCTTGATCACGATCACCCACAATATGAATCCAGACGTATTAGGTTTATACGATCAGATCATTTACATGGAGGAAGGACGCATTGCTGGAATGGGCAGTTTCGAGGAACTGCTGCAACAGCATGAGAGATTTCGTAAATTCATCACACTGGATACTTTAGAAGCCATATAACATAAAACTGTAAAATGTAATAAAATAATTGTAATGACTTTCTTTGGAGTTATGGGAAGTTATGATGGATCAAGCAGTAGAGTCGAAAATTATACTGATAACATTATTATCGCTAGGGGTTGGAGGAGATTATGGGAGTCGAGCGTTCCACTTATAGTGTCAGAAACACAACATTGAATTTCAGCGAGGAAATGGAACGATTAAAGCTTCAGGCATCTATGGGCTGGCAAAAGGAACTTCGGAATCTGAAATGGTATGGCTTGCAGAATAAACAGAATGTCCTGGAGGTAGGGAGCGGTCCGGGATTTGTGACACGGCAGCTGCTCTGCAGCTTGCCTGATGTCCGGATTACGGCTCTGGAGATTGATGATCGTACACTGCATGATTTTTCCCAAGAACAGCTTCAGGATATTTCAGCGGACCGTATCCAATTTGTACATTCAACTACATAAGCACAACGTGATTACAGATGAAGAATTTGAACAAATGGAGATGGCTTTTGCATCTCTTGAACATTCACCTGATGCCTATGCCATGATGAACTTTATTACCGCTTGCGGCAAGAAGCCGTAATAGTCATGTGCTCTGGAACAGTTAAAGAAGAAATAATAACTATATATTGTGGGGGATGAAAATGACTAATCAGATGATCGTCATCGTCAAGGGTGTTATAGAGCATCAAGGGAAGATATTGCTGCTTCAGCGTTCTGTTCATGATGAGGTCGGTGCGGGTGAGTGGGAGACGGTAGGTGGTGGTGTAGAATTCGGGGAAGAACTGGAGGAAGCTCTGATCCGTGAAGCTGAAGAAGAGACAGGGCTTCAAGTGAAGGTGGAGAAGCTGCTGTACGCCACAACTTTTTTCACGGATCCCCATAGACAAATTGTTCTTTTATGCTATTGGTGTAAAGCTCCTTCTAATCTAGTTTCCATCTCAGAAGAACACAGCAACTACCACTGGGCAAGCAAGGCAGAAACCTACCACTATTTGCCGAAAGCCATTCTGGAAGACTTTAAGAATAATAAAGTATGGGAGATGATGGACTCTTACGCGGAAGTGGGAGCGGGAGGTGACTGAGCATGCAGCCTCAAGATTTTATCGAACGACAAAAACAGAAAGGTAAGTATATTCTTATAGAAGGGGGAAGATTGTCATGAACAGAATTATATTGTCAGTCATGATAATATGTTTGATGACAGCATGTAACAACAAGCCTTCGAATGACAGTCAGCCAGTGGGGACAAGTCCTGAACATCCACCAGCTGAGTTAGAACAATCTGTGGAAGAACCATCTTTGGCCGAACCTGAAGCGCCTGTATATATAGAATTGGGAGATTATGAGGGTGACCAGCTTGAAATTGTACAGCTCTTGAATCAACGAATCCAATATCTTTGGGGAAACAACGAAACCGATTATTTAAAGCTGATTCAAGAGGGGAGCCCGCTGAATAGCTTTCCATCATATAAGATCATGAAAATCAGCTTACTCAGTGAAATTTCGATTCAGGAGCAGAACAATGTGTTTCAGGCCAAAAAAGACGGAGTGGGCTGGAAAATATACGATATAGATTAATGTCTGTAAGAACGAGAACAAGACCGGAGTCTGTAATTCTCCAAACAGGTCCGGTCTTGATGTTTATGATAGACAATTTTTAATTTGGATGTGGCAGAAACAGCACCGTCTCATCATTTATGAGGATGTCTGAGCCTTCACCCGGCGATAATCAGCAGGAGTGACACCGAAGTTCTTTTTAAAAATGCGATGGAAATAAGAACTGCTGGTGTATCCGCATTTCTGGGCGATATCGACAACAGAATGGCTGGTATGCTCCAGTTGCTCCCTCGCCTGTTCCATGCGCACCTGATTAATGACATCCACGATGGCACTTAAGGTATGCTGCTTATAAACACGGCTCACATGAATGGGAGACAGTCCGAGTTCCTCTGATATCCGGTTTAAGCTTAAATTTGGATCGTTGAACTCTTTATGAATAATATCGTTTACTTTTCTCACAAGCTCATGCTGTTTAGTTGACCGCTTGATGGAAAGTTTATGATGAATCTCATCAAACAGCTTGAAGAACACCGACTTTACCTCATCTATCGTCTCGAAATGTTCACTTGATGGTGTGGCCAGGCATGCACGATTCAGAGAATCCAGACTGTTGTTTTTGTAAATGGCATACAGCGTCTGGTTGACAGACATTGTAAGATGGGAGATCGCCAAATTCACCACATGAAACGGAAAGAACTCTGTTTCGTCCACAATTTCCGCGAACAGGACTTTAGCATCCTGTGTTTTACCGCTCATGAGGGCGTCGTTCATCTTACGTTCCTTATCAGCCGGAAATACATATTCTTTCGTTTGCAGTTCGGCGATATCCTGTGCGCGAATGATGCAGCCAGGTCCTTTGAACATCCGGTGCTTCGCTGCTTCACGCACCTCCTTGTAAAGAGAGGACAATCGGTGAGGTTCGTAACTTTCCTTACTGTATGCAGCAGAAATGCTAAGTTTAAGAAAGCTCAGTGTGGATTGCTGGATATGCGACAATACCTCCTGCAGCAGAGTTTCGTCACTCTCCTGCAGTTCATCATCCTTCCGCCCGAACAGAATGGCGATACCATCATCTTCCATATCCACCGTTTCCACTTGGAAATGCTTCAGACCGTTCTCCCATCCGATATTCATAATCGCAAATTTATAAACCAGCAGATCGTTTCCCTTCGATTCCTTCCACGCTGAGAAATGATCAATTTTAAGCAGGACTACCCAGTAGCCTAATGAAAAATCAAAGGTAATACCATTTTGGACAAGATTAAGAAGCTGGGCGGGCGTCTGCAGCGGCTTTACTCCCTGAAGTAAGCCGCGAAGCAGGTTCTGCCGGATGGTGTAGGAGCTGTTTCGCTTTTCGTGTTCCAGCCTGTTCTTTTCATCGACGATTTGATGAATCGGTTTGTAGAGCATCTTGGAGGTAATCCAAGAAATGAATAATCCTGCTGCCATAATGATACACGCGATCCAGATCGTCACGTTTCGTATAGAGGAAACGGCTTCCGTAATGGTACTGTAGGGCGTAATACGAACATACTGCCAGCCCAATGGGTCAGGTGAGGTAAAAGAGACCAACGATTTCTTCCCTGAAACTTTGCTGACGATGTAACCAGACGGTTTATTTTTGATGTGTGCATCCAGAAGCGATGCATCCTCAGGATTCAACACTTTCGGCTCCAGCGTATCGCCGGACAGCAGCCGGTTCTGATTGTTGTCCCATATGTATGATTTGCCGGCATCCGCTTCAGGGTTCACTGCAGCAATGTCTTTGTTGATCCAATCCGAGGAGATATTGACGACAACAGCAGAATTAATTTTCTGTGAATGGCCAATGGCATCATAACCCAGATAGGTATACGCCCGAATGGTTTGTTCTCCGTTGATCTGATTCACCGTGTAGGTACGGGGAATAGGAGTAAACGGACGATACTGCTGAAAATTATTCAGCACTTCGAGCACATTTTGATCTTCCAGCTCATCTTTGTTTAGTGTTCCGCCTTGTCCTTGTTGTCTCGCGGTAAAGAAACGTTCGTTATCAGAATTGTACACATAGATGGATTCGATAAACGGCATGGAGTTCAAATAATTGTTCAACTCCTGCATGGCGGCCATTTCGTCATAAATATTTGGATTGGTGTAGAACATCAGCTTGGAGACAGCATACGTCCGGTAGATTTGGAAAGAAACAGCTTGTGCACTTTCTGTCATACTGACGACTTCCTTGCTGTTTTGCATGAGACTTGAAAGATCGGATTGGTAAGCTTTTTTAAGATCAATCTGGTTATAGATCACAAAATAAAACAGGGAAGATACCAATAGTGTCAATACTGTGCAGCACGTGATGGTGATAAGCAGTCTGCTGTACAGTTTGCCCTTGCGTGTGGGCGGGACGGTGTTCATGGCCTCTCCTCCTTGAAGGTAATATGGATTGTTGCTTCACTTATGATTTTGAAAGCGCTTGCCAAGTTGAGGTGCATTTTTATTATAGTATGCTGTGTCACGTTCAGCCAATGAAATAAACGCAGTTTAGTGTCCGATCAAGCATGGAGCTATAGTGAACAAATGTAACAGGTGTGAACAAAACTGATCATTTGACATCATAGTGCGGTATGTACGGTTTCTACACCATGCAGGTAAACGTTCATACGAGTAAAAGCAGCAAAGTACATAAACATCATAAACTTGCTCTACCGCACAATCAGCGGTCTGTCTACACTAAGAACAAGTCACATGCCGACCGGTGTTATTGACTTCATACATATTGACCTGATTGAGAGGAGAAGTAACCGCATGCCAAAAAAACACGGATTATTAAGGGAGCTCGTCACTAACCGAATCATGTTTCTGATGCTGCTGCCGACTCTGATTTTTTTCATTATTAATTCGTACACCCCGATGGTGGGCATCTATTATGCATTCACCCAGTTCGATTTTAACACCAGCTTGTTCAACAGTCAGTTTGTTGGTCTGAAGAACTTCGAGTTTCTATGGAAGTCCGGCGTGCTGATGAAGCTGACCTTGAACACGATCGGTTACAATCTTGCATTTATTTTGCTCGGAAATGTCCTGGCTATTGCTCTGGCGATCCTGCTGAGTGAACTGAAGACCCAGTGGTTTAAAAAACTGACGCAATCCATTATGTTTCTTCCTTACTTTGTATCCTTCGTTATTTTAAGTGTCATCGTGTACAACGTATTTAATTATGAGAGCGGTTTCTTGAACACACTGCTGGCTAAGTTTAGTGCGGAACCGGTCGATGTTTACAATACGCCGTGGGTATGGGTGTTTCTCATCATTTTGTTTTATCTTTGGAAAAATCTCGGCTACAGCATGGTCATTTATCTCGCCACCATTACGGGAATCAGTGAAGAATATTACGAAGCGGCCAAGATTGACGGAGCCAACATCTTTCAGAGAATTTGGTACATTACCGTTCCCATGCTGAAAACGACCTTTGTTATGCTTCTCCTGTTTGCATTGGGCAGCATTATGAAGGGACAATTTGATCTGTTTTATCAGCTCGTGGGTAACAATGGGATGCTCTATGATACAACAGATATTCTTGACACTTACGTGTACCGTTCTCTTAAGGTCACGTTTGACATCGGTATGTCTACGGCAGCTGGACTTTACCAGTCCTTGTTCGGATTCATTCTCATTATGACTGTGAACAGCATCATTAAGAAAATCAACTCGGATTACGCATTATTCTAAGGAGGGGCATGCTCATGAAAATTAAAGATGACCAACATATGAAATGGTTTCGTCTGATTGCGTTTGTTGTAATCATTGCCGCTTCGATCGCCTGTCTGTTTCCCTTTTTGCTGATCATATCGGCATCTGTTACGAAGAATGAAGCGATTATAAGAGATGGATATAATCTGATACCGACGGTCTTCTCATTGGAAGGATATCAAACGGTATTTCGCTTTCCCCAGCAGGTACTTCAGGCATACGGAGTGACGGTATTGACAACGGTTGTAGGTACAACACTCGGTTTGTTCTTTATGACGATGGCGGGGTATGTTCTGCAGCGAAGAGATTTCAAATATCGCAATTTCTTTTCCTTTATGATTTATTTTACAACTTTGTTTGGCGGAGGGTTAGTTCCCTGGTACATTCTGATGACCAAATACCTCAATCTGACAGATACCATCACCGTGTTGATTTTCCCTGGCTTAATGACACCTTTTCTGATTATCTTGATGAAAAACTTTATTCGCTCAGCGGTTCCGGACGAAGTGGTCGAGTCTGCCAAAATCGATGGAGCGAACGACTTTACGATATACAGCAGAATTGTTCTGCACTTATCCATGCCTGGCATTGCAACGGTCGGTCTATTTCTGGCTCTGCAGTACTGGAACGACTGGTTTACCTCATCCTTATTCATCAACGATGTTACCCTGTATCAGCTGCAATATTATCTGTACAACGTCATTAACGCGATGAGTTTTGTGGCTCAAATGGGTGCAGGAACGGGAGTTTCACTAGGTGATATGCCGACAGAATCCACCAAGATGGCGATGGCGATCATTGTTACAGGACCGATTCTCTTTTTGTATCCGTTCATTCAGCGTTATTTTGTCAAAGGCCTAACCATCGGCGCAGTGAAAGGTTAGAACCCTGAGAAGAGAACTGCGGCACTGCAGTCTCCAACAGCGGCTAACATAGATAACATGTATAAAAGGGAGGATTCACATGAAGAAACAAGGAGTAAAGGCAGCTTCTTTGTTACTAACCCTCATGATGCTGGTCGCCATGCTGGCGGCATGTTCTGGAGGTGGAAGCAGCGGAAACGGAGGCACAGCTGCACCTGCAGATCCGCCGAAACTAACCGGCACAAGTGAAGAAAAGCCGGATAACGGTCCGGCCGGAATCGACACATCTAAAGAAGTGGAGCTGCAGTTCTATATGCTCGGTGATGCCCCGAAAGATATTGCCATCATTCAAGATGAAATTAACAAGATGGCAAAGGAAGATCTGAATGCTACCGTTAAATTCAACTATACCTCCTGGACGGACTGGGACCAAAAATATAAATTGCTGCTTGGTTCTGGACAGCAAGTAGACTTGATATTCACCGCAGAATGGACTCAGTATCAATCCTATGCGAAACGGGGAGCATTTCAGCCTCTGGATGAACTAGTTCCTAAAGCAGCGCCAGAGTTGTATGAATTCGTACCGAAGGATATGTGGGAAGCCGTTAAAATCGATGACAAGATTTACACTGTACCGGCAACATATAAGGAATATGTTACGAACGGTTTTGTATGGCGCGAAGATCTCCGAGAGAAGTACAATCTCCCGAAGCCGGTAGATATCGCGACATTCGAACAGTATCTTGATGGAATTAAGAAAAACGAGCCTAATATGGTTCCATTATCCATGAACTCGGATGTGAAGGGCAATCTGATGGATGTGTTCAGAAGCATCAATGCCAAACCGATTGGTGCAACACCATACGGAATTGGCATCGATTATGAAAATCCGGGCGAAGTGTACAGCTATTGGGGCTCGGAGGAACATAAACAGGATTTGACGACGATGAAACGCTGGCAGGATAACGGATATATGGTGAAGAACGTGCTGGCTGTGAAGGATACCCTTCAAGACCAAATTACAAGCGGCAAAGCAGCGGCATTGCTGGGCGATAACCCGACCCGATTCAACGATACACTTATTAAAGTTCAGGCGGCACATCCGGATTGGAAGCTGGCTTATCATCCATTCCCACTGACGAATGGCATAGCGACTCCAGTTCACCCCATTCATAACGGTTTTGCTGTTCCAGCGAGCAGTAAGAATGCTGAACGTGCGCTGGCTTTCTATGAAAAAATGGTCACCGACAAGCGCTATAATCTCCTTACGCAGTATGGCATTGAAGGAAAGAACTACGAAGTCGTGGACGGTTATTACAAAATGATCGGTGACGGAAACTCGAACGGATTCCCGCGCGAAGGCATGAATGGCTGGGCTTGGCGAAATCCGGAATATATGCTGTTTGATAAAAACTACGACGGCGTGAAGGCTATCTTTGACGAGCTGGATAAAATTCAGGTGCCGGATAAATTTACAGGATTCGCAGAGGATTATTCTTCTTATCAAGCAGAACGGGCTGCCCTTGAGCAAGTGGAGAAGCAGTACTTGTTCCCGCTAAATGCTGGTCTGGTGGGGAACATCGATGAAGGCTTGAATACGTTTATGGAGAAGGCAAAGCAAGCCGGTCTGGATAAGATACAAGAGGAGTACAAGAAGCAGTGGCTTCAGTATGTAAGTGAGCAGGGCATCAAATAATGTCTTGTGTGTAATGTAAGCGGTCCTAAGGGGCCGCTTGCTTTCATTTGGAAAAGCTTTACCGTTCGTTATAAATTTTGATCTCTTGCGTTATAAATAATATTCAGTGTGAAGATTGTATGTTAATCTTTGGTTATACGGGGCTGGCAGGCATGAGGAGAGGAAACCTATGAGCACTTTTACGAAAGGCATCATTTTTGACATGGATAATACGTTGCTGAAATCATCCATTGATTTCGACTCCATGAAGCGGGAAACCTATCGTTTCTGTATAGACCAGGGATTATTGCCGGCAGGGATGGAACTGGAGCAGCACACCACTTCGACATTCATTGAGCAAGCAAAGCGATCGCACAGAATGACAGCGGAGCTGCTTAAAGCACTGTGGGATATTCCTAAAGCATTCGAAGTCGAAGGCATGAAGGATGCGGATCTGGAGCCGGGAGTTACGGAATTGCTTCACCATTTGATGGACAGATATCATTTGGTCGTAGTTACGAATAACGCGGTCGAAGCAGCGGAAGCCGCTCTTAAACGCCATGATATTTTGAAGGTGTTTGAGCATGTCGTAGGAAGAGAGTTGGTCTCAGCTCTTAAACCATCCCCGGACGCTTTTTTGCATGTGCTTCAGCTTTACGAACATGTATCCGTTGATGATTGGATATCGGTAGGAGGCTCTTGGATAGACGGGAAGGCATCCCATTCAGCAGGAATACGTTTCGTATCTTATCAGGCCGACCTGGTCAAGATGAACGCCATGGGAGTGATCCCGGACGGCACAATACAACATATTTCAGAGCTGAAGCTGCTGCTTGAAAGAAACGAAGTAGCACCTTTAAGTGACTGAGGCAAGTGAAGAATTCTTGAAACCACATGCATGTCGGTATCGTAATATCCGTAAAAAATTAAAAAGAGGGATATTATGGAACTTGCTATACTTATCATGCTAATGATTCTCAACCTGCCGGTATATCGTTTTTTATACAGATTACTGTTTATCAATCGCGATGATCTGAATGAATCCATTAAATATACATTTACACCGGATATCATCTCATTGTTCCGCGGACGCTATATCAAAGACTGGATCGGGGAAACAAAGCTGACCTTTTTTCTCTTCATTTGCGGGTTAATAACAGTTCTGGAATTCGCTCTTGTACACAACTTATTTTTTAAATAGCGTGGAACCAGATTAGAATGGAAGGGGACTTAGCTCAATGATGATCGGCGAATTAACCGGTGTAGGGAACACAGCCAAGGTATATGAATGGAGAAAAAACGAGGTTGTTAAAGTTTTTTACGATCACGAATCTGCCAAGCATGAAGCTAGAAACGCCGAAATCATCAGCGGACTTGAACTAAGAACACCTCAATATAACGGGCTGATTGAAATCGAAGGACAACTGGGGATCATCTATGAGAAAATAACCGGACCCACGATGCTGAAGCAAATGGATTCATCATGCGACTGCTTATCGAATAATGCCAGGCTTATGGCCAGGCTGCAGTTTCAAATGAACACCCTGGATGCTTCAGCTTTGCAGCCGTTACAAGCTCGGCTTACCTATCACATTCAAGGAATTCAGGAGTTCCCCGAACTTCAAAAGCATTCAATACTGGATACAATGAACTTACTGCAAAATGACAGCTTCTTATGCCACTATGATTTTCATCCAGACAACATTATCATGTCACCGGGAGGCCCGGTTATTATCGATTGGCTGAACGCCTTGGCAGGATGCCCTGAAGCGGATGTGACCCGCACCTCCATGATGCTGGCGTCAAGTTCATTGCCGCCGGAAGTTCCTGGCTGGTTGAATGATCGTGAAGCCCGTGATTATTTTCATAAGGAGTATCTCAGCGAGTATCTGGCATTGTCGGGATTAGACTCTAAGGTGTTGGAGCAGTGGATGGTTCCGACACTGGCTGCACGGATTCATGAAATGCAGGGTCTTTACCGTGAGGAGATTGTGGATCAATTACGTGTAAGACTTGCAAATGATGCAAGACCTAATAAGCTGGATGTGCTTGATGTCTAAATAAAGTGGAAGAGGTGAAAGGATGAGGGCTCGACCACAGCTGGTTCTGGATCTGGCAGGTGTGCTAATTAGTAACTTTTCGCCAACATTTTGGCCGAGGCTGGAGAACGAAAGCGGGGCCACTTTCCAGGAAATGAAGCAGCAATTCGGCTATATCCGTAAGGACCTCTGGACAGGAAAACTCAGAGAGAAGGACTTCTGGATCTGGCTTGGCAGCAGACTGGAGCAAATTCCTCAGGAAGAAGCGCAGCGCTGGCTAATCTCCGCCTTGAAGCCCCTGCCTGCACTGCAGCAATTGGAACGCTGGAGTGAAGCCGCAGATATCCATATATTAAGTAACCACTGCCAGGAATGGCTGGAGCATCTGCTTCCTTTAATAGAGCCATTTGCAGAGAGCGTGACGGTTTCTAATCAGGTGGGACTATGCAAGCCGGAACCCGAGATATATACCTTGGTTTCACATCATTTTGGTGAGTTAAACGAGGAAATAGATATTCTTTACGTGGATGATCAGGATAAGAACCTGGAGCCTGCCCGTCAGCTTGGGTGGAAGACCTTACTGGCCGACCCGGAACACCGCTGGATTTCCATCGTGGAGCAGTATTTGTTTCGCTCTGTGGTAGAAGATCATTAAAGCGGTTTTCTTATGGTCATTTTCATCTTTGTTAGCTATTCTTTTCCTACGCCTGATAAAACCATTACTGTAGGATAACCAATTACCGTTCCATCGTGAGTTTGATATTTAAGAGCCTTAATCCTCTTTTCCAATTCCTCTGCTGCCTGCTTACTTTCATAATTAAACTTATCTTGCTTCACATCGACAATAAGCCATTTCTCGTTATGCTTCTCCAATGTATATTTCTTAGTAGTTGCGGTGAACGGTTGAGCTTTCAACTCTTTATTTTCAATCGTGTAAATATTGACTTGATGGGGTTGATTCCCTTTATATACATCTGATATGCGAACCGTTGCATTAAGCTTATCCATATCCATTCCTCGAATTATATTAAGCATATGTTCTTTGTGTTTGTCATACTCTTCTTGCGGCATATTGGCCAAATCATCCCGGCTGAATGTTGCACCGTTATAACCAAATAGAATTTCATCTCTGGTGGATGCCCAGTAGTCTTCACTTACGATTTCACTTAGAACTTTATGATATTGCGTATATGACTTGTTAAAGTAGGTGAGATCAAATTCACTCTCTTCAACTGCTTTGACATTATTCACTATCTGCTGCTTTTCCGAACGTCCCAAGGACGATTCAGTGGTACATGCCGCTAAAATGATAGTAAACAATAGAAGTAATCCAGACAAAAGCTTAATAGATTTCATATCAATCTCCTTTCACCTTGCGGATTAGCTTAACAAGGATAAGTAGACAACTCAAGCTTTTTATTCGTGTCGGTCATGACTAACTCCAGACGCGGAGCGTGGGATATGGTTCGAAATTCAAATAACGCCCTTCCAACTTCCTATTGGGAAGCGAAAGGGCTGAAAAGTTTATCGACCGGATCAACCTTTAACCGCACCAGCAGTCAGGCCGCTGACGATATACTTCTGGGCGAAGATATATAGGATCAGCACCGGAATGGAGGTCATCACCAGATCAGCGAAGATCAGATTCCAATCCCGGCTGTATCTGCCGTAAAAGTTGTATACGGATAAAGGCATCGTCCAAGTAGAGCTGTCGGTCAGGAAGTAAAGCGGGATCGTAATATCATTCCAGACGGACATAAACACCATAATCGCTACAGTGGCATTCACCGGTATGATCAGCGGGGTTATGATCCGTAAGAAAATCCCAATCGTACCCGCTCCCTCCAGAAAAGCAACCTCGTCCAGTGCACGCGGAATGGAACGAATAAAACCGCTGTACAGGAATACGCTGAAGGCTGTATTTAAGGCTGAGTAGATGAAAATAACGCTGGTGATGCTTCCGTAGAATCCCATCCACTGAACAATTCGAATGGTTGTAATAATGGACATCGGTGCAATCAAGCCCATAAAGAAGAACAAATACAGGAAGCTGGACCACTTCGTCTCCCGTCTCGCCAAGATGAATGAGGCGGCGGAAGATGTCAGGATGTTTACGATGGAAGAAACGCCGGTGATCAGTATGCCGTTCATAAATGCTCTGCCAAGGCCGCCTACTTCATATACGGTTAGATAGTTGGAGAAGAGCCACTTTTCCGGCAGCCTCAGCGAAAATCGAAGCACCTCGGTGCTGTTCATGAATGAACCGAAAATCATGAGCAGCAGCGGAAGAATAATAATTAATGACAGCAGAATCAGCAGAATTTCCACGACAGTATTTCGAAGTTTTATTTTCTGTACATAACTCATTATTCCGCAACCTCCTTACGGCGCATAAACAGCAGCAGCGGAATGGAAATCAGTGTAACCGCAACAAACAGCAGCGTATTGATAGCTGTCCCCAGTCCCCAAGCCCCTTCACCAAAGGTACGGAGAATAATCGTTCCTACGACTTGAGATGCATTGCCCGGACCTCCGCCAGTGAGTACAAAGACTTCCGAGAACACCTTTAATCCACCAATCAGCGTCAGCATGAGATTAATATTAATGGCTGGCAGCAGCAGAGGGAGCGTGATATAGCGAAAGCTTTTCCAGCTGCCAGCACCGTCAATCGTCGCTGCTTCATAATAATCTTTGGATATCGACTGAAGACCGGCCAGGTAGATTGCCATCTGAAATCCGGTATGCTGCCAGATGGAGACCCCCGCAATCGTCCAGATGACGATCGAGGGGTCAGTCAGCCAGGCTTGGTTCAAGGAAGACAGCCCGATGGCACTCAAGATGCCGTTGACAGCGCCTTCTGTACGCAGCAGCGGAGTGAAGATAATGCTAATGACCAGCACGCTCAAAATGGATGGTGAATAAAAAATGGCGCGCAGAAAATTTCGAGATTTCAGCTTCATATTCAGGGCCACGGCAAGAGCGATGCCCAGTACATTTTTACCGATCACGGTAGCAATGGCGAAGATAAACGTATTCTTCATGGCCAGAATCAAGGTGTCGTCCGTAAAAATTCGTTTGAAATTGTCCCATCCGACAAACGAAATTTCGAGCCGGTCCAGACGCCAATCGGTAAAGGAGTAATAAAAACCGATTAAGGCCGGGACCACGAAAAATACAGTATAAATGGCGAGTGCAGGCCAGACCAGTGTATAGGAGTATAAGCTTTTGGTCGTCTTCATCAGTTTAAGTCCTCCATGTTGTTAAAACCCTTCAATACCTTTGTCCTTCATCAGCTGAATGAATTTGTCGTTCCAGTCCTGCAGAACCTGCTCCGAAGTTTTGGAGCCGGCGAACTGATCCTGCAGTGCTCTGTAAAGCTCGCTCCGGTCAACAAGCATATAAGCGTCTGTAGTCAGCAGCGTTTTCTTCGGTGTAATATACTGGTCTACAATTTCCTGTTTGTATGCAGGGAGTTCCGGCGTCGTTACATCATTAAAGTTGGACACGTAACCGCGCTCGTCGACCATTTTCTGTGCCACTTCCTTGGAAGCGATATAGTCAAGAAACTGCTTAGCTTCTTCAATATGCTTCGCTTTCTTCGGAATGAACAGCTGACCTCCCAGCGGACTTGCGCCCAGTTTGGCACCTTCGCCAGATGGAATCGCAAACAGTCCAAGTTTCATGTCAGGGTCTTTCTCCGCGACGTTTTCAATCAGCCAGTCGCCCATGAACATCATGGCAACTTCCTTGTTCAGGAATTTACCCACAGCCATGTCATAGCTGTCACTCAGCACGTCCGGATTGGTGTAACCCTGTTTAAAGATCTCGTACTGCTGTTCCAGAATGGTCACAAACTCAGGAACATCCGTCCATTTTTTCTTGTTCGCATTCAGATCATCGAAGAAATTCGGGTCATCGGCTACAGCATTGGCAAAAGCGGCAGCAGGCCAAATGTTAGCAGCCCAGTTATCTTTGTATGGCATAAAGACTGGCGTAACGCCGCTGGCTTTGATCTTTTCACAGACCGCGAGGAATTCTTCGAAGGTTTCAGGAATCTCAAGACCGAGATCGCTGAACATATCCTTGTTATAAACGACACCCTGCATTCCGGTATCCTGGCTTACGTGAAAGCTGTAAACGTGACCGTAGGCGGAAAGCACCTCCTTATTTTGCAAGCGGCTTACCCAAGCTTCGTCGTCAAGAATTTCGAAATTCCGTTCCAGGTTCAGATCTGTCGTCGCACTGGCCAGATTGTATTGAACCAGGTCCGGTGTCTCATTCACGGCCAGTTTCGTTTGCAGTACAGTTGCTGTCTGTTCAGCCGGAAGAAGCTGCAGATTGACTTTAATCCCGGTTTCTTGTTCGAAATCTTTCAGTAAACTCTCATCGATAAAAGGTGAATCCTGAGAGCTCTTGGAAATAGCCAGCTCAATCGTTGCGCTGCTTTTTCCCGGTGTTTCAGAACTGCCGGAGTCAGAAGAGCTGCTTTCACTGCCTGATCCGCATGCTGCCAGAGATATGGACAGCAGGCCGCTTAGCAGAAGGGCAGGCCATCTTTTTGTGTTGAAACTCATGTAAATCCCCCCAAATTCTATTTGTTATCGTTTTCATGATTGATTATAGGTGAGATGGATTCGCGCCGTACATGTTTGTGATTGACAGATCATGTGTAAAATTCTGAACTCATGAAAAACCTTGTCGACTGCCAGCTTCTGGTGTTACATTAGTTTTTAATTATTCACCAGCAGGAGGGCGGGCATGGAAATTCAAAATGATTCATCATTGGGAAACCGTTTACATCGGATGAGCTTGCAAACCAAATTCGTGACGACCTTTATCACTTTACTGGTCATCGTACTTGGCTGCTTTCTGGTGTATGTCCAGTGGTTCGTGATTCAGCCTCTTCAGGAAAAAAACGAAAATGAACAGCTGGTTACAGCTGAAAATGTAAGCACACAGCTCGACTTTTATATTGCAAGTCAAAATCAGCTAACCCAGCGCGTGCTGGCCAATCATGAGATTTTTGCAATCATGAAAGGCGTTAATGCAGCATCAAGGGATGCGGACAAGCTGGCCCGCAGCCGTAAGCTGAAAGATGTGATGTTCTCGGCACTTGGTCCCAGTATGAACATCCGGGATATGTACGTCCATGATCTGCAGGGGAATGCAATATCTTCGTTTATCGGCAACGAACTGAGCCCCGCATCGCTGGAACATGTCTTATCTGATAGAGCGTTACGGGAACAGCTTCACAGCAGCTACCTCATTACACGTCCGACATCCGGAATATTGTCGTTCATCCGGCCCATTATGAATCAGAATGGTGAGGTCTTCGGTTATCTAACGGTACAGCTGGACCCGGTCTATTTGCAAAAGTCGGTTGGAACCGCAGCCTCAGGACAAGTCGTGGTGCTGGATTCCGGCGGAGCAGTAGTTACCTCTTCCGGTGTACCGGAAACAGAGGCGGTCCCGGATTCACTGAAACGGCCTTCTGAGGAGAATGGGATGTATGTGGACCGCTCTGAAAACTATATCGCCTATTATACATCTCCGGTAACTGGCTGGACGGCATACAGTATTTCTCCGAAACAATCTGTGCTCGGTCCCGTCAATTCCGTGAAATATTTATCCATTGCCCTGATCACTGCACTGCTGGTCTTCTCGGCTTTGTATATTTATATATCCGCTAAAAATTTGCTCCTGCCCATTCGGAAGCTGCGCAATCAGCTGCTGCGGATCGACTACAGTAACATGAATGTGAAGGTAGACAGCCGTTCACAAAACAATGAACTGCTCATGCTGGACGCAGCTTTCCAGGAGCTTATGGAACGGCTGCAGGAGTCCATCGAGAATGAAAAGGACGCGATCAGAGAGGAGGCGGCTGCCCGGAGTTCGGCACTGCAGGCTCAGATTGCCCCGCATTTTATCCATAATGTTCTGTATTTGATCAGTGTTGCTGCCCAGGAGGGCAAGAACACGGTTGTTACCGAGATGTGCAAGCATCTGTCGGAAAGCTTGAGATATATAGTGTCGTCACCTTATCAGCATGTAACCTTGTCCGAAGAGCTGGAGCACACCCGTCATTATTTGTCACTGGTACAGCAGAATTATGAAGAGGACCTGGTTTGGGAAATCACAGAGCATGAAGCAGACCATCAGATTCAGCTGCCACGTCTGGTCATACAGCCCATTGTTGAAAATTGCATTGAGCATGCGTTCACCAATACCGATCCGCCGTGGTGCATAGGGATAGAAGTGAAGGTGTATAAAGGCATGTGGGCTATTGAGATCAGAGATAATGGAAGCGGCTTTCATCCTGAGAAAATCAGCAGCATTATGTCTGCGATTCAACATTCGGAACAAGGGGGCAGACAGCCTTATGATCCAGATGTCGGCATCGGCAATATGGGTCTCGTGAATACGGTGAACCGGCTAAAGCTGATGTATAAGAATCGGTTATTCTTTAACATTTACAATAATACCGGGAAGGAAGGCGGTGCCACTGTTCAGCTGATTGCATCGCTTACCAAGGATTTTTATTAAATGGAGGGCTGGGCATGTTTACAGTAATCATCGCAGAAGACAGCAAGCCGATCCTGCGTAATATCAAGTCTCATCTTCAATCATTATTACTGCCAGTTCAGGTGGCGGGTACCGCTGCAAACGGGGAAGAAGCCTTAAAGCTGATCTGCCAGCACCAGCCGGATATTTTGCTGACAGACATACGGATGCCGAAACTGGACGGAATGGCTCTGATTGAGCAGGCGAAGCTGCTGGCTCCTGCGATGAAGGTGATTCTGATCAGCGGATATAGTGACTTTGAATACACACGTCGGGCATTAAGCCTCCAGGTGTTTGATTATTTGCTTAAGCCGGTTGAGCGGAGTGAGCTTGAGGAAGTGCTGAAGAGAGTGACCGAGGAGCTGTCCCGAAACCGTCAGGAAGCTTCAGGCACCCGGGAAATATCGCTGAGTGATGTTCTTGCTTCTGATCAGCTGGAGAACACCGTGCTTGCTGAAACAGAACTTCCTGCTGCCGGCTTTCTGCTGGTGATACGAAGACAACCGTTTACACCGAAAGAAAATTGGGAACGCACACATCTTCAGTCCGTGCTGAAACTCTTGATTCCTTCTGTTAGAATGGTGCTTTCATTAAGAGAACCGGAGCATTTTCTGGCCATTTGGGACGTCACCGAGGGGCAGCAGATGGTGAATGGTACTGGATGGAACGGGATATGGGAGCATCTGGAGAGTCACGGCATTTCAGCTGCGCTCGCGGGCCAGCTCAGGGCCGTTTACCGGGTTGAATGGCCGTCTTTTTGTATGGAAGGTGTTCGGTTCCTTGGCGAAAGACTTGGCGTGTGCAGCACCGCTCCTTTGGAGATTCAATATGCATTCTCGGCAGAAGCATCTCCCAGCAAAGAGAGAGAGCTTGTAACCGGACGTTTTACAGAGATGATTCTTCAACGCCAAAAGGATGCTTTTCTGCTGAAGCTAACGGAACAGCTGGCCAAATGGAAGAGTGACAATGTCAGATTGTACGATCTGGAGTATTTCCTGTCGTCGGTGCTGGATACATTATCTTCGATTAATCAAGGACTCCCGTTTAAGGAAATACCAAAGTCAGCTTATGAACTCATCCGGAGTCTGGATGCTTTAAGTTATGAGAATTTTATGAAGGAACTGCTGAACGTCTTGGAAGCCTTATTTGATCATATACTGGCCAATAACAAAAAAAGCGGAGAAGAGCTCTTTCAACAGCTTGAAGGTTATTTGAGTATGAATATTTACTCCTATGTCAGCATTCCTGATCTAGCAGACCGCTTTCACGTCAGCCCTTCCTATATCAGCCGAATCATTAAACGGCATACTGGAAGCACCTTTGTCCATTATTATATGAAACTGAAAATTCAGGAAGCCTGCCGGCTGATTCAGGAGAAGCAGGACATGAGAATTAAAGAAATCTCGGATGCGTTGTCGTTTAGTGATCCACAGTATTTCTCTAAAGTATTTAAAGAGTATACAGGAGTCAGCCCATCTGTGTACAAAGAGCAGCTTACAGAGCCTGGTTAATCTTTGAAATACCACAACCTTGTTATAGACAATAACATCAAAGCACTTTAAAGTTTATATGAGAGGTAAACTTTGGATTGAGGATGAAGTAAATGTCGTACCCTCGTTTAGCGGAGGTGACAAGTGATTCTGGAGAAGCGGTAGCGTCCGCCTTTGTCCCCAAAATGCCACTATGAATAATGATTTCAAGCATTTTGGGGACAAGAGCGGTCGTAAGAACACTTGACAACGCAGCAAGCTGGAATATTAACATTTACTTCAGTCTATATAGCAAAGGGTGAGTATATGAATCCAAAACAAATAGCAGCTGAAAAAGCAGTAGAGTACATTCAGGATAACATGATTGTTGGATTGGGTACGGGGAGCACAGCTTACTGGGCCATCCAATCGATTGGAGCACGGGTAAAGGCAGGGCTTCGAATCCGTGCAATTGCGACTTCTGTTGAGTCGCAGAATTTAGCTCAAGAGCTGGGAATTCCGCTGGTGTCATTTACTGAAATAGACGAAATTGATGTTACCATCGACGGTGCGGATGAGGCGGATATGAACCTCCAACTGATTAAAGGCGGGGGCGGAGCGCTGCTGCGGGAGAAAATTGTTGCAGCAGCCAGCAGAAAGTTGATTATCGTGGTTGATGAAAGCAAACTGGTGCAGCAGCTGGGCAGATTTGATCTGCCGGTAGAAGTGGTTCCGTTCGGATGTGAAATGACGCTGCGAAAGCTGGACCGCCTCGGATCTACTGTCCATTTTCGTACAGCAAATGGTGAGCGTTTCCTAACGGATAACGGTAACTATATCGCGGACTGTTCTTTTGGAAGGATTGATGATCCCGGGCAGCTCCAGCATCATCTGAATAATATTCCGGGTGTGGTGGATCATGGACTGTTTTTGAATATGGCTGATCTGGTCATAGCGGGTTATTCAGACGGGAATGTGAAGGAGTTTGATCGATTTAACTAAATTTTAGGGTTAAAGGGGCTGCTGAGTATGAATAACGGAATAAAGCGAAGCATGGTTGTGAATCAGATCGGGTATCCGGTTCTGGATGTCAAGACATTGATCATAACCGGATCTGATCCCAAGTTCAGCATAGTAAACGAAATGACGGAAGAAGTTGTGTTTACCGGAGAAGGTGATGGACCTATACAAGATCAGGCCAGCGGGAAAACCGTTTACCTTGGTGACTTCACCGAATTACAGACACCGGGACGTTATTATGCAGCCGCAGACGGTAATGAGAGGTCCGCTTCGTTTATTATTGAAGACAGGCCGTATGAAGAACTGCAGCAGGGTTTATTGAAAGCGTTCTATTATTTACGCTGCGGAACCGAGCTGACGGAGGAGTTTGCAGGCCCTTGGGCTCATGCAGCCTGTCATACACAGGATGGGATCATACACGGACGCGAGCATGTGAAACTGGATGCCAGCGGCGGCTGGCATGATGCAGGAGACTATGGCAAGTACGTCGTTCCTGGTGCTAAGGCTGTTGTGGACCTTCTTTTGGCTTATGAACTCTATCCGGAGGCGTTTCGTTCCCAGGTTCCGCTTCCGGAAAGCAATGATACCATGCCGGATGTGCTTCACGAGTGCAAGGTGGAGCTGAACTGGCTGCTCAAAATGCAGGATCAAGACAGCGGCGGATCATATCATAAGCTCACGACCAGGCATTTTCCAGGACTTGATGTAATGCCGGAAAATGATTTGGGTGATCTTGTGTTTTCTCCAATCAGCGCAACGGCTACCGCATCTCATACGGCTGTCATGGCTTTAGCTGCACGAATATACCATTCGTACGACAAAGGCTTTGCCGAAGCTTGTCTGCGTTCCAGCCTCCAGGGCTTCCGCTGGCTCGAGAAGCATCCTCACACACCAGGGTTTAAGAATCCGCCGGATATATCAACTGGTGAATATGGAGATGAGACGGATACCGATGAACGATACTGGGCAGCTGCAGAGCTTTATCGGACTACTGGAGACGTCAAATATCATCAAGTGTTTCAACAGCTGGCCAAGGAAGATTTCTCTAAGACGGAGCTGGGCTGGGCGGATTTAGGCGGTTATGGTACATTCAGTTATCTGCTTGGCGGAGCGAAGCAGGGGGATCCTGAACTGTACGCTTCCTTGAAGCAGAATGTCCTGTCCGAAGCGATAAGCTATATTCAAACGGCTGAGAGTGATGGTTATCAGGTAGCCATGAAGGAAGACGATTATATTTGGGGCAGCAATATGGTGCTGTTAAATCGGGGAATGTTTTTGCTGCTGGCCCACGAGATTCAGCCAGACGCTCGTTACGTCCACACCGCTGCATCTCATCTGCATTACCTGCTTGGCCGTAATGTCCTTGATTTAAGCTATGTGACCGGTTACGGAGACCGTTCGGTCCTTCATCCGCACCATCGTCCTTCTGTTGGCGATAGTATTGAGGAGCCGGTACCTGGAATGGTGGCAGGAGGACCTAACAAGAATCTGAACGACGACTGCATGAAGGAGCATCTCACCGGGCAGCCGGCGGCGGCCTGCTTTATCGATCATGAAGACAGCTATGCCGGAAATGAAGTGACCATCTACTGGAATTCCCCGGCTGTGTTTGTTACAGCATTTTGGAACCGATGAGTCTGTAGATTAAGAAAGGGGATGCCAATTGAACCAGACACTGGGCAAATATATAACGATCACACTTTCTGGAGACTTAAGAGCCGATGTAGAAGCTGTATTCAACCATGCTCAGGATCCCGATACACTGGATCATGTCATGAAAGTAGCGGAACATGCGGTTCGCATCTCAGAACGATTCGGAGTGGACCGCTGGAAAGCCGAGCGGGCCGCGCTTCTTCATGATATCAGCAATATTATCCCTGTACGTGAAATGCTGGAGGCCGCAGAAGCTTCTGGCATACAGGTAACAGAGGAAGAATATCGTTATCCGCGTATCGTGCATCAAAAGCTGTCGATGGCGATGGCTGAGCAGTTATTCGGAATTAGCGATCCGGAGATTCTTAATGCGATTGAATGCCATACGACCTTGAAGAAGAATCCGACGCAGCTGGATAAGGTATTATTTATTGCAGATAAAATATCATGGGAGCTGCCGGGAGACCATCCTTATCTTGACCAGATACGTGATCAAGTGAAGGGAGGATGGCTGGATGAAGCCGTGCTCACATATCTGGATCATGTGTGGGAGCAGCGGGATCAGCTGAGGCTGGTCCATTCCTGGCTGATAGCAGCCAGAGAGGAGTTGAAATTACAGGTTGAGTATCATTCAAACAAACTTTAATGCAGCGTGGCTGCCTTGCCCTAATGAGACACAGCTTTTACTGACCGGGGATCTTCCTATCCATTGTCCAATTACCTCTGCATATGTGCTGGCATTTCAGGATAACAGACTGCTGCTCACTCGTCTCCAGGATCGGGGATGGGACATCCCCGGCGGCCATCTGGAACAGAACGAGACACCGGAAATGGCTGCGGTACGTGAACTATATGAAGAAACGGGAGCGGTACTTAAGCATATTGAGCTCTTGGGCGCAATGAACATACATATCACCGGTGATAAGCCTCCGGGATACACCTATCCGTTTCCGGAGAGCAGCATGGTGTTTTACTGGGGAATAGTGGATAGACTTGACCCGCTTCAATCCAATGAGGAAGTCGCGGAGCGCAGGCTGTTTGAACTTGAAGAGGCGAAGGCGGTCCGCTGGGTCACAGATCACCTCGGTCTGGTTGTAGAAGCTAAGAAAAGAGCTGACTTATGGTGTACTTCGTCATTGTGAAATCTTATTAAAAGTAACATAGCAAATAAGACCGTTCTAAAATATGTATCTTAAGAGGTTAGATCGGTTAGATCGGCTAACCACTTGAATACATTGATACGGGCGGTTTTTCTCTTTCTCTAGAAATGAATTGCCACTTCAATTGGAATCATTTAACATGTTATATAAGTTTTAAGTGAGCATAGTTATGAGAGGAGAACTGAAGTGGGACTGGATTGGTATAATCAAATTGCAATACGCAACGGAGGTTACCGGACAAGGGCAAAGTTTAGGGTCGAAGGTGTCTCGGCTGAGGATATATTTGAAGAACGTCTCAAACAGCTGCTTCCGCAGTCTCGTCAGGTTCTGGATGCCGGATGCGGCCATGGTGAGTTTACGCTGCACATGTCTTCCTTAGCTCAGCGGATCATTGGCTTTGATTTTTCTCCGGAACTCATACATATTGCGAAATCTCTTTTACAGCAGAGCGGGATTGATAATGTGGTGTTTGTCTTAGCGACTACGAAAGAGAAGCTGCCGTTTGAAGATGGACAATTTGATCTCATTTATGACCGGAGAGGCCCCGCCTCCATTTTGAATCACAGTGAAATTCTTTCTCCGGGAGGCCTGATGTTCGGCATACATACATCCATAGATAAAGTGAGAGAAAGGCTGAAAGAGAATGGCTATGTAAATACCACTATAGAAGAATTTCAGGACGCCTTCATTTATATTCCGGATGAGCATGAATTGAAGATATTCCTCTCGGACGTTCCAGGTAATCCAGACTTTATGCTGCCGCAAAATCAAGCCGCGTTTGATGAGCTGAAAGCGCAGTATAAGATCAATGAAGAGTTCGGCTTTAGAGAACATAAATATATCTGGACTGCAGTTAAGCCCGGCTAAAGTATATAACAGAAGTCTTTATAAAATAGGAGGCTCTAATGAAATCCTGCGAATATTGCGATCCGGATCTGATCCCGGGACAAAATGTAGTACTTGAGAATGACTACGCCATGTTCATGCAGCTCACCATACAGGAGATTGAGGGGTCCGGCATTATTGTGCCCAAGCAGCATCGGGAGACGGTTTTTGATCTGACACCGGAGGAATGGAATGCAACATATGAGCTTTTGCATCAGGCCAAACAGCACATTGATCAACGCCACAAGCCGGATGGATACAATGTGGGGTGGAACTGCGGAGAAATAGGCGGACAGCATGTATTCCATGCCCACATGCATGTCATTCCCCGATACGCTGATGAACCTATGGCAGGCAGAGGGCTCAGGTATTTGTTCAAAAGCCGGGAAAACCGGAGGCCATCACTTCAGCAACCTGATTCAGAAGGCAAACCGGGGTATTATATCATCCATTAATCAAGGGAAGGGGTGGCCATTATGAAAGCGGCAAAGGAAATCCTGGAGGTATGGCGGGCATTTGATCATTTTCCGATGGAGACGCTGACCAAAGCATGGTACTTGCAATCGGGAGATGAACCGAAACAACGGTCCGTTGATTTGATGAAAATGCATCGGGAACAGTACGGTACTTCCGGCAACTGCTTCGATCTGGCGCTGTGGCTGCTTGAAGAACTGAGACAGAACAAAATGGACTGTTATGGCATTGTAACTCCCGATGATCATGTGGCTGTCATCGTGCTTGGGGATCAGGGTCAGCGATATTTATGTGATCTTGGCGATCAGTGGATCCAGCCTGTGCTCATCGAACGTGGGAGTAAGGAATATACGGAGGATTGGCTGAGGGGCTTTTTTCCTGGGTCGGAGATTAAGGTGCAGGTACAGCAGGAACATCTGGATCTGACCTATAAAAGACCAAACGGGAAGGAGAGCAAGCAAACTTACCTGTTGACTCCGGTGAGTGACGCAGAGCTGACAGCAAGAGGAGAACAAACCCAAAAAACACTTCGCCGCCCCTTGGTGGAGCAGCGTCTGTTTAGTAAGGATGAGGTGACCCATTGGGAGTTTGATGATTATTCAAGTTTCCACAGTACCATGAACGGGAAAGTTGACGAAAATGCTTTGGATAGTATAGAGGAATGGGCTCACCGTATACATAGCGTAACTGGAATGAGTCGTGACGTGATTATTCAGGCCCTGGAAGTATACGGTATATAAGACAGCGTACAAGGAAGGATGAGTTAAAATTGACTATAGATCAGCGCTTAGAACAGCTTGGAATTGATCTGCCTGCCGCCAGTCAGCCAGCGGCGAAGTATGCGAATTATTGTATTGTTAATGGATTAATGTTTGTGTCCGGGAAAGGCCCATCCGGAAGTCCAAAAGGAAAGCTTGGAGAGAGATACACAACGGAGCAGGGTATGAATTTGCCAGAGATACCGGTTTGGAAGTGCTTGCTGTTCTGAAGGAAGCCCTGGGATCGCTTAATAAAGTGAAAAGAGTTGTCAAAGTACAGGGCTTTGTGAATGCAGTTCCGGCTTACGAAGAACATCATAAAGTGTTGAACGGCTTTTCAGATCTCATGATGGATGTATTTGGAGAAGCAGGGCAGCACGCCCGATCCGTGCTTGGTGCTGTATCTGTCAGGGACAACCTGCCGATTATTGTGGATTCCATTTTTGAAGTTGATTGTGGCTGGGATTAGAAGGATGAGGATCCAATATTTAAATACATCGAGTGCTGTGCCGAAAGAGGCTAATCCGGAATCGTTAACTGCTGCTGATGAGAATGTACACGTCTTGTACTGGCACAGCTTTTCTTGGCCACAAGCTTTAGTTGAATTTGTTGTTGTTCTGACTCTGCTGCTGTCATGCTATGGCTTGTACTTCAAATGGAGCAGCACGTTAGGACGCCGGCGTTAAAGCTAACAAAGGATCAGGATTATCTCATGAATAATTATCCATTCGAAACAGTCCGCAATTGTTAATAATGTCTGAAGTATCCATTAGTGCAGCTTCAGCAATGCTGACCTGATTGTTGTGCATAAAGGCTTGGACAAGATGGTAACCGACAGCGTATCCAGCAAATGGAGACAGACCTGCAGGCTGATAGTCCTGGGATTTGGCGATTGCATCACCAAACATGTAGCTGCTGACTTCAGCAAAGCCTTTGATATTTAAGGCTTCCCGAATGACTTCCAGGGAATATGCTAAATCTTCCTCATCAAATGAGGTAACCCACGGACCCATCAGTTCCTCGCCAAACAGCTCTTTTGCAAAAGACTCTGCCAACCCTTCAATGACCAGGTAATCACCTACGGTGATGTTTCCATGATCCCAGTCAAAATAGGAGAACCGGATATTATGATGGAATTCATGCGCAATCACGCTTGGCAGCCGAAGCATTTGAAAATTAAAATATCTTCTATATCGAAGTGTAATTGTTAACGCAGCGTGAAGGTCAACCGGAAATGTTGTAATTAATATATGAACATACAAAAACGCCGTCGCAGGAGGAACGAATTCCTCTGAACGCCGGCGTTTTTAGAATCTATGATGTTTATGATTTCAGCAAATCCTCACGAATCGGGGTGAATGCATCCAGCAGGGCTGAATCCTCTTCCAGCGCCGTTACCCCGTGCTTGGCCTGGCTTGGAATGGCGATGCTGTCTCCGGCAGAAATGGTGTAAGCCTTGCCATCAATCCGAAATTCAAAGCTGCCACGCAGACAGTAGCTCATCTGTTCATGCGGGTGGCTGTGCTCATATCCTTCCGCTCCCTTGGCAAAATGAACTTCCATCATCATCAAGCTGCCTTCCGCATTTAAGATGCACCGTTTTACTCCTGGCTCAGCGTCTTCCCATACTCCAATTTTACTCATATCCTTATACCTCCTGTTATGATGTGATAACTAGACCTTTCAAATCTGATGGACTGTAAAATACATGAATTCTGTGCGGCTTTAAATTCAGGATTTCTTCTTCCTGGTTCAAGTTCCGGTACACAGGTTCATCCTTGCTGCTCCCCAGCTCTTTGAAGATACCCAATTCTTCAATATTGAGCCGGACTGCTTGCTCCGAACGATTGATCGCAGCATAAATCCGCTGACCGTTCGAATGAATGATTTGATACAAGCTTACCCCATCTGCTATTTTCTCACCACTCCCTGTAATGATTTTTACAGATTTTTCCGTGTTACGTCTGGGTTCTAACAGCACGACATAATCGTGATCGGATTCCCCATGAATTTGAACATGCTGCTGGACAGAAAGGGGATAACCGCCGCCGACAGCCCCTTCTGATAGTGTGATGACTGGCTCTTCCGGTTCTACGATGTGAGCCGTCAGCTTCATCTCACCTAATCCTTCAGCATGCATACTATTTCCTGAAAATTCTATATTTGTGCTTAACGTATGAAGGTTCCATACACTTGGAGAGCTTCCTTCGATACGATCCCATACCAGATAGACATCAAATCCGGCTCTAATAAACATAAAGTGTCTTTCATAGATTAGTGCGTTATGATCCGGAATTCGGCTGATGACATAGTCCAGTTCTTCCGAGAACAATGTTTCTAAGCATTCACTGGTCAGCGGTCCATTCTGGCAGCGGCCCTCAGCATTCTTGAACTGGACAACGTTGTGCGCAGAACCCGATAAATACCAGTGCCGGTCTCCATTGTAATATCCTCCGGTACCAGCATCGATGGTTAAGGGTACTCCGCCCGCCCAGATGGAAAAGTGACCCTCATCATGATGGGCATGATAGGTTAGGGGAGAAGCCTCGTAAATGGCAAAATGTTCGTCATGTATCTGCTCCAATCCACAATCATGCTCGCCAACTCCGCTCCGAAAAATAACATAACCGATGTCCGGATAGTGCCGTGAGCTCATATCCGGCTGCCGAGCAGGTAAGTCCGGCACGGCGCAGATCAGAGGAATCACTGGAATGGGGGAAGCTCCGCTGTCCCGGACTTGTGCGCCGCCCTGCCTCCAGGTCCACATCATTTCTTCCGACAGCTCTGGATCAATGTCTCTATAAAAGGGAGCCGCGTATACGAGAAGGCGGAACCACTGATCGTTAACATTAGCATCGCCTACTGCGGGTGACATCAGGGCAGGAGTGCCTGCTCCATCTTGAATGATGTCATGGCATGTAGCAGTTTCGATCAGAAAACGATACATCTGCTTTACTTTGGTGTGTGCAAAGTAGTCCGTTCCTTTCAACTGTTTCAGTAACATAAAGAACAAAAAGTACCGGTGAAGCACAGCTCCGTGATACCGGATATTCTCCGGCCACGCACCGTCATGATCCACGACATGCTCCAGCTGCCAATCCACGACCGTCATGGTATGCTCCAAGTAGCGGCTTGCCAATTCTTCTTCTGGGAACAGCAGGGCGTATACCCCGAGTCCCACAGCCCGGTCAGCATTCCAATTGCTTCGTTTTCCGCCTTTCTCGTCAGGAAATGACTCCAGATGGTAGCTGTAGTAGCCGGTATCCATCATGAGGTTGCTCACATATCTGAAATCGTTAAGCAGCTGTTCCTCTTCTTCCGAGCTGAATACGCCTGCTGCGGCTATGATGTCATAGATCACTGAGGTGACCTGTAAGCCTCTGCCGATATGCACAGCGCCGTAAGTATCATCATCATGCCAGCCGTCACGTTTGAACAGATCCATACCTTGTCTCATATCTGTGAGCATGTAGAGCAGTTTTCGTTTGCAGCGTTCGGCGGCTTCAAGATCTCCCTCTACCAGATAACAGCTGGCATCTGCTCCGGCGGCTTCATGCAAAGTGGACCAGGTCGTTGGTGTAGCCCGTTGAAAAGGTGCAGATACAGCAGTGGGCCATATCGTTCGTCTTTCATTATCCAGGAATTCAACTTTAGTATGAACACCCGGATTAAGCGTCTCAATCAGGCTTAATGAGACCTGAATGCTGTAATGCTCATCTGAATTTACTAGGAGAGGCGACAAATATTGAAGGATCACCTCATCCTCTGGCTTTGAATTGATGATGTGAAGGCAACGGGCTGCTGTATGCTGCTCGGAACGACGGGCAGGGGTAGCTCCAGGTACAGCAGGAGTGATGACTCCGTTCTCTACTTCGGTTAGCTGGCAAACGGCCGTGTTTGTAACATGCACATGCCACCCCTTTAAATCTTCTCTAAAATCTCCATTTTCCAGATACTGAGGAATTCCTCTTTCACTGTAACTCCACTGTACACTGCTGATACGTACTTCTCCTTTACCGCGAATATGAATGGAAAAGAGCAAATGAGCCGCATCACGCGGGGTTTTAAACACGAATGGATCGATCCGGTAACTTCCAAGCTGACGTAAAGAAGAACCGGCTTCTTTAAGAGCATACTGTTTGGAGAGCTCAGTCTGTCTTTTGTATTCCTGTTGAATGAGGGGATACTGCTCCATGCGTGACAACACATCATTGAGACGTTCCTTGCGGTAGCAGCCGAAAGGGCGAAGCGGTGCTTCAAAGTTAGATTGGTTCATGGTTTCCCTCCCTAAAGAAGCTTTGTGAATGCGGTCTATATACTGCATTGTATCTGGTTTGTGACATGCTCCGGGATAGACAATCATGAGGAATAGAGGGGACAAATTAACTGAAAAAGTGAATTTCTCCCCCAAATACAGTCGCTTTCTCCATAACCATGGATCACTCCAAGTCTTTATGATGGGCTTAAAGCATCCATGAAAAGAGAAGACGGGAGGAATCATCATGAATGAGGCGAAACGCCAAGTCAACGCTTGGGTCTTTATTGCTCCTAGTTTAATACTGACATTGGTATTCGGTGTGTATCCGATAGTCTGGGCATTAAAGTACATGTTTTACGACTATCAGGGGTATGGAGAGGCCGTATTTATTGGTTTGGATAATTTCGGACGAATGATGAGGGATCAGGCATTCTGGGAATCAGTCGTGAACACCTTTATTTACGCGGCTGGTAAATTAATCGTTACGATTCCGCTCTCCTTCCTGCTGGCGGTCATTTTAAACAGGGCGCTGAAAGGACGGCATATTCTGCGGGCCATTTATTTCATGCCAACCATTATCAGCGCATCCGTGATGGCCATTGTGTTTTATGTCATTTTCAACTCCTACAACGGTATGGTAAACCAGCTTCTTCTTAAATTTGGCATTGTAAACGCTCCCATTGATTGGCTAGGTGCGAACTATGCACTGATCACAGCGATCATTATAGCGATTTGGGGAGCTATCGGAAACTATATGCTGCTGTTCATCGCAGGTCTTCAAAATATCCCTGAAGATCTGTATGAAGCAGCATCGATTGATGGAGCGGGACCTATGAGAAAAATGTGGAGCATCACCATTCCCATGCTTGGACCCGTGCTTCAGATGATCATTATGCTGGCCATTACCGTTTCCCTTAAAGGTTATGAGAGCATTATGGTACTCACCGAGGGGGGACCATACGGCAAGACTGAGGTTATGTACTTGTATCTCTATAAACTCTTTTTCCCGGTTTCTACAGGCAGCACCAGCATCCAGCAGTTCGGGTACGGCAGTGCGGTCGGTTTTGTAACAGCGCTTATTGTCGGTATGGTAACGCTGATTTATTTCTATATTTCTAAAAAATTGAATGATGTTTACTAAATAGAGGGAGGAATAAGATGAGTACATTAAATATACCTGCAAAGACGTCAGCCTCCTCGGTGAGCCGGTCAGACGGAATGAAAAAGCTGCTGTCCCGAATTCTGCTTTGGATATTTCTGCTGGTCGTTGCAGCATTTGCTGTTATTCCGATTATCCTTGCTGTGCTGGGTTCTTTAAAATCCAATCTGGATCTGACGACAGGTTCCACCGTGCTTCCCCAGGAATGGAAGTTTGGCAATTATGCTCAAGCCTGGTCTGCAGCTAATTTTGCCAGGTTTACATGGAACAGTGTGTTCATCAGCATATTTACCACGGTCGGCACACTCCTCGTTTCGACTATGGCTGCTTATGCGGCGGCCAGGGTTAACTTTAAAGGGAAAAAGCTCTATATTGTGATTCAATCCGCTACCTTGTTCATTTCCATCGGTGCGGTGGTACTGCGACCTCAATTTGATCTTATGGTATCATTAGGTCTGCAGAAATCCCTGTGGGGCGTAATCATTATCCTCATCAGTGCACATGCTACAACCTTCTTTATGCTCATCGGTTTTGTCCGTGCTGTTCCCAAGGATTTGGATGAGGCGGCGTATATTGATGGATGCAACTTTTACAGTGTATATTTAAGAATTATACTGCCGTTATTAACTCCGGCGATCGGGGTCACGGGACTGCTTGTATTCCGCGGTGCATGGAACGAATATATTTTGCCGCTGGTATTTACGATGACGGACCCATCGCTTCAGACACTTACGGTTGGCTTGGCTTCACTAAAATACGGTGTCGGTGATGCAGCTCAATCCCAGCTCATGCTGGCCGGTGCATGTATTTCTATTCTGCCGATGATCATTGTATATATTTTGGCTAACAAATCATTTATGCAAATGACCGCCGGTTCGGTCAAGGGATGATTCATCCGGCGGTTCCTACATTTTTTGAAGAGGTGCCGCCGCCATGTTGAAACAGCTAATTTATAAAACCTCTCTCAAAAGAAGGACCTGGATATCGTTCGCGGTTCTAACAGCCTTTTGCATTGCTGTGACGGGAATATGGTCTTATTTCACGGCAGCTAGAGCCATGGAGAACAACGCAGTCAATCTGAACCGGAATGTACTTCATCAGTCCGTTAAGGTACTGGATCAGAAGTTGAAACAGATTATTGTTGCTTCCTCCACTATTATGCTGAACGAGAGCTATAAGGAGACCATGAGGGATATTCAAGCCGGGAATACCAGTCAGTACTATGTGAATTTTTCTCTGCTTCAAACCTCCTTTTCACAGACAGAACTGATTGAACAATCGATCGACTCGATTCTGATCAGCACACCAAGCGGGGACTTTTATCCATCCAGGCTGCGTCGAAGCGGTATCCCGATTCAGGAGACGCTGCTGTATCAGCGAATTAAGGATGACCCCGAGTCTGGCTGGGTGGAGACTCATCATGATAAGTTATTTGCAGGAGATAAGCCGGTGATATCCTTCATCATGCAGCCCATGATGGAGTTCTATATCCCCGATTTATTTCTCGTTGTAAATGTAAAAGGGGATCTATTGAAAGAAAGCTTAAAGGGAGGAGCTCCTTTAGATGCTGGCCGGCTGCTGCTTATGGACACTTCAGGAAGAAGTGTGTTTGAGGAGAGGCAGCGGCCGGATTGGACAAGTTCTGATGCATTTATGGACCTCATGCTCTCTGAAGAACGAGGAAGCTTCGAATATGAAACAGGAGATGACCGCGTACTGGTCAGCTTTGAACGCTCAACGTTTGCGAAAGACTGGATTTTGATCAGCTATCTTTCAAAAACAGAGCTTCTCCAGCCGGTTCAAAACATTCAATGGCTGGTGCTGATGGTCATGTTCATCTGTATTGGCATCGCGCTGCTGCTTGCAAGGTATCTTTCTGGGCTGCTGCTTGCCCCCTTGCTAAAACTTCAAAAAGCGATGGTGCGGGTCGAACAGGAAGATTTGAGCGCGCGCTTCGAGAGTCCATTCCAGGATGAAATTGGTTATGCCGGACGCCGATTTAATCAGATGGTGGAGCGGATCGAGGATCTGATCGGTGAAGTCAAGGACAATGAAGAAGAAAAACGCAGAGCGGAAATCAAAGCACTTCAGGCTCAGATCGATCCTCATTTTCTATACAATACGCTCAACACAATTTTCTGGAAATGTGAGATGGATGAATACGAGGATGTGAAGGAGATGGTGATTTCTCTTTCTTCCTTATTCAGACTGGGGCTCAATGGCGGACAGGAAATGACAACACTGGGGAAGGAGCTGGAGCATGTTACACAATATTTGCGGCTGCAGCAGCAGTGTTATGAAGGTCTGTTTCAATATTCGGTTACAGTGCCGCCAGAGCTGCTGGACATGCCGATCCTTAAAATTCTCCTCCAGCCGCTTGTGGAAAACTCCATTCTGCATGGATTCCGCGATATTCGAAAGCAGGGCTTAATTCATATTGAAGTCAGCGAACAAGACGGATTTCTGATCATCCTTGTTAAGGATAATGGAACCGGAATTGATGAAGATAAGCTGGAAGATAATATCAACCGTTCACCTGAATCAGGCGGGTATGCGCTCCGAAACATTATGAGCAGACTTGAATTATATTACGGCAGTGAAGCCATATTATCGCTTCATAGAACAGTGAATGAAGAAACCGAAGCGAGGATTCTCATTCCCGTGGAAAGGCGGATTCCATCATGAAATCAGTCACAGAGCAGCATAGCATTTGTATCATTGATGATATTCCAGCCGTCGTACGCGGCCTGTCCACCCGTATACCCTGGGAGGAGTACGGAATTCGTGTCGCAGCGACAGCCTCAAATGGTGAAGAAGGACTGCAGATGATACGTGAAATGAAACCGGACATCGTATTGACGGACATACGGATGCCTTTCATGGATGGATTGGAAATGATGAAGACTGTACTTCAGGAGCAGCCCCAAATGAAGTTGATTCTCTTGACCGGTTTTTCGGATTTCAGCCACGCCCAGGAAGCGATTAAGCTGGGAGCTCTTGAATTGATTATGAAGCCCTTCACGAAGGATCAGGTTCTGGAATCTGTTTTGAAAGCTAAAAAAATGCTGGAACGGGAACAAAATGACCAGGAGCAAAAGTACCGACTTGAACGGCAGCTGCGGGAAAGCCTGCCCTTTCTGAGACAGGAGCATATGAAACTTCTCGTCCGGTATGGATCTGCACCCAATCATCAGCAGAAACCATGGGATTTCTACGGCATTGATATGGAGCGCCGCGGTTTTTGTGTGATGACAGCCGAAATTGATTTTTTTGACGAAAAAACTTCGAAACGCTCTGTTCACGAGGTGGAGCTGATTCGGTTTGCTGTCCAGAATATTTTGGAGGAGACGATCCAGAGCCATACCCACGGCATTGTGTTTCGGGAACATATCCACCAGTACATTATGGTGTTTAATCCGCCGGAGACGCTGGATCGTGAGCAGCTGGCAGAGACCTGCAGAGAGAACGTGAGCCGGTATTCCTATCAGACCGTTTCAATCGGAATCGGAACTACAGTGGAAAAAGCGGATCAGTTGCCGCTCTCCTATGCGCAGTCCATGTCAGCGCTGGCCCGTACGTTTATGACCGGAGGGGACAGTGTCTTTTTGTACGCTGATGCATCTGAGGGTAATATTCCGCATTATTCCTATGAGAAAGAAAAAGAGCTGCTGTATTGTCTCCGTTCAGTCAATCTCGACAAAGCCGTGCAGCAGCTTCAGGAAATATGGACAGACTGGCTGTCTGTGTCTGATCTTCCGGACCCCGGCATGATGAAAACGATGTGCCTGGAGATGGGACATTCGATTTTTCGCGTCTTTATGGAAAAGGTCAGCGAGGAGGAAGCGAAGGAACTGAAGAAAATTCTTTCTTCCATGAATCTGGCCGTATCCTTTGATGAACTTCGAGAGCAGATCAGTCATTTGTGCCGTCTGGGCTGCCGGATTCTGCAGGCAAAACAGATCAGCGATGCCAAAGCGGTGGTAGATCAGGCGATCCAATTTATCGACCGTAATCTGCATCGTAACCTTACCATCGCGGATTGTGCGAAGTCGGTGCATTTGAGCCCGAGCTATTTTTCCAACCTGTTTAAAAAAGAAGCAGGAACTACACTGGCCCAGTATATTATCAGCCGGAAGATGGAGCGTGCCCGCGAATTGGTTCTGGAAGGCATACAGGTGCAGGATATCGCCGCATCGTTAGGTTACGAAGACAGGCCTTATTTCACGGAGCTGTTCAAGAAACATACAGGACTGACTCCGACGGATTTCCGTGCAAAATATAATCTAAATGAAAGTTAGGCAGCATAGTTGTTTCCTCTCCCTTCCACAGTTATTTTCTCCTTCACTACATGCTGGAAGGGTCTTTTATAATGACCTTAAGAAAGCGATTACAAAACAGGAGGGACATCGATGAAAAAGAACAAATGGCTTCATACGAGCATGGCACTCATTCTGGCGGCAGCACTCACAGCCTGCTCTTCCTCAGGAGCAGTAGAGAACGAGACAAGTGCAGAAAGCACGGATGGAACAACCAAGCTGGTGTATTGGACAATGGATCGTCATGATGCGGGTTATATAGAGGACAAAATCAAAGAATACGAATCGTTGAATCCCGGGATTGACATTGAGATGAAGGTCATGGCCGAGAATTACGCGCAGTCGGTGGATATCGCTTTTTCCAGCAAACAGGCGCCTGACATTCTTAAAGTGACCTCGCTGCCCACATGGGTGAAAAAAGGGTATGTTGAACCCTTTGATGATCATATGAGCGACGAGATGAAGGAAAGATTCAAGGACCTGATCATTGAAGAGAAAAATATGATCGATGGTAAAGTATATTCGCTGCCGAACACCGGACAGTTTTGGCGTCTGATATATAATGTGGATCTCTTTGAAAAAGCAGGCATTCAGGAGCCGCCGGCTACGCTGGATGAAATGGTGGCCGCAGCCAAAAAAATAACTGAAGTCGGCAAGGAAAGCGGAGCTTATGGCTTTGCAGGTAATTTCAAGAGTCCAAGCGGTTTTGAGCGTGTCGCTTATCCAACAACAACATTAGGAAAAGGTATGGTTTCCGAAGGATATAACTTTAAGACCGGACAATTTGATTTCACAGTTTATAAAGATGTCGCGGTCGCGCTGCGTCAAATCAGAGAAGACGGCAGTATGCTTCCGGGCTCGGAATCCCTTGATGTGGATCCGCTTCGTGCCCAGTTTGCACAAGGCAAAATCGGCATGTATTTCAACCACTCCGTGGAGCCGAGTGTGTTCAAGTCCCAGTTTCCTACAGAAGTTCGCTGGGCCGCTGCCATGCCTCCTACAGTGGATGGTGAGCGAAACGGAGCAGCAGAAGTCATTTCGGGAACCTATCTGGCACTAAGCAAAAATTCTGAGCACAAAGAAGAGGCCTGGAAATTTATCGAATGGATGTACAGTGATGAGGTTCAAGTGGCCTACCAGGAAGCAGGTAACGGCGTTTCCGTTATCCCTTCGGTTGCTGCGAAAGCTGGAGCACCCGACATTGCGGGAATTGAGTATTTCCTGCCGACTAATGAGGACGCCATTTATCCGGCGAATCCTACAGGTGTAACAGAAGGACGCGTAGAGGGCGTTAAAAAAGGTGATATCTTCAACAAGTTTATTTTTAGCGGTGGAGATTTGGATAAAGATCTGGCAGATTTGAATGCACGTTATAATGCTGCACTCGAAAAAGCCAGAGCAGCCGGCGACACCAATGTCCAGCCGATGCCGGACTTTAACCCGGGTGATTTGAAGGGCACGCTTGTTAAAGAATAACTGAATAAAAATGCCGTCCTACATGATTTTGAATCTTAGGGCGGCTCTTTTTTTGTTGAAGATGTTGGGTATCATTATCGTTTTTCCTGGATTATTTGGAGGTTTATGGTATCCTTTAATAACTAGATTAGCTTAATTTTCAGAAGGGAGGGAAAGAGGACATCCAAATCTTCAATAAAGATGCTGATAAAAGATCACTTTTTGTAAAGAGATGGTCTGCTCAAAGAGAAAAAGGAAAGACAAAATATATCATCACAAGAGGAATCCTTGCCGGTTCTATATTGTTTACTGTTTGGCTGGTGGTATCGATCATTGAAATCCGGGCTTCAGAGTTTAAAACCGCTTTATACATCAGTGATCCGGAACGTATCTTAAGATCTTGTCTGATCTGGTTTGCTTGCTTTATGGCACAAGGTTTTGTTCTCTCAGGCAGCAGATGGAAAAATAATGAGAACCGGTTTGTAGAATATCAGGACAGGGAGAGTCTTTTATGAAGGTTAAGCAGTATCAGCAAATGGATTTAATGGAGTGCGTGAATGTCTTTATGCAGGTTTGTAATCAAGAGCCCTGGAATGACAGCTGGATAGAGAGTACCGCTGAACGCTACTTAAAGGATATAACCTTAACTCCGGGTTTTCTTGGAATTACTATCATTCAGAATGAAACGATCGTGGGTTTTGTATTCGGTGTGATCAGACATTGGTGGAGCGGCGACGAATTCTTTATCCACGAAATGTGCGTCCGTTCTGACCTGCAGAACTCCGGGATTGGTTCCATATTGCTGCAAACTTTGGAAGAAGAACTGATTAACGCGAAGGTGGGCAATATCACACTGCTTACAGATAGAAACATCCCCGCAGAAACCTTTTATAAGAAGTTCGGATTCTCAGCCGTGGAACGATTAGTATTTTTGAATAAGAACCTGGATTATAACAGATGAGCATAGGCCGGACTAAGCAGGTATGAAAAGAGGAATGAAGCTATGAAGAATTATAGAATGTTGTCTGTTTTAGTGCTGTCTGTATCACTCATATCCGCCTGCAGTAGTTCTAATGAATCTGTGGTAACGAGTAAAAAAATTGCGGACTCATCTCCTTTATCATCTTCTGAAATATCAACCAAACATGTCTCCGATCCCCCAACGTTTACAGAGCCTAGTTCTGCTGAATGGGTTGAGTACAGCCGTGCGGTCAGAGAGTATTTTTACTATCGGAGTCAAGCTGTTCTTCATGATGATATGGAACTGTTGATGAACAGATACCCTGATTTGCGAGAAGGTGAAATTGCTGATCGGGGAATCAATATGTACAAAAATCTAACCCATCATCCTTCTTCTGATCAATTGATTCATGTTAATTTTGATATCGAAGACCGGAATCGAATTGGAGTGCATCACGCGGAGAATGGTGAAATCATTTTACAAGTACACGGTATGATCGAATATGTTCACAAGGATTTTGAAACCTCCGGCAGTGAATTACTGATCAATCTCTATCTGAAAAAAGAGGGCGATGACTGGACTGTGACAAAGACCGATGAATATCTCGATGCCGAATATAAAGAGTGGGTCACATCCCAGAATTAATGTTTGAAGGGTTACAACCATTTAAACGAATTTAAACCGCAAAAGACTCGGTTCTTTTGCGGTTTTTAATTTGTGTAATGCTAGCAGCCAACGAGCCGACGTATTTGGAAAAGAGAGAACACCATTTTTAACAGCAGCGCTTTATTTAATTGCTAAAATATGATATAAAAACAGATGATGAAAAATTCATAATAGAAAGAACAATCATTGGAATAAGCCAGCAGGCCCAACAGGACTTTGATTTTACAAAACCGTATACAGGAAAAAGAACAGGCCCAGCTTGCTCTGAAGAGCAGTGCTGGGCCTGTTTTTGATTCCGAAATCTGCTGGTTTACAAACATTATACATATGATGTATAATGTTTGTAAATTTACCGTTGAGTTAATTATATACGATTATAGTGTGGATGAACAGCTGAAGGGTGGATGGGTATATGACTTCAAAGAGAACGGCGGCCGTCATTGGTGCTGGTCCTGGTGGTTTGGCAGCTGCCATGCTGCTGGCAGGAGGCGGTTATGATGTGTCCGTGTTCGAGAAACAACCGTACATTGGAGGCAGAACATCCCGACTGGAATTCGATGGTTTTAAGTTCGATCGGGGCGCGACTTTCTTAATGATGCCTGAGCTGCTGGAAGAGCTTTTTGATGCAGTAGGACGCTCGCTGCACGATTATGTAGATTTGAAAGAACTGGATCCACTGTATCAGCTGAGATTCGGTGAACTGAAACTGGAAGCGACAAGAAACCGGGACCTGATGAAGGAACGTATTGAACACCTGTTTCCAGGTAATGGAGAAGGTTATACGAGGTTTATGCAGGAAGAAAAGGTTAAATTTGACCGCATATCCCCCCTGCTGAAACGGCCCATTTCGAAATTAACGGATTATATTCGTACCGATGTTATAAAAGCAATACCCAAACTGAATGCCATGGACACGGTATATGGCAGATTATCGAAATATTATAGTGATGAAAGATTGAAGTTTGCGTTTACGTTTCAAGCAAAATATTTGGGTATGTCTCCATGGGAATGTCCGGGAACCTTTTCGATTTTGTCATATTTGGAACATGAGTACGGATTATTTCACCCCGTCGGTGGTGTGAATGCCGTATGTGAAGCTATGGTTAAAGTGATACAGGAGTTGGGCGGATCTGTACATTTGTCCTGTGGGGTCGATCAGGTGTTAACCCGGCATGGTAAGACAACAGGCGTTCTCTTGGAGAGTGGGGAGAAGGTGGAGAGCGATCACGTTGTGATCAATGCGGATTTTGCCACAGCCGTTAACCATCTCTTTGAACCAGGGCAGTTGAAAAAGTATACTCCTGAACGTGTCGCAGCCAAGAAATACTCCTGTTCAACCTATATGCTTTATCTGGGCGTCGAGGGGAGTGTGAATCTGCCGCATCATACGGTCATCTTCTCTGATGATTACAAGAAAAACGTGGATGAAATCACGAAACAAGGTGTGCTGTCCAAAGACCCATCCATTTACGTGCACAACCCATCTGCGCTGGATACTTCTATGGCTCCTGAAGGCAAGAGTGGATTATATGTCTTGATGCCAGTTCCAAATTTGCAGGGAGAGACAGACTGGCCGGCACAGCAGCAGCAAATTCGTGAAGACGTTATACGGCGACTGGAACAGGAACCTGAAATGAAAAATCTGTCATCCAGAATTGTATCCGAGCAGATGATTACGCCTCAGGATTGGCAGGACCGATTCCATGTTTATCGTGGCGCAACGTTTAATCTCTCCCATTCACTGGATCAGATGATGCACCTGAGACCGCATAACCGTTTTGAAGAATTGGATCATTGCTGGCTCGTAGGAGGAGGGACACATCCGGGCAGTGGGCTGCCGACGATTTGGGAATCCGCACGGATCAGTGTCAAGCTGTTGATGGATCAAGATAAGAAAGAAGGCGTTCATGTATCACCCCGTTATGCAGCAGTACAGGAGGTGCCGCTATGGAAGTAGGCATTATTGGCGCCGGAATCGGCGGGTTGACGACAGCTTTGCTTCTGAGCAGCCGCGGCTTTGAAGTGACGGTATACGAGAAAGAGAAAGAACTGGGCGGCAGACTCGCTTACCAGCGGGACGAAAGTGGAAGATTTGCCATAGACAAAGGACCTACCATTGTTCTATTGCCAGATATGCTGCTTGATATTTTAGAAGAAGGTGGAATGGATACATCGCTGCTTCCCCTGATGGAATGTGATCCTTTGTATGCCATTCACTATGCAGATGGAACGGTATTTCAGAAACATCGCGATCAGGAAAAGCAGCTGAAAGAACTCGATCGTGTATTTCCGGGCGAGAGATCAGGATACTTGAAATATATGATGGATATGGAGATTGCTTTTAATTCTGGTGTCAGCGCATTTTTAAGCCGTCCTTTTTTTCGCAAAAGCCAGTTTTATACCTGGAATAATATGAAACTGCTGCTGCAGATGAAAGCATATAAAAGTGTGAGGAAGTTAGCTGCAGATTACTTCCGTGACGAACGCCTTCAGGATGCATTCTCTTTGCAAACTTTATACATCGGAGGGGCGCCGTTTAGTGCACCGGCCCTGTATACACTCATTCCATATGCAGAGCATGCTTTCGGCGTTTGGTATCTTCGTGGAGGATATGCAGGACTGGTTCAAACGATCCGCGAGGTTTTGGAGCAACGGGGAGTCACATTCGTTACTGGATGCAAGGCAGATCACCTGTTGATCGAACATGGAAGCTGTATCGGTTTTGTATCAGACCAACAGGAGTACCGGCATGATTCCATCATATTTAACGGGGATTTTCCTCATCTGGCGGGAATGATTCCTCAAACGAAGCGGAATGCAGGATCGGTGAAGCTGCCATCGCCTAAAACCCTGCAAAAAGAATACGAGCCATCATCCGGCTGTTTCTTGATCTATCTGGGTCTAAACAAGCGGTATGAGGATGTGAATATCCATCAATTTTTCCTTCCTGCATCATTGCAAAACGGACTGCGTCAGCTGTTTGTGGATAAACAGATCCCTAATGAGCCTTCTTTCTACACGTTTTATCCAACAGCACTCGATGACACGGCGGCCTGTGAGGGTGAAAGCGTCATGTATATTTTGGTCCCCGTACCTCCGGCAGGTCACATCGCGTGGGATGAACTTAAGGATGAGTTTGCTCAGCGTATTCTGGATGAAGCAGAGCAGCGAGGCTTTCCGGATCTGCAAGAATCCATTCTCTGGATGGATATTCGGACCCCGGATGATGCGGAACAAGAAGGCATGTACCGCGGCGGCAGCTTCGGTATTGCACCGAGTCTGAAGCAGTCTGCGATTTTCCGGCCTCAAATTGTACCTTTCCCATCCATCATGAACTTATATAGTGTGGGAGCCTCAGTACATCCTGGCGGAGGCATTCCAATCGTGATGCAGGGGGCACGCCTGCTCGCGGATCATCTAACAAAGGAGAGGGTTGCATGCACACAACAAACTGTCTAGTCCAATGTGAAGAGATGATACGCGAGGGATCCTCTACCTTTTATAAGGCTTTCGGATTTCTTCCGTCCCCGAGAAAAGAGGCGGTTTATGTCATTTATGCATTTTGCCGGATGATTGACGATTCCGTTGATGAGCCGGAGAAATCAATGTATACGATTGATGAACTCGAACAATCCTTGAATGAGCTTCATTCGGCTGAGGGACATTTTATATGGCCTGCGCTTCGCTGGTTGTTTGAGAAATTTCCGAATCTCGACAAAGCTCCTTTTTATAAACAAATGGAGGGTCAGCGCAGAGATTTGGTTCAGAGCCATTACAATACGTTGGAAGAGCTGGAGCATTACTGCTATCTGGTCGCGGGAACCGTCGGAGAGATGCTCCTGCCTGTGCTGCACGATAATCCCGATGCAGAAGTAACAGAATCGGGGATTTATCTGGGTAAGGCAATGCAGATTGTCAATATTGTCAGAGACATTGGTGAGGATCTGGAACGCGGTCGGCGTTATGTCCCGCTGGAGCTGATGGAGCAATGTGGATACAGTGAAGAGGATTTTTATAATAAGGTCGTTAACCCGTCTCTGACCACATTAATTGATGAACTTGAAATGAAAGCAAAAGCCTGGTTCTCTTTAGGTATGCGGAACTTGGACTCCTACCCTAAAAGCAGTGCGTTTAGTGTTGAGCTGGCAGCCCTCTTCTATGGAGGTATACTGGATGCAGTCAAAAATAATGACTACCAGGTATTCACAGAACGCGCTTATGTGAACAAGCTGCAGAAGACATCGATTCTTGTATCCGTTGCCCGCCGATACGGAATGAGTATGCTTAAACAAGAAAGCAGTGCCGTTTCATGAAATTGAAAATCGAATATTTGTTTTGGGGATGGTACGGAATTGGTCTGTCTTTAATGCTGCTGTATGAGGTACCTGATTTTCTGCACTTTTCTAACGGATTATTCCTCGTTTTCTTTGCACTCTACGCAATGAGTTTGGAGAAGCAAGAACTGAAGAATTCACGCTCTTACACAAGGAGTACGATGTGGGTCAGAGCGCTAATTGTGGCTGTATCCACCTATGTTCTGGAATGGATTGGCACGGAAACCGGATACCCTTTCGGCACTTACGTATACACAGGTACCTTGAGTATATTCGGTGAACATGTTCCAGTTGCTATCGGCTTTGCCTGGATTGGCGTTATGGTCATGTCTGTGCTGATGTCTACGGCTGGCTCCAAATGGCTCCGGGCCATTCAGGCAGGCGGGTGGGCGATGCTGTTCGATCTCGTTCTGGATCCGGCTGCATATGCCAGAGAATTCTGGATATGGAGCGGAGGCGGCTTCTACTCCGGCATTCCTACACAAAATTTTGTGAGCTGGTTTGCTGCGGCGTTTGTGCTGTCTTTTCTTTTTCCGCTGTATAACCAGGGTAAGACTGTCTCAAAACCGGTCATTCGATTGTATCAAGGCATGCTGATCATGTTCGGGCTGCTTGCAGCAAAAGAAGGATTGTATATTCCGCTGCTTATTGCAATCGTCGGGATATGCATAGCCGAGGGGGTGTACCGGTTTGCTGGAAGCCCGCAAAAGCAAAGCATTTGATTCTCTTTTTTATCGATACAACAAGCACTATCTGCTGCAAAGACACTTTCAGCAAGTATCATTTCGCGGGTCATTGGACCCGATGGAACTGGACAGGCCAATTCTCTACATGATGAATCACAGCTCTTGGTGGGACGGTTTGCTGGCCTATCATGTGCTGCGCACCCTTTCCTCCGGTGATCACTATTTTATGATGGATGAACGTCAGCTGAGCCGTTACCGTTTCTTTCAAAAACTTGGAGCCTTCTCCATTCAAAAAGATTCGGCCAGGGGCATTATAAAATCCCTGGATTATGCATCAAAGCTTCTTGATGAGGACAAACGGGTCTGGATCTATCCTCAAGGGGACATTTATCATGCGGATGTCAGGCCTCTGGTGTTTCAGCCAGGCATCGGGTATTTGTTATCCCGATATCCATCTCCTGCTGTTATTAGCGTTACAATGGTCAGCAGTTTGATCCGTCACCAGAAACCGGAGATTTCATTATGGGCAAGTAATCCGCTGATTGAAGACTGGCTGGGCATGGGCCGTAAACAATCTGCCGTCATGCTGTCAGCTGTCATGGAGCAGCAGCTCAACGAGCACAAAGCTCTTGTCACCCAGGAGCAATGTGATCCTTCCACAGGCTTTATTCCGACCTTGAGGGCTGGGCAGAATACGAGTGAGGTCTTTGATGGTTTTCAAAGGAGGTTGTCCCGTTGGAAGTGTTTTTTCAAATCCTTTTAATGGTGATTGCCGTGCAGCTGCTGTTTGTGTTGTGGAACGGTCATACATGGATCAAGCCTCCAAAAAAAAGCGCGGATCGCAAAGATTTACCCCTGCTGTCTGTGTTAATCCCTGCACGAAATGAAGAGAACAATATCGAGGGCGCGATTCAGTCCGTTCTAGACAATTCGTACAGTAACCTCGAAGTGGTCATCTTGGATGACCGCTCTGACGATGCTACATCTCAGATTGTTCTCCAGATGGCTGAACGTGACTCCAGAGTGCGACTGATTCAGGGGGAGGACATGCCAGAGGGTTGGTGCGGGAAGGTGTATGCCTGCCATCAGCTCTCTCTAGAAGCAAAAGGCGAATGGTGGCTGTTTATGGATGCGGATGTGCGGTTGAAAACTGAAGCGTTGTCTTCCGTGTGCCGCTTGGCCAACCAGCAAACACGTGGCATGATCACAGGTTTTCCTTTCCAGATCGTAAACAGCTGGATGGAAAGACTGATTGTGCCGCTCATGACGTTCACGATTTTATGCCATCTGCCCATTAGTTTGGTGCGAAAAGCTTCCAGTTCGAAATTTGCAGCAGCACATGGCGGGTTTATTTTTGTCTATAGGGACAGTTACCGTAAAGCTGGCGGCCATGCAGCTATTCCGGATCAGCTGGTCGATGATATGGCCCTTGCGCGAGCATTCAAACAAGCGAAAGAGCCTGTTCTTCTTGCGGATGTGCATCAACATGTTCAGATGAGGATGTATCATAGTGCAGCAGAAGTTTGGGGCGGCTACCGTAAAAATATTTTTGACGGCCTTGGCAGAAGCATTTCCCTGCTTCTGGCTGTTTCTCTGTTTTATTTCGTCCTGTATGTTTTTCCTGCCGCATTCATGATGTACTCATTGATTACGATGTTCTTGTTTCCGGAATCACATCAGGAATGGGGCTTGCTGCTGTGGACCTCAGCTTGCGTACTAGCAGGTATATCGGTGAAGATGGCTGCCGATTTGCGGCAGGGTCAGCCAGGGTGGCTAGCCTTTCTGCAGCCGATTAGCATGCTGCTGTTAATCCTGCTGGCCCTTGACTCCTGCCGGACCGCTTTCACCCGTAAAGGCTACCAATGGAAAGGGCGGTTTTATTCATGATGAAAACAGCGATTGTGATCGGGGCTGGTTTGGGTGGACTATCCAGTGCAATCCGGCTTGCTTCTTCTGGCTATAAAGTCACGGTGCTGGAGCAGCAGCACAAGGTGGGCGGCAAGCTGCAGCGTATTGAATCCCAGGGGTACCATTTTGACAGGGGACCCAGTACGATTACGATGCCGCAGGCATTCGCCCGCGTGTTTGCCTCAAGCGGCCGGAGGATGGAAGACTATCTGGACCTGTATCGGCTGGATCCGTATACACGCAATTTTTTTGCTGATGGCTCGGTCGTCGATATGACTTCAAATATGGGGCTGCTGAAAGATCAAATAGCGCTGTACAGTCCAGATGACGCGGCTAACCTGGATGCGTTCATGAAAGATTCCAAAGCCATGTTCCAGCAGGCAGATACTCATTTTCTAAATAAGCTGATGCTGGATACGAAATCCAAGCTTTCACCTGCGCTGATCTCAGCTTTTCTGAAAATTCGCCCCTTAACCACATTGCAGCAGCAGCTGCACCGATACTTCAGCCATGCCAATACATTGGCCATGTTTGGAAGATATGCTACTTACGTAGGTGCGTCACCTTATAAAGCTCCAGCGATCTTTGCCATGATGGCGCATTTGGAAGGTTATGCCGGAGTATATGGTGTAAAGGGAGGTACCTATGCCATTCCTGCTGCATTTGAAAAGGTTGCTCAAGAACTGGGCGTTGATATCCGGACCGGGGTTGCCGTGCATACACTGCTCTTTTCGGGAGACCGGGTTACGGGTGTGGAGTGTGATGACGGTTCTATTTATGCGGATGTTATCGTCGTAAACGGGGATGTCCTAACAGCGTGCAAGAATCTCATTCCGGAGTCTAAAAGACCAGGAATGAGAGATTCGCGCATCCAAGCCTATGAGCCTTCACTCTCCGGATTCGTCGCTCTGATCGGTGTCCGGCAAAAATACCGGAAGCTCCTTCACCACAATGTTTTCTTTCCGGAGCAGTATGCTGCCGAGTTTCATGATATTTTCGTTAAGCGGCGTCCTCCAAGTGATCCAACCGTTTACATCTGTCATTCCGGGTACTCTGAGCCCTCTATGGCACCAGAAGGGGGGAGCAATCTGTTTGTCTTGATCAATGCTCCTTATACTTCCTCAGCGTGGAGCTGGGATCAAGGGCGGGATGCCTATAAAGCTCAGCTGATGAGCCGTCTTCATACACTCGGGATTTATGGAGCTGAAGAGGCGGAGGTCCAGCAAATTTATACTCCTGAGGATCTGCAAAAAGATACCGGGGCTTATAGAGGAGCCATTTACGGAATCTCATCCAATTCGGCCAGGCAGACGTTTGCACGGCCTTCCAACAGGTTGAAAGGGTTGAACAACCTTTGGTTTGTGGGTGGAACGACAAATCCAGGTGGAGGAACGCCTATCGTGACTCTTTCCGGTCAACTGGTCGCCGATGAGATTATCCGGCGCGGATAATGTAAATAATAAACCGCTTTTTCAGCTTAATAGCTGGAGAAGCGGTTTTTTTGTGATGAACAATATAAGTACTTCGAGTATAAATGTCGGAATAAAATATCATCCTGATGAGTAATTTTGGGGAATAACCATCATAAACCTATATATATTTCTGTCATGAAGCTTACATATTGAGCTTGTATTTTCCACCAATTGAGCTTATGATGATATTAATTTTTGATAAAAGAGACATTGATCTAAAGTGGTCATGTCTAATAGACTAGAGGATAAGTAGGGAAATCATATGTCAATAAACAATAACATCCTGATCAAGATCAGGGATATGAAAGATAGTCTTACTCCGGTTGAAAAAATGCTCGCTGAATATATTCTCGAAAATCTGGATGAAATTCCGCATTTGTCGATCAAAAGCCTTGCCCAGCTCACCAGAACAAGTGATGCTTCTGTACTGCGCTTCTGCAAGACGATGGGATACAGCGGCTACCGCAGCTTCATCGTCAGTATTTCAGCATCTCTGGGTTCAATGGATGAGGAGCAGAAGCATCAATACACGGACATTCAGCCTGGTGATGATCTGGATACCATCATTTCGAATATTTCACGCAATAACATGAAATCGATTGAGGACACGCTCAGCGTCATTCATAAAGATGCAATTGCCCGTGCGGTCAAGATTCTTCAGGTCTGCAAAAGAATTGTCTTTTTCGGCATTGGAGCTTCCGGCCTGGTTGGCATTGATGCGGAACAGAAGTTTACGCGGATCAATAAGATGTGCCATGCCTATGTTGATGGGCACAGCCAGCTGACGGCTGCGACCCTCCTTGAAAAAAATGACGTCGCCATCTTTATTTCCAATTCGGGAACGACAGTTGAAATTTTGGAAGCTTTGGATATTGCGAAGAAGAACGGTGCGCACATCATTGCAATCACGAAATACAACAAGAGTGAATTGGCAGAAAAGGCGAATATTGTGCTCGGCATTTCTACCCCTGAACTCACCATCCGGAGTGGTGCGATGGGTTCAAGGATCGCGATGCTGACCGTCATTGATATTCTTTTCGCCGGCGTAGCAAGCGCAGAATACCGTAATGTGAAAAAATACCTGACCAAAACACACAATATTATATCGAGCAAGCATCGTAAATAGAAAAAAAGACACTGGCAAAAGAGGAAAATGCCAGTGTCTTTTTTTGCAATTTTAACAAAATAAAAAACCATTTATTAATTTTATAAAGAAATTTTATTTCAAAAAATATTGACCAACCTGCAATTTGAGGATAAGATGCAATTAGAAAGAAAATACATCAGAGAGGGGGATGACCATGGATGAGTATCTTGCCGGTTTAACAACCGAGAGTATCAACCAGAAGACTCACATGATCGACGAGTGCTCGACTCAGGAAATGCTGCTTTTGATGAATGAGCAGGATGCCAAGGTCCCCGCAGCGGTGGCGGCAGAAATTCCGAACATCGTCAAGGCGGTGGATACTTTGCACCGCGTGCTCCAAAACGGGGGAAGAATGTTTTACATAGGTGCCGGATCTTCGGGCAGAATTGGTGTGCTGGACGCATCGGAATGCCCGCCGACTTTTGGAACCGATCCCTTGATGGTCCAAGGTTACATCGCGGGTGGCGATATTGCTTTAAGACTCGCAGTAGAAGGCTCTGAAGACAATGAAGAAGAGGGAATAGCGCTTATCGAGCAAATCGGTGTCACCGATAAGGATGCGGTTGTGGGAATCACGGCCAGCGGTAGTGCCAGATATGTCATATCCGCTCTTCGTAAAGCTCAGCAGATTGGAGCGGCTACCATTGGTGTTGTCAACAATCTGAACTCCAGATTGGAACCGGTTTGCGATATCTTAATCGCTCCAATTGTAGGACCGGAAGTCATTACAGGTTCAACCCGTCTTAAAGCGGGAACGGCTCAAAAATTGGTACTGAACATGCTTACTACATGCACCATGGTAAAGCTGGGGAAAACCTACAACAATTTAATGGTGGATCTTAAAGCCAGCAATATCAAACTGTATGATCGTTCTGTACGCATTATCAAGACAGCAACAGGGGTCGATGATGCTACGGCAACAAGATATCTGGAAAGCGCTTCCATGAATTGTAAGCTGGCGATTATGATGATCAAGACCGGTCTGGATCAAACTCAGGCTGAAGACATGCTTAAGCAAAACGAAGGACGCCTTAAGAAGGCGATCCAAAGTCATAAGACAGTGGTGTGAAATAGTTTCATATAACCTGGGGAGGTCTGTAATTATGAAAAAGAGAATGCGTACTTGGGCATCCGTTTTTGCTTTAACTTTTGCTTTAACTTCGATCACGGCTTGCAGCGGAGGCGGCAGTGCTGAAGAAGGAACAGGGGGCACAACAGGAGGAAGCGGTCAAACAGCTGAAGCAAAAGATACCATAACCGCATTGCTTCCACCGGTATCAGCCGGATTCCAGGATAATTTCGCTCAAATGGAGAAAGATTTCAATGCGCTGTATCCGAACCTGACGCTTAAGATCGAACCGGCGAGCTGGGAGGATATGACTCAGAAACTGGACACCCAGGTTAATGCAGGCAGTCCGCCTGACATCGCATTTATCCCTTCGGGAAGTATTGCTAAGTATGTTGAACAAGGCATGGTTATGAGTATTGATGATATTGCTACTCAAGAAATGAAGGATGACTTCGACGAAGCTCCGCTGGAGTACATGAAGCAGGGTGAGTCTTTGTACGGATTCCCGGGCTACATGGAAGTTCACGGCATCGGTGGTAACAAGGAATTCCTCGAAGAAGCCGGTATTGACTACAAGAAGGTACAGCAAGAAGGCTGGACATACGATGAGTTCCGTGAAGCGATTAAGAAAGGTGTAGTGAAAGAAGGCGACACAACCAGCCGTTACGGTTTTGTATTTGCTACTTCTGGCGTAACTTCCCGTGACTACCTGACGATTCTCGTTAAAAATGCGGGCATGCCTTCTCCATTCACCACAGACCATAAATTTGCTTATACCAGCTCTAACTTTCTTGAAGTTTTGAAAGCAATCCGTCAAATGATCGACGACGGCTCCATGCCGAAAGAACTCAGTTCCGTGGATGCAGGTAAACGCTGGAACATGTTCCTGACTGGCCAAACGATGATTACAGGTAAAGGTCTTGCTACGTTCGAAAATTCGGCTAAGAAAAACAATGAGAAGCTGGAAGCGAATGACGGCAGTGCCGTTCAAGGCAGTATTCCTGTCGAGTACATCGTGCTCCCAGTGCCAACTTTTGCAGGTGAGAAGCAGCAAGCAAGCGTTGCCGTTGACGGATATGTTACATTCCGCGGTAAAAAGGAACCAACCGAAGAACATAAAGAGAATGTTGTAAAAGCTGCGTATTTCCTTTCCAGCGGTAAAGTTGCCGCAACTACGAACAATGACTTGTTTGCAGCTCATATTACAGACAGCGGCAGAGAAGCTGCGAAAGAAATGACAATCGACCGTAATCCGGATAACGTCGAAGCTGTTGAAACCCTGTTGAAGCAAGCTTCCCCAGCACGTCCAGACATCCCGACTGAATTGGGTGCTAAAGCGATCAAACTGGAAGATGAAGTCATCATTCCTAAATTGCAGGCGCTCATTGCAGGCGAGATTACCCCAGAAGAAATGTATGAAGAAGTAAAATCTGCAGCCGTTCAAACTTTTGGTGAAGATGGCGTTGTAACAGAGTAGCATGCAGTGCCGGACAGCCGCGTGTACATTAAGCGCTGCTGTCCGCTCCATGCTTTTTGAACGAAAGCTGTGAAAGGAGTTTTGTACGATGGCCCAAATCGCCAAACAGACCAAAAGACGCCGCATTAAAGGAGACAGCGGGTATGGCTATGCATTCATTGCCGTTGCCCTGGTTGTGTTCGCGATGTTTACTGCTTACCCCGTCGTAAGTGCGTTTATTATCAGTTTTCAGCAGTATAAGCCGCTTGGTTCCGAATACGTTGGATTAGAGAATTATATTGCTTCTTTTAATGACAAATTGTTCTGGAAATCGGTGTACAACACGATTATTTACACCATACTTACTGTACCTGTTGCATTATTTCTGTCATTTGCTGTAGCCATCTTGATTATACCGCTGCGAAAAAAGCTGCAAAATATATTCAAAGCTGTCTATTACCTTCCTGCAGTCGCTTCGGGTGTAGCTTTGTCCGTGGTGTGGCTGTGGATCTACGATCCCATGGCATCAGGTATTTTGAATCGTATGCTTTCCGTATTCGGCATGAGCAACACCAACTGGCTTGGATCCAGTTCCACGGCCATGTTCTCACTCGTACTGATGGCATGGCTGTCCAGTCATGGTACCAGCATTATTATCTACCTGGCAGCATTGCTCGGCATTGATGAAAGCTATTATGAAGCGGCAGAATTGGATGGTGCTTCATTTATCAAGAAGGTTTGGTATATCGTAATTCCGTGCCTGAAACCAACGACGCTTTTTCTTTTAGTAACAGGTGTTATCGGCTCTTTCCAGGTGTTCCAAAACGCATACCTGATGACAGGCGGCGGTCCAGACAATGCTACCACGATGGTAGGACTGCTGATTTTCAACAACGCTTTTAAATATTTTGAATTCGGTGAAGCTGCAGCTCAGTCTCTCGTACTGGCCTTCATTATTGCGCTTATTTCCTTTATTCAATTCAAATATTTAGGCAAAGAAGTGGAATATTAAGGATAGGAGGCCACCGATATGGCGCTGTATAACACGCACACAGGCAAGCCGGTAGTAAACCGGACACGTAATGCAATCATTATGGTTGTTCTGATTTTATTCGCTTTGGCTACGCTGTTTCCAATTTACTTCATGTTGATTTCCTCTTTCGGGGATCCCGTAGAAGCCGGGGCAATGAGCTACTCCCTGTTTCCTTCTAAAATATCATTTGAATCTTATAAGTTTTTCTTCAACTACAGCGACCATTCCATACGCTGGCTTTTGAACTCGCTGATTGTGGCTGCATCCGTCATGATTTCCAACGTATTTTTTGCGAGTCTGGCAGGGTATGCTTTTTCAAAAATCAGATTTAAAGGCAGAGCCGTTCTGTTCTCCGTGCTGCTTGTATCCATGATGATTCCGTATCAGGTGACACAGGTGCCGCTCTATATTCTGATTGTCAATACATTTGAAATTCAGAACACATATACCGCTATGATCGTACCTGGCTTGGTAACGGTATATAATATCTTCCTTGCCAAACAATTTATGGGCAGTATTCCGAACGAAATTCTGGAATGCGCTAAAATCGAGGGCTGTAATCAGTTCCAGATTTACTTCAAAATTATTCTTCCATTGTCAAAAACCGTGCTGGCTGTCATGGCGATCCTGACTTTTATGGAAAGCTGGAACACATTCTTCTGGCCATTCCTTGTAACCAATACAATGGATATGCAGACCATTCAGGTTGGATTGAAGAATTTCCGTTTTGCCAACACGACTTATTTTGCGCCAATGATGGCGGGGGCCACCATTTCCGCACTGCCAATGTTCATCTTGTTTTTCAGCCTGCAGAAATATTTCCTTGAAGGTGTTACTGTAGGTGCTGTAAAAGGATAAATACGTTTAACCAGCCGAGCTCATGAAAGATTCGGGCTTTCATGGCAGCACAGGTTGGAATATAACTCTTGATTATAATTTAACATTATATAGATACATAAATGTACGGGCTGATGGAAAAGGAGTTGGATCCATATGCTGAGGTCCTGGGAAGAGCGGTATACCAGCGGAGTCATCGAACTGTGGAACCGGGAAGCGACCAAGGACGGTTATAAAGAGTGGACCGAGCAAAGTTTTCAGCAAATCATTACGGGCAGTCCTTATTTCAAAGAAAATCTAGCCTATGTTCTTCTGGATCGAGATGTAGTCAAAGGATTTATTTGTGGGTGTACAGGTGAAGATCTGCCTTTAGGAGACAGGGCAGGTTACTTGACCGCATTGATTCTGGATTCAAGCATACAAGAGGATCAATACTTCTTGATCTTGCTTGAGGCCTTGGAAAGTCAGTTGAAAATTTCAGGGAAAAAGCAGATGGATTGTCTGTTTTTCAACCCGATGAAGCTGCCATGGTATATTCCAGGCACACCTCATCATGAACATAACAACGCACCAGGAATACCGGTAGAGAGCAGATTATACGCTATATTGCTCATGTATGGATATATTGAACGTGCTGAGCAGTGTGCGATGTATTTGAACCTGGACTCATTTGATTATCCAGACGTCATGCTGACGAAAGAACAAGCCGCACGTGAGAATGGGTATGTTGTAGAATTGTTTGATAAGGAACGTCATGATGGAATATCTGAGATGCTTTCCGCTTTTAATAATCCTTTATGGGATCAGGAAATCACAGCATCTGCCGCAAACGGAACTTCTTTTGTTGCAGCCATTTACGATGGACAATGTATTGGATTTGCGGGCCCGGTCATTCGACAGGAGAATGGGCGTGGATACTTTGCCGGGATCGGCGTAATGGAAGAACACGAAGGTCACGGGCTTGGCAGTATTTTATTTTTTAAGCTGTGTGAAGCATTTAAAGATATGGGTACCGAGTATATGTCCTTGTTTACAGGAAGTAACAATCCTGCACTGCGCATTTACAAGAAGGCGGGTTTCCAGCATGTAAAAACGTTCTCAACGATGCGAAAGGAGTTTTCTGATGAGTGATTCGAAGTTAACAATTTTAGCAATTGGCGGGCATGTAGGTGATGCAGAATTGACGGCTGGGGGAGTACTTGCTAGTCATTCTCTTAAGGGGGATCATATCGTTACACTGGCATTGACGGCGGGAGAACGAGGTGTTCCGGCAGGTCAGGATATGGCGGATTACAGAGAACAGAAAGTTCGTGAAGCGCATACCTTTGCTGAGATGCTTGGTGGAGAAGCCATCGTATTTGATACGCCGGACGGCGAATTAAAAGATGACGAGGATAACCGCTGGAACGTTTGCGATGTCATCAGACGGGTTCGTCCCAATATTATCATTACACACTGGAAAAACAGTATGCACAAAGATCACATGACCACACATCGTATTGTCAATGATGCACGGTTTTATGCAGGTCTTTCATCCTTCGAGCGTGAGCTTCCATCATTCTTTGCTTCCAAACTGTATTATGCAGAGAACTGGGAAGATGCAGTAGAATATCAGCCATACGCATATGTAGACTTTTCACAAGAGGCTTTTGATCTTTGGATCAAAGCGCTGTCCACACACTGGTTTGTAACTGGCAGCAAGTCATTTCCTTATCTGGAGTACTACAAGCACTTGGCCAGGGTACGCGGCATCGAAGCGAGAAAAGAATATGCAGAAACATTCATGATACCGGCTGAAACGATGACGCTGCGTCAAAGTGAGTTGTAAGCGCTATGATTAAAAATGGAATCGATCGTATTGATGAATATGCCGGCCTATTTAGAGGAAAACGTCTGGGGTTAATCACGTCACCCACTGGCTTGTCACATGATTTTAAATCCACGATACAGATTCTGCATGAATCTTTTACACTGAGCGCATTATTCTCTCCGGAACATGGCGTAAGGGGAGATCTGGCTGCAGGTGCCATGGTGGACACGTATAAGGATCCCATTACTGGGGTGCCTGTATACAGCCTTTATCGTAAAGATTCCAAGCGACTGACAGCTGAAATGCTGGATGAAGTCGATATGGTAGTCTATGATATTCAGGATGTGGGTGCTCGATATTATACCTTTATCTATACCATGTTGTATGCACTTGAGGATTGTGCCAAAGCAGGCAAGGAGTTTGTCGTTCTGGATCGGATTAATCCGCTGAATGGCGTGACGATAGAAGGTAATATCCTCAAAGAAGGTTTTCAATCCTTTGTCGGCAACTATCCGCTGGCGGTGCGTTATGGTCTGACAGCAGGTGAGGTGGCTGACATGGTTAATACTCAAATGCAGTGGGGTGCACAGCTTCATGTCATTCCTTGCGAAGGTTGGGACCGCAATATGCTGTTCCCGGAAACCGGAAGACTGTGGGTCATGCCTTCACTTGGACTGCCGCGATTTGAATCCTCGTTGATCTATCCGGGAACCTGCTTGTTTGAAGGAACGAACCTGTCAGAAGGCCGAGGGACCACAGCTCCGTTTGAAATGATCGGTGCCCCGTTTATACATGCGGAAAACTTGGCAGATGAAATGAACAGATTACAGCTTCCAGGTGTGATTTTCAGGCCGATATACTTTAAACCTTCCTTTTCCAAGTTCCAAAATGAGCAGTGTCGTGGGGTTCAGCTTCATATCACAGATGTCAGAAGCCTGAAGCCGTTTGAAACCGGTGTGAGGCTGCTGTTTACGATTAAGGAGCAGTATGATGAGTTTCATTTTCTCCCCCCGTATAAAGAAAACGGGCGTCCATTTATCGATCTGCTTGGAGGAGATTCCATTTATCGAACGACTAATTTGCCAGTGGATGAGTTACTGGAAATGTTCCGTCAAGAAAGCCAGAATTTCAGCAGCATCAAAAAAGAATTTCATTTATATTAGTCTCTTGCAGCGGCGCGAATCGGGTGATTCGTGCCATTTTGCATATTGTACAGCTTCGCTGACATGTATAGAGTGTAATATGTAAAGAGAAGGAGGCGGTGGTATGTTAAATAAACTGGAGAAGAAAGACTATCCCGAATATTTTGAAAAATATGTTGAGTTGATCACTGATTCGGATATTGTACATGCATTGAAACAACAGCTTGAACAAACGTCAGCACTGTTCAAAGGGCTCACAGAGGATCAGTTATTACATCGATATGCAGAAGGTAAATGGGCTGTTAAGGAAGTGTTCGGCCATATCATGGACCATGAGCGTCTGCTGAGCTACTGGCTGTATCGTTTTGCCAGAGGAGATATGACACCGCTCTCTGGCGGAGATCGAGAGCTGTCCGTACAAAATGCCCGTTATATTGAAAGGAGTGCAGCAAGTTTGATTGAAGAATACGCTGCGGTCAGACAATCGACGATTCAGCTTTTGCAAGGTCTGCCAGAAGAAGCGTGGAGCCGAAATGGTTATGCCGGGGACCAGGTGATGTCTGTACAAGCACTGGCCTTCATTATTGCCGGACATGAGAAGTACCACATAAATATGATCGAGGAGCGATACTTAAAGCTGTAATTGGCAGTATGCAGCGGCTGTGAATGGTGAGTTTTGCTTGTAACATAGCTAAGTGTATGGTATGCTTAACTTAATAGAATTTGAAACGAAATTCACATGTTGAAAGAGTCTCATTTTTTAATGGATCTTTTTACATGTGTTTTTTATTCTTTACCTTGAAGGGAGGAAACAACATTTTGATCGTACAACTGAATTTCACTAACAAAGGTCAGGCAGCCATCAATCTTTTTGACAACAGCGAAATTATTGAAATTTTCACGAGGTATATCAAAACACTGACCAAAAATTATGATATTAATACGACTGTACCGGTTGAAGATAACAACAATATTAAAGAAGCGGGCACAGTCAAGGTCATTGTGGATCATGCCAATTGTGATGTTGAAGTTTTCTTTAAGGAATTGGGCCGGGACATTAAAGTTCCTTTGAAAAAAAGAATTGGCGGTACCAACAGCAAGCTGGATAACGTCTTCAAGGTTGAAGTTAAAGAAGAAGTTAAAGAATAATTTTATGTAAGTAGAAGTCAGGCCACTTGAAAAAGTGGTTTTTTTGTTTCTTCAGAGATATAAAAACGGTGCAGGAAGCACATTATGCAAACAAGGCAGCTTCCATACACCAATTACAAATTACGGCTGCCGATTATCCAGATTGACCTGCCATTCAATACCGAACTTGTCTGTGACACTGCCGTACAGCTTGCTCCAAAATGTTTCATGAAGGTCCATATTGACGGTTCCGCCCTCCTGGAGACGGTTGAACCAGGTTCTAATCTCTGCTTCATCATCGCTGTGTACCATTAGGCTGAAGTTATTCCCCATATTAAACGGCATATGAGGCAGCACGTCCGAAAACATAATAGGGCTTTTCTTGATCGTAATCATCGCATGCATGACCCATTCACTGGCTTCCTCCGGGATCGGATGTTCCGGATTAGGCGGCAGTGCGCCAAACGTCATGATCTGAGGCGTCTCCAAATTGAAAACCTCGGTGTAAAACTCAATCGCTTGCCGGCTGTTTCCTTTGAAATTCAGGTAAGGAATAATGCCCATCTTATCGCTCCTTTTATACAAATAATGGATTCCGGTGTATAATTCAGTACGAATGTTCTCTCTGGTTTAAAGATTATCTTGTTTGTGATATTTGTTTAAGCATCCAAAGAACTATTTTTCTGCGCATATTTAAGAGTATACATGTCATCTCTAAACAGGACACAAACAGCCGGCTGCGCGCTTCAAAGTAAGCACAGCCGGCTGTAGGGGGTCAATCAATTCATAAGTAGGAGACCATCAACATCTAGTCCTGAGGACGCGGACCCGGGTCCAATCCAGTGGATGATGCCGTTTTGATCAATTTCACATGCAGGTCATTCTGCACTTTAACCTGACAAGAGAGACGGACTGCGTCATTGTCGATGCCCTTATTTCTGCGTGCTTCTGCCTCTGTTTCACTCATCAGTGCCTCGCCGGAAACAATTTCAACAGCACAGGTTGTACAGCGGGCATTACCTCCGCAGCGATGAAGCACATCAACACCATGATCCTCCAGGGCAAGCACAAGCTTTGTCCCCTCAGCTACCTCAATGGGATCTCTGCCTTCGATTTGAATAGTTGGCATCGTGAATTCCTCCTTCGTTATGTTCAGTGTACTCTAGTTTGAATTCTACTTTCATTACCCAATCCCTGCGCGCCTGATCCACAAAATTGAATATACATTATTATACTCATTAAAAAAGGCTGCCCCGCTTCAGCAAAAACAATCCGCTGATGAGGCAGCCTTTCATGCTTGTTGAGCTTACTGTTGAACCACAGCAATAATTTCGTCTTCAAGCTCCAGTCTTACCTGCTCACGGTAAGCCCGGATATTATATTCCGAATGGAGGTAGCGCAGAACGGCTTCCATGATATTTGATTCAATCAGATACTGGCTTCGGCTGTGAACCCAGACCTCAGCGGTATAGCCGGTATCTTCATCCCAACTGAGCTCAACTGTAACGTCTGTAGGCTTCACGCCTTTGCGTTCTGCCTGATGAAGGCAAATGGCGTTGATGATCTCATCCATACTTAAAATCATGGATTAGTACCGTCCGTTTCCGTTTCTGCGGTCAGTTTCCACATCACGGCGACGGTTTTTAAAGGCTCGATACGCGGCCATGCCAATCATAATCAATGCCCAGATGGCAATCAGGTTAATTAATAGTCCCATGATTTCGCCCATAAAGCCCATGCCGGCAAACATGCTGCCGAATAACAGACCTGCCAGACCACCGATCATCATACCCTTCATCAAACCACCGCCGCTGAAAAATCCACGGTTTTGGTTTGCACCAGCAGCGCCGGAGTTATTGGAATTGTTGCTCGATTTCTGAACATTGTTGTCTGCTTTCTTAGGTGTCGACTGGAAGCTCTTCTTACCTGAGCTGAATCCGCCGCCTCTTCTTGCATCAACGGAATCCGGGGCAATGGTTACCAGGAACATGGTAAGCACTACAAAGATAGCCAATAATTTTTTCATCGTGTTCTGTTGAACCTCCCAAAAAGAATGATTTTAAGTCATAACCAGTAATACGGACGAACTCCCGTCAAGTTTCAAAAATATCAAATCACGATTCGCCGGCTGCTGCCATGCTGTGCTGACCGAGAAGATCCAGTACCCAATCGCACCACTTCAGTTCCGTTTCAGCCATCATTAACGCTTTGGTCGCCAAAATGTAGCTGCTGAATTCTTTGTTTCCGAACTCGCACTTTTGCTTGGGAATCCCGTCCAGAATGCTTTCATAGTATCGCTTTTTCTCAACGTATAAAGCCCGGCGTTCCTCATAAATATCGACGGAAACACCAATTTCGCTCAACCACAGGGAAAAGGTGCGAAGTGAAAGCTCATCTTTGTTGACAGATGGAGCAATGGGCTGGTGCATCCATTCCCGCAGTTTATCCATGCCGGCTTCGGTGATGGCATAAATCTTTTTATCGGGCTTGTCACTTTGCTGAACCCAATATGAGCTGAGCAGCGCTTTCTCCTCCATCCTGGAAAGCAGGGGATAAATCTGACTGTGTTTTGCCTGCCAAAATGGCTGGATCCGAAGCATCAGCTCATAACCGGAAGACTCTCTTCGGGCGAGCAATCCAAGCAGGCCGTATGACAACGTGTTCATGTGCATGACCCCTTTTGAAACTTTATCGGTACCAAAAAGTCAGGCTAAGCCTGCTTTTCGGGTTCGCTTAATAAAAGTGTACACTGAAACTGTATGGTTTAGCAACTCTGTGCAAATTCAACGTAAAAAAAGCATGAACCCGGGCAGGTTCATGCTTTCTAAATGAATGATTAATTGACTGAATAGCCGTCTACAACAAGGTCCAGCGCCCCGGTGGCCGGATGGATAACCATGCCGTGAACTGGTGTAGTCTTCGGAATCAGCGGATGGTTCTTTATTAGACCCACCGTGTTCTCAACGGCTGAAGTTACATTATCAAAACCTCTCAGCCACTTGGACAGCTTGATTCCGGAGTGATCGAGCGTGGTCAGCACTTCATCGGAAACGCCGCGTTCCTTCATCGAGCCGATGATGCGGTCAGCATTCAAGGATGCCATACCGCATTCATGATGTCCTACGACAATCACTTCGTCCACATTCAGCTCGTAAAGCGCAACGATGATGGACCGCATTGCACTTCCGAAAGGGTTGGAGACGATGGCACCGGCAGTCTTGACCACTTTCACATCACCATTTTTAAAGTTCATGGCTTTCGGCAGCAGTTCAACCAGACGGGTATCCATACAAGTAACAATGATAATCTTTTTGTCCGGATACGGACTTGTTTCATACGCTTGGTATTGCTTGTCCTGAACGAACTGACGGTTATGATCTAAAATTTCGCTAAGATGAGTAGACATAATGGGGGTGTGCCTCCTTATATATGGTAGATGTTTGCTGTTAAAACATGCAGCCGCAGATTCAGGAACGGCTATCTACGGTCTGAACATTGGTGCTGTAGGTTTGACTTTGGCTGGATAATCGAAAAGTATGACCAACAGGATTAACGTCCAGTTTCAAAGCTTCTTCAAAAAAAACTTCGTGTCTGCGGCTCATATAAAATGAGATGGAGCCGTCGCTTTCCAGCTTAAAATCATCCTCCTCGGGATGCTGAATGACCCTCAGTCCCGGAACCGCGCTCATAACACAGCCGCAGCCTTCGGAGTCATTGATAAGCCGGATGCTGCCTGGCTGAGACCCGATTTTGTCCTTTAATTTCTGTTCCGCTGCAGGGGTCAGTTGGATCATCATAGCTGTCATCACACTCCTCTATAATATGTATATCTTTATATCCCTGCTTAAAAGTTGATTATAAACGCGGATATAAGTATCATCAAGTGTGTCAACCAAATTCATGTTAAAGTGCAGGTGAATTCAACATATGGAAACATCAATGACAGACCATTGGGAACGTTTTCAGGAATTGAACCGGAAAATATCGGGCTATGAAGAAGCAGTAAACCTGCTATCCTGGGATCTACGGACCGGTGCCCCGAAAAAAGGGATGGATACCCGATCGGAAACCCTGGGCATGCTTTCTACCGAAGCGTTTAAGCTTCAGACATCGCCGGAAATGGGAAAGCTGCTAGACGAGCTTTCAAAACCCGAGCTGCAAGAATTATTAAGTGATCTCGACCGTCGAATGGTGCATGAAGCACGCAAGCAATATGAGCTTAATCAGTCGGTTCCTGCAGAACGGTTTCAGGAATATACCGTACTGGCAGCCAAATCGGAATCGATGTGGGAAGACGCCAAGAAAGATAATGACTTTACCGGTTTCGAGCCATTTCTGACCGCAATTGTCGCCTTTAAACAGGAGTTTATTGATTATTGGGGGGTCAAGGATACACGTTATGATACCCTCCTGGATATGTATGAGCCGGACATGACCGTAAAAGAGCTGGATCAGGTGTTCGATCGTCTTCGGGCACGCCTCGTGCCGCTTGCTCAGAAAATTGAGGAATCTTCGCACAAGCCGGAAAGCGGATTTCTGAATCAGCTGTTTGACAAGTCACAGCAAGAGAAATTCGGGCTCTTTATATTGGAGCAGATGGGGTATGACTTTGAAGCCGGCCGGCTGGATGAAAGCGTGCATCCATTTGCGACCGGGCTGAACACTGGAGATGTCCGCATTACAACTCATTATTTACAGGATGAAGTGACCAGTGCGGTATTCAGCTCTTTACATGAAGGCGGTCATGCCTTGTATGAACAAAATGTTGCAAAAGAACTGGAACGAACACCGCTTGCTGGCGGTACGTCAATGGGTATCCATGAATCGCAGTCCCGTTTATGGGAGAATATGATCGGCCGCAGCCGGTCCTTCTGGAAACGTTATTTCCGGGATCTTCAGCAGCATTTTCCGGAACAGTTTGCACAGGTCGATGAGCATTCTTTCTACCTTGCAGTCAACAGGGTTGAGAACTCTCTAATCCGGATTGAAGCCGATGAATTGACATATAATCTGCACATTATCATCCGCTATGAGATGGAGAAAATGCTGTTTAACGAGGGCCTTGAAGTGAAGGATCTTCCGGAAGTATGGAATGAAAAATATAAGGAGTACCTTGGCATTATGCCGCCAAATGACAGCTTGGGTGTCCTGCAGGATGTGCATTGGTCCGGTGGAGACTTCGGTTATTTCGCTTCATATTCCCTCGGGAATATGTATGCCGCACAGTTCATGAATACGATGCGCAGCGAAATTCCAGATATGGATGCGCTGATTGAGGATGGCAATCTGATTCCGATTAAAAAATGGCTGACCGATAAGGTATACCGTTACGGGAAAAGCGAAACACCGGCAGAGATCATACTCCGGGTGACGGGAGAACCCCTAAATCCGGATTACCTGGCTGAATATCTGGAGAATAAGTATAAGGAAATCTATCAATTGTCATAGAAGAGATGCTCGTTAAAGACTGCTTTGAGCCGCAAAAAAGAACTTGCGGCTTGAGGGGGTCTTTTTTTGCGAGGGCTTTTAACCATTCCTGCTGGATACGCATATGATCTAGGAAACATAAGTTTTACAGGATGGAGGGGTTACGATGTACAAAAAAGGATCTGTTCTGGTCTTATCCATTCTGATGATATTCGGACTGGTGATGTCCGGCTGTGCCGGCAAAGGATCAGAAAGCAAAGTCAAGGTGGGCGAGGTTACCCGTTCTGTATTCTACGCACCCCAGTATGTTGCAATTGAAAAAGGATTTTTCAAAGAAGAAGGTCTGGACGTAGAGCTGCAGACTACATTTGGCGGGGATAAAACGATGACTGCACTGTTGTCTGGAGGTATAGACATTGCGCTGGTAGGCTCGGAGACCTCGATTTATGTGTATCAGCAGGGGGCAGAGGACCCTGTTATCAATTTTGCTCAGCTGACGCAAACGGACGGTACATTTCTGATGGCCAGGGACCAGGAAAAGGAGTTTAACTGGGATATGCTGAAAGGAAGTGTGTTTCTTGGTCAGCGTAAAGGCGGTATGCCGCAGATGGCAGGAGAATTTACGCTTAGAAGCAAGGGAATTGATCCGCAGCAGGACTTAGATCTGATCCAAAATATTGATTTTGCGAATATTGCCTCTGCGTTTGCATCTGGTACCGGGGAATATGTTCAACTGTTTGAACCGCAGGCTTCCATTTTCGAAAGAGAAGGCAAAGGCAAAGTGGTGGCCTCTTTCGGTGTGGAAAGCGGACATCTGCCATACACGGTCTTTATGGCAAAACAAAGCTATATGGGGAAGAACAAAGATACCGTGCAGAAGTTTACGAACGCGCTCTATAAAGCACAGCAGTGGGTCGGTTCACATACAGCAGAGGAAATTGCAGATGCTATCCTTCCTTATTTTAAGGATACGGATCGTGACATTATCATTTCTTCTGTCAAACGATATCAAGACCAAGGCACTTATGCGGCCGATCCGATCCTGGATGATGGGGAGTGGAATAACCTGCTGAATGTGATGGATCAGGCTGGAGAACTGAAAGAACGGATAGCCCCGGATACCATCGTGGACAATTCTTTTGCCGATGCAGCCACGCAAAAGAAATAGTATGAAGAAATATACTCATGCTTGGAAAGGAGTCATCAGAATGATACCCGCTGTGGATCTGCAGGAGATTGCACATGTATATGTTACTGACCGGGGGGCCTCCCTTGCCGTTGAAGGGATTCAACTTCAGGTCCACCCGGGGGAGTTCATTAGTCTGGTTGGACCGAGCGGGTGCGGGAAGACGACGATTTTATCCATGATCGCGGGATTGCTGAAACCGGCCAAGGGAACGGTCAAGGTTCATGGTCAAACCGTAAAAGGACCTAGTCCCGAGGTCGGTTATATGCTGCAGCAGGATTATTTGTTCCCTTGGCTGACCATTATGAATAATGCATGGATTGGCCTGGAATTAACAGGCCGCCTTCATGCTGAATCCCGCAAGTTTGCCCGTGACCTGCTGGAGGAAATGGGTCTGGGAGACAGCGGAAGCCTGTACCCTCATCAGCTGTCAGGAGGGATGCGGCAGCGGGCAGCACTTGTCCGAACACTCGCACCGGATCCATCGCTATTGCTGCTGGACGAACCTTTTTCGGCACTGGATTATCAGACCAAGCTTCAACTGGAAGACTTGATCGTCAAAACATTGAAAGATCGTCATAAAACGGCGGTCCTTGTTACCCATGATCTGTCGGAGGCCATTGCAATGAGTGACCGCGTAGTCCTGCTGGATCGAAATCCTGGCCGGATCCATCAGGTTTTCGAAGTGCCGGACCGCATTCGGGCTGCACAGCCCTTTTTTGCCCGAGAAGAGGCGGGGTTCAATGAACTCTTCCGCAAAATATGGAAGGAAATGGAAATCATTGGCGGGAAGGAGTGAGAATGATGGCTAAGCCGGGACAGCAAGAGGAGATCCACGATAATCAGCAATCTCTATGGCTTCAGAACATCTACGCTATTCATCTGAAAGAGAAGCGGAAACATAGCAGGCTTGTACTGCTGGTTCAGTGTATGCTGCTGTTCCTTTTTTTTGCGGTATGGGAACTTGCTGGCAGATTGAGATGGATTGATGTGCTCCTGTTTAGTTATCCCACCAAAATATTTGCCTATCTCGGTGATCAGCTGTTCACCTCGGAACTGTGGAAACATATCGGAGTCACTGTGGGGGAAACCGCGGTTGGGTTCTTGATGGGAACGCTGACGGGAACGCTGCTTGCAGTCCTCATATGGTGGTTACCTTTTTTATCCAAAGTGCTGGATCCGTTCATGGTTGTGTTTAACAGTATGCCTAAGGTGGCGCTGGGTCCAATATTCATTGTCATGTTCGGCGGGGGATTTACGGCCATTGTTGCTACAACCTTGTCGATTACCGTCATAGTAACGACATTAGTGGTCTATAACAGTTTCTCGGAGGTAGATCCTAATTATGTTAAAGTGATCAGAACCTTCGGAGGAAACAAAGCTCAAATATTTAGGTCGGTCATTCTTCCGGCTTCGTTTCCTGCAATTGTATCTACTTTGAAAGTCAATGTAGGCATGGCTTGGGTCGGAGTGATCGTCGGAGAGTTTCTTGTGGCCAAATCCGGGCTGGGATATCTGATCATGTATGGTTTTCAGGTATTCAATTTTACGCTGGTTTTGTCCAGCCTGTTTATCATCGCGATTGTCGCCACAGCAATGTACCAGATGGTTGTATTTATAGAAAAAAAGCTTCTGCTGAATCGGTGATTAATCCTTGATGCTGCAAAGAGCGCTGCATGTCAGGTTGTACGGCCGTAAAAAATGGGATACCATGAAACACATCAGAAAACAGGAGACGTGAGCCATGGGAATTCGAATTATTAAGACGGCTATTGCAACACTTCTTGCCATTTTAATTACGGATGCTTTTAACATACCCGGGGCAACCTCTGCGGGACTTTTAGCCATACTGGGCGTAGATGTGACGCGAAAGCGGAGTCTTCGCTCGGTATCTTCCCGTTTTTTTGCCTCTATATTGGGGCTGATGTTTGCATCGGTGCTGTTTCAGCTGCTGGGCTATCATTATTGGGTGCTTGCCCTGTACATACTCATTGCATTTCCGGCCATTTCGAAGGCGAATTTTAAAGAAGGCATTGTGACCAGCTCCGTTGTCGTTTTTCGTGTCTTCAGTGAACAGGAGCTGGATTTACATATTTTTTGGACACAGATTGAACTGCTCGTGATTGGACTAGGCTCGGCCATGCTTGTGAATATGGCTTATATGCCTAAAGGGGATGAAAGACTGACCGCAATCCGCCGTGAGGTGGACGGGCTGTTCTCCGCCATTTTCAAACAAATCTCTTTAACGTTAACCCAGGCTTCACATGTATGGGATGGAAAAGAACTGATTGAGGCGAATCAGGCGGTACAGCGTGGAGTAACGGAGAGCAACCGGGCGCTTGAGAACCAAATGCTGCATCCCGATCTGGCATGGAATGTGTATTTTTATATGCGGAAGGAACAGCTGGATAACATTCAGGCAATGATGCATCTGGTATCTCAGATCTATGAGAAGCTGCCGACGGGTGAATTCGCAGCGGAATTGTTTGATCAAATGAGCAAGGATGTCATCGCAGAAGAATACACAGGCAAGACCGAGAAGCTCCTTCAGACGGTAAAGCTGAAATTTCAGCAAATGGACCTGCCTCAGACACGTGAGGAATTTGAAGTCAGGTCGGCAATCCTTCAGCTGTGCAGAGAGCTTGAATCTTTTCTTCGCATCTCGAAGCGCAGTAAGGCACCGACGAGCACAGCAGGGAAGGATGCTGAAAACCGGCCAGTCCATGGGGACAAAACATAAGGTTTTCTCGTGTTTTTTATCTTTTTTACGAAATATTAGCATGAACTCAATTTATTTGGACCACTTCATTCAACATTCGCCCATGTCGTGCATACACTTGTATGGAATGATTGTATGGAGGAGGTTCGAAGATGTCATTAAGCAATAAACACCAATGTAGAGAAATCATCACGAAGGCGATCTGCGGCAAGGGTCGGAAATTCTCTACCGTAACACATACCGTGACTCCGCCTAATAATCCGACCAGTATTTTGGGGGCATGGATTATACAGCATCAATATGAGGCGGTGGCCGCCGGAGACGGGATTGAGGTTGTAGGTACTTATGATCTGAACATTTGGTATTCGTATGACAGAAACTCGCAGACTGATGTCGCGAAGGAAACCGTATCTTATGTAGAACGAGTACCGCTCTCTTACCTGGATCCCAAACACCGGTCATCCACGGTAGAAGTATCTGCAGAAGCGACTCAGGAGCCTAGCTGTGTAGAAGCAAGCGTATCTTCCAACGGCAAAAGTGTCATCCTGCGTGTAGAAAGAGAATATGCGGTTGAACTGGTCGCAGAGACGAAGGTACTGGTTCTGGTAGGCCAGTCAAGTGATCTGGATGACAAGGAATTTGAATTTGTCGGCAGTGACGGTGGAGACAGTGAGTATGAGGATCTGGAATTTGAAGATCTGGAAGATGAACTGTAAATCAGCCCTGCTGATGTAACTCTGATGTATTCTATGCAGTGGGGGGCGGATTTGCAGAGGGCAAACGCCCTCTTTTTGTGGAAAGCTCCGATGAGGGGCTTTTCTTTTTATGAATCGAGTTATTCATGTTCAGAAAAAGGAAGTGGAAGCATGGTTGACAGCCGTTTGATCTTACCTGGCAAAGTGCAAATGACTCCAGCGGTCATGAATGCAAGGCTAAGGCGCAGCGGTATACCAAGCCGCTTGTTTCGAAAGGCTGATGAAAGGATGAGCGGCAGCACGTATACTGCACGATATCTTATTTCTGTCCGCGGGCTGGAACATTGCCAGGTGGATATGCTGATGGCGGGGAGCGGCTGGTTGAAACGTCCTGCTGTTGACCATGAGGATGGTTTGCAGACAGAGGTCGGTCTGACCCAAAGGTTGACTAAAGCTGCAGTGCGTACACTGTACGCTCTAGGGCAGGAAGAGGGGGAAGTTGTCATCGCACTGCTGCCGAATCGGCGGTACGCCGTTGATGAGGTCCGATTCCATCAAGACCGTTCTCAGAGAACAGATCGTGAAGCAAACGGGGATCATGCTGCCCTAATCCTGCTGGGTATGGATCCGGAATTCGTACTGGTGGATTCGCGTGGTGAGATTACAGAAGCATCTCAGTATCTGGAGCGGCATGGGAAAGCGGGATGTGATGCAGTCCGAGAGGGTGATTTCGTCACCTATCCGCTGGCAGAACTTCGTCCGGATCCCAAGTCCGATCCGGAAGCACTGCTGCATGAACTGCGAAAAACCATGATCATGGCAGCAGAACGGATCACAGACCGGTCCCTGGCATGGAAAGCAGGCAGTATGCCTGCTGGCGGACTGCCGCTGGGAGGTCATCTGCATTTTAGCGGTGTCACGCTGAATCTGGACATCCTGCAGGTTCTGGACAATTATTTGGCACTTCCTTTGGCTGCTCTGGAAGACCCGTCCGGGCGAAAACGTCGCCCCAAATATGGAAGTTTGGGAGATTACCGCAGGCAGCCTCACGGCGGGTTTGAATACCGCACACCGCCCAGCTTCCTGGTATCTCCATCCATTACCCGTGCTGTTGTCCATATGGCTTATCTGATCGCCCGTGAATTCCGCCGCCTGATGTCCCGTCCATTAAGTACGGAACGGGTGCACGAAGCCTATTATGAGGGAACAAAAAGCATCCTGATTCAAAGTGCTGAGGCTCTTCACCAGGACTACCGAAGACTCCCAGGTTATGAATATCATGCTTCGTCTATAGAGCGATTGTTTCGGATGATCTCCGAAGGTCAGACGTGGGACGAAAGCCGTGATATTCGAAGACTGTGGCATATTCCCGTCCTGCCGTGACGGCACGCTGATTTCTGTTATAATAGAGGTCAAGCTGGATACGGCATGGAGGTAGCTCATGGTAAAATATACGCCGATGATTGAACAATATTTAGGGGTTAAAGAACAGGCGCAGGATGCGTTTCTTTTTTTTCGTTTAGGGGATTTTTATGAAATGTTCTTTGATGATGCCGTGCTGGCATCCAAAGAGCTGGAAATTACATTGACAGGCCGGGAAGGCGGGGGCGGCGACAAGATTCCGATGTGCGGCGTTCCCTATCATTCGGCCGAAGGTTATATACAGCGTTTGATTGAGAAGGGATACAAAGTCGCCATCTGTGAACAGATGGAGGACCCGTCCGCCACCAAAGGGATGGTTCATCGAGAAATTGTCCGTGTGGTTACACCGGGCACAATTATGGAAGGCAAAGCGGTTCGTGACAAGGCCAACAATTACATGCTGTGTATTACGACGCATGGCGGGCTGATGGCACTGGCGGCATGCGACCTGTCTACAGGCGAATTGTATGTCACATCGATGACTTACTCGGAAGAATGGCTCCGAGACGAGATCGGGATATATGAGCCTTCGGAAATGATCGGGGATCACGCTTTGCTTGAACTGGTATCTTCTCCGTCGATGCCTTTAAGCCGTCCCGTTCTTTATACAGGATGGGAACGCCGCCAGGATGATCTGGTGTCTGCGCAGTTTGGAGATGCAGCATGGGCCAGACTGGATGAAGAACGTCAAAAATGCGTGTCACTGCTCATTGCTTATCTGAGTGAAACCCAGAAGCGGAGGCTGGGCCAGTTAACACGAATCTCCTCCTATGAGCCAGGCCAATTTATGGTACTGGACCCGTTCACAAGACGGAATCTGGAGCTGGTGGAAACGGTCAGAGAGCGTTCCAAAAAAGGATCGCTTCTATGGCTGCTGGATCAGACGGAAACGTCGATGGGATCACGTCTGCTGAGAAGGTGGATCGATAAGCCGCTGCTGTCACGAGGACGCATTGAGGACCGGCTGGAGGCTGTAGGGCAGCTTTACCATCAGTACATACTGAGGGAAGATTTGCGCACGGCGCTTAAAGATATTTATGATCTGGAGCGGCTGGTGGGACGCATTGCTTTCGGCAGTGCTAACGGCCGGGATCTGAATGCACTCAAGCAGTCTCTGCGCCAGATCCCATCACTGAAAGAGTTGTGCGCTGCGTCCGGTTCAAACACACTGCAAAAGCTGTCGGAAAGCATGGACGTATGTGCAGACCTTTGCAAACTCATCGAGGATGCCGTATCTGAAGATCCGCCTGTGTCTGTACGGGACGGCGGGATCATCAAGACAGGTTATCATGAACGTCTGGACGAGCTTCGGGAAGCCAGCACGAGCGGCAAGCAGTGGATCGCTGAGCTGGAAGCGAGAGAACGAGCGGAGACAGGGATCAAGTCTTTAAAAATCGGCTACAACAAAGTATTTGGTTATTATATTGAAATTACAAAATCCAATCTTTCGGCACTTCAGGAGGGCAGGTATGAACGCAAGCAGACACTAGCCAATGCCGAGCGGTTTGTGACTCCTGAATTAAAGGAGAAAGAAGGCTTGATTCTTGAAGCTCAAGATAAAATGGTCGATCTGGAGTATGCCTTGTTCTCCGAGCTGCGGGATCAGCTGAACGCTCAGATCACCCGTCTGCAAAAGCTGGCTGAACATATTGCTGAAATGGATGTGTATCAATCCTTTGCTGCAGTTAGTGCAGAACACCGGTTTGTGAAGCCGGATCTTCATGACGGGTATGATGTTAGTATTGATGCAGGCCGTCATCCTGTGGTTGAGGCCGTTATGCATGAATCATCCTTCATTTCAAACGGCAGTGAATTAAAGAAGGATGAAGCTTCCATACTGCTGATTACAGGACCTAATATGGCGGGAAAAAGCACGTATATGCGTCAGGTGGCCTTGTTCTCGATCATGGCCCAGATCGGCTGCTTTGTTCCTGCGGACAAGGCGGCACTTCCGTTAGTCGACCGCATTTTCACGCGAATAGGTGCTGCGGATGATTTGATTGGCGGACAAAGCACCTTCATGGTGGAGATGGCTGACATTCAGCTCATGACCGAGAAAGCAACGCCCAAAAGCCTGATTATTATTGATGAGCTGGGGCGGGGGACATCCACGAGCGAAGGCATGGCCATCGCACAGGCTGTCATTGAGTATGTTCATGATGTGATTGGCTGCAAGGCATTGGTATCAACACACTTTCATGAGCTAGCACACCTTTCAGAGAGTTTGCACGGATTGGTGAATTATTCGATGGCTGTGCAGGAAAGCGGCGACAAAGTCCATTTCCTCCGCAAGCTGATTCCTGGTGCGGCAGACAGCAGCTACGGTATATATTGTGCCAGGCTGGCGGGACTCCCGGGCAGTATTATCGAACGTGCTTATGGTTTGCTGCAGGATCTGGAGAAAGCTTCACTTACCGCAGTGACAAAAGACGCTGGAGCGGTTCAGGTGGCTGCAGCTTATGAGGAGCAATCAGAGGCAGAACAGACGCCTGCAGCGGCTGCTGAGAGTGAGGTTGCTTCATCATCTTCCAGTCGCGTCGTTCAGATGTCCATGTTCGGAGAAGAAGAGAGGTCAGCACAGGCGTCCTCTGCAGACAAGCCTGAAGAACCAAAGAGCCCGGCAGGTCTGGATCCGCAGCAGCTTGAAATTCTGGCATCCATCCAGTCTGCAGATATTATGAACCTGACACCACTGCAGGCCATGCAGCTGTTAAATGAATTGAGCATGAAAGCCAAACGGCTTCAATTGAAATAAACGACAATGATGGGAGGTAGGGAATATGGCCAAGATTCACATATTGGACGAGCATATCGCCAATCAGATTGCAGCAGGTGAGGTGGTTGAACGGCCTGCCTCCGTCGTTAAGGAGCTTGTGGAAAACGCAATCGATGCAGGCAGCAGTAAAATCGATGTTTCTGTAGAAGAGGGCGGACTTCACAGTATACGGGTAACGGATAATGGCTCCGGGATTGATCCGGAAGACTGTGAAACGGCGTTTTATCGTCATGCAACCAGTAAAATTTCACAGGGACGCGACCTGTTTCAGATTACAAGTCTGGGCTTCCGGGGTGAAGCCCTCCCTTCCATTGCAGCTGTCTCCAAGGTTTCGCTTAAAACATCGAACAATTTGAACGGTAAAGGCCGTCAGCTGGTCATTGAAGGCGGACAGCTGAAAGTAACCGAAGACATCGCTGCACCGCAGGGGACGGACTTTGTGGTGAAGGAGCTGTTCTACAATACTCCGGCAAGACTGAAATATATGAAGACCATTCAAACGGAGCTGGGACATATATCAGATTATATGTACCGGCTGGCCCTCTCAAGGCCGGATATCGCGTTCACGGTTCGGCATAATGGCAATACCCTGCTGCAAACGATGGGGAATGGAGACCTGCTGAATGTGATTGCTGCTGTATACGGAACTGGCACAGCTAAAGCCATGCTGCCGCTTCAAGGTGAAGATATGGATTACCGCTTGTCCGGGTTTGTCAGCCGGCCTGATTGGACACGTGCGAACCGAAATGCCATGTCTTTTATAATCAATGGCCGATACGTTCGCAGTTACGCTCTTTCCCAGGCGGTTTTGAGAGGCTACCATACCATGCTTCCGATTAACCGTTACCCTTTGATCGTTCTTAAGCTGGACATGCATCCATCACTTGTAGATGTGAATGTTCATCCTTCCAAGCTGGAGGTTCGCTTCAGCAAGGAGCCGGAGTTACTGTCCTTTGTCGAGGCATCGGTAGAAAGAATCCTGAAGCAGGAAGTGCTGATTCCAAGGCCAGCGAGGCAGAACTTAAGCAAGGAAGGCGATGCCTATATTCAGGAGCAGCTTTCGTTTCCCGGAAGCCAAAGCTCGAAACCTGCTGGAAAGACCTCATCTGAGGCTGACAAAGGTTCCCGGACAGCTGCAGAACTGCCAGTGACCCCGGAGACTCCTCCCGTGGAACGAGACTATTCCAGCAGTGAAAACAGGACCAATGACCAGGTAAGGGAGAAGCGCAGCACTACTTTATACCCCGCTTCAGGAGCGGTATCTGAAGGTTACCGTAAGCCGTCAGCCGGAGAATATAATCCTACAAGAGGGATGAAAACTGAGGATTGGCTCAAAGCAGCCGGCGGCACAGCTGCAGAAATTCCTTCCTTCCCGGAACTGTCCCTAATTGGACAGCATCACGGTACTTATCTGATTGCACAAAATGACAGCGGCCTGTATCTGATCGACCAGCATGCAGCCCATGAGCGGATAAATTATGAATTTTATTATGAACAATTCGGGCGCCCTGCAGATGCATCACAGGAACTGCTGATTCCTATCACTTTGGAGTTTACACCCTCCGAAACAGAAAAAATGAAGGAACGTCTGACGTGGTTTGAACAGGTTGGCGTATATCTGGAGCATTTTGGCGGACAAACCTTTCTGGTTCGATCTCATCCGTACTGGTTTCCGAAAGGTGAGGAGAAGGACCTGATCCTGGAAATGGCTGAGTGGGTGCTCAGCGAAAGAAATATCGATCTGGCTAAACTTCGAGAAGCATCATCTGTAATGGTATCTTGTAAAGCTTCTATTAAAGCCAATCAAAAGCTGACAGAGCAGGAATCCGGCAAGCTTCTGGAGCGACTGGCCGCGTGCAGACAGCCTTATACATGCCCGCATGGAAGGCCCATAGTCATCTCTTTTTCATCGTATGATCTTGAAAAAATGTTTAAACGTGTCATGTAATGACCCAAGGAGGAACCCATGATTATTACAACCGGAGAGGCTGAAGCGGCGCATTTGGTGGAACGCGCCCAGGTTCTTGCAAAGGAAACAGGATGTTTGTATATCCCCCGTGGAGGACAGTCCATAAAACGACTAGCTGCAAAAACGGGTGATCAGGATATTCTCGTTATCCTGGAGGGGCATGTGCGGTTGGGCGGACCGGGCCGCGAGACACTGGAGTTTCATCCCAGCATGGGCTTTGTCCGTTTGAAGCGAGTATTGAGAGGAGAACCAGATCTCATGCTTCAGGCTGCCCAGATGGAAGAAGGAGATACAGTAATTGACTGTACGGCAGGGCTTGGAACAGATGCTCTCGTATTTTCGATCAAAGCTGGAGTGAACGGATCAGTAACCGCACTAGAGAGTTCCTACCCGCTTTATGTGCTTCTGAAAGAAGGCCTGGCTACGTATACCAGCCACCTGGCACAAAGTGATGAGGCAATGCGGAGAATTAAAGTTTTACACAGCGCACATTTGCAGTATTTGCAGGGATTGCCGGACAACAGTGCAGATATTGTATACTTTGATCCCATGTTTCGCGATCCTGTTACGGAATCAGCATCCATAAACCCTCTCCGACATTATGCCAATCCTGATCCGCTGGATGAAAGAAGCGTTCGGGAGGCGGTCAGGGTCGCCCGGAAAACCGTGGTTATGAAAGAGAAGCGGGGAAGCCGGGAATTTGCCAGACTGGGCTTTGAGGTTCAGGAGCGGGGACATTCAAAAATAACGTACGGAGTGATCAGCAATGAATAGCGTTCCTAAGCCCAAATTGTTTGTGCTAATCGGTCCGACAGCAGTCGGAAAGACAAAAATGAGCATTGAACTTGCCAAGGAATTCCAAGGTGAAATCATATCCGGAGATTCCATGCAGGTATACAGGGGGATGGATATTGGCACAGCCAAGATTACCTCTTCCGAAATGGAAGGGATACCCCACCATTTAATCGATATTCATGAGCCTGACTATCCATATTCTGCAGCCGAATTTCAGGAGCAGAGCCGGCGTTTGATTGGTGAGATCAGCAGCCGTGGTCATCTTCCGATGATTGTCGGCGGCACAGGACTGTATATCGAATCGGTGTGCTACAGTTATCAGTTCAGTGAATCGGGGGCAGACGAAGCCTTCAGAGATGAGCAGTTTGCTTACGCCCAGAAGTATGGTGCGGAAGCGCTGCATCAAAAATTGGGCACGGTAGATCCTGAAAGTGCCACCCGTCTTCATCCGAACGATCTCCGAAGGGTGGTACGAGCACTGGAAATCTTTCATGTGACCGGGACGCCCATGTCCGACCAATTAGCCGCTCAAAAAAAGGAGTCCCCGTATGACCTGTGCTTGATCGGTTTGACAATGGACAGGCAAATGCTATATAACCGTATTGAGGAACGGGTCGATTCCATGATGAACGGCGGATTGATCCAGGAAGTCTCCTCTCTAATGGAGAAGGGATATGCACCTGGTCTTGTATCGATGCAGGGACTCGGCTACAAAGAAATCGTGTCTTATTTACAGGGTGAGTGTAGTCTGGAAGAGGCGGTGGTGCTGCTGAAGCGCGATACGCGCCGTTTTGCCAAACGCCAGCTGTCCTGGTTCCGTCATATGCAGGATATCCAGTGGGTGGATGTCGGTGAAACCGGAGAATTTGAGGACAACTATGAAAAAATCCGTGCTATAATAGCAGGGAAGTTTCATATGAATCTTGAATAACATGGATGAACAATCATCCACAATCTAATTGAACCATTGGGGGTACGTCTAATGAACAAGTCCATTAACATCCAAGATACGTTCTTAAATCAACTGCGCAAAGAGAACATTCCTGCTACCGTATACTTGACGAACGGCTTCCAAATTCGCGGAACGATTAAAGCCTTCGATAACTTCACCATTGTCATCGACAGCGATGGCCGTCAGCAAATGGTGTACAAGCATGCAATCTCCACGTTTATGCCGCAGCGAAATGTATCCCTAATGCAGGAACAGTCTGGAGAAGGATAGAACGATTCAGGCCGAACGTTTGAAATGAAACTTTTTGGTGTATAATTCGTTTAGTTGTATAGGAGTGCGAAAGAGCAACCTGCGAAGGTTGTTCTTTTATTTCAGGAAAGCATTGCTCCTAGCCAAGAAGAACAGGGAGTCAGGAGGGGTCCATTACATGGCGGATAACGACCAGAATCAAATGTCCAGGGTGAATAAAAACAAAGAAGCCCCGAAGACAAAGTCGTCAACATTGACTTCAAAGAAGAAAAAGAAAAAAGGTAAGAAAATAGGATGGATTTTATTTTTCACTGCGGTTATTGCGATATTTTGTGCCTTAGCCGGTTATTTGTTCATTATGGTCAGCGGAGAACGGCTTCTGGATGAAAACCGGGACAAGCTCACTGCAAATGGAACGTCCAAGGTATACGATCGCAATGGCAATCTGATGGGTGAGTTATCCATCCAAAAGAGCGACCCGGTTAATATCGAGGATGTTCCTGAGCTGCTGAAGGCTGCTTTCATTGCTACAGAGGATAAGCGCTTTGCGGAACATAATGGTGTGGACATCTGGTCCATTGGCCGGGCGGCCGTGAAAGATATTATGGCCCGCTCTATGGTGGAAGGCGGCAGTACTATTACCCAGCAGTTAGCGAAGAACATCTTTCTGACCCGGGATAAAACATTCTTTAGAAAAGCGACCGAGGTTTCCATCGCACTTGCCCTTGAACGCAATCATACCAAGGATGAAATTCTGGGTATGTATTTGAACCGGATTAACTTTGGCGGTCCTTATTATGGAATCAAGGCTGCGTCCCAAAGATATTTCGGTAAAAGTAAATTGGACGAGCTTGAAATTTGGGAGATGGCGACTTTGGCAGCAATGCCTAAGGGACCGTCGAAATATAACCCGCTTCGCAACCCCGAGCTGAGTAAAGAACGCAGAGCTGTCGTTCTTACCCTGATGCAGCAGCAAGGGTATATCACGGCAGAGGAAGCGGAGAAGGCCAAAAAGGTGGATTACAACTATAAGCCGCCTGCATCCCAGCAAAAGTATACAGCGTTTATCGATTTTGTCATGGAAGAAGCCGAAGAGAAATGGGGTCTGACAGAGGATGATCTCAACATTGGCGGATATCAGATCTATACGACGATGGATGCTAATGCGCAGCAGGCTGTAGAGGATGAGTTTAACAATCCCGATAATTTTGAAAAAGGCGCAGGGGATGCTATCGTGCAGGGTTCCATGGTGATCATGAATCAGCACAATGGCGGTATCGTCGCGATCAGCGGCGGCAGAGAGTATCAGCGTGGAGGCTTTAACCGCGCATTTGACAGCAAACGTCAGCCAGGATCTGCTTTAAAGCCGATCGTGGTATACGCACCTGCCCTCGAAAGTGATCCTGACTTATCTAAAGATTCCCGAATCACCAATGAGAAGCAGTGCTTTGGCAAATACTGTCCGAATAACCTGCACGGTTATTCTCAAAGTGTCAGCATGGCTGAAGCGATTCAGCGTTCGGAAAATATTCCGGCTGTTTGGCTGCTGAATAAAATCGGGGTAAAGACCGGATTTGAATTTGCCGAAAAATTGGGCATCAGTGTAACAGAGGCGGATCAAAATCTGTCCCTAGCTCTGGGCGCTACAGGGTCGAACACGTTTGAAATGAGCCGGGCCTTCAGCTCTTTTGCTAATGGGGGAGAGCTGCATGAAGCTTACGCGATTAAACAGATCAAGAACAGCAGCGGGAAAGTGGTTCATGAAAACAAGGGTACGAAGAATGAACGTGTCATGAGCAAAGATACAGCTGTGGAAATGACCGATATGATGCAGCTGGTGGTGCAGGATGGTACGGGACGAAACGCGAGAATCAGCCGTCCGGTTGCCGGTAAGACAGGTACTACACAGAGCGGAATTACCGGCGTCAGCGGTGTTCGTGATGTCTGGTTTGCAGGTTATACACCTGAACTGACTGCGGCCGTTTGGATGGGATATGATGAACCAAGTTCGGAACGTATGCTCAAGCAGAGCAGTCCGATGGCTGCAGCCATGTGGGGTAAAATTATGGAAAAAGCTGTGCAGAATTATGAAGCACAGAACTTCCCTGCTCTGGATGCACCTGAAGCGCCGCCTGTTGAGGAAGAAGCTCCACAGCTGCAAGCTGTAAGCAATTTGAGTGGTTCTTACAATACTGAGCTGAAATCTGTAAATCTCAACTGGAGCGCTGTCGATCGAGGAGGCGTCCAGTACAGAGTGTACCGCAAAGAATCATCCGAGTCTGATTATACCCGGATTCAGGATTCTTTAGGAGGAACCTCTACTGATGATATTGGTGTCTTGGAAGGTCTGACATACAGCTACTATGTCACAGCCTATGATCCAGAGAGTGATCAGGAAAGCGAACCTTCTAATGTATTTCAAATCCTAATCGCCGGATCAGCTCCGCCGGAAGAGGAGCCTGAGCCAGAACCGGTACCGGAACCGGAAGAACAGCCAGAACCGGAACCCGAACCGGAAGTACAACCGGAACCTGAGCCCGAACCTGAAGCTCCTGCAGAAGGCACGCCGGGTGGAGAAAACAATCCAGGACAAAACCCGGGCAATGGACAAGGAAATGGCAGCGGAAACGGCTCCGGACAAGGGAATGGTCAAGGCGGTACGGATACCGGCACACCTCCGGGTGATGAAGGGGATACTGGAGGTAGCGGTACCGGCAGTGGAACAGGTGAACCGGAGACGGGTGATGAAACGACAACGCCTGAGCCGGGAACCGATGGTACCGGAGAGACGGGAACAGAAGGTGCGGCAACACAGAGCGGAGATGGATCAGTACAGGGTACAGTAACAAGCCCTTCTGGTGGATCGACGGACGTTCAAGGAAGTACCACAACTGAGCCTTAAAAGGATCAGAATACAGCAGGTCGTCAGATTCTTAGTGACGGCCTGCTTTTATTTTGAGTGTATAAGACAAATGTGGTAAGCTGAGTTTACGATATGGGGAGGAAAATTCCATGAAACGTAAATTCGGAGACCGGGCGAATTGGCGCCGCATTACGAGACGACATTTTACTTCCCGGTATGTGGAAGGAGAGCAGTTTACGGGATATCTTACCTTATATACGATTTACGGTCTAAAAGAGCCTTTATGGAAGACGTACGGCAGGCATACATACCGTATTGCGGATAGAGGATATTCCTGGCTGCAGTATTACCCGAAAGACAGTCATTTTATTGTAACCGCTATGTTTGATGATAAGCGGCGGATCGTGCAGTGGTACATCGACATATGCAAGAAACAGGGAGTGACGGATCAGGGAGTTCCATGGTTTGACGATCTGTATCTGGATGTCGTTGTAAACAAAGACGGAGAAGTGTTTTTACTGGACGAAGATGAACTGGAAGATGCCCTTCGCCGCAATGACATCACCAGGGATGACTACCGCCAAGCCAAGGTCACAGCACGGGAAGTGCTGCGGGCTATTGATGCACATGAATTTCCTTATTTCATGATGTCTCTGGAGCACAGAGACCGCTTGTTTCATAACGGAGAATTCAGGAGGAAAAAACAATGAGGCGTCCGGTTCTATCCGATAGGGTAAGGCAGACGCATTCCAGAAAACCGCTGCGTTTAAAAAAGAGCGTTTACATTCTGCTTGCACTGATCTTGGCTGGGATCCTTTGGTGCGGCTATGTATGGATTAAGATTCATCAGGCCGAAAGCACACTCCAGAACAAATCAGAGGTGGGTATCGTTCTCGGAGCTTCCATGTGGGGGGATCACCCAAGCCCTGGACTGCGTGAAAGACTTGTATATGCACTCAAGCTCTATGAAGAAGGGCACTTTGAGAATTTTATTGTCAGCGGCGGACTGGACAAACCGGGTTATAACTACACGGAAGCGGAAGGGATGCGAAATTTCCTGGTTGCTGAAGGGGTGCCGGAGGAAGTCATCTATCTGGAAAATAAAGCGACGAGTACGTACGAAAATCTCTTATTCAGTCAACAGATCATGAATGATCAAGGCTGGAGTGAAGCGGTCATTATTACGCATGATTATCATGGAACACGGTCTATGGAAGTGGCAAACACTTTAGGATATCAGCATCCTCAGCTTGCCGTGACCCAATCTACGGTTCTGCCCATGATCAAACACAAAAGCCGGGAAGTGCTTGCTTATACGAAATGGACGGCTGACCGGATCCTCATTGCCCTGAACTGGAAGTAACAAGTCTTCTAATAACCTTTATCCAAAGAGAATACATTGAAAGAGATAGTCAGCCCTTTGGATATGAGGTGAGGAGCAATGAATGGGCGAACAAGCGCCGCCGGAAGCCGGTCTGAGGCAAGACCATCCAGACAGATTAATATTGTGCTCCGCAGCAATGAGACGTCACTGGCAGCTGTGCCAGAACGAGACATACCAGTTTCCCCCGTCGTCCCGGGGCAGCAGGGTCTCTATCAGGAGATACAGAAAGAGCTGGACCAGCTGGTCGGACTCGAGCAAATTAAAGAGCTGATTTATGAGATTTATGCACTGCTGCAGATTGCCAGGATGCGTTCTGAAGCCGGTCTACTAAGCGGCGGGCATGTATTTCATATGATATTCAAAGGAAATCCAGGCACAGGTAAAACGACCGTTGCGCGTATTGTCGCTAAGCTTTTTCAAAAAATGGGTGTGCTGAGCAAAGGCCATCTGGTGGAAGTAGAGAGAGCGGATCTTGTCGGTGAATATATTGGACATACGGCTCAAAAAACCCGGGACCTGATCAAGAAGGCACTGGGTGGAATTCTTTTTATTGATGAGGCATACAGCCTGGCAAGAGGCGGAGAAAAGGATTTCGGCAAGGAAGCGATCGATACGCTGGTAAAGGCGATGGAGGATCATAAAAATCAGTTTGTGCTCATTTTGGCGGGGTATTCTGATGAAATTGATTTTTTTATGAGCAGCAATCCGGGACTTCACTCACGCTTTCCGATTCAGATGGAATTTCCTGATTACAATCTGGATCAATTATTTCAGATCACCGAACTTATGGTGAAGGAACGGGATTACATTTTGATGCCGCAATCGATGTCCAAGCTGCGGGATCACCTTCAATCCGAAAAGGAAAACCGCAGGCATGCCTTTAGCAACGCCCGTTACGTAAGGAATCTGATTGAAAAAGGGATACGCAATCAGGCCGTGCGACTGTTGAATCAATATGTGACGGGGAATCCGGGCAAGCTGGAATTGATGACTTTGCGCCCTGAGGACTTCAGAATGGGAACATAGTGCTAACTTTCATTTATTAAGGAGCAAATATCAATGGCCAATCAAACACATGAGGCGAATACCGATATGCAGGACCGGGCTGTGCTCGTCAGTTTAGTGACTGACAAGGTTAAACGATCCGGTATCAATACAGAACACTCTCTTCAAGAGCTCGTTCAGCTTTGTGAAACGGCAGGGGTAGAAGTGTTGGATATAATCGCACAAAATCGCGAAACACCGGATACGAAATGGTTTATCGGCAAAGGAAAAGTTGAAGAACTTAGAATGGCGATAGATGGTTTGGGTGCCAATACCGCTGTATTTGACCAGGAACTTTCCGGTGCTCAGGTACGGAATCTGGAAGAAAGCCTGGATGTCAAAATTATTGATCGAACCCAGCTCATACTGGATATTTTTGCACAGCGTGCCAAGACCCGTGAAGGGATTATACAGGTTGAACTGGCCCAGCACAGTTATTTGCTTCCGCGTCTGTCCGGTCATGGCAAAAACCTGTCCAGACTAGGCGGAGGTATTGGAACAAGAGGGCCCGGGGAAAGCAAGCTGGAGACCGATCGGAGACATATCCGTGACAGAATCAGTGATTTGAAGCGCCAGCTGGATGAAATCACCAAGCATCGTGTGCTTCATCGGGAACGGAGGAAGAAGACAGGAGCTGTGCAGGTGGCACTGGTCGGCTATACCAATGCCGGAAAATCAACGCTGCTCAATCGTTTGACAGCAGCGGATGTATATATTGAGAATCAGCTTTTTGCGACACTGGATCCGACTTCGCGCGTACTTGCACTGCCAAGCGGAAAAGAGGTAGTGCTCACAGATACGGTAGGCTTTATTCAGAATCTTCCTCATGATCTTGTAGCGGCTTTTCGTGCTACGCTGGAGGAAGCCAATGAGGCAGATTTGATTCTGCATGTAGTTGATGCATCTTCACCAATGCGCGAGGATCAGATGTCTGTCGTTTCCTCGATACTGGAGGACTTGGGTGCAGCAGAAACACCACAGATCGTTATTTATAATAAAATTGATGCATGTGACCCGCAGCAGTGTGAAATGCTTCCGTCTGGAGATGGGCAATTGAAGATCAGCGCATTGAATGATGAAGACCTGGAGCGGGTGAGAATGGCCATTCAGGATCATTTATCGGGTGGTCTTCTTAAGTTCAGAATTCCGGCCGACCGTGGAGACATCAGTGCAATTGTATATCGTGTTGGGGATGTGGTCGAGCAGTCATTCGATGAAGATGATTTGATTTATGAAGTAGATATTAATAAAGCGGATTATGACAAACTGGGTTTTCAGTTGAAAGAATATCTGATTCCATGACGAATCTGCGGCGGTTGGCTCAAGGGCCAACCGTTTTGTTTGTCTTTTCGTTTGGAAGCTTTTGAAGTATGGTGGATGAGATGGGAGCGAATGATAAGTAATGGTACAGTTTTCAGAAAAAATTCTAAATATAGCCAGCACAGCTGAGGATCAGATTGCGGCAAGGCTGCGTGAAATTGACCGTATCGCAGATCACAATCAATGGAAGGTGATCGAGTCATTTCAGCATCATAAAGTGAGTGATTATCATTTTGCCGGGTCGACAGGCTATGCTTACAATGATCGCGGACGTGAAGTGCTGGATGACGTGTATGCTGATGTTTTTGGAGCAGAATCTGCTCTGGTAAGACCACATTTTGCCTCCGGGACCCATACGATTTCAACAGCTTTATTTGGTGTCCTCAGGCCTGGGGATGAACTGCTTTATATTACCGGCCGTCCATACGATACGCTGCATAAGGTTATTGGCGAGTATGGTGATGGCACTGGATCTCTTCGAGACTTTGGTATCCACTACTCGGAGGTCGATTTAAATGCAGAAGGTGACATAGACTGGGAGCGCGTTGAAGCAGCCATTCAGCCTTCCACGAAAGTGATCGGGATTCAGCGGTCCAGAGGTTATGACTGGAGATCTTCATTCAGTGTGGCAGACATCGAGAAAATGGTTAAAAGAATAAGGGAACTTCGTCCGGATCTGATTATTTTTGTGGACAATTGTTACGGAGAGTTTACAGAGCAGCTGGAACCGACACAGGTCGGGGTGGATCTGATTGCAGGATCCTTAATTAAGAATCCAGGTGGTGGACTGGCTGAGACGGGCGGATATATCTGCGGCAAAGAACGCTTTGTCAATCAGGCTGCTTATCGTTTGACAGCACCTGGTATTGGGCGGGAAGTTGGAGCCATGATGGGGACAACTCGTGCCATTTATCAGGGACTGTTCCTGGCGCCCAGCACCGTGGGACAAGCCTTGAAAGGCAGTGTGTTTGCCGCCTCTGTGTTTGAATCCGCCGGCTTTGTGACCAGACCAGGATGGAATGAAATTCGAAGTGACTTGATTCAGGCCGTTTCATTCAGCAGTGCAGAGCATTTGGTGGCATTTGTTCAAGGCATTCAGAAAGCTGCCGCGGTCGATAGTCATGTTGTTCCTGAACCCTGGGATATGCCGGGTTACAAACATCCTGTCATCATGGCAGCCGGTACATTTATTCAAGGCGGAAGTTTGGAACTTTCAGCAGATGCTCCGCTCCGTGAGCCTTATATTGGATATATGCAGGGTGGGTTGACCTACTCGCATGTGAAATATGGGGTGCTTATGGCTCTTCAAACGATGAGTGATCGAAATTTATTGTAAGTTTATCTAACATACGGTTGACACGTTGGATGAGGAAATATACAATGGATTAGAAAAGATCACTTGGAAGGTTGATGAGTTATGGGTGATGATATCCGCAGAAATATGGCGCTGTTTCCGATAGGGATTGTCATGAAGCTCACTGATTTGTCAGCAAGACAGATCCGCTATTATGAGCAGCATAATTTAATTGTTCCTGCCCGTACTTCAGGCAACCAGAGATTATTCTCTTTTAACGATGTAGAGAGACTTCTTGAAATTAAAGCATTAATTGAAAAAGGCGTTAATATCGCAGGAATTAAACAAGTGATGAGTCCGGTAACGAAAGAATCTGAAGAAGCCACCGTGCTGACACCAGATACAGAGAGCAAGCGCAGGGAGATGTCGGAATCCCAGCTTCGTCGTTTGTTAAAGCAGGAATTGATCACGGCTAAAAGACCGGGTCAAGTATCACTGATCCAAGGGGAGCTGTCCCGGTTTTTTAATAAATAACCGATTATGACAAGGGAGAGGATAAAGTGAGTTATTCCAAAGAGGATATTCTGCGCATTGCCAAGGAAGAGAATGTACGTTTTATTCGCTTGCAGTTTACAGATTTGCTGGGAACGATTAAAAATGTGGAAATTCCGGTAAGTCAGCTGCCTAAAGCTTTAGATAATAAAATGATGTTTGACGGATCTTCCATTGAAGGATATGTACGAATTGAAGAATCGGATATGTATCTCTATCCGGATCTGGATACCTGGGTTATCTTCCCTTGGCATTCAGAGGATCGTGTAGCACGTTTGATTTGTGATATTTACCTGCCGGACGGAAATCCGTTCCCTGGCGATCCACGCGGAATTCTGAAAAGAAATCTGAAGGAAGCCGAAGAGATGGGCTTTACCTCCATGAATGTGGGTCCTGAACCTGAATTCTTCCTCTTCAAAACAGATGAAAAAGGCAACCCGACGATGGAGTTGAATGACCAAGGTGGTTACTTTGACCTTGCTCCAACAGATCTGGGTGAGAACTGCCGCCGTGATATCGTATTGACACTGGAAGAGATGGGTTTTGAGATTGAAGCTTCTCATCATGAAGTCGCTCCAGGTCAGCATGAGATCGATTTCAAGTATGCGAATGCAGTTAAAGCTGCAGACCAGATTCAAACTTTTAAACTGGTTGTTAAGACGATTGCACGTCAGCATGGTCTGATTGCTACATTTATGCCGAAACCGTTGTTCGGGGTTAACGGATCTGGTATGCACTGTAACCAATCTTTGTTCAAAGGCAATGAAAATGCGTTCGTGGATGAAAATGATGAGCTGGGTCTTAGCGAGACAGCACGTTATTTCATGGCAGGAACATTGAAGCATGCACGCGCTTTTGCGGCTATTACGAACCCGACGGTTAACTCTTACAAGCGTCTGGTACCTGGTTATGAAGCTCCTTGTTATGTCGCATGGTCGGCAAGTAACCGTAGCCCAATGATTCGGATCCCGGCTTCCAGAGGACTTAGCACCCGTGTTGAAGCTCGTAATCCGGATCCGGCTGCTAACCCTTACCTGGCTTTGGCAGTAATGCTGAAAGCAGGCCTGGATGGTATCAAGCGCAAGACTCCGCTGCCAGCTCCAATCGACCGTAACATCTATGTTATGACGGAAGAAGAGCGCATCGAAGAAGGAATTCCTAGCCTTCCAGCTAACCTGAGAGAAGCGCTGAATGAATTGATTCGCAATGAAGTCATCTGTGATGCTTTGGGCGATCACGCGCTGTCTCATTTCTATGAGCTGAAGGAAATTGAGTGGGATATGTACCGCACACAAGTTCACGGCTGGGAACGCGATCAATACATGACCATGTACTAACAGAGGAATCCCTTGCGCCATAAGGCGTGAGGGGTTTTTGTTTTTGGGGGCAAATTTGAATGAAGTTTCATAGAGGGTTAATATTATGGCTCTTCGCTATACTTCGTGGCTAAAGTTACATTTTCTAGACTGATAGAGCGATTTGACATGGAGCCTCTGCGGGCATGAGTACTCGCGAAAGCCGCGAAGCACAAGGACTTCGCGATGCTAATCAGCTTATCATGCCCGCCTCTCCATATAAAATCGCAGTCTATTTACCCATTTCGAGTAGCGAGGAAGCAATATTATGAAGAAAAAACGTTGGGGATGGATTGCTGCTTTAATAGTGATAACTTTAGCAGCCATTTATATATATCTGAAAAGCTTTACTTTGCTTCTACTTCCAAAAGGGAATTTAATTGTCACCTCTAACTCTCCTAATAACACATTTACTTTCACTGCATATCTAGTGAATGCTGGAGGGGCAACGGGTAGTTTTGCAGTTAGAGGCGAGGTAAGAGACAATAAAAGTGGGAAGAGCAGAAATCTTTATTGGGAATATAGAATAGATGAAGCTAATGTAAAATGGGCTAACGAAACCACTATAACTATAAATGATAGGCAACTTGATGTTCACAAGGATACTTATGATTTCAGAGAACATAGAAATAAGAATTCATAAAAAAACCAACCATAGTGGTATTATCCCCTTCAAGTAGACACTCGTAAAAAACCTCATGTGTTAACATGAGGTCATGAGTGAACTTGGAGGGGATTTTTGCATGGCGAAAAAGGGGCAAGTATATCAATCGTATACAGAGGATTTCAAAGTAGAGGCAATTCAAACCTATCTCACTGGAGTAGATAGTTACAAGGTCATCGCGGAGAGGCTGGGAATTACGAACTGTACCCAGCTTAAAGTATGGGTAAAGAAATATCGAAAAGGGGAGCCATTCGACACACGTAAGAACGCAACAAACCCTATGAAAGGACGTCCTCGTGCCACGTTTGCCAGTATCGAAGAAGAACGGGATTACTTGAAAGCACAGGTAGATTACTTAAAAAAGCGGTATCCAAATCTGCTAACGGAGCCAGGCTTAGACTTCGAGACAAATACTCCATAATCGAAGAACTGCGTGACCTTCACGGCGTTACCCGCCTATTAGCCATTGCAGGACTATCTCGAGCGAACTACTACAAGTGGCGGGGTACACACTCTCAGCAGACGGAAGCTCATGCTCAGGAACATGAAATCAAAGAACATATGGTAGCCATTCACTTAGCTCATCCCTATTTCGGCTATCCTCGAATGCGCACGGCTCTATTGGAGGCGGGCTACCTCGTCAACCATAAGAAAGTATGGCGGCTCATGAAAGAACTGTCGATCCAGTCGGTCATTCGAAAGAAAAGGAATCGCTCCAACTCTGCACCTTCCGTGGTGTATCCTAACCGATTAAAGCGCCAGTTTCATGCCACAGCTCCCCAGCAGAAGCTTGTGACCGATATTACGTATCTCTCAGATGGTACCCACTTTTATTATCTGTCCGTCATTCAGGATCTCTTTAACAATGAGATTGTGGCTTGGCAAGTATCTAGGCGCAATGATGTAAAGTTGGTGCTGGATACGGTTGAGCAATGGACACGAAAAAGAGACGTGTCCGAAGCCGTGCTCCATTCGGACCAAGGCTTCCAATACACGTCTCAAGCGTACAACACACGATTAGAAAAATTCAGCGTAAAAGGCAGCCACTCTCGCAAAGCAACCTGCCTGGATAACGCCTGTATCGAATCCTTCTTTTCGCATCTAAAGACAGAAAAGTTGTACATTCACCAGTGTAAGTCAGAAGCTGAGATTCATCAAGCCGTCGAGGAATACATCTACTTCTATAACTACCAGCGTTTTCAGGCAAAACTCAAACAGCGCGCGCCGATTGAGTTTCGGCACGCGCTGGCTGCTTAGTTTTTTTCATCTGTCTACTTGACAGGGGTATGACCAAAAGCTGGCCTAACGGTCAGTTTTTTTGTTTAGCATCCATTTCAAATGTGAAGGTAATACACTCTTGTAATTTGCATGCCTTCGCTGGATACAAGCTAAATAGCCTATAATTTTTAATTAAATAACCCTATTATTGATATAACTAATATTATTAGTTAAAATGTTAATATGATAAGTTCTTAAGCAATATACACGGAGGTGGACACCATTAAAGTTACTAAGCACCAAACCATTTATCAGATGTCTTTTCTGCCCAGGATCTTTCCGGTGAATTGTTACTTTATTGAAGAAAATGACGGCCTGACTCTTATTGATGCCGGTATGCCATTTAGTTTCAGAGGAATTATTAGCGAGGCAGCACGAATTGGTAAGCCAATTCGCCGTATTGTACTTACTCATGCACATGAGGATCATGTGGGTGCATTGGATGCACTTAAGAAAGAATTGCCAGATGTCATCGTATATATATCGGATCGAGATGCTTTGTTACTAGGGGGGGATGCATCTTTGCTCCCATCAGAACCGAATGTACCGATTCGCGGCAGTGTACCCAAAAAGCTAACAACCAAAGCCGACGTGTTGCTTCATGACGGAGATCGTATTGAGTCTTTGCTTGCTGTTCACGCACCTGGGCATACCCCGGGCTCGATGGCATTTCTCGACACTCGCAATCACATCCTTATCGCGGGAGACGCATTTCAGACTCGCGGCGGAATCGCGGTATCCGGCAGCATAAAACCATGGTTTCCTTTTCCAGCTTGGGCCACATGGCATAAGCCAACTGCATTGCAGAGTGCTAAGAAGCTGCTTGATCTTCATCCATCTGTACTTGCAGTCGGCCATGGCGAGATGCTTGAACATCCTTCAGATGACATGATCAAAGCCATCAGAGAGTGTGGAAGGGAGTAATCATATGACAACTAGAAACAATATTAACTTAGATAAAATAATACAAGCAGCTGCAGAAATTATTGATGTACATGGACTAGAGAATTTAACATTGAGTAATTTATCCCAAAAGTTAAAGATCCGTTCTCCGTCTCTGTATAATCATATCAAAGGATTACAGGATATTCGCAGGCTGCTCTCATTACATGGCTTGAAACAGCTTCTATCTGTCCTAACCCGTGCAGCGGTTGGCCGTTCCAGTGATGAAGCCATGCGGGAGATGGCTAAGGCTTATTTGAGATTTGCTCGCAAACATCCCGGATTGTATGAAGTTACCCACATGGCCCCTAGTCATAGTGACCATGATTTATACAAGACAGGTCAAGAAATCGTTGACTTGGTAACACAGGTGCTAGAGGCTTATCAGATGGAACCGACCGATACTATTCATATTGCAAGAGCATTTCGCAGCCAGCTGCATGGTTTTGCTTCACTGGAGCAAAGACGAGGATTTGGCATGTCAGTGGATCTTGACGATAGCTTTATGCATATGATCGATACGTTATTAGCCGGTCTTCATGTTCGGTATCCTAAAGATGGACAGAGACCTTCAGCTCAATTCCAGACTGGACAATCGTGATGTGTGGTGGCTTCCGGAATATCCGCTGCTGCTGGTGCTAATGATTGAGGGCGTACTATCGCTTAGTACAACAAAAAATATAGCATCATTATGAAAACATGGTACTATATGTAATAAGGGAGGGGGGCCATGAGATTCGCACTTCTTCTGTTTTTACTGATGTTTGTTTTAACAAGTTGTAGTGGAGAGAATGGCGTTGAATTGGAAGGTGAGCACGTACAACGTGTTAATGCCACTTTTACATCTGGTCAATATGAGATGCTGGGTCAAGAAAGAAAATTAGGTATTATTTATGACGGTAGTGAAGTTTCACGATTCTACCTCGGCAAAACCCAGAAGTACATGTGGTATTTATGGGGAGATTCGAAAGAATTCCAAGGCACGTTCAAAGTCATTGCATCCCACCAAGACAATGATGAAAAACTGGAAGTTGTAAAAAAATCCTCTATTGGCGGTCCACTGAATGGTGCGGATGCACATATTCCATCGCAAATTTCTTTACCTGCTGAAGGTCAATGGAGACTTGACGCTTATGTAAATGATGTTCTTTTTGGGAGTATTGATGTGATGGTGCATGAAGGTTAGGATTGATTAAGATATAAGAAAGAGATGCTTCCTCTTCGTGAAAAGCTGCTATGTTAGCAGCTTTTTGTTATTTATGCTGCTTTGTCAGTCATTGATCCCAATTGCTTAGTTGACTGAACATTCAATCATCATTTATTGTTAAGTCAAACCTAACAAATACTGGAAAGGAGTCAGATGGATTTAAGCTATTCAACCTATGGAAGCGGGTCTGTCATGGTTCTCATTCATAGCGGTGAAGTGGATTCAAGGGTTTGGCTGGAACTCATTCCGCTGCTCGCCAGAACATACCGCGTAGTAATCTTCGATGCCCGAGGCACAGGGTTCTCTCCAGCACCTTCAGAACCTATTAATTTAGTCGCAGACTTGCTTGGGTTATTGGATCATCTGAAGTTTAATAAGGTAACCTGCACACACAATACTTCACCCGAGTTTTTACGGAGTGGCAAAGCTACGAGCTCCTCTGGCCTCAGCCGCCAGAGATACAACGATTGGAGAAGATCGGTGATGAGCCAGTTTAGAGATCACAAATGGATGATTGGTTGTATTGTCATGACTATTACCCTGCTTATAACTGCAATAAGTAATGCTGCGTTACATAAACAAGTCAATGAACTTAAGAAGGAGTCCGTTGAAAGTTATAATGCTGAATGGTATCAATTATATCGCTTAACTGAAATGCTGGATAAATACTACATCGAGAATAATTTCGAGAACCCGGTAAGATATCAACTGCTCGTCAATCAGACGGCTTATCATTTTACGGGAAGGGCCGATGACTTATCAGTAAATATGAGGAATCTGCTCGTGCTGGCCTATGATCCATTGTTCTCTGATTTATCTCGTGAGCAAGGTCCATTAAACAAAAAGGAAACATCTCGATTGTTCGAGGAAATAAATGATGACATCAAGCTGATTAGCGGTATTATCATCGAAATGCGAGAAGATGAGAAGGAGAAATTGCTGGATCCCACTTCATCGGAGTTTGTGAAAATAAGTTCTCAGGCTCAAGATGCGTATTATCAATATATAAAATTAGTGGATGATTATTTTAAAAACAATCATAACTGAAATGCTTGCAAAGTGAGGGAGAATATTGCTCAAAAAACTGTCATTGATACCTCTCAATTTCATTATGATGTTAGTTTGGTTTTACTGGTATCGACTAGTGTACTGGTGTATGGAAGGATATGTTCCATTAGGGTGGATAGTCGGCAGTCTTCTACTTGTTGTATCTACTTGGATTGTCAGTAATATCATGATTATTAAACACTTTAGACTTCCATGGTTTCAATCTGTGTTGATCATAACCCTAACCATTCTATTCATGTATGTTGACCCCTTGGTCAAACCTATTTATACAAAAGAGATTGACGACCATGCAATGCTGCAATCATTTAAAATCTTAAGATATTTTGGAGACTATATAGATTGAAAATAAAACAGCGATCAGAAGATGGTTCTCAATCGAAGTGAACCTGTATGTAATTTTTAAGTTCATCCTATATAGAAGTTTTATAATTCGGAGGTTGGAGAATGGAACTTATATTTATCCGGCATGGTCATGGAGAACATCTCAAAGATTATCCAAATCGCTTAAATACGATGCATCCGAGCCTTACGGATTACGGAAAATATCAGGTAACACAGCTGCGGAATGAAATTAGAATAAATCCTGATGATTTAGTTCTTGTAAGTCCGACAAAACGCACGATAGAGACGGCTGCAATATTAAAAAATGATATGGACTTCATTATTTCCCCATTGGTTGGTCCAAGGATGTTTCCACAAAACCCCGAATTTCCAATTTTAGCATGTGACCACATCTTATCTAAATCAGAAATCTCAAATTTGTATGGAGTTAATAACATTATGGATTACGATTTGGACTGCTGGGTAGAAGGGATTAATAGGATCGAACAAGATCTTTTTGAAGTTTATGCTCAGCATTTATTGGATTGGATCGTTGGGGAAAGCTATAATAAAACATTCATTATTTCACATGATGGAACGATAACCAACTATCGGATACTGCTTGGAGAAAAGAGATTAACCCGAAAAGATTTTCTCGGTGAAGCTGGGATATATCGAATAAATTTGTAGTCTGGGAGGTCATTGCTTCTTGAAATTTGAACTTGGTCGCTGCTTGCTGAATGAACGATTGATGGAAGCTGAAAAGTCAGCGGAATGGCTGGCAGACGAATTGCGATTGAACCCGAAACGAATTTACGACTTTATAGAAAATAAAAGAGTGATGCCGCTCAAAATGGCCATATCGATTGCTGATACCATTCGTTGTGATGTGGGTGCCTTGTATGAATTAATCCCGAACAGAATCGAACAGGAAATTGTACCACGTCTATAAAATCTCATGTTATATAGACTGAACTAAAGAATAAACCCTTCTATAGCGGAGGTGACAAGTGATTCTGGAGAAGCGCTAGCGTCCGCCTAAAAGCTTTCCGCAGGAAAGCTAGCATCGAAAGCATAAGCTCTGCCTCCAAAATGCCACCATAGATTATAATTTCAAGCATTTTGGAGGCAACAGCGGTCGTAAGAACACTTGCCATCGCAGCCATCCAGAACGGTAATTTTTAACTTCAGTCTATAAAACCTCAAAATTAGCGTATCTGCGTCAATATCTTGTTATGTCCCGTTTCCTCCATAGGCTTTACAATAGAAAACGTAAACAATACCAATTGGAGGGAATAGCGTGAACACCATAACGACACAGGTACCATCTCAGGCATTCGCGGACTTCTGCCGCAAAGCGGCTACAGAGGGAGCTGTACTGCTCCAAAATCACGACCAGGTCCTTCCGATCAAACAGGGCGAGAGAATCTCGGTTTTTGGCCGCTCGCAGATCGATTATTACCGCAGCGGTACTGGATCTGGCGGCAGCGTCAACGTTGCATATACGACCAATCTATTGAACGGATTGCGTGGCAAGCCGCAGGTTAAGGTTAATGAGCTGTTGGCTGGTGTCTATGAGGACTGGCTCAAGGAAAATCCATTTGATAATGGCGGTGGCGCTTGGGCAGCCGAGCCTTGGCATCAGCAGGAGATGCCGCTCACGAACGATACCGTGATGGAAGCCCGCAGCAAGTCCGACAAAGCCATTATCGTTATTGGCCGAACCGCTGGCGAGGACCAGGATAATGCGCATGCACCGGGCAGCTATTTGTTAACATCGGACGAACTGGCGATGATTTCTGCGGTAACGGCTCATTTCGACCGTACAGTAGTTGTACTGAATGTGTCTAACATTATTGATATGAGCTGGCTGAACGATACTGAGCACAAACACCCGATCCAGGGCGTCATCTATGCTTGGCAGGGTGGGATAGAGGGCGGGAATGCCATCGCCGATCTGTTGGTCGGGGATGCCGTACCGAGCGGCAAGCTGACGGATACGATTGCTTACACAATCGAAGATTACCCTTCGACAGCGAACTACGGCAGTGACACGAAAAATCTGTATCAGGAGGATATTTACGTCGGCTACCGATTTTTTGAGACGTTCTGTCCAGAGCGTGTACAGTATCCTTTTGGCTACGGCCAGTCATATACAACGTTTCAGATAGATGCTGTTCAAGGAAGTGTGATCCACGAAGGTGGTAACGATATCATTCAGGTGGAAGCTGTCATCACAAATACCGGAACAACATACGCAGGCAAAGAAGTGTTCCAGGTCTATGTAGAAGCACCTCAGGGCAAGCTCGGCAAACCGGCCCGGGTACTTGCCGGCTTCGTCAAGTCAAGCGAGCTGCAGCCTGGCGCTGCAGAGCAAGTTACCGTGCGCTTCAGCGCAGATGCCTTAGGATCCTATGACGATAGCGGCGTGACCGGACATCGATCAGCTTATGTTCTCGAAGCGGGAACTTATCGATTCTATGCAGGGTGTAGTGTCCGAGAGACGGTGCATGTTGAGCTGGACGGACAAGCAGGCTATGAGGTCGAGACGCTTCGGGTCCTGGATCAGCTGCAGGAAGCGATGGCACCAACCGAAGGTTTCACCCGCATCGTGCCAGGTGAGCGCAAGCCGAACGGTACCTACGAGTTGACCTATGAAGAGGTACCCACTCGTCAGGTTGATATGGCGAAGCGTGTGGAAGCAGGCATGCCTGCTGAGATTAAACAGACTGGCGACCAAGGTTACAAGTTGAAGGATGTACATGAAGGCCGTGTTTCTCTTGAAACTTTCATTGCTCAGCTTGATGACGAAGATCTCGCTGCCATCGTCCGGGGCGAGGGCATGAGCAGCCCGCTTGTCACGCCAGGCACGGCCTCAGCCTTCGGCGGAGTGAGCGAGCAGCTTCTACATTACGGTGTGCCTATTGCCTGTACCGCAGACGGCCCGTCCGGTATCCGGATGGACAGCGGACATCTGGCTACACAGGTGCCCATTGGTACACTGCTGGCAGCCAGTTGGAACTCCGAGCTGGTGGAGACTCTCTATGAATGGGAAGGGCAGGAGATGCTGTATTACCGTATCGATGCACTGCTCGGTCCTGGCATGAATATTCGACGGCATCCGTTAAACGGTCGTAACTTTGAGTATTTTTCCGAGGATCCACTCCTCACTGGTGCGATGGCGAGTGCCTCCGTACGCGGCATTATGCACGGTGGCGCACATGCGACGCTCAAGCACTATGCCTGCAATAACCAGGAGCATCAACGCCATTATGTAGATGCTGTCGTCTCGGAACGAGCGCTGCGGGAGATCTATCTCAAGGGCTTCGAAATCGCGGTTAAGGACAGCGGAGCGACCTGTATCATGACAGCCTATAACCCGATTAACGGACACTGGTCTGCGTCCAACTACGATCTAAACACCACGATCCTGCGGGGTGAGTGGGGCTTCACGGGAATTGTCATGACAGACTGGTGGGCCAAAATGAATGATCCGGTACAGGGCGGCCAGCATGACGAGAAGAACACTGCGGCCATGGTGCGGGCACAGAATGATCTGTATATGGTGGTACAGAATTACGGCGCCCAGTTCAATGTCATGGACGACAATACGATTCAAAGTCTGGCCAGCGGCGGGGTCACACGTGGCGAGCTGCAGCGTGCCGCCAGCAACATCTGCCGCTTCCTCATGGCAGCACCGGTATTTGCGCGCGAACCCCAGGCGGAACCGCCATTGCTGAAGCTGACAGCTTCTAGTGTATCGAGTGCGACTCATGTACAGACCTTGGAAGGCGAGGGACAAATCTCCCCAGATGGGACGGGGCCTGTCACGATCCGCGTGGAAGAAGCCGGTATTTACCGACTCGTCGTCAAAGTCAAATCCGATGCCCTTCGCTGGGCCCAATGTGCTTGCAACGTCTACCTTAATGAAGAATTGCTGACAACCGTACAGACCAGCGGTACCGAGGGACGCTGGCTGCAGCAGCGCTTGGGCAAGGTTGAGCTCGGACAGGGATTGTACGAGATGAGAATGGATTTTGTGAAGCCAGGGCTGGAGCTGGATTGGATTGCTTTTAAAAAGGAGTAGAGCAGCTCGGCTCGATCACGATATGAAACAAGACCGTTACCTAAGCGAACATTATTGTTGAATGCAATTCAAGGGCTGCGATCAGAGGATGAGAACTCTGCCATCCAAACGAAAATGGATAAGTTTTATGATGAGAAGGCTTCGTTTTTCAGAAGCCTTTTTTGTTTATCGAGTTTGAGATCTGTCTACCTATATAGAAAGAATGGAGGAGAGTAATATGTGCGGAAGATTTACTTTGACGAGTGATCTAGAAGAGATCCAGTTGGCTTTTGATATAGACAAAATAAATGTTGACGTTCAGCCTCGTTATAATATTGCACCATCACAGACCGTGGCTGTGATCCACGGCAGCAGCGGCCATAGGGTTCTGGAGGGATACAGATGGGGTCTCGTTCCTTTTTGGGCGAAAGATAAAAAGATTGGATACAAGACGATCAATGCACGGGCTGAAACTGTTCAGAAAAAGCCTGCATTTCGTCACCTTATTGAAAGAAATCGGATTATAATTCCTAGCGATGGGTTTTACGAATGGAAGCGGGAAGGGAAACGCAATAAACAACCCTATCGTTTTCAAATCAAGTCAAAAGGTCTATACGCATTTGCAGGACTTTACGATGAATGGAAAAGTCCAGAGGGAGAAGTGCTAAAAAGCTGTACCATCATAACGACTGCAGCGAACAAAGTTGTCGGACAAATTCATGATCGCATGCCGGTGATTCTTAATCAGAACGGTGTTAATGCCTGGCTGGATCCAGAATTTACAGACAAACAGCAATTACAAGATCTCTTAATTCCCTACCCCGATGATCTCATGGTATCTTACCCCGTATCTAAAGATGTTGGAAATGTGAAAAATACCAATGCAGAACTGATTAAGGAAGTAACACTTAACTCTAAATAGGCTAACGGTGGCAGCTGACATTGATGCTGTTATCCTTGCAAAGGAAAATATCCGCAACAGTGATACAGCTTCTTAGGTTCATTTTTTAATTTGAGCATTTTGCATAATTTTAATTTCGACGTAAAGACAGCAGGATTCACTCGGATCAAAGCGGATCCGGTGGCTTCATTTTAAAAATGGACAGACCTGCAGAATTTTGCCGTTAACATTTTTTAAGCTGCTGTTTTGTTCTTCTTACTTGTTACAGAAAGCGCAGAGACGAGCAGCACAATCGCATTGAGATACTGGTGAGTCGTGACTTTTTGAATTCCCCAGACGTGCAAGCTGTCTGCGGTAAGGTGGGTTTTCATTCTGGAGTTGCATCGCTCCACGCTGGTACGTTCGTTGTAAAGTTCCTTCCAACGCTTGGTATCTCGGTGTGGACTGCTGTACCGTCTCAGGTCGTCTTTTACATCTATCTTCACGACCATACCGTAATTGGAAGAGGAACAAGCAGTCATCCCGAGCGGACAATCGACTTTACCGGTGGCGTGAGGGCAGCGAAATTTCAAAACATCGCCACTAGCACCCCAATATGTCATCGCAAACCCCATGGAGCAGCATGGCGTTCCGTTTGTCGACATGCTAGCAGGAGGTGTTTTCTCTCCCCGAGGATTAAGAGGCACAATCGCTTGCGCCTTCACGTTCCGGGCAGCTTCGTACACCTTCTTTTGGTCGTAGCCCGCATCAAGCATAAAGAATTTCACGTTGTTTTCGGCCGTTACGGTCTTGATTAAATCTGGAGCCATCTCCCCGTCATTGACATGGGCCGGCGTGACTTCTAGAGCAAGCGGAAGTTCACTTTGCGTATCCACAGCCAAGTGGAGCTTGTAACCGAACCAAGTGACCTTGTTACCAAAGGAGTCGAACTTCGCTCCCCAGTTGGCATGGCCCGTTTGCTCGCTCTTTCTTTTAGGCTTCTTTTCCTCATAAGCATGGATCGCTGCGCTGTCGATCGCGACGTGACTGCCATCGATGACGCCTTCTTGCCTACAGCGTTTTACCAAGTCGTCGAACAGTTGTTTAGCCAGGTTTTTCTTTGTCAGAATTGCAAAAACTCGGCTTAGTGTGGCGATAGATGGTGCTTCACGGTCCAGCGGAAGTCCACATTGATAGCGAAACCGAAGATCGGTGTTCAGTCGATGATGCAGGCTGGTAAAGGTTTGAATATGCTCAAGAGGAGCAGCTAAGAGTGCACGCAAAATGCCTTCTCTACAATGGCCACCAGCTCCTCGGGGTGAACGACTTCTCAGTTCTTTCGCGTACGGACGAAGATCTAAGGCACTGAAAAAGGTAGGCAATCGATCTTTCGAATGAATTTTCATCAGATCTTCAAAGGAAAACAGACTTTCTTGGAGAATATACAAGGTGACTTCCTCCATTCTTGGGGTTTTTGGTTTGGTCACCGAAAAACTTCGCCAAGTTGGGGTGAAGTCCCTTTTTTATGTCTGGAAATCCTTTTGTATCAAGGGCTCCGATTAATGCAAAATGCTCACTTAAAAAGATTTATCGAGAGGCAGGTGTTTCGATCAACATTTGGTCAGAAATGGTCCTAGATGCTCAATGGAAACATGCCTCAGAGGTGGATTACGAGGAGAAAAGAGATCAAATCAAAGAAAGAAATTTATACGAAGATAATTAATTCATACAAGTCATTCCATTTAGTCGAGGACCTTTCAAATCTTCGATTTTTTATGTTTCTAGACCAAATAAAATTAATTTTATGGAAATTATTGTCCTGCATCATTAGTACGTTCGATTGACAAATTGCAATTTAAGCGTTTCACTAACTGCATTACCAGAAGTTCATTATTTAATGTATTTGTTATTGAAGAATTGTTTTCTTCATGAAGGTTAATACACCACTCCTGTCCACCACACGCTAAACGTTCCCCTTTATCATTTGTGTATAAAACCATACAAGACGTTAAAAAGGAAAGTTTCCTCTTTTGTTTCTATATTATATCAATATATTAGACAAAGGAGATGACAAATGATAGCATTCACCGAAAATATGTTCGTATGAAATTACTGGGGGATGTAACGGCAAGAAAGTTCGGCTGCTTGTTTATTGCATACTAAGAATGCCGAGAATCGCAGCGTAAAAATGCTCAAGTAGATGCAAAAATAAAGAGGCACTTGTCAGCACCACAATTTCCTCCTATCGTTAGGTTAGCGACAACTTGACGAAGGAGACTGGAAGGATGCTGAAAATGCCCCAGCAACAGTATATCAAATTTTTACGCGAAGCAGAAGGATTAACGGTAAGCGAAATTGCTAGACAAACGGGAGTGCACTGGCGAACAGCAAAGCGTTACGCAGACCAGGACAACTGGAATGAAACCCTATTGAAACGAAAAAGCAGCAGCCCGGTCATGGGCCCTCGCATGGAGGTGGTCGATACCTGGCTAGAAGAGGATCGGCTGCTTCCACGCAAGCAGCGCCATACCGGGGTCCGGATCTTCCAAAGACTGAAAGAAGAGTATGCGTTTACGGGTGGACAACGTACGGTGTTAGCCTACGTGAAGAAGCGCAAGGGTGAAATGGAACTGGAGCGAGCGAAGGTATACGAGCGATTGGAACACCCTCCAGGAGAAGCTCAGGTCGACTTCACGACCATTCAAGTTAGCCAAGGCCAGCAGCTGCTGACCTACAAGCTACTGGTCGTCTCCTTTCCTTACAGCAATCGGTCTTTTGTGTATCCAACACCTGCCGAAAACCAGGAATGTTTCCTGGAAGGGATGAAGC
>NZ_JABBPN010000015.1 GCF_012933385.1 Paenibacillus lemnae
CCCGCAGCAGCCGGCGCTGCATCGCCGCCGCGCTTACCACCGCCGCGCTTGCCGCCTTTGGCCCCGCCGCGCGCACCGCCATCACGGCCGCCAAAGCCCCGGCCGCCTCCGCCAGTTCCGCCGCCGCGCTTGCCGCCCCGGCTTCCGCCTTCGCTGCGCGGCTTCATATCCACCATCTCAAAATCGATGGTGTGCTCGTCCATGTTCACGTTCGCCACGCGAACCTTCACCTCATCGCCGATGCGGAACACCTTCGAGGTCCGCTCCCCGATTAGCGCCATATGCTGCTCATCAAAATGATAATAATCATCGGTCAGCGCACTGAGCCGGATCAGGCCTTCAACCGTATTTTCCAGCTCGATAAACATGCCGAAGCTTGTTACACTGCTGATCATGCCTTCGAACTCTTCACCAATCTTATCCAGCATGTACTCAGCTTTCTTCAGCGCTTCTGTATCCCGCTCCGCATCTACTGCCACACGCTCGCGCTCGGAGGACTGCTGAGCAATATCCGGCATTTTCTCACCGAGATACTCCTGGCGCTTCGGTGTCAGTGTGTTCCCGTTCTCGAACACCTCCCGGATGACCCGGTGAATGACAAGATCGGGATACCGGCGGATCGGAGACGTAAAGTGCGAATAAAACTCTGCAGCGAGGCCAAAATGTCCTGTACTCTCCGCATCATACTTCGCCTGCTTCATCGACCGCAGCATCATCGTGCTGAGCACCGTCTGTTCCTTCGTACCCTGGATGTCCTCCAGCAGGTTTTGCAGCGCACGCGGATGCACCGAGTTGCCCCGGCCCTTCACATGGTGTCCAAAATTGGCCGCGAACGCCATAAAGTTCTGCAGCTTCTCCGGGTCCGGATCCTCGTGAATCCGGTACAGGAACGGCACCTTCAGCCAGTGGAAATGCTCGGCCACCGTCTCATTCGCCGCCAGCATGAACTCCTCGATGATCTGCTCCGCGATGGAACGCTCCCTTTTGACAATATCGATTGCCTTGCCGTTCTCGTCCACAATGACCTTGGATTCTACAAAATCAAAATCCACCGCACCGCGCCGCATCCGGCGGTCCCGCAGCTTCAGCGCCAGCTCGCGCATCAGACGGAAATCGTCGACCAGATCACTGTAACGCTCGATCAACTCCGGATCCTCATCAATGAGAATTTTGCGAACATTATTATATGTCATCCGCTCTTTGGTCTTGATCACACTGGTGAAAACATCATGCTTCACGACCTTCATCTGCTCGTTGAACTCCATCTCACAGGACAGCGTCAGGCGGTCCACTTGCGGATTCAAGCTGCAAATGCCGTTCGACAAGCGGTGCGGCAGCATCGGAATAACCCGGTCTACCAAATACACGCTGCAGCCGCGGGCATATGCTTCACGGTCCAGCGCAGATCCTTCACGCACATAGTATCCAACGTCAGCAATATGAACGCCCAGCTTGTAGTTACCGTTCGGCAGACGCTCTACATTGACCGCATCATCCAGGTCCTTCGCATCCTCACCATCGATGGTGACAATGTTCTGACCGCGCAGATCGCGGCGGCCCTGCTGTTGAATCTCTTCTTCCGTGATCGAGCTTGGCGCCTGCTCTGCCTCTTCCGTCACCTCTTCCGGGAAGCTCTCCGGGAGCTGGTGCTTGCGGATAATAGACAAAATATCCACGCCCGGATCATCCTTGTGACCCAGCACCTCAACCACTTCGCCCTCTGCCGCAGCCCGTCCCTCCGGATAGCTGACCAGCTTCACAACGACCTTTTCGCCGTCTACAGCACCGTTCATCGCTTCACGCGGGATAAAAATATCCCGGTTGATCCGCTTGTCATCCGGAATCACGAACCCGTATACCTCATGGTTCTGGAACACGCCAACCACCTGGGTCACCGAACGGGTGACAATACGGATTACTTCGCCTTCCAGCTTGCCGCCGCCCTGGCTTTTGGAGCTCACACGCACCAGGACGATGTCGCCGTTCATGGCGCTTTTAAGATCATTCGCATGGATGTATACATCCGGGTGCTCCCGGTCATCAGGAATGAGGAAGGCAAAGCCTTTCGCATGAGCCTGCACACGCCCGCGGAGCAAATCCATCCGCTCCGGCACGCCGTAACGGTTGGTGCGGGTCAGAATGATTTTTCCGGACTGTTCCAATTCGTTCAACAGCTTCAAAAATTCACGGAACTCGCCCGCATCGCTAATCCCGAAGTGCTGCTCCAGTTCCTGGTACGTCATCGGCTTATAGGCGGTTTCCCGCATAAAATCAAGTAGGTTTTGTTCTGTTATCATCATTTCACCTCAAGGGGACTTACGTCTTAGTATGTTACGGTTAAATCAAAGTCTAATTCTATCCAACGTTTACCTATATATACCCATACCCTAGTATACACGAATTTAATCCGGGGTATCCCGGGGGCAGCTGCGGGCACTAAGTATGATTCAATATCCATAATATGTATGTGTAATTGATATCAAAAAAACCCCCGCTCTCCCATAACTGAAAAAGCGAAGGTTTTATGTGTACATTATTTCAATGCAGCAACTGCGATAGCCAGAATCATAAATCCGATAGCGACCACAACCGTGACGCGCTGCAGAACCAGATCCATACCGCGAGCTTTCGTTTTACCGAAAAGATGTTCAGCACCGCCGGAGATGGCACCTGCAAGACCTGCACTTTTACCTTTCTGAAGAAGAACGACCACGATCATCGCGATCGAGAAAACCACAAGCAGTACCTCTAAAAACATGACCACACCTTCCACCTCCTAAACGAGTAAACATCTGCAAATGTATGACAACAAAAAACCTGACAAAGTTGACAAAAGCATAAATGCATAAACAGTATTTTTATTGTATCACAGCGTCTTGCAAGTTGACAAGAAAAATGCGGTACAAGCTGGTGGGGTTTTCGCAATGATGGTAACGCATAAATTTCCCTTTGCAAAAAAACACATCCGCCCTTGTGCAACAGGGAGTTTTTCATGAGCATGCATTACCCGCTCCGGTCAAATGTGAATATACATGCTCATGCCTGATCTGATGTCTGATGAACCACTCCGCTATTTCCCCCAATCACTCGAAAAGACCCTGTACTGAGCGCGACCATCTGGCCCTCGGCATCGGTAATGCGGGACTCCGCAGTCACAGAGCGTCGGGCTTCATGCACAATATGAGCTGTTACCCTCAGCTTTCCTTGCTTGGCCGGCATCACAAAATGCACATTCAAGTTGCTCGTCACCACAGATTCTTCAGGATGCTTCAGCATGACCACAATGCCCATCGCATTATCCATAAGGGAGGAGAGCACGCCGCCGTGCACAATGCCCATCAGATTGAGATGATGCGGCTGCGCCTCCAGCGTAACTATCACCGCTTTGTTGTCTGCTGATTCCAGTTCACACCCCAGGTATCCCCAAAATGTCGCTGCAGCTGCTCTCGTCATCCCCTGAAGATAAGCTGTGTGTGACTCCGACTCCTGTCCATCCCCCTCCAACATGACGCAGCACCTCCTTTTTGATTTGATTACTTGCACATACCCTTAGCGCCCGATGCCCGCCTGGTGGGAAATCCTCACATTCATCATTAAGACTGTTTTCCAATCTTATTTCTTCAAAAACAGAAGCCATTTTCCCAATAAGACTGATTTTCACGCTTATTTTTTCACTTTTCGCCCAAATCTACTCTGCAGCAAGTCATTCAGCGATTTTAAGATTGTTTTTCAACCTTAAACTTTACTGAACAGGAAAAATGAGACAAATAAGCTTGAAAAACAAGCTTATTTCCAGCACGCCTCTAAACTGGCAGGCAAATGGCGGGCGGTCCGCCTTCAACCCTTTCCCACCCGCCGGCACAAACCTGTATTCTTTTGGTGCGGTCAGCCACGGTCAGCCTCGCCCGCACAATCAAGCACGGCAGCCTCACGCAGACTGACCTGCCCCCACAAACTGGCATCACCACCATGCCAACACGCCCACACACTGGGATAGATGCGAAGGCCTGCCTTTCTCCGGTCCGCACAAACTGGCCACATAGCGAAGGCCCTACCTTTCCTACGCCACCGGGTCGCTCCTCTCCCGCCCGCATCCTTATGCCGGTGGTCCGCCCCTCTCCCGTCTGCATCCCTTATACCAGCAGCAGCCCGCCCTTTCTCCCATGCCCGCATCCCTATGCCGTCGGTGGCCCCCAAGCCTCTCCGCCTGATGTTCATCCACTACGCCACCGTGCCGCTCCCCCTACAGCCCGCCCGCATCCATTACGCCGCCCTACGGGCCGCCCTCCTCTTCCTCCAGCAGCTTGCGCCGCAGCACCTTGCCGATCATCGTCTTGGGCAGCGAGTCGCGGAACACGTACACCCGCGGCACCTTGTACGCAGCCAGCTGGCTCCGGCAAAATATCTCAATATCTGCCGCATCCGGCTGCATCCCGTCCTTCAGCACGATGAATGCTTTTACCGTCTCGCCGCGATACGCATCTCTCGTACCGACCACGACCGCTTCCTTCACGGAAGGATGCTCATACAGCACCTCCTCGATTTCTCGAGGATAGATGTTGTATCCGCTTGCGATAATCATATCCTTCTTCCGGTCGATGATCCGAAAATACCCCTCCTCATCCATCACCGCCATATCCCCGGTGAACAGCCAGCCGCCACGGATCGTATCAAACGTCTCCTCCGGCCGGTTCCAGTACCCCTTCATGACCTGCGGTCCCCTCACGATCAGCTCGCCCGGCTCCCCTATCGGCATCTCCTCTCCCGTATCCGGGTGGACGACCATCGCCTCCGTGTCCGGCATCGGCAGCCCGATCGTACCGGACTTGCGCCGCCCCCAGATCGGATTGACATGCGTCACGGGGGACGCCTCGGTCAGTCCGTATCCTTCGATCAGGCGGCCCTGGGTCAGCTTCTCAAACGTATCCTGCACCTCGGCCGGAAGACCCGCCGATCCGCTGATGCAGGCATTTAATGAAGATAAATTATATTTTTGAATCCGGGGATGGTGGATGAGCGCGATATACATGGTCGGTGCGCCCGGAAACAGCGTCGGTTTTCTTTTGCGAATGAGTTCCAGAATGAGATCCACCTCGAACCGCGGTACAAGCAGCAGCTCCCCTGCCCGGTAAATCGCCTGATTCAGCAGCACGGTTAGCCCGAACACATGAAAACAAGGAATCGCCGCCAGATACCGTTCCTTCCCATGCTCCACCTGATAACACCAGTGAGCGCTTTGCAGCGTATTCGCGATCAAGTTCAGATGACTCAGCATCACCCCTTTGGGCACGCCTGTCGTGCCTCCCGTGTACTGCAGCAGAGCGAGGTCTTTTTCGGCGTCGACTTTTTCACAAATCGGATCATCCAGGGCATGGTCCAGCAAATGCTTAAAAGAATGAATAGTATCGCTGTAGCGGATGACGGGGAGCGGACCGCTTTTTTTGGCCTTGAGGGGATAGAGGAGGTTTTTCGGAAAAGGAAGATAATCCGGAATGGAGGTGATGATCATATGGCGCAGATTCGTCTCGCCCATCACTTTTTCCACTCTTGCTGAGAGCAAATCCAGCGTCACCATCACTTTCGCGCCGGAGTCCTTCATCTGATATGCGATCTCGCGCTCCACATACAGCGGATTCGTCATGACCGCCACGCCGCCAAGCAGCAGCACACCGTAATACGCAATAACCACCTGCGGACAATTCGGCAGCATAATGGCCACCCGGTCTCCTTTGGAGATGCCGAGGCTTCGCAGCACGTGCGCCATTCGGTAAGACTGCTGCAGCAGCTGCTTGTAGCTGATGGTTTTGCCCATAAAATAAAGCGCCGGCCGGTTAGGGTATTGTTGTGCGGACCGTACAAGAAATAAGGCCAAATTTTGTTTCGGATAGTCATACGTCGGGGCGACTTCAGCCGGATAAAACGGGAGCCAAGGCTTTGCCTGCATACAAAACCATCCCTTTCTCCTGTTTGCTGTACAGCCTGCTGCACTCCTGCTCCAGGGTCTGCCTGCATGCAGCAGGAGCGCCTTGCTGTTTGTTTACACGGTGTACCGCTCGCTCCGCACGACACGCTCACCGATGCTGCGCTTCAGGGCCACCGTATTGACCGGCTGGGTGCGGGTCAGCTTCTTGAGGACCGACAGCTGCATTCGCAGCATGTCGCCGCTCGCCGCGCTGGTCAGAATCTCCTTGGCCAGGGCATCCATCCGCTGCAGCGACTCATACACGAACACCTGCGTCATCTGGATCATAGGCAGCGCTTTTTCCTCCGAGGTACGAAGGATGTGCTTTCGGGTTCGGAGCAGAATGCTTTCCATGGCATACAGCTCGATCATCATATCTGCCAGGGATGAGAGGATTTCCTGTTCTTTCTCCAGCCGGGTGCCATAGGTTTGAACAGCGAGTCCGCCGGTAAGCAGAAAAATATGTTTGGCCATACTCAGCACATGGTCTTCCTGCTCCAGGGTTCCATCAAATGTCTGTCCCGGCACAAGCTGAAGCAGCTCACGCTGGAGACTTTCGGCTTTGGCAAGGAGCGCAATCTGCCCTTTCATAGCTTTTTTGAGCAATGTCCCGGGGATGAGCAGACGGTTAATCTCGTTCGTCCCTTCAAAAATCCGGTTGATCCGGGAGTCCCGGTAAATCCGTTCGATTTTGTACTCCTGAATGTAACCGCAGCCGCCGTGAATCTGCACTCCTTCATCTGCGATCGCATCCAGTCCCTCGGACGTGAACACCTTGTTGATCGAGCACTCGATCGCATATTCTGCTATCGCAGCTGCCGCTGCTGCCCCTGCATCACTGCCGCTGTCGTCGATATCCTGCATCGCCTCATCCAGCAGGCCGGCAGTCCGGTAGACCATACTCTCCATCACAAAAGCGGTCATGTTCATCTCGGCCAACTTCTTACGGATCAGAGGGAAGCTGGAGATCGGCACGCCGAACTGTTTGCGCGTATTGGCGTACTTCACACTGAGCTCGATGCTCTCCTTCGCGCCCCCGACCGTTCCTGCTGCCAGCTTATACCGTCCAATGTTCAAAATATTAAAGGCAATGCGGTGTCCCTTGCCGATCTCGCCCAGCAGGTTGGCCGCCGGTACCTTTACATCCTCGAAGAACAAGGGCCGGGTGGAGGAGCCTTTAATGCCCATTTTTTTCTCCTCAGGTCCCAGGGTGAAGCCCTCCATGCCCTTCTCCACGATGAATGCGGTAAAATGATCCCCGTCGATCTTGGCGTACACGATAAAAATATCCGCAAAGCCGGCATTCGTAATGTACAGCTTGGATCCGTTCAGCACATAGTGGCTGCCGTCGTCTGACAGCCGCGCTGTCGTCTTGGCGCTCAGCGCATCGGAGCCGGAGTCCGGTTCGGTGAGGCAGTATGCGGCGATTTTGGTGCCGGAAGCCAGGTCCGGAAGGTACCTTTCTTTCTGCTCCTTGCTCCCGAACAGCACAATCGGCAGTGTGCCGATGCCAACATGGGCACCAAACGAGAGCGCGAACGACGAACCCCGGGCCAGGGCTTCCGTGATCAGGGCCGTGCTGACCTTATCCAGGCCAAGGCCGCCGTACGCTTCAGGCACATCTGCGCCGAGCAGACCCAGCTCACCGGATTTACGCAGCAGCTCCACAGTCAATCCATAGTCCAGCTTCTCGATGTCTTCATCTCTTGGTATCACCTCTCCGCTGATGAAATTCCGCACCGTCTCGCCGATCATACGCTGCTCCTCTGTGAAATCCTCCGGGGTAAACAAACGGTCCATCTCCATGTTCTGAATCACAAAGCCGCCGCCGGCCAGCTTCGGCGGTCTCATCTCCTGCTCACTCATGCACAGTCTCCTTTCGTTCATGGACCTGGAACACCCCGGCAGCGCCCATCCCGCCGCCGATGCACATGCTCACAACACCGCAGCCGCCGCCCCTTCGGGCTAGCTCCGACACCAGGCTGACCGTAAGCTTCGCCCCGGTACAGCCGAGCGGATGCCCGAGCGCGATGGCCCCGCCATTGACGTTAACTCTGCTCTCGTCGATGCCCAGTGCCTGAATAATGTGCAGGCACTGGGAAGCGAACGCCTCATTGATCTCGAAGAGGTCCACCTGCTCCATCGTAATCCCGGCCAGCTTCAGCGCCTTCGGGATCGCCTCCACCGGACCAACACCCATAATCTCCGGCGGGACACCGGCAAGCGCGAACGACCGGAAGGTCGCAAGCGGCGCCAGACCAAGCTCTTCCGCCTTCTCGCGGCTCATCAAGGCAAGGGCCGCGGCCCCGTCGCTCATCTGGGATGCATTGCCCGCGGTCACTGTACCGCCAAGGGCAAACGCCGGCGTAAGCCGCGCCAGGCCTTCCGGTGAGGTATCCGGTCTGATGCCTTCATCCTGATCCATGATGAACTCGCGCGTCTTGAGCTGTCCCTCTTCATCTGCAGCAATGAGCTTTACGGGGACCGGAACGATCTCCTCGCGGAACCGGCCCGCAGCCAGTGCCGCTGCCGCCTTGCGGTGACTCTCTGCGGCGAAGGCATCCTGCGCTTCCCGGCTGATGCCGAATCTTCTCGCCACCGCCTCGGCCGTGTGCCCCATGCCCATGTAAACCTCCGGCATCTCCTGCACGATGGCAGGATGCGGAGCCGGCCTGAAGCCGGTCATGGGCACATGGCTCATGCTCTCCACCCCGCCGGCAATGATCACGTCGGCGTGACCGAGCATGATCCGCTCCGCGGCAAAAGCCACCGCCTGCAGTCCCGAAGCACAGAACCGGTTCACGGTCAGTGCCGGCACGGTCACCGGATATCCCGAATACAGCGAGATGATGCGCGCCACGTTCAGGCCCTGCTCCCCCTCAGGCATGGCGCAGCCGAGAATCACATCCTCGGCCATCTCCATGGTCAGCCCCGGCGCCCGGTGGATGACGGCCTGGAGCACGGCTTTGCCCAGATCCTCGACCCGCGTCTGGGCGAAGCTGCCCTTCACCGCTTTGCCGGCCGCCGTGCGCGCCAGGGATACAATGACTGCTTCTCTCATGGCAAACCACCTCTCTTGCGATTGCGAATGTGTTTGCTTCGGGTTACGGGCTGCGGGGAATGAGCTTTCTTCGCCATCCCTCTCCCCCAATCTCCTCTGCCCTGCGCCGTACCCTGACCTTGTGCCGCATAGTTCCGCAGCGACTTATCTTTGGCCAGCCAGCATGTGCTGCCTAGTTCCGCAGCGGCTTGCCCTTGGCCAGCATGTGCTGCATACGCTGCTGGGTCTTCGCCTCGCCGATCAGGCTCAGAAACGCTTCGCGCTCCAGGTCCAGCAGATATTGCTCGCTGACGACCGTGCCTGCCGGCACATCGCCGCCGGTCAGAATCCCGGCGAGCTTGCTTGCGATCAGGTAATCATAATCGCTGATGTACCCGCTGTGCTTCATCCCCAGCGCGCCCATCTGCAGGACGGCGCGGCCGTCGCGCCCGCTGACCCGGGCCCTGCCCGGTCTAGGCGGTGTATAGCCTGCGCGTTCCAGCGCCAGCACCGCCTGCTTCGCCTCATAAATCCGGTAATCCGGATTCATGAGTACAGCATCATGCCTGCGGCCATACATCTCCAGCGCTTCATGGCCGCTGGATGAGGTTTTGGCCATCGCGATCATCTCAAACGCCTTGTTGATCTCTCGCTGCATGTCACTGTCCCGGTCAGGATGCCTGCCGCTGATCTGCAGCACCGTCTCCTTGCAGCCTCCCCCTGCCGGAATGAGGCCGACACCGGTCTCCACCAGTCCGAAATAAGTCTCGGCCTGGAACAAGATCCGGTCAGCCGGCAGGCAAGCCTCCACACCACCGCCCAGGGTCATCCGGTGCGGTGCTGCCACGACCGGCTTCTCCAATCTCTTCAGCTTCATCATGCTGCTCTGGAACTGCGTAATCATCTCATCGATCTCATCCCATTCCCCGCTCTGCGCCTCCATCAGCATCAGCATCAGATTGGCACCCACGCAGAAGTTGCGGCCTTCGTTCGCAATGACCAGCCCGCGGTAATTGGCGCGGACCTCTTCAACACTCTGCGAGATCATGGACAGAATGTCAGCACCGATTGCATTGTTCGGAGAGCTGAATTCCAGACACGCCACCCCGTCCCCGATGTCAATCAGATTCGCACCGCTGTTCGAACGGATAATCATGTTCCGGCTCTGCGCCTTCAGGGCCTGCAGGGAGATGTGTTCAGGCTTTTCCTCAACGCCCCGGTACTCACCCTTGAAGTAGTGAAAGGTGCCGCCCTCTCTCACCTGGTAGAATGATTCGTTCCCTGCCGCAATCCATGCCTTCACCCAGACCGGAACCGTAAGACCCTCCTCTTCCATACGCTGCACCGTTTTCACCAAGCCCATCAAATCCCACATTTCAAACGGCCCCAGTTCCCAGTTGAAGCCCCATTTCATAGCATGATCGATGTCCTGAATGGAGTCGGCGATTTCACCCAGTTTTTCCGCAGCATAGATCAGCACCTGTTTCAGCACATTCCAGCCCAGAGCTGAATACCGGTCCTCCGTGCCCAGAAAAGCCCGGATTTTGCTGCGGATACCTTTAGCTGCTTTTGCCGCCTCCAGAGACGAAGCTTTCACTTTTCCCGCTGGATGATACTCCATCGTCGAAAGGTTCAGCGACAGAATCTGGCTGCCGTTTTCTCCCTTTATTTTTTTGTAAAAGCCTTGACCACCCTTCTCTCCTGTCCAGCCGCGCGATACCAGCTCCAGCATGACATCCGGGACCGTGAATATGTCCTTCTCTGCACCATCCGGCACATGATCAGACACATTGCGGGCGACATGCAGGAATGTATCGATGCCGACCAGATCCAGCGTACGGAAGGTCGCACTCTTCGGTCGCCCCAGCACCGGTCCTGTGACGGCATCAACTTCCTCCACGGTATATCCGCCTGCAAGCATCTCCCGCAGCGTCACAAGCAGTCCGTACGTACCGATCCGGTTGGCGATAAAATTCGGAGTATCCTTGGCCAGCACGACCCCTTTACCGAGCCGCCGCTGACAGAATTCGGTCATAAACGCCGTCACCCCCGGATCTGTATCAGACCCCGGTATAATCTCCAGCAGCTTCATATGCCGTGGCGGATTGAAAAAATGGGTGCCGAGAAAATGACGCCTAAAATCTTCGCTGCGGTTCTGCGCCATGGCGTTTATGGAAATGCCGGAGGTGTTGGTGCTGACGAACGCAGAGGGCTTGCGCAGACTTTCAATCAGAGCCAGAATCTGCTGTTTAATGTCCAGCCGCTCGGTAACCACCTCGATGATCCAGTCGGCTTCCTTTAACTGATGCAGATGATCCTCTATATTGCCGGGCGTAATTCGTTCTGCAAAAAGGGGCCGATACAGCGTTGCGCTGCCTGCTCCAGGCAAGCCGGCCACAGCGGCTGATGCCAGCCGGTTCCGGACCTTGGGCGACTCCAGCGTAAGGCCTGCCTTTACTTCCTCCGGCGTAAGCGAGGTTGGCACGATATCCAGCAGCAGACATGGTATCCCTGCATTGGCGAGATGGGCGGCAATGCCGCATCCCATAACACCGGAACCGATGACGGCAGCCTTGGTGATATGGTGCCCGGTTTTCCTGTGGCCGCCAGCGGTCTCAAGGTTCAGCGTAGAACTCATGGCATCATGACCTCCTGTTCTTGAATGGGTGACGGTCCAAAGACAGACATCTCCAGAATCTCGGCAATATCGCGGGTCTTGACCTGTTCTTCGGCTTCTTTTTCCTTGATGCCGTCCTCCAGCATGGTGAGACAGTACGGACAGGCGGAGCTGATCATGCTCACGGATACCGCAAGAGCCTGTTCCGTGCGGGCGATATTGACACGCTTGCCGGCACCTTCTTCCATCCACATCCGGCCGCCTCCAGCCCCGCAGCACATGCCGTTCTCCCGGGTGCGCTCCATCTCGGCCAGCTTGACGCCGGGAATGGTCCGGAGAATGTTCCGCGGCGCCTCATACTCTTCGTTATAACGGCCAAGGTAGCAGGAGTCATGGTACGTGATACGCTCCGGTACCGGGTAAGAAGGGCTAAGCCGTCCGCTCCTGACCAGCTCATCCAGCAGCTGGGTATGATGCAGTACCTCTGCCTCCAGCCCGAATTCCGGGTACTCGTTCTTCAGTGTATTGAAGGTGTGCGGACAGGCAGTCACAATTTTGGTAACATTCGCTTTCTGAAAGGCGGCGATATTCTCACGACACAGCTGCTGAAACAGCAGCTCATTGCCCATACGCCGCGGCGTATCCCCGGAATTCTTCTCTTCGCTGCCCAGGATCGCAAAGCTGACACCCGCTTCGTTCAGGAGCCTTACCAATGCCCGGGTGATGCTCCGGCTGCGGTTATCGTAGGATCCCATGGAGCCGACGAAGAACAGGTACTCAAATCCCGGGTTTTCCTTGACCGTCGGTATGATAAGTCCCAGCTTTCCACCCGGGTCCACTTCCGTCACCCACTTGCTGCGGTCGCTGCGGCTGATGCCCCATGGATTGCCCTGTCGCTCGATGTTCATCATCGCCCGCTGCGCCTCCTGCGGCACACGTCCTTCCATCAGCACAAGGTGACGGCGCAGGTCGATAATCTTGTCAACATGCTCGTTGCTCACCGGACACTGATCCTCACAGTTTCGGCAGGTCGTGCATGCCCAGATCTCTTCCTCTGTCATCACCCCGCCGATGAGCTGCACATTGCGGGGATCCACGCCCTGTACCTGATGCCATGACGCCTTCTGGGCGGCCATGGTCGGCGCAATATCCGTCACTCCCTCTCCATTCCCAAGTTTCATGGCGCCCTGCGCTGTACTTATCTGATGCGTACCGGGTGCGGCGAATATCGCTGCAGGCATCCAGGGTGACCTGGAGGTGAGCACGGCTCCTTTTTCCGTCAGATGATCCCTCAGCTTCACGATCATGTGCATGGGAGACAGCAGCTTGCCGGTGTTCGAGGCCGGACACACATTCGTGCAGCGGCCGCACTCCACGCAGGCGTAGAAGTCGAGCATCTGCTTTTGCGTAAAGTCCTCGATACGGCCTGTTCCGAAGCTTTCCGCCTCCTCGTCCTCCAGATCAAGCGAAGATAATCGTCCGGGCGGTTCTGTGCGCCGCAGTAAAATGTTGACCGGTGCGGTGATAAGGTGAAAATGCTTCGACTGCGGCACATACACCAGAAAAGACAGCAGGATCAGCAGATGAATCCACCAGAATGCGTAATATGCGACAGCGACCCCTGACTCCGGCATCCATGCGAAAACCGCAGCCAGACTAGACGACACCGGCGCCATCCCCGAGAAAGACAGCCCCTCTCTCAGCCGCTCCATAGCCATCGTTAGCAACACGGATATCATCAGCGAGGTGATCAGCACCACGACGATGCCCGGCTTCCAGCCCCGTTTGAGCCGCTTCAACTTCTCCCCGTACCGCCGGTATGCCGCATACCCCGCAGCCAGCACAATGAGTGACACCGTCACCTCCTGCATCAGGATGAAACCCTCGTAGCCCGGAATCGGCAGCCGATGTCCGCTGAGTCCTTTCCAGATGATGTCCAGCGCGCCAAACTGAAGGATGATAAATCCGTAAAAAATAACGAAGTGCATGACACCGCTTCGGCGGTCCTTGAGCAGCTTGCTCTGGCCGAACACTTGAACTGCGAAGCCTTGAAGCCGCTCCCTCCACTTGGGCTGGAGAGGAGTTCTTTTGCCAAGCCGAATGTACAGATAACGGCGGTATATTACAGTCGCAAACATGAACAGCGCCCCGCCGGTGACGAGGACGAAGAGGATTGCATGAAGAATGGGCCAGCTCATCGTATCACCCCCTTTTTTGAAAAATGTATTTACGCCGCAGCACCTCATGATAACGGTTACGACAGTATCCTATGATCACCGCGCCTGAAAAATGAATGAGGATTCATTCATAAAAAATAAAATGACCGTATATTTTGATACCAGGGGTGATGCATCGTGACAACGAAAAAAACTGAAAAATACCAGCTCATACTCCAGGGTGCCCTGAAGGTATTTGCCGAGCATGGCTACCACCGCTCCCAGGTTTCCAAAATTGCCAAAGCCGCCGGTGTGGCTGACGGAACGATCTATTTGTACTTCAAGCGAAAGGAGGATATCCTCATTTCCTTGTTCCAGGAAAGGCTGGGCGAGCTCGTCGGGAAGTTCCATGACCATGTGGAAGGCGTGGGCGATCCGGCGCAGGCACTCCGCAAGGTGTGCGAGATACATTTTAGCGAGCTGGAACAGAACCCTGATCTCGCTTACGTGACCCAGATCGAGCTGAGGCAGAGTGATTTGGAGCTGCGGAAGGCCATCGGGAGTGCGCTGAAGCCGTATTTTCAGCTGATCGAGCAGATTGTGCAGCAGGGTATGGAGGAGAAGGTGTTCCAGCCGGGCCTGAATATCAAGCTGGTGCGGAAGCTGATCTTTGGTGCGATGGATGAAGCGGTCACCTCCTGGCTGATTTCGGGACGAAAATATTCGCTGAGCGGGCAGGTCGAGGATACGCTGCGTTTCTTTCTGCACGGCATGACCGGCAGGCCTTACGCATAGAATCCCATGTTCACGATGGTTCCACATGAAAGGAGAGGTGATGTATGAAGATCGTTGTTCTTTTGAAGCAGACGCTGGATACGGAGGAAAAAATAACGCTGGACCAAGGAGCCGTCTGCGAAGACGGCGTCACCTTTGTGATCAATCCTTATGACGAGTATGCGGTGGAAGAAGCGGTCAGGCTCCGCGATGAGCACGGCGGCAGCGTAAAGCTGCTGTCAGCAGGACCGGAACGGACAGCGGAAGCGCTGCGAACCGCGCTGGCCATGGGGGCGGATGAGGCCGTGCTGATTACGGATGAGCGAATTCCGGATGACGAATATGCGGTATCCAAGGTTCTTCATACCTATCTGGTCCGGGAGAACGCCGATCTCATCCTCGGCGGGAGCTTCTCGGTCGACCGCGGCGGCGGGCAGGTCGCTGTCCGTACAGCGACACTGCTGGGCATCCCGCATGCCGGCTCCATTACGAAGCTGACGGTTAGCGGCGGAAGCGCTGAAGTCCACCGGGATGCCGAAGGCGATCTGGAGGTGGTGGAAGTGCCTCTCCCGGCGCTGTTCACTGCCCAGCAGGGACTGAATGAGCCGCGCTACCCCTCCCTGCCCGGCATTATGAAGGCGAAGAAGAAACCTTTTACGCGCCTGACCCTGGATGATCTTGGTCTTTCGCCGAATGAGATTCAGCCTGCGACGAAGCAGGCGGCGCTGTTTCTGCCGCCGGAGCGCAAAGCCGGCCGCATTCTGAAAGGCGAACCGGCTGCGGCAGTGCAGGAGCTGGTGTCTCTGCTGCGGACCAAGGTGCAGCCTGATACGACCGCTGATTAGTTCCATTGTATGGTGCCGGGGACGTCCGTCATGACTGAAGTTAAACGTTACCGTTCTGGTTTACTGCGATGGCAAGTGTTCTTACGACCGCTGACGCTTCTCCAGAATCACTTGTCACCTCCGTTATAGAAGGGTAATATCTTAACTTCATTTTATATAGCAAGGAGGTCATTGTGATGAGTCAATTTTTGCTGGTGTTTGCGGAAATGCGGGAAGGAAAGCTGAGGCAGGTTGCTCTCGAGACGCTGGGAGCAGCGCAGCTTCTGGCGCAGGAAGGGGATTTCATACGGATTGTGCTGGCCGCCGGATCGAACACAGCCGATGCCGCTGCGGTACTTTCGGCGTATGGAGCGGAGATCATCTATACAATTGAGGATGAGGATCTGGAGCATTACACACCGGATGCCTATGCTGCGGCCATTCAGGCTGCCGTGTCTGAAGCACAGCCAACTGTCGTCCTCTTCGGCCACACAGCGCTCGGGCGCGACCTGGCTCCAGTGATCGCCTCCAGCATGGGGGCAGGGCAGATCTCAGATGTCACCTCCATTGAAATCAAGGACGGCGAAGGCCTGTTTACCCGGCCCTTATATGCTGGCAAGGCCTTTGAGAAACGGAGCTTTACCACCCGGCCTGCTGTCATCACCATCCGCCCCAATAATATTGCAGCCGCAGCCCCTGATGCTTCAAGGAATCCCTCTGCCATCACAGAGCTTGCTTACCCGACGCCATCTCTTCGGTCGGTGGTCAAGAATGTCGTCCGCAAAACGACCGGCAGCATCGACTTGTCCGAAGCGAACATTGTCATTTCCGGCGGACGCGGCGTCAAGAGTGCGGACGGCTTCAAGCCGCTGGAAGAGCTTGCCGGGCTGCTCGGCGGCGCGGTGGGGGCTTCCCGCGGAGCCTGCGATGCCGGTTACTGCGACTATGCCCTGCAGATCGGGCAGACCGGCAAAGTGGTCACACCGGAGATTTACATCGCCTGCGGGATCAGCGGGGCGATCCAGCATCTGGCCGGCATGAGCCAGTCGCGCATCATTATCGCGATTAACAAGGATCCGGAAGCGCCGATTTTTAAAGTGGCGGACTACGGCATTGTCGGGGATCTGTTCGACATTCTGCCTTTGTTAACGATGGAATTCCGCAAAGTGCTGAACTAACGATTGTCCCTCCGCGGAACATGGATTATATTTATAAATAGAACTTTATTCCATACCAAGGAGGAGTTGGGTGTATGAGTACAGACGTAACTGCTTTTATTGAGCAGCTGCCAAATCCGTGGCAAAGCGAGCTCTGCAGCCGGCTGAGACAGCTGGTCCACAACACCATTCCGGACGCGGAGGAACGCATTCAGTACAAGAAGCCTCATTTTTTAAAAAATGGGCATTATGCGGCCGTGATTTCCCCGTCCAAGGATGCCATTGCGTTTATGATTATGAATGCAGGCGAGCTTGAAGTCCCTAAGGGATTTGAGGGCCCCCCGGAACGCAAGTGGCTGAAGATCCGCGAGGGGGATGAGCCGGACTACGATCAGCTGTCCTCCCTGCTGGCCCAGGCTTCCAGCACATTGTGAGACCGCGTGAGGCTCTCTGGAGATGCGCGGCATAAACAGCTCCTTCCTGCTCCTTCAACTGCATCTCCTTTTACTTCATCAATGTTACATATGGCTAGTCCACTGCATAATTTCGAGTATTCGCTCAAAAGGCCTGCGTAAACCAGGCCTGTTCCATATTGGTATCCCATTGGAGATGGCTTTAGATGAGAGTTGGCTATAGTATTTTAAGAGAGATTCACAAAAAGGAATTCACCCCAGAGAGCAAGGATTACGGGATTCAGGAACATGAATTCCTCAGGATGGTCAAACTGTTAGAGAAGCAAGGATATCTTGACAAAATTTTAGTGGTAGGAGATTTCTATTCATTAAAACAAACCAGAATTACAGACAAAGGTATTCGATTTTTAAAAGAGCACTTCGATTTGGAGACCATTTATCCTGCTCACAGATCTGATCTAGTGAATTGGATTCAAGTAGATAAGACCTTATACGGTAATGGTGCTGACTCTGATTGAGGACCATCTTCTGATTAATGCTCCACCGGATGATTGACAATAGTTTCCTCACCCCGTATATTCTATATATGAGTATATGCTCATATATAGAATATACGGTACATATTGAATACACAAAGGCGGCGAATCCCAAATGGAAGCTCATGAACATTCTTTTTTAAAGCCTGAAACGGTTGACGACGTATCCCGGATTTTCAAGGCATTGTCCGATCCGACGAGGATACGGATTCTCTACATGCTGTCTCAAGAAGAGTGTCCTGTCAGCCACATTACAGAGGTGCTGGATATCTCCCAGTCGGCAGTCTCCCACCAGCTGAGCCTGCTGCGAACCATGAAGCTGGTCAAAAACCGGCGGGAAGGCACCACCATCATCTACTCATGCGACGACGATCACGTCATCTCTTTGCTGAAGCAGGCGATCCGCCATGCCGAGCATTGTTAGGAGGTAGAAGCTATGAGCTCACATAACCATTCTCATCACGGACATCACGGTCATCATGGGCACGGACACGGGCATGATCACGGTCACGGTCATCACCACGGCATGGATGCAAACGGCAATAAAAAAGGCCTGATCATCGCGCTCATCATTACGTTCAGCATCATGCTGCTGGAGTTCTTTGGCGGCCTGATTACGAACAGCCTTGCCCTGCTGTCTGACAGCGGACATATGCTGAATGATGCGGTATCGCTGCTGCTGAGCCTGGCCGCTGTATCTTTTGCAGCCCGGCCCGCTTCCTCCAAGAAGACGTTCGGTTTTTACCGGTTTGAAATTCTGGCAGCACTTCTGAACGGTGTCACGTTGTTTGTTGTGGCCGGCTTTATCATCTGGGAAGCTTATGGGCGATTTCTTGAGCCTCCTGCCGTAGCCAGCGGATCCATGATGCTGATTGCCTCGATCGGGCTGCTCGCCAATATCCTCAGTGCATGGTCACTCATGAGAAAAGGCGATGTCAAAAATAACATCAATATGCGCAGCGCCTATCTTCATGTGCTCGGAGACGCGCTGGGTTCCGTAGGTGCCATTGCTGCAGGTGCTGTGATGCTGCTCTTCGGCTGGTATATTGCGGATCCGATCATCAGCGTGCTGGTTGCCCTTTTGATTCTGAAAGGTGCCTGGGGCGTCATTACGCATACCGTGCATATTTTGATGGAGGGGACGCCGCATTCCATCGACTCCTCTCAGGTACAGCAGGCACTGGAGGATATCCCTGGCGTTATTAACGTGCATGATCTCCATATCTGGAGCATAACGTCCGGTCTCGATTCGCTGAGCTGCCACCTGTTGGTTGGGGATGATGGGGATCAGCAGCATATTTTGCAGCAAGCCATCTCGCTGATTGCCGAGCAGTTTCACATCGAACACACCACCATCCAAATCGAAACCTCCGCTACCAGACATGCGGAATTGAAAGTGTAGGGATTCTTATGCAGACAAACACAGACGTGCTTATTATCGGGGCCGGCCAGGCAGGACTGGCTGCCGCCTATTATTTGAACAAATCACAAGTCAATTTCCTTCTCATCGGACAGGAGCAGCGCATCGGGGATGTTTGGAGACAGCGTTATGATTCCCTGGTCACCTTCACGCCAAGAGCCTATAATGCGCTGCCAGGCCTTCCGCTGGAAGGAGACCCGGATGGATTCTCCTCCAAGGATGAGATTGCCGATTACCTGGAGCGATACGCCGCCTATTCTGACTTTCCTGTGCAGCTGGGGACCAAGGTCCACGCTGTGGATCAGGAGGACGACGGCCTTTTCCGGGTAACAACCAGCTCTGGCGTGATTCATGCTGAGAAGATAATCGTTGCAGCGGGACCTTTTCAAAAACCGTGGATTCCCTCTTTTGCAAATCAGCTGTCCCGGAGCATCCATCAAATCCATACTTCGCAATACATTAACACGTCATCACTCCAAGAAGGCCCTGTTCTCATCGTCGGGGCGGGCAACTCTGGTGCTCAGATCGCCGTAGAGCTCTCTAAAGAGCGCGAGGTCTATCTTTCGGCCGGACATAAAATGAAATTCCTCCCGCTGCAGCTCATGGGCAAAAGCATCTTCTGGTGGTTTGATAAAACCGGCATACTCAGCGCCACCGTCGACAGCAAGGCGGGGCGATGGATCCGCGGAAAAGGAGATCCCATATTCGGAAGTGACTTGATACAAGCAATACGGTCTGGCCGTGTGATGCTCAAGCCAAGATCCATGAAAGTGCAGCAGGATGTGTTCACGTTTGAAGATGGGACAGTAGATGCTTTTCCCAATATCATTTGGGCCACCGGATTCCGGTCTGATTACAGCTGGATGCAGGTGCCCGGGATCCTTGATGCTGAAGGAAAACCCATCCATCAACGAGGCGCTTCACCGGTGAGAGGCCTGTACTTCCTGGGGCTGCCGTGGCAGTCCCGCAGAGGGTCCGCCCTGATCGGCGGGGTAGCCCGCGACGCGGAAGTTATCGTTCGGAGCTTGCAGTAGAGCCTTTTGCATTTGGAACACAGAAATCAATTGAAGTGGAAATCTCTTATTCTCACTTAACAGATGCTGATCCATTGTCCAACAAGGCACGACTCTAGCAAGTCGATGACGTTTCGTGTTACGAATCAAGATCAATGCATACAGTGTGCCTCTTATTGTGAAACTAATAAATCTTCTCTTCAAGAAGAACTTTCCCCTCAGAATCCTTAGCCTTAATCGACGATCTGAGGGGTCGACTCTCTAAGATGAAATACCATATAGTCAGATCGTTTTTTTGTATTATTTTACCTTGTTGTTCATTTATCTCTATAGTTGTTATTTGCGGGTTAATTATTGCGCCATATACGATAAAATCTCCTGTTTGTTCAGATTCTAAAATTCCATATGTAAATTCCTTAAATATATCAATGAGCACAAAATCCGTGATGTGTGTTTTCATTTTTTCACTGTTCTCTAATTTAATAAAACCCAGTCCTGATTCACTTAATCCCCCTTTTTTATAAAACGCATATATACTGCTATTTTTAATGTCAAAATGAATTAATTCCTAGTGAAATGATAAATTTCAGTTTCAGAAGAACTCACCTTTTTCCCTTAATCATTTCCACCTATTGTAAAATAATAAAAAAAATTAAAAAACCCCCATTGTAAATAATAGGGGCACAGATTAGGGTTTTTTAGTGTTCATAGATCCATTGGTCAGCAAAAGTCCATTGTTTGCCTTCATTAGTCCATCCAAAAGAGGCTGAGTAAGGAGTTATAGTTTCTTACAGTACCGCTAAATATTTTGTCATGCCAGCGCCATGATCTTCCATAGTTACTATAGTTTACGGGGTCCCTTTAGGAGAAGGTTCGTTAATCTTCGTCTTCAGTCCACTTTTTGCTGGCGTCCAAGCGATCATTACAATAATCGCGATTAATTCGAGAAATAGATAAACTTAAACTGTACATACAGCTGTACATATGATCAGCATAAACACAATTCTGTGTTGCACTAATCGAGTTGGTCAAATATTTTTTTAGCATAGATATGGTCAATCGCCTGGAAATAGGATAAACTGCTTCTTACAACCCATTCAGTGGTCCTTCCTTTTAGTGTGACAACTTAAGGACGATAGACTATTGCCGATGGGGTTATTTTTTTATGTTACAATTCTTCGACAAGAACTTTTGATATGGAGCGGGGAAAATCGGTGGCAGCAAAAATTATTCTTGGGTAACAAACAGCGGAATATCAAGTGAAGCAGGTCAGCGTCCTGAAGCATCAATATGGAACCCTTTCTGCTAATGGCAAAAAACGATATAGCTTTGACTACAGTTTGAAAGGAGCAGGAATTTAGAATGGATACACTGACCTTGAAGGAGATGGAAAAGAGGCTTGCGCTATGCCTGTCTTTAATCTTTCCGGGCATCGGCCTCGTATTTAAGAAGGAGTATTGGAGCGGAATCATCTTCGCTGTCATTCATTTGACGTTGGGTTATTTTTTACTGAAGGTAATGATCATTAGCACTCACAATAGCGGCGGCGGCAGACAAAGTCATGATGTCGACTTCATCCTCATCACGTTGTTCCTCATCAACTATCTATTCAGTGCTATATTGTCCTGGAAGTCCAGGGATGAATAGTGAGGGGCCCACGATGGAAAGAGCAAGCAAAGAACTTATGATGAACATCGTTGTGATATCCATTTTATTGAGTGTAGTTTATGGATTTCTATTCATTTATCTGGACAAATTACTGAATCCGGATACATATTATATGAGCTCTCCGGGTGACTTCGTACTCTTTACGCTGACCTTTTTAGTTGTTTATCCTGCTCATATTGTGATGAGTCTGCTCAGCTTTATGGCAGCCCGATTTGCAGGTAACAACGTTACGACAAGGCTTATCGCTTTTAACGGGATGGGGTTTGTCCTCATTGGTGTGCTCTACTATGCTTTGAGGGAACCTCTCGTCCTGCTGATTTTGTTCTCCTTACTTGTGTTTTCAGCTGCTGCCGCCTTCCATGCCCGCCGCACATCATGAAGTGACTCAAAAGGATTATTGTCCTTATCCAAAAACAAAAGGGGATTTTCATCATGAAAGACAAAGTAAAGGGAATTGTGATCGGTCTAATTCTAGGAACAATGTTAACAGGAGTAACAGCTTACTCTGCTTCTAGTACAAACATTAAGGCTGTATTAAACAAGGTCAATTTATATGTAGATGGTGTTAAAAAAAGCACAGCTAATACGATCACATACAAAAACACTACCTATGTTCCTGTTCGTGCTATGAGCAATGCATTAAACAAGGACGTCTCTTTAAAAGGAGATAACTTATTCATTGGAAAACAACCGAATGTTAAAGTAACACAAGATAAAGCATTTGATCTTGTATACACTAAAATTAAAAAAGAATCCGATAAATATAAACTCCATTATATGGATGAGGGGGTAGATGGTAGTTACTATATAGTAAGGGCTTTTGAGAACATGCCTACTCACATTGCTACCTACGGCTGGTACTATGTTGATATGTATACCGGAGTTGTTTATGAGTGGGATCTGGTTGAAAATGAACTGATTAAATTATAAAAACACGGCTCCTAAAGCCTGCTTGAATACCAAACTCAACTCGTGCAAAAGAAAAAAAGAACCAGCATACTAAACATGCTGGTTCTTTTTTGCCCTAAACTTAAAAACGCATATCATGACCATTAAATAACATTAATTGCGCCCTCCGGCTTCTCCTTATGCCAAAGCAAGCACAGAGGCATGTCTCAGGCCGGTCGGCAGAACAACCTGATCTGCGGGAACCGGCTCCCATTGTTTGAGATCACGTGACCCCATGACCGTATACGTGGCGTCCTGAAAACCGTCGGCCAGCATGATCCATTTATAGCCTGAATCATGATTCTCCGTCAGGGCATACAAGGTCGGTCCTTCCGTAAGGGGGGGAGTCAGCAGCTCGGAGATGTGGCCGAATGAGACTGCGCCCCCCGGCTGGGCGGAGATGGAACAGGAGCGGATCGCCTTAAAGTCCGTTCCGGGTTCGTTCGTACCGCGCTCGTCTTTGAAGAACATCAGATATTCACTGTCCAATTCCATGATGCTCGCATCAATGACGTTGTAACCAGGGTCGAAAAACAAGGCCGCCGGCGAGAATGTCTTGAAATCCCTTGTGGTCACAGACCAGATGCGGTGATCCCGAGGTCCTTCCCCTACCGTCGATGACCAGACAATCCGGTAAGCGTCACACGACTTGTCGTAGTAAGCTTCCGGGGCCCAGACGTTTTGCGTTTGCGGCAGATGTTCCATCAGCGCAATCAGCCGTTCGTCTTCCCAGTGCTCCAGATCAGCCGAGGAGGCATATCCAATGCTGCGGCTGCCCCAGCCGTCGGTCCAGATCAGATGATAGCGGCCGCTGTTGTCTTGTAACAAAAACGGATCGCGGATGGAGCCTGTTCCGACACCGGACACATGCTGCGGCAGACCGCCGTTTCGTTCTTTCCAGTGAAGTCCGTCCTCACTCTCAGCCAAAAAAAACTGTTCAGCCTCTTTTTTGAAATAACTCAGCAGATACATAATTCCTCTCCCTCACAGTTGTTTGATACCGCCTGCTGCCACATCTTCCACAATATTCATTCGGCTAAATGCTGGCCTGTCTTTTCCATATGGCACTCTCCCCAGGAGCACATGGCATCAAGGATCGGCTTCATGGTCCATCCATAATCCGTCAGGGAATAGACGACCTTCGGCGGTACCTGTTCAAAAATCTGACGCTTCACCAGCCCCGCCTCTTCAAGCTCCCGCAGCTGCTGGGTCAGCATTTTCTGGGTGATGCCGGGCATCAGGCGCTTCAATTCGCTTGTACGCTTCTCCCCTTTATCCAGATGGCATAAAATCACGACCTTCCACTTGCCGCCGATCACTTCCAGAGTCGCTTCAACCGGTATATTGTAACCCATGCCTTTCACCTCCTGCTCTATTGCTCTATGGTTAGGGTACTTTTTAGTACCTATATTACCCCATGGTATCTACAGCACTTTAAAGTGCGTACTTACCTACTTGCCTGTACCGTCCTATAATAGCATTTGTCCGCTGAATGTAAAGCATACAGCGTGTCCAACCATCATATATAGGAGGTTAACATATAATGAATTCTAGTATGACGCAAACCGCGGCATCGTCTCCAACATCCAAGTCAGCATCCTCCAGATGGGCGCTGCTCGCACTGGCGGTCAGCGCTTTCGGGATCGGAACGACAGAGTTTGTACCTGTCGGCCTGCTCGCTTCCATCGCAGACGACCAGAATATCCGGATTACGCTGGCAGGCCTGCTCATCTCGGGGTACGCCGTCGGTGTGGCAGCCGGCGCACCGATCCTTACCGCGCTGACAAACCGGATGAACCGCAAGTCGCTGCTGCTGTCTCTCATGGTGCTGTTCATTCTGGGCAACACCGCGGCGGCGCTGTCCCAGTCCTTCGCTCTGCTGCTGGCGGCACGGATCGTGACTGCATTCTCCCACGGCGTCTTCTTCTCGATCGGCTCTACCATTGCCGTCCAGCTCGTGCCTGCTGAGAAAAAAGCCAGCGCGATCGCCCTCATGTTCACCGGTTTGACGGTTGCGACCGTAACCGGCGTGCCGCTGGGCACTTATATCGGGCAAGGTTTTGGCTGGAGAGCGACCTTTGCCGGGGTAGCCGGACTTGGTGTAATCGCGATGATCGCATTGGCACTTCTGATTCCCAAAGACCTGAAGCAGCCGCCAGCAGCCAAGTTTTCCGATATGCTGCGCCTGCTGAGCAACAGCCGTATTGTGACCGGACTTGTCATTACGGCCCTGGGATACGGTGGAACATTCGTCGCCTTTACGTACCTGACGCCGATTCTCGAAGATGTCATCGGACTTCGGTCGTCCACCGTCGGTATCGTGCTGCTGGTCTACGGTATTGCTGTAGCCGTCGGCAATGAGATCGGCGGCCGCTGGGCAAATCGCAATCCAATACGTGCGTTGTTCTACATGTTCATCATTCAGGCGATCGTGCTGATCCTCATGTCCTTCATGATTCCATTCCGCATTGCAGGATTAGCTTCTGTTGTCTTAATGGGACTGTTCGCCTTCATGAATGTGCCTGGCCTTCAGCTGTACACCGTGCAGCTCGCAGAGAAATACGTGCCTTCCGCTGTCGATGTCGCCTCCGCGCTCAATATTGCGGCCTTTAATGTCGGCATTGCAGCCGGTGCCTCTATCGGCGGGCTGGTCGTGGACACGATCGGCATCCGGCATACGCCATGGATCGGCGGCATCATGGTTCTGGCGGCAGTCTTGCTGACAGGTCTCGCGGCCAAAAGAGAGAGCTCTGCAAGCTAACGGTTACAGCAGGTTTCCAAGTAATGCTGCTGGTATGCCCAGGTCAAGGCAGCCACTGCCCGCCGCTGATGCAGGCACAGATATGCTCAGTCTTGTTGAACTGTGCTTATATAGACTGCTGTTATGAATTAGCCCTCCCGGGTGGCTGCGGTAGCAAGTGATTTCACGACCGCTGCCGCATCTTGAGAATCACTCGTCACCTCCGCTAAAGTTCACCTTCATAGCGCATTTTGAATGACGAGTGTCTTCAAGGCCAACGCTAACGGACCCTTAGTCCGTTAGATCACTTGGAAAGCCTCGATCACGCACAAAATCATGCTCTAACGGACTCCATGTCCGTTAGAAACTAAAAGTCCCTGTATTTTCGGCTCTAACGGACTGTATGTCCGTTAGAGCCGTTGCCGCATTCACTCGCACCCCGTCACATCACAGCCTTCATGAAACAAAGTACATCCCACACCTAATAAAGTGAATGACCGATTGTGTAGTCTCATATCATTCATTTGTTCAGCCTATATAGCGGCTTGTACTTCTTCAACCAAAAAAAGGTGACCTGCTGGCATTAGCCGCAGGTCACCTTTTTACTTATGATTGATTCTGCCACGCATCCACCAGTAACAGCAGAAGCTTCAGTCCATATTCCATCGCATCCTCATCCACGGTAAAGCTCGGGGTATGATGCGGGAAATGACTCTCTTTCTCTACACTCCTCGAGCCGACATAGAGGAACGCTCCCGGTGCTTTTTGAAGATATGCAGAGAAGTCCTCGGCCCCCATGGTTGGCAGCATATCCTGCAGAGCATCTGCGCCAAAATGAGCCGAAGCCGCCTGTTTCGCCAGCTCCACCAAATCCGGATCATTCAGGAGCGGCCGGTATCCGTACCGGTAATCCAGCTCGATCGATGCTCCGTGTGCGGCTGCCACATGCCCTGCAATCTGCTTCAGCAAGGCCGGCATCCGCTCGCGCTCCTCCTGATCGAAGGAGCGGAACGTCCCGCCCAGCTTCACCTCTTCGGGAAACGTATTATACGCTGCGCCGCCATGAATCTGCGTGATGGACAGCAGTGCGTTCCGCAGAGGATCGATATGCCGGGCTACAACATGCTGCAGGTGGCCGATCAGCTGACCGGCTACAGCTACGGTATCGACGGCCTGATGGGGATAGGCAGCATGGCCGCCTGTACCCTTGATGACGATATCAAACGCATCATTTCCTGCCATTACAGGACCAGAGATCATACCGAACTTCCCGGTATCGAGCCATGAGATCAGATGAAGGCCATAGATCGCATCCACGCCCTCCATCACACCGGCATCCACCAGTTCCTGGGCTCCTCCGGGCACCTGCTCCTCAGCATGCTGAAAGATAAAGAGCAGCTCACCGCGCAGGTTCTCCCTTTGCCCCGACAGGATCTTGGCAGCACCCAGCAGCATTGCCGCATGGCTGTCATGACCGCAGGCATGGCTTATCCCATCCCTGTTTGAAGCAAATGCAAAGGTGTTCTCTTCCTGAATCGGCAGCGCGTCGATATCTGCCCGAAGGGCGAGCGTCCGTCCCGGCGCATCCCCGGTCAAACGTGCGATTACACTGGTTGGCGTCGGACGCGAAATATCCAGGTTCCCGAAGGAGCGCAGCTGCTCCTCAATATATCGGGACGTTTCCACTTCCTGAAAAGAAAGCTCCGGATGCTGATGGAAATGTCTGCGCCACAAGACGACCTGGTCCTTAAGCTCCTGTACATTCTGTATCCACAAGTCCTTCACGGCCGATCCCACCTATCCTACCTTTTTATTACACAAGCTATCGATTCTGCCTGCATGTATTTAGCATCCAAAAAGTTACAGTACCTTCGTCAGTCCGACCGCCCGGTCGATGATGATCATAGCAACGACCGCGACGGCGATAAACAGCACGGAAATCGCATTGACCGAAGGATCAAAGGTCTGATCGATATAGTTAAATATCCGGACCGGGACCGTAATATTCCCCGGTGAAGACACAAACAGACTGATTGAAACCTCCCCGAAAGACTCCACCACCGAAAACACCGTACCTGCAATAATGCCCGGCTTAATGAGCGGCAGCGTTATTTTGCGGAAGGTGGTCCAACGGCCTGCCCCGAGGCTCATCGAGGCGGACTCCAGCTTCGGGTCCAGACTGGATACACTGACACTGACCGTACGAACGACAAAAGGAAACGCAATGACCATATGGCCGATGACGAGGCTCGTTAACGTGTTGATCAGCCCCAGGCTGGTGAACTCATACAGCAGTGCGATACCCAGCACAACCTGCGGAATCATGAGCGGTGACAGCATGAACGACCGGATCGCTTCCCGTCCGCGGAACTTCAACCGTCCCAGTGCATAAGCAGCAGCCGTACCGAGGATTACGGTCAACGGCGTTACAATCAGCAGCAGAATCAGGCTGACACGAAGCGCCTCACCCCAGTCACTGTTCGTAAACAGGGCGGTGAACCAGCGGAATGAGACCGAGCTCGGCGGGAAGGTCGGATACTCGGTAGGACTGAACGCGGACAGGAAAATAACGAACATCGGGGCTACCAGGAACAGATATACGCCGATCCCTGCCGTCCAGACGAGGGTGGTCAGCAGCGACCACTTCCGGCGTACACGCCGCCGGCCGGATTTGGGCTTGGGGTCAGATCCGTTTGGAAGCCTTTTGTTGGAATCAGTCACGCAGCCTCGCCTCCCATCTCTTAGATATCCATCCCAGCAGCAGGACAACAAGTATTACCATAATCAGCAGCGTCACGGAGAGTGCTGCGGCAAAGGGCATATTAAACACCTGTACCGCCTGCTGGTAAATGGCCAGCGGCAGCAATGGCTGCAGACGGCCGCCCACCAGCAGCGGCGTAATGTAGCTGCCAGCTGCCAGCGAGAATACAATCGCCGCGCCCGACAGCATACCCGGCAGCGTCAGCGGCAGGGTTACCGTAAAGAAGGTACGGACTCTGCCTGCACCAAGACTCATCGAAGCCTGGCGCAGCTTGGGCTGAATCTCACCCATTGACGTGGCGATCGGCAGTACAGCAAACGGCAGCATAACCTGCACATAAGCAATCACGACCGCATTCATACTCCACAGCATGGACAAAGGCTTGTCGATCAGATGCAGATTCATCAGCAGCTCATTCAGCAGTCCATTCTGCGCCAGAATGACAATCCAGGCAAAAGTACGAATAACGACGCTCGTCAGCAGCGGCGAGATAAGCAAAATATAAAACAGCGTCCGAAGAGCCGGACGCTCTGTACGTACGAGCAAATAGGCAGCCGGATAAGCCAGCAGAGTACAGATGACGGTCGTCAGCAGAGCTACACCTAAAGAAGACTGAATCGTATTCAAATAGATGCCGGAGGTGAAAACCTCTGTGTAGTGGCTCAGACTGTACGTTGGCAGCACATTCAGCAGGCTGTCGACTTCCCTGAAGCTCAGCACAATCAGCATAATAAAGGGTACAACCAGAAAAGCGGTAAGGAACAGCAGCGAAGGCGTCAGCAGCAGCCAGTAAAATGAATTGGTGCGCTTCACCACGGATGTTCGGGCCATGGCTTTACACTCCTTCCGTCGGAAGAGGAATCACATCGGCTGCATCCCAGTACAGCTGCACGGAATCGCCCGCCTGAGGCAGCACCGGAAATACCGGATCCGGAGCAACAGCGATCAGCTCGCCTTTTCCAGCCAGGGTGACCAGCAGACGAACCTGATCGCCAGCATAGCTGACATGCCGGATCACGGCATTCACCTGATTGATGCCAGTGCTGCCCCCGTCTCCGATACGGATCCGTTCGGGGCGCAGCATAAAGGTGCCTGTCGTCTCCGAAGGTGCCGCAGCTGTTTCCAGAATGAGCGAGGTTCCCGCTTCGGTCTCATAATCATCGGCATAGTATCTTCCATAGCGCTCCACACGTTCGAATGGAACACCCTCTGTACGGAACAGATTGACCTGTCCGATAAAGTCCGCGACAAACCGGTTTGCCGGCTGCCGGTATACTTCAAGCGGCGTTCCTACCTGCTGCAGCCGCCCATGACCCAGAATACCGATCCGGTCTGAAAGACTCAGCGCTTCCTCCTGGTCATGAGTCACGAGAATCGTGGTAATTCCCGTCCGGCGCTGAATGGTCTTCAGCTCGGTCTGCATGTCTTTGCGCAGCTTGGCATCCAGGTTGCTGAGCGGCTCATCCAGCAGCAGTACAGAAGGCTCAATCGCCAGCGCTCTGGCAATCGCCACACGCTGACGCTGGCCGCCGCTGAGCTGATGCGGTCTGCGTTCTGCCATGGATGACAGCTGAACCAGCGCAAGCGCCTCATCGACCCGGCGCTTGACTTCCGATTTGGACAGCTTACGGACTTTGAGTCCGTAAGCTACATTTTGAAATACGGTGAGATGTGGAAATAAAGCATAATCCTGAAATACAATGCCAAGACCCCGCCGGTAAGGCGGGAGGTCCGTGACATCACGTTCTCCGATCATGATGCGGCCTGTTGTAGGATCCAGGAATCCGGCGATCATATTGAGCAGTGTTGTTTTGCCGCAGCCGCTCGGGCCCAGAAGGGAGAAGAACTCTCCCTCCCGAACCTGCAGCTGCACCTGCTCCAGTGCTGTAAAATCACCGAATACTCGGCTTACATCATCGATATGGATGCCGCTCACTTGCTGCCTCCAAAGGCTTGGGTCCAGCGGTTTGTCCAGTCGGCCAGATTTGGCGTAGCTGTCTCATAATCTACCCAAGTCAGCTTGCTGTACGCTTCTTCGCCGACCTGAACACGGTCTTTCAGGGCGTCGCTGTACTCCACATTTTTATTGGTCATTCCATACAGAGAAAGATCGGAGAACGATTTCTGTACTTCAGGGCTGGACAAATAGTCCACCAATTTATAGGCATTAGCCAGGTTTTTGCTGCCTTTCATAACAGACCAGCTTGCCACTGCAGCAACCGGACCGTCTTCAGGATAAACAAAGCCGACGTCGAGGCCCGCATCCTGCATCGCGAAGGCACGTCCGTCCCAGAACGGAACGATCGCTGCATCGCCGCGCTCCAGAAGGGTCTGAATGGAACCTGCATTATCCGGATAAGCAACTGTATTTTTTTTCAGCTCTGCCAGTTGGGCAAAGGTATTATCGATATCTGCGGCGTTACTCTCTTCTCCACCCAGCGCATGGACTAATCCAGAGAAAAACTGCAGGCCGGCTGAATACGTCGGCGAGGAGATCGCTACCTGTCCCTGATACTCTTCATTCCACAGATCAGCCCACTTGGTCGGCGGATTGCTCACCAGGTCTTTGCGGTAGATCATGCCGAGCTGGCCCATACTGAATCCAGCGGCATATACCTTGTCATCATAGGTGAAGCGTTCCTGAACGGAAGGATACAAGTCTGCCAGGTTCGGCACATTCTCAGCATCCAGAGGCTGAAGCAGGTTCGCTGACGCAGCACGCTGAATGGTGTCCGGCTGCAGAACCAGAACATCATAAGCGGGGTTTTTCCCGTTCGAAGCTTTCAGCTTTGGAAACCATTCGGCATCCGTACCGGTGACCACCTGAACTTTAATGCCGGTCTCTTCCTGGAATTTATCCAGGGCTGCCGAGCGGATATTTTCTTCCCATGCGCCGCCGGACACGCCCACAACGACCGTGTCGGTTTTCGGAAGCTCAGCGGCGCTGTCATCTTCAGCTGCACCGTTGGTGCCGCTGTTGCTGCCGCCGCAGGCGGAAACGAATACAGCCAGGCTGAGCAGCAGTGCGGAAAATGCGAATTTTTTCTTTTTGAACATGTGAGATTACCCCTTTTGTATGAAGTGTAGGTTATTGTTTTTGAATGCAAAATACTGGAAAACTCTATCTTGCGGTTGCAGCCCACTGCTCCCACAAGCCTTGTATATCTTCAGGCATAAGCGCATGGTCTTTGGACTGCCGGGCCGCCTCGTCATGAACCCACTGCTTGCGCACCGCTCTCTGCATCGGAGGCAGCTGCTGCAGCAGGACTGCCAGTGTATCGCTGGCTTCCGGTGTCCAGACGCTCTCATAAGCGGTTCTGGAAGGACCGAAATCCCACATATCATCCTGAACTTGTACACTTTCACGCAGAGATTCTGTCGCGCCCTTATTCACGCTCCAGCTGCCGTTCTGCACCTCCAGCACCACGCCGTATTGCTGTTCTGCATGCTCCTGGCTGATCAGTCCGGCGCGGAATTCCTCCAGCACTTCTTCCGGTTTTCTCAGATACGGGCTGCCCCAGCCTCCGCCGCCTGGCGATTGAATGCTGATAATATCACCCGGGGACGGATGCAGCACACTAATCTTAGGCAGCGGACGTTCCTGTTCGCTTCCCGGATTCAAGGTCACTTGTCCCAATGAACCGGCTTGTCCTCCAGCCAGTCCCCAAGGGTGAAAGCGAAGTCTCTCCATTCCCCGGGCTGTCACCGTAGAGCCTTCTTCCAGGATTTCAAAATCCAGCACGATCGCATGGCCGCCGCGATGCTGTCCGGCTCCTGCCGTGTTTTCCAGCAGCTCATAACGGTGGACCAGCACCTCAATATGCTGCTCCAGGCTTTCAATCGGCGTGTTGCGCAGGAAGCCGGATGCATGGTCAATGCCGTCGGCACCGTCCATATCGCTCTGCCCGCCGCCTCCGCCGCCCATCGGCTGAACGACAGCCATATTCCGAGTACCGTTCAGCAGATCAGGTGTCGATAATACCACAATGGCAGACTGTCCTGCACCTGCAGCCGGAATCTCATCCGGAATGGCTTTAGCCAGCGCACCCAGAACGGCGTTATACAGCCTCATCGTGATGGTATGTCTTACCCCCACCGCTGCTGGATAAACCGGGTTCACCAGCGTGCCGGCCGGTGCAATGACCGAGATGGGACGCGTAAGTCCGCCATTAACCGGAATATACGGATCCGAGCTGATAATATAGTTGATCAGTCCCTGGAACAGGAATGAATGTTTCTTACCATTGGTAACCAGGTTGAACGCTGTTCTGACCTGCGGATCACATTTGGAGAAATCAAGGGTGATATCTCCATCCTTTACAATGACCGACACCGCCAGACGCACCGGCGTATCCGACACCATGTCATCATCAAGATAATCGGCGAAGCTGTACGTGCCGTCCGGAATCCGGGAAATGACCTGCCGCGCACGCGATTCTCCCTGGTCCATCAAGTCTTCCATGCTGTCCTTGACCGCTTGGACCCCGAACTTGTCCACCAGGCTCAGCATGCGCTGTTCCGCGGTGTTCACGGCGGCCACCATGGCGTTGAAATCACCTAGATTCAGCTTCGGTGAGCGGCTGTTGGCATTCAGGAAAGTATGCACATCCGGGTTCGCTTCCCCGCGTTTGTACAGCTTCACCGGCGGAATTCTCAGCCCTTCCTGGTGGATATCCGTCGCTTCCGGCGAAATACTGGACGGCACCAGACCGCCTACATCGCTGCAGTGCACAAATGCCCAGGCATAGGAGATCAGCTCACCGTCCACGAATATCGGCTTGAATACATGCACGTCCGGAAGATGTGTCGCGAGTCCATCCGAAGAATAAGGCTCATTCGTTATAATAATATCGCCTGGCTCAAGCGGGCCGCAGGCCTCTGCCGCACGCTTCACGCTTAAACCCAGGAAGATCGTAACTCCAACTGTCTTGGGGTAAACGAAAAATTCACCTGAAGGAGCGGCCAGCGCGGTGGCAAAATCTGCAGACTCTTTTACAAAAGTCGTAAACGAGGTCCGTTCAATGACGTGACCCATGCCTGCTGCAATGGCGTTATAGTAGCTGCGCATGATCTCGAGTGTAGCCGGATCTGTCTTCATGCCCGCACCTCTTTTCGTTTCAATATCAGATTGCCGGAACGGTCTGACTCGCCGTACCAGTTATGCAGTACCAGCACCGTCGTATCGTCCTGCTCGACAATGGCCGGTCCTTCCACTACCTGGCCAGCCAGGAGCTCTCTGCGTGCATAGACATCGGCTTCATACTCTGTGCCTCCGTATATGATGCTGCGCTTGCCGGTCGGAAGGGCGTGGCCTGTGCCTTCTGCCACTTCCGAGATGACCGGTTTCACCGTATGTCCGACCAGACGGACACGGAGGTTGATGATCTCCAGCACGGCTGCAGGATCACTGTGGCCGTACTGGCGGCGGTGCAGCTCATGGAAGGCTGACGCCAGCTGTTCTCCGCTGCTGTCTTCCAGCAGCTGGCGGTCCAGCGGCATTTCGATTTCAAAGGCCTGTCCGCTGTAGCGGGCATCCATGGAATAATACAATGTGCTTCCTTCAAGGCCAGCGGCATCCTGGTTGTCCAGCCATGCCAGCGCCTGGTCTGCCAGCAGACCGTACTCTTTCTTCAACTGCTCTGCCTGGATTTCATCTAAACGCTTCTGGAGCGTCAGCACAGCATCATAAGCGAAGTCTGCCGTCAGCGCGCCTAATGCACACAGTGTTCCCGGGCTTGGAGGAACCAGCACGCTCTGTGCCTGAATCTCTTCCGCCAGGAAGTTGGCCGTGACCGGTCCGCCGCCGCCGAAGGCAAGCAGGCTGAACTCTCTGGGATCAAAGCCGTGCTGCTCCATCACTGCACTGAGCTCCGCATACATATTGGCAACCGCCACACGGATCATAGCGTCTGCAGCCTCGCGGGCGCTTGTTCCCAAGTGCTCTGCTACAGGGCCAATAGCTTCAGCCGAACGCTCCGGATACAGCTGGACATTACCGGCTGCAAAACGGTCCGGATTCAGGTACCCGCACAGCAGAAAAGCATCTGTCAATGCAGCCCGGTCTCCTTTGCCATAACAAGCAGGTCCGGGAGAAGATCCCACCGACTCCGGTCCGACCTTGAGCAATCCCCCGTTATCAATCCACGCATACGAACCACCTCCGGCTCCTACGGAATACATGGAGACCGATGGAAGCATGATGGGCATGCCTCCCAGCTGATTGAAGTGGGTAAACGTAGGTTCTCCGCTTTCGATAATCGAAATATCTGCACTCGTGCCGCCCATATCGAAGGTGATGACATTTCCGATGCCTGCAGAACGAGCCGCATGAACCGCACCAATCACGCCAGCAGCCGGACCGGAGAACAGCGTTCGAACCGGTGCCTCCGCTGCTGTCCCGATATCCATAATGCCGCCATTAGATTGCGTAATGAACGGTGTTGTCTTGACTCCTTCTTCCTGCAGCCGCTCCTGGAGAGTTTCAAAATACCTTTGAACATTCGGCTGAATGTACAGATTGACGGACGTCATCGCTGCCCGCTCGTATTCTCTCATCTGCGGCCACAGGGAAGATGATGCATTGGCGGCAAGCCCTGGTGCAATTTCAGCAATCCGGTTTACCGCCTGCTGTTCATGTACAGGGTTTTTATAGCTGTGCAGGAAACAGATCACCACACCCTGAGCTCCGGATGCGGCAGCTCCCTGAATCGCTTCATCCAAACTCTGCATATCCAGCGGTGTGTGTACAGAGCCGTCGTGAGTCAAGCGCTCCTTGACTGTAAATACGCGCTCTCTGGGAATGAGCGGCTCCGGCAGACGGGAGCTGAAATCGTAAGGAATTGGCAGACGGAGACGCTGAAGATTCAGCAGATCGCGGAAGCCTTCCGTCACGATTAATGCGATTTCCTCCCCCCGCCGCTGCAGCAGGGTGTTCAATCCGATGGTGGTGCCGTGTACGAAATAATGTATATCTTCAGGCTGAATGCCTTGAGCTTTCAATAGCGCCAGTCCATTCGCAATGCCCTGCGCGGGATCGGATGGAACGGTCGGTGTCTTGATACCGGTTAATTGTCCGGTCTCATTATTTAAGACGGTGAGATCTGTAAAGGTCCCCCCGATATCTATGCCTAATCTCCATGAGTTAGTCAATCTGGATGCCTCCCTATCATTGCAGCACAAACATTAGTTTGCGATAATATGTTTACTAATCTTATCGGAATTAATATTTTAAGGCAAGATTAAATGGCACAATTCGACACGAAAATTCGACATTTATATTTTCCAATTACAAACAACTGCCGAAAAGACGAAAACAGCAGGCAAATTTTTTTGCATTTTCGAATCCGAAACCGGATAATGATTAGCAACAGAGCACACTTTGGAATTCTAATTATTACTGCAAAAGGAGCTGACATCATGAGCTTTTTACGTGATCAATATATTCGGAATACGGCCGAGCAGGAACGCCTGAACGGCCTGCGGGAGCTGGCGGCCCGCTTTGCACAAAGAGCCCCCGAGCATGACCGGGATGGATCCTTTCCGTTTGAGAACTTTAAGGAACTTCGGGAGGGTGGTTATCTCCGCTTGACGGTCCCCAAAGCCTATGGCGGGGAAGAAATTTCCCTGTACGAGCTCGTTCAGGTGCAGGAGTGCCTTGGCCACGGAGATGGCTCCACCGCACTGGGCTTCGGCTGGCATATTGGCCAAATTCTGCAGCTCCGTACCACTGGAAAATGGCCGGAGACCTTGTTTGCCGAGTTATGCCAGGATATCGTCAAGGAAGGAGCCATGATCAATGTGTTTGGCAGCGAGAGCGGCACCGGCAGCCCCAGCCGGGGCGGCAAGCCGGCTACGATTGCGGAACGGACAGACGGCGGCTGGCTGATCAGCGGACGCAAGACCTTCAGCACCCTCTCCCCGATCCTGGATCGTTTCGTGGTCACCGCCACGCTTCCGGAAGACGGAAGTGTGAGTGAGTTTTTGGTGCATCGTTCGGAGCAGGTGAAGCTGATTGAAACGTGGAACACAATGGGGATGCGGGCGACAGGCAGCCATGATGTTGTGCTGGAGCAGGCCTTTGCCGCGGAGGATGCCCGGATTACGGGCAGCGGCACCGATGATGGCTCCGGCTGGCTGCTGCATATCCCGGCATGTTATGCCGGGATTGCAATGGCAGCGAGAGATTTTGCTGTACATTTTGCCAGCACCTACACACCAAACAGCCTCCCCGGCCCCATCGGAGAGCTGCCCACCGTCCGACAGTCGATCGGACAGATGGAGGCCGAGCTGCGGACAGCGCGCTCCCTTCTATATGAAGCGGCTGACACCTGGGACCAGAAGCCGGAGCTGCGGCCTCATATGAGATCCCAGCTGGGACTGGCCAAGCACATCGTGACCAATCATGCGCTGAACGTCGTCGACCTCGCTATGCGCATCGTAGGGGGGACCAGCCTGTCCAAGACGCTGCCGCTGGAGCGGTACTACCGCGACATTCGAGCCGGCTTGTTCAATCCGCCGATGGACAATATGGTGATGGAACTGCTGGCCAAAGAAGCGTTAAGCGAGATGGACAGCTTGGCGTAAATGGTTATAAATGCTAAAAAGATGCTCCAGGCGCTTAAGTGCCTGGAGCATTTTTATTAGCTTGAATATTTTCTCACGCTCAGAGGATTTTCGATAATTCCCTTAGCTGTTTAATGGTGTGTTCAGGTGTAATGGTGATTTCGTCATTCCATGGTTGATTGACCTGAAGCCAGATGGTTTTCATTCCCGCTTTGCCTGCACCCTCAATATCGTTTTTGGGATGGTCTCCAATAAACAAACATTCGTCGGGACTTACACCCAGCTGTGTCAACGCCATCTCAAAAATCTTTGCATCCGGCTTCTTCACCCCGGCTGTCTCCGAAACCAGAATAAGGTCAAATGCATCTCTAATTCCTAAATGATCAATTTTTCCATTTTGAATAACATCTTTTCCATTGGTAATGAGTCCGAGCTTATACTTCTGCCCTACATATGTAATTGTCTCTGCCGCGTGCTCCATTAGCAATGCACTTTTTACATAGTGTGCTGTATAGTACTCTAACAATTCAGTAATTCCAGGTTTTTGAGCCCACGGAAGTTCATCAAGCAACTCAGCAAACAAAATATTTTTGTCCTTATAACCGTCCTGATCCAAATCTGTAATTCGCTCAATAATGGACTCCATATGTTCAGCATGCTGGAAGTATGTATTTACAAATAAGGAAGTGAATCCCTGAAACGTACGCGTCCGATCCAAAATGGTATTGTCCAGATCAAAAAGAACAGCTTTAATCTTTTCCATATGACCCCCACTCTGGTCAATCCTGTGAACCGCTGTTTTTGTCCGTCCAAGCTTCGTAAAATTCCTTCACGGATTGGTAACGATCCGATCGGTCATCACAGACAGCCTTTGAAGCCATATCATAGAGCTCTTTACCTGCTTCCCACTTCGAAAAAGAACGATCACGCTCACCGCCTAATAAAGCGAATGCAGCAGCCCCCATATTAAACACATTCGTAACGCTGTCAATTTCAGCGCCTAACAGGAATTCCTCAGGGGACATAAATCTTGAAGAACCCCAGAGTCTGCCCATTTTATTGATGAAAGGTTTCTTCTGGTACAGATCAATATCACAAATTCGGGTCTGTTTCTGCAAGAAGCTGTAGAGGATGCTTCCATCGTAAAAATCAATGGCGGCGTAGTTCATCTCTTCTACAAATACATGAAAACGGAAAATAACTTCTAAGGATTGCAGCCGATCATGGACTGAAAGCTGCTTATATTTATAATATGGCAAGTTGGGATCCGTATATTTCGCCGGTGGAGGGTACGACCAGTGCGGATGAAGACATACACCGTCAAACCATTCATATATAACCGCATAACCAGACTCTACTTCAAAATGATCTTTGATCTTAATTAAAGCCGGATGCTGCAGATCATAGTACAGGGGAACCGCACTTTTTAGCCTGTTAATCGCATCCTGCGGGTCACCATTATAGTTTTCTGTCATGGCTCCAGCAAATTTAACAAACCACTTCTCTCCAGTGTTCTCGATTCCAAAGCATATATTTCCTGAATCCTGCTGGTCAAATACATGGAACACCCGACCCAATTGCTGCAGCCAAGAAAAGTCCATGTGTTCTTTTAGACTGAAAGAAACGCCATCTATATTGTGATTCACGAGATGATTTGTCATTTATTCCTCCTTAATAGACTGAGGTTAAGAGTTACCCTTAGAGTGGCTGCGATGGCAAGTGTTCTTACGACCGCTGTTGCCTCCAAAATGTTTGGAATTATAATTTATGGTAGCATTTTGGAGGCAAAGGCGGACGCTACCGCTTCTCCAGAATCACTTGTCACCTCCGCTAAAGAAGGAGACTTCTTAAATTCATTCTATATATTTTTTCAGAATAGAACTATTCAGACCCTTCTTTCTTTCAGAATTCAATTTTCTTTGGAAGACTTTCCACATTTGTGGTATGAGCTACATCCAGAATATCTGGCACATGATCTAGTGTCAGTGTGATTCCTTGCTGAACCTTTAAGTCTAATTCCTCTATTTCTAATATCTCAATGGCTTGAACGGTATGAATTCCAGTGTTTTTCTTTCTGTCTTTATTTATTACTGCAGAAGTCCCCATATTCCTGATCCTCCTGTCTTTACTGGATGAAATGATATTAAACTCAAATTCATCCGAACGAACGGATCGTAGTTCACCGACAAACCACTCTTCATCTCGAGTAAAGACTTTAATGTATTGTCCAATATAATGATTCAGGTCCAATATTTTTGCCTCCTGATGGATACTCATTCCCTTCAACTATTATTTTCTGAATAGTCTTCATTAGAATGATGACGCTGCTCTACTAATATTTTTATTAAAATTCCAAGGATTGTCCCGAAAATAACGAAGATCATATTAAATCCTATGATTAAAAATCCAAGGACTCCAGCAAAGTTTTCTTTAGTAATTGGAAATAGCGTTTCGTGAAGAAATATAACAATTACTGTCAATAATGGGGTGCTGATCAGCATGAGTAACAACACCTTTAGTTGCCCTGCTTGAAAGAAAATAACGATTGGCAGTGCATACAAAATGGTTATGACGATAGCTACAATGCTCAGATTGTTATTGTCCATGAACGGTAAGTCTTGTAATGAAGCGTAAAATAGAAACTCTCCCATCAAGGAATGGAATAAACTAATGAATATAGTCACCCAAACTGCATGTTTCATTGTTTTTACAGGTCTAATCATTGGACCCCCTTTCAGTGAGCTGCTTGTTTGTCAAATCCAGTGTGTAATGTTTATCCTTAGCATCCTCTTCTGGAGTACCTGCTCCAACAGGGGGGTGAACGATTAATGTATCATCTTCAACAGCTGGCAGCAGTTCCCCTTCCGAATAGAGAATCGTTTTATGGACCCTGCCATTCTTAACCACTTCTAACGGAAATGCATCACCGCTATCCTTATCTACTGCAAATACGTATCCTTCTACACCATGTCCCGTTTTGTATTGAGGAGTTAGGATGTAAACATCTGCATCTTTGAAGCTCACATGCTCGAACGGTAGTTTTTTATCCGTTGGCTGAACAAATAGAAGAGCCGGCAGTTCCAGTAATACCTGATCCTCTTCTCCTTGTCTGTATATAACAGAATAATTGCTCTGAAACGTCTGATCTCCTTCTTGCCCTAGTGTGCTTGATACATTCAAGTGTCCCCGCTCTTCCCTGCCATTTGAGATCATGAGCAGCGTCCCTTGATCCGTTTGCTGTTCCGCTCGGATTGACGGTTCCTCATTCACCGAATCAATAACAATTGAAGCCGCTAGAGCAGTTGTAGGAAATCCGCTGGAAATCTCACCTGCGGTCTTCTGTTCAATAGAAGGTGATGTGTTGGAGATCGTATCAGTAGCAGACGGCGTGAGCGGTTCAACACTCTGCTGACTGCTGCAGCCTGTGATCGAACCAGATAACAATACAGCGAGAGCTAATAGCAAACGATGCTTTCTGATGATCATCCCTCCTACGACATTTTTTAACCATTTCATAAATGCTTCCACCATATTCCTGCACACTCTGGGACTGTCGACCATTGATTCTCCTCGATTTTGTCTACCAACTCATTTCCAAAGAAGAATTCTGTATTGGCTTTGGCTTCTGAAATATCAGCAAATGTATAATCCATTCTGATCCAGCGGTGTGAAAAGCCGTATTCATGTTCAAGCAGTGCATAATACTCTTTTAAAAATGCTGGGGGATTTGGCGTTTCTGTCCCTGTTCCCAGCGTCTCTAAAATGATGATAGATCCATTCGGCCTCAAAACTCTATTGATCTCGTTCATAATTTCCTCAAGGTTTTTGCTTCCATCTTTATTACTGGAATTAGCTAAGTAACTTATACTCCATCCAGAAATCACAAGATCTATAGAGGAGTCCGCAATAGGAAGTTCTCGATGATCAGCCACCAATGTAGTCCAATTTTGAGCAGTACCTTTGCCCTTTAATTTTTCATCCAGAAGTTCTAACATGGATCCGGATATATCCGTGCACGCCAGTGACTTCGCTTCTGGAGCAATAAATTCAGAAAGCCTTCCAGAACCTGCTCCCAGGTCCAATACATCAATCCCATTGAACGGCTTTAATTCTTTAATGATTCCAGTCAAATCAGGCTGCCGACTAATCATATCTTCATATGACATGGGTTGATCATTGTAGATTTCTTCATGGCTGGTCATGTTATATCTCCATTCGTTTTGTGCTATATATTAAATGTCTTTCGTAACTTCAATCCACTTATTAACGACTTGTTTTAGGTCTTCCTTGTTTGCTTCTATATCATCCATTGATCTGAATTTAATAGTCGCTCTATCCCCAGCTATCCATTCTAGGAGGTTTGTTGAGTCTTTAAAGAGTGGTTCCCCTTTAGCATACTCAGTAACTTTCGAACCACAATGAAAAATCAGCCGAAAACCGTCTTTCCCATGTAATTAAAGTTATACGATCATCCTTATTCAAAAAATAGCTTGGTGCATGGTGCATTCCACTTTATGTGTTCTAACAAGTGGTCATTTGCTTCTAAGATGATCCTTCTTACACACTCGATTTCTAGTTTTAAAGGATGTTTGAGGTTTTCAATAAATTTAGCTACTTGTTCTTGATCTGATAATTTATTTAATGCTTTTTCCTTCTTGATCGGCATATTTTGGTTTCCTCCCCCGTGACATATATTCGATATGAGAGCTTAGGGGCCCCTGTTGAAATGGGATGCCGGTTTACTTACTCGTCTTCGCTTTTATAACGCCATAATCGGCAGTGGTATAATTGCCCATGTACCATAAGGACACGCCGTGCAGCCCGTAATATTTGGCCAGCCAGATCTTGACTCCAATGCTCTGTTCATCCTCATACCAGATCACATGACTGCCGCGGTCGTCTTTAAAGGTTATCTTTTCTAAATAGTATGGATAAGATAATTCCGACTTGCTTCCCGCCTTGGCCGCTCGCTCCTCCACCAGCTGAATAGCCGGATTTTCAACTACAACTGTTCCGTCCGGACGGGTAATCCACTGGTTCGCCTGCTTGGAGATGCCGAGCACAATTTTATTTTTCGGAATATCCTTCAGAGCCGTCTGAATCGTTTCATTCACTAAAGGGAGCGGTGCCGATGGCAGATGACTCTCCACATGCGTAAAATCATACGCCATCACAATGACTTGATCCGCCACACTGCCGATCTCACGCAAATTATATCCTTTGTACCATTCTATTGGAGGGACTGCCACCGACAGGGTGAATCCTTCCAACCCCTTTTTTAATGCCTTCAGAAAAGCAGCATAAGCAGACTGCTCTGAGGTTTCCATCAAGCCCTCAAAATCAATCGAGACTCCGGTAAATCCGTAAGGATTATTGACCATCGTATCCCGAACAGATTGAATAAAGGCCTGCTGTGCCGGAAGATCCTTTAAAAATCTGCTCAGCTTCTGATCTCTATTTTCGGAAAACACACTCAGCTCTTTTTGCACCTGATATTGATCCGCGATCTGAATAGCTGACTCCCAGCCCGCAGGCACCTTATAATCGCTGTTACTCATATCCAGAGCCGCTGTGCCCGCCGCCGTATAAGACAGTTCTGACCAACCAAATTTCACTTCATTTAAAAACTGCATCTGCTGTGCTTGTTTAAAGGATTCTATCGCGTAATAACCAATGCCTTTTACTTTGGTGTCCTCGATCCGTTCGTTGATCATCCGTTCGATAATAACGGCAGCTTCCTTGCGTTTCAGCGATGCCTTCGGTCTGAATTTACCGGCTGCATCGCCAACCACGATATCCAGGCTGGCGCTGTAATACAGCTCCGGCCGATACGCCGATTGAATCTGCGAAGCATCCTTGAATTCCCGCTCATTGTCCTCGGCCTTCCAGCCTGTCTTCTTCCAGCTAGCCTGCTCCAGCTCATCCAGCTGCTGAAGCAGCATGCGGCCGGTGAGTACGGCAACTTCTTCTCTCGTAATCTCCCGGGTCGGCTGGAACTTGCCGTCCTTGATCATAAAATCAATCCAGCCCTGCTCATATGCTTGTTGAATATAGGGATAAGACCAGCGGTCCGGATCCTGCATATCTTTTACATTCATGGATTTTGATGTTGATGCGGATGTGTCATCCTGAAGCGAAACGGTCAGCATTTTGACAAAAGCTTCTCTCGTAAGGACCCCATTCCCATTAAACTTGCCGCTCCCTACCCCTGATATCACATCTAAAGCGGACAGCTTATAAATACTGCCGGCAGCCCAGTCATCCGGAACATCCAAATATGTCTGCAGCTGCGCACGGTACGCAAATGTACTCCCTGTCCCTGCGCAAAGCAGAATCGTCATGGACAGCAACAAAATCTTTTTAAACATAAAACCCTCCTATTGTTCGCTTCCCCCGGGTTAGAGATGTTCGATGATCCACGCTGCTAAATCTCATATTCTTTTAGATTTCCGAAGAAAATTCACATGTAATTTCATAACATTCCTTATTCTACCATTTTATATTTGTTATTCATAGATCTGCCACGAATGCAGTCCACTTTTGAGCAATAACTTTCCGTATTTCGAAGCGATCCAACGAATCAATTGATCGTTCATCCGTTCTAGTCATGCGAAGATACCACGCTATGCTATGAATACCTTTTCTCTATTTCCTGCTTAAATACATGAATAGGTTTCTCATAATCAATAGGTTTATAGATCATCTTGTTTAGCCAGGCACTCAGATCGTATGTGTGCTCAAATGTCATATTTTTACTATAAATAACCATTTCATTCATGGTCCCAATAACACGCCTGCTGTTCGTTTTTCCTATTCTAATTTCGCCTGCTTCCAAGAAATATTGGTTGATGATATGTTTCTTTATTCCTTCTAACTGTAGATAATCCTTGAGATCACACAAGAATTTCTCCTGCAGCTTTCCGACTTGAGAACTCCTAATCCCGTCAATAACCAGACATAATTGACTGGAGTCATTGACAAAAATAATATGTTTTTTTCTCAGCTGCAGAATATTCACATGCCAACTAAATAACGGATCGATCTCCTCGATGTCAACCGGAGCAGTTTTCATGTCTTTTAATAACTTTTGAGTGAATCTAAGCGCTAGCATAATTGTTCGCTCCTCTTTGTGTTGCATTGATTTTACTTACTAAGCATAACTTAAAAATATTCGGGGACACATTAAACAATCCTGCCTTACAGCTCCTAAAAATTGCATGGAATTCAGAGACTTATGCCTTCCCTGTTGTGTTACTCCTGTTTCAGGGTAAAATGAAAATATTAACAATTTGTGATACCGGGAGGCGCTTATGGAGCAGTTCAGGGATCGGCTTAGAGCGGTACAGGAGCAGCAGGATGGGCTGCTTAAGGAGTACAAAGCCTTGATCACAGAATATGAGAACAGCGATTTGGTACACGAGAACGAAGTGTTGAAGATGCAGTATGAAGAGAACAAAGCGGCACTGGCCGAGCTTGACAGCCAGGCGGCAAAGCTGCGCCACGAGAACTCGGAGCTGCGGACTGCACTTGCAGAGCAGATTCTGGATGAGAAGCTGGGCATTCTGCGGGTATCGAAGGAGAAGCTGCAGACTTATTTTGCCTCTCAAAGCGACCGTTATCTGGACCGTCTGAGCGCTTTTGAACAGGAGACGAAGCAGCGCATTGAGAGCATGTACAAGGCAGCTGAGCATGAGCTGGGGAAAGACCGCACCGAATTTACTTACATTCTGGATGAGGTGAAGCACAGGCTGGATGAGCGCATTGTACTGCGCAGAAAAGCAAGGAATGAGTCCCGGGACCAGCAGAATGAACTCATGCAGAGCCGGATGGATGATTTTGCATCGGAAGGGGTCAGCGAGGATACGATCCAGCGGCGCCGCAAGCAGAATGTGATTGAAATGAAGATCGGCCTCAACTGGATAAACCGCCTGGCCATTCTGCTGTTGATTCTGGCTGTAGGCGCAGGCTTCAGGTATACCTATTTAACCTGGTTCAACGGATATATGAAGGGCGCTGCCTTTTTCCTGCTCGGATTATTGATGCTGGGCGGAGGCGAGTGGATGTTCCGTAAAGGCAGAGGAACGTTTGCGCTTGGCGTGCTGGGCGGAGGCATCTCGGTTCTGTACGGCTCCGTGTTCTACAGTTATTTTTTGCTGGAGATTATCGGGCTCTATACCGGGCTTGGACTCTCCGTGCTTGTCACCGCTTCAGCCGTGCTGCTGTCTCTGAGGTATGAATCGCGGACGATCTGCTCGCTGGGTCTTGCCGGTGGATATCTGCCGTTATTCTCATACATAGGCGCGTTTGGTCTTGACGGTGCTGCCGTTTATGTCGCTATGGGTTATTTATTCCTGCTTAATCTGTTGATCCTGCTGATCTCACTGCGCAAGCGCTGGGTTGTGGTCAATTACATCAGCTTCCTCTTCAATGTACCTTCGATGCTGCTGCTGGTTATTTTCGCGGACAGCGACGTTGCCAGCATGTTCTATGTCGTGCTGACCTTTGCGATGTATCTCGGCATCACGCTCTGGTATCCGTTCAAATTCCGCCGCAAGCTGTCCTGGTGGGACTTCTCCCTGCTGGGCTGCAACACGGTCATCAGCTGTGTAACCCTGTATTTTCTGTTTATGGATGCGGGGCTTGACGATTATAAGGGTGCGCTTGCTCTCGCCTTCTGTCTGATGTATCTCGGCCTCGGCCGGTTCGTACAGAAGCAGATGCCGCAGGAAAAAGAAAGCCGGCTGCTGTTCTACTGCACCTCGCTGACCTTCGCCGTACTGCTGGTGCCCTTCCAGCTGGGGGCGGCGTGGTGGTCGATCGGCTGGCTGACTGAAGCCGTTCTGCTGACGGTATACGGGCTGCGCTGCGGCTTCAAGGGTGTGGAAAAAGCAGGCTGGGGAATTTTGATGTTATGCCTTGGCGCTTTTTTCATAGTGGATGTTCCTATGCAAACGGCCGCAAATAACACATTGTTCGCTGACATCCAACCTTATTTTGACCTGAAATATACGTTTATAACGGCCGGGATGCTCATTGTAGCTGTGGTCTATGCGGTCCGTCATTCCCGGGAGGAAACACTGCTTCGCAGTACACCGTCTGAGGTAAAGCTGGCAGTAGGGTTCAAATATGCGGCACTGCTGAACTTCTATGCTTATATCGTCTATGAAGCGCTGACCTTATATGATCTGTACGTGCCGGGGGATCTTCGTCATTTCACCTTTTACAAACTGCTGCTGACGGCATTCCTTACTGTAGGATTGGCTTATGCGCTGCCTAAGGTCACGGTGCTTTATGATAAAATAGTCGGATACATGGTGCTGCTGCTGCGTGTGACCGGTTATGTCATTTGTATCAGCATCACGTTGGGCATGCCCGCCCTTCGGCCGGAGTTCGCAGACAATACAGCAGCCGATTATCTGGCGCTTGGGATGCTCATCCTGTTCAATGTGTTTGTCTGGTTCAGCGGAGGGGGACTGCTGCGCAGGACGATACAGCGTGATTACGGTAACATGGAGCTGTATCCGGTCATTATGGGACTGTACCTGCTGGTCAGTGTCACAGCTTCGATGGGTGTACAGCTGCAGCTCAGGGATGGCGGTCTGGCTTACAGCCTGGTATATCTGCTGCTGGCAGCGTTGTTCATTATGTACGGCTTCCGCAGCAGATACGTATATATCCGGCGGTTTGGCCTCATGCTGTCCCTGTTTGCAACAGGCAAGCTGCTGCTCTATGATCTCAGCCAGCTGGGCCTCGGCAGCAAAATTATCGCCTACTTCACCTTCGGGATCTGCCTGCTCGGCATTTCTTATCTGTATCAGAAGGTATCGAACAAAATGGAAGAGACTTATGCCAAGGAAGAGCAAAATCCGGCAGGGAAAGGAGTATAACCTATGTATGCCACTTATATATTTGATTTATACGGCACACTGATTGACATTGAGACCGATGAGGAGGCGCCGGAGGTATGGAACCGGCTGGGCTTTCATTTCGGCTATCATGGCATGAACATTGCAGGGGGCTGAGCTAAAGGAACGATTCCTGGCAGAGCGCGACAGCCAGCTGGCTGAGGCTGCAAGGAGCTGCCAGTTTCCCGATTTTGTGATGGAAGAGGTCTTCCGGGCGGTTGCCCGGGATTTGGGGGGGGCATCCTGAGGAAGCCTGGCTGCAGGAGACCGTGAGATGACTGCGGACGTTATCAATGATTCATATCTCCCTCTATGAGGGGGTTGCCGAAATTCTACAGCGCCTGCGCTCTGGCGGAAAGAGGGTCTTCCTGCTCTCCAACGGCCAGAAGACTTTCGTGGAAGCGGAGCTGCGTATGCTGGGCATTCTGCATATGTTCGATGGCATAGCTATTTCCTCTGAGGCCGGCGTCAGCAAGCCGGATCCTTTGTTTTACCGCTATTTAACCGACACTTACGGTGCAGATCTCCACTCTGCCGTGATGATAGGGAATGATCCGTGGACCGATATGGCAGGAGCGGAAGCTGTAGGAATCGATTCCTGTTACATTCAGACGGCTTCTTCACCCCGCGGCATCCCGGTGAAGAGTGCCTTTCAGATCCTGGACGGCAACCTGCGCAGCATTCCCGGCTGGGACCGGTAGCTCTCACGCCACCTGAAAGGAGTTGATCCTGTGAATCGAATCGTCCTTTTCCTTGTTCTGCTGCTTCTACTGACTTCCTGCTCAGACCAATCGACTTCCAGGCAAGCACCGCAGCCTATAGGAAACCCAACTGCTGAAAAGGTACTCCAGCAGCATGCTGACGCTGATCTGTTCATGGTTCAGGATCTGGTGTACATCCTGGCGGATCCTGACTCCTGGGTGCAGGAAGAAGAACTGGGTCCGCTTGAGGAGGTCGGTAAAATTCAAGAGATGTATGATCCAGCCAAGCCTTTTGTTAACTACATGGCCACCAAGCTTCCAGCAGGCACGACCATCTATGCCGACTCCTCGCACAGTTCATTTCTTGTTGTCCTTAAGGACGGAAAAGAAGCCCGGTATCTCGGCCTGGTCGAAGGATAACCAGGGAAATACGGGCTTCTTTGATATTTAATCATGCAAACGAGTCATCACTTCCGATTCTTGTTAGCCTCTTCTTCGAGCCGTTTGAATCGTTTGAGATCCGCTTTACGAATCGGGAGCGGCTCGCCTTTAAACATGCGGATAACCGCAGCGATTAACAGCAGCAGAATGATAGTAAACGGCAGTGCCGAGATGAGGGAAGCCGTCTGCAGCGCTTCAAGTCCTCCCGTGTAGATCAGCACCCCGGCGATGGCCGCCATCAGCATACCCCATACGATTTTCACGTAAAACGGAGGGTTCAGGCTTCCGGATGTTGTCATACTCGACAGCATGTATGTGGCCGAATCGGCTGAAGTGATCAGGAACGTCAGAATGAGAATGATCGACAGCACCGATACGATTCCCGTAAACGGCAGATTGTTCAATAATTCAAACAGAGCGGTGGAAACATCATTGTTCACAGCCGTGGCGATGCCTGCATTTTGATTCAGATCCAGCCACAGCGCTGTCCCGCCGAATACGGCCATCCAGACACATGCAATCAGAGGCGGCACGACCATGACGCCCAGGATAAACTCCCGTACGGAACGCCCTCTAGACACACGCGCCACAAAAGCGCCGACGAACGGCGACCATGCAATCGCCCAGGCCCAGTAAAAGATCGTCCACTTACGGACCCACTCCCCGCCGGCATAAGGCTGCAGACGCAGGCTGTATTGGATGAAATTCGAAAAGTAATCCCCAATCGCCAGGGTAAAGGTCTCCAGAATGAACACGCTCGGACCGGCAAAAAACACAAAGATCATAAAAGCAAATGCCATCGTCAGATTGAGATTGCTCAGATATTTAATTCCCTTATCCAGCCCTGTGGTAGAGGAAATCATATAGCAGATAAAAATCACACCCAGCACACCGATTTGCAGTAAGGGCGTATTGCCCCATCCTGTCATCGAACCGAGTCCGCCGCCCATCTGCAGCACGCCCATGCCGACCGAAGTAGCAACGCCCATTACGGTCGCAATCACCGCGAGGATATCAATGATATTTTTGACAACAGGTTTCTTCCCCGTGATCGGCTCCAGTGCCGTGGACACGAGTCCATCTTTTTTCTTGCGGAACTGGAAAAAGGCAATCACCAGCCCCACCAGCGCGAATACCGACCACTGGCTGATCCCGAAGTGGAAAAATGCATAGCCCATCGCGACCCGTGCGGCCTGCGTCGATTGTGTTTCCATTCCAACAAAAGGAGGAGTGTAAAAATGCGTCATCGGCTCCGCTACACCCCAGAATACTAGCCCGACTCCAAAGCCTGCAGAGAACAGCATCCCGATCCACGTGAAAAAGGGATAGTCCGGCTTCTGCTGGTCATTCTCTCCCAGACGGATTCCACCGTATTTACTGACCGCCACCCCAAAGAGAAACACGATAATAATAAAAATAGATAACAGATAGAACCAGCCAAAATAATTGGTCGTCAGATTAAACAAATACGTTGCCGCATTCCCGAACGCATCAGGCACGACCGCTCCCAAAATCGCTAAAACGCCAATCACTAATGCCGATACGGTAAACACCACATTTTTAAACAATCTTGCTCCCAATTGCATCACTCCAAGCTTATGTAGTAGCGTCCTGCCTCCTCATTATTTCCCAAGGTGGCCGGATCTCATGTAACCATGCTTCGTAAATTTACAAAGGGATCAGCAGTTATGTATGTATATAAACAAAAAAGCCGCCCCTTAATACAGGCAGCTTGCTAACTTTTAGGCTATCTCTTCCGAATGACCAGCATGCTGTTCGCATGACGTAAAAACTCATACGGCACTACTCGTTCTTCTACCTGTAAGCCCGCGGCAGAAAGCTCCGATTTCAGCATATCCACATATTCACACCGGGTTCCGGTCAGATCCACCAGCGGAAAAATCCTGACTTCATGTGAGGCAACCCGAATGAGCTCATTCACAGTCTTCCTATGAAAATCCAGATCCAGCCGGTCCCCATACATGAACAAGAAATGCGCCGATACAATCAGATCAAACCGCTTATCCTGAAAGGGCAGCGACGGCAGAACTGCTGGAACATAACGTTCCGGGCGATTTTTCATATCACGGATACAATGCTCTAGTGCACTGTACCGATGTTTGCCGAGCCCCTGCACATCCCCGTAAAAGTCCCACAGAAACAAGTCTTTGGCGTCTTCCATCGTGTCCAGCGCATGGGCAATGCCTGCCAGACCTTTGGTTTCCAGATCATCCGGTGCATGGTCGTAGGCAATATCGCATGACATGATATCCAGACCCTGCTGCCCCCCTACTGCTGTGAAGGAGCATGCTCCTGAGGGACAGTCCAGAATAGACTTCCCTTCCAGATCCTCATGCTGCAGATCGAACATCTGCATATATTCTTCAAACGTACGGCCGATAAAAATAATGCGTTCCAGTTCCTGCTTAGGCTTGGACGTTCGTCCCCTGCCACGCGTGCGGAGCCCATTCGCTGCCGTCAAATTCGTACCTTTTTTGTCTTTCCCTTGGCTCATCTCTTCTACACTCATCTCAGCTCACCTCAACTCATACATTTGGCAAAGGACACCACCGGTGTCCGCACCTTCATTCCATTCTATTCTCTTCTCAAAGCATATGCCAGCCCTTCCAGGTCCAGACCGTCCACCGCAAAAGCCCTCCGTACAAGCTCAGGAGCCACAAATTCGTCGTACTTGCCCAAATAAGGCGCTTCCTTGTGATCGAGCAGGGATTCCGGACCCGCCACGAGACATTCATCCAGCTCCCGCGCGATCTCATCCATCAGATGCTCCGGTGCCGTCTTACCGGCTACGACCATGTAATACGGCTCCATCGGTACGATGGACCGCAGCGACAGACTGCCGGCCAGGTTATGCTTCAGCAGCCGCTCCAGCGTGCGGAAGGGCTTGCTGCCTGCCCACGGCAGGATAAACAGCGAATCGCCGCCTGCGGGAATGACTGTGCTTTTGAGCAGACCGCTCTCCCGCGCAAGGCGCCTTGCACGCTCCAGCCGGTTCACCGCGCCGGGTGCCAAATATGGATAAATGGTGCTGTCGTCCAGGATTTCGCGCATTTTACGGACGACGCGGGTATGAATGTCACCGCCCGCTCCAAGCCAAAGCGTATCCACTTTCCCTTTGGAGGATTTCACATACAAGGCCTTATGCCGCGTATCGACTTCTTCCACCTTCCACAGCTTGCCTGCCAGGGAGAAACAGTATCCCGGCGGCGGCACCGTCGTGATGGAACCGATCTCCTCCGATCCGTTGTATACGACATGCTCTTCGTCGTCCTTGAACACCGCATAGAATCGGAAATTGTTCACGATACGCTCCCCGGTCAGGCCTATAATGAGCGGTCCTTCATCTGTCCGCTGAATATGATCGGTTTGCAGCAGATAATTCAGGAAATCTCTATACTCCTCTGCCGTAAAGTCTTGAAATGCTGGCAGTGTCAGCACGGCCCGAGCCAGTTCGGCCGGCTCTGCTTCGCCCATGCTCTTCAGAATGCTCATGGTCTGGTGGTACAGCAGCCCCACCGGCTTCTGCCGCAAACTCAGCGGCTCCACCCACTTCTCGCGCACATAAAGCTCGATCACCGCAATGGCCCGCAGCAGCATCCAGGGCATCCGCGCAGGCAGCTGGGCGGTTTCGTCCTCTTCCTCCGGACAGAGGAACATCATCTCGGATGCCTGTCCCCGGCGGCCCGAGCGGCCAAGCCGCTGCACAAAGCTGGAGCAGCTGTAGGGTGCGCCAAGCTGCACAACCCGCTCCAGCTCCCCAAGGTCTATGCCCAGCTCCAGTGTCAGCGTCGCCGCAGCTACAGCAGGCCCCGGCCCGCTGCGCAGCGCGGCCTCCGCCTCTTCCCTCAGCATCGCCGAAATACTGCCATGATGGACATGGTAGACGTCCGGCTCCTGGCGTTTTGCCGCCACACGGCGCATTTCCAGTGTGGTAAGCTCGGCATCGGAGCGGCTGTTGGTGAAGATCAGAGCTTTTTTCTGATGAGTTGTGTCGTATACGAAATCATAATACGCTTTTCGCGCATGCTCCAGCTGCTCTGCCTTCTTCTCGTCACGTGCATCCGGAAATGAAAAATGCTCCACACTGATCCGCAGCTTCCGCCCTCCCTGCGGGGAGACGACCTCTACAGATGCCTGCGTTCCCGCTGCCAGCCATCCTGCCGCCGTTTCATAATCGCTCAACGTCGCTGACAAGCCGATTCGCCGCGGCGAACAGGACGCCATCCGCTCGATCCGGGTCAGCTGACTCAGCACTTGAATTCCCCGGTCAGCACCCATAAAGGCATGCACCTCATCGACAATGACATATCTCAAATCATGAAACAGTGCCGGAATCGAGTTAGGACGATTCATCAGCAGCCCCTCCAGTGATTCCGGGGTAATCTGCAGCACACCGGAGGGATGCTGCATCAGCTTCGTTTTCTCGTCCTGGGATACATCGCCGTGCCAGTGCCATACCGGCACCTCGCCTTCACGCAGCAGCTCCTTGATCCGCTCAAACTGATCATTGATGAGCGCCTTCAGCGGACCGATATATAGAATGCCGACCGACTCACAAGGACGTTCGTACAGCTCGGTTAACGCTGGAAAAAAAGCGGCTTCCGTCTTGCCTGAAGCTGTCCCGGAAGCGATCAGCAGGTGGCTTGGCGTATCCATCAGCACACGGCAGGCTTCCACCTGGGCTTCGCGGAGGGTATCCCATTTCTTTCGGTAAATATACTCGCGAATAAAGGGCGCCAGTCTGGAAAACGGATTGCCGCCGCCGCTCACAGCTCAAACTCCGCAAGGAAATCATCCGTTTTATCCTGTTCCTGACTCTTGCCCCCGGCAGCACCGCTGGACTTCACCGCCTGCTCTGCCATCGCCGCCCGCTCACCCAGCAGGGTATCAAAATCACTCCCCGGATGCTGATGCAGCGTATGCAGCAGGTCCATGAAATCGCGGACAACTTCCCGCGGCGTCAGCAGCTCATCTGCACCCAGCCGGTTCACCGCATTTTGCATAAAAGTAATCAGCTGATCATCCGCAAGCCTGACCTCGTAGCCGTAATGAAGGGCATGAATATCCCGCAGCTTTTGCAGCAGGATCAGAATTTCCTCATGGGACAACATGTCCAGCTTCAGAATTGGAGAGGAATAAGTCCGGTAAGCCTGTGATCCATACCGCCCGTCGATCAGGCGTGAACGCAGGGCATCATAGCTGAACAGCCCCCGGCGCTCATCTTCCACGAACTGGGGGGTGCCGCCCATCAGAATGCCCAGATGCTGCGCTTTACCCTGCATCGTATCGTTAAACATCGTCAGCAGCTTCTCGTAGTTGCTGTGGCGGGAGACGGTGTTGGTGATTTTGTAGAGATTCACGCCTTCGTCGATAAACAGCAGCAGACCCTTATAGCCGATCGCCGCGGCAAATTCAGCCCACAGCTTAATGTAGTCATACCAGCTGTCATCATCAATGATCACGCCAACCCCCAGGTCCCTGCGTGCCTCGGTCTTGGTTGGATACTCGCCCCGCAGCCAGCGGAGCGCCATCTGCTTCTTGTCGTCATCGCCCAGCTTGTATCCATTCCAGTACGATGCCATCACCTTCGCAAAATCAAACCCGTGAACCAGGCTCTGCATACCTCCGGTCACTTCAAAAATCCGCTGTTCCACCCGCAGATTCAGCGAAGGGTCATCCGAAGTCAGCCCTTCGCTCTGCATAATGGACTGCTGAATCGCCGCGATCCACTTCTGGAGAATCATCTCCAGGGCACCGCCGTCTGGACGTGTACGGGTGGACAGGTGAGTCATCAGCTCGCGATACGTGCCAAGCCCCTGACCTTTGGTTCCGACAAGGCGCCGCTCTGGCGAAAGATCGGCATCCGCCACCACAAAATCCCGATCCATGGCATAGTTGCGGATGATCTGGAGCAGAAAGCTTTTACCGCTGCCGTAGCGTCCGCTGATCAGCCGAAATGCTGCACCGCCTTCAGCAATATTATCCATATCCTGCACAATGGCCTCCACCTCAGGCTTGCGCCCCACCGCAATATGCTCCAGCCCGACACGGGGCACAACACCCGCGGTCAGTGAATTCATCAAAGCCGTGGTCAGGCGTTTGGGTATTTTCAGTTCAGCCACTTCTCATCACCTCTTTATAAAATCCAGCATGTCCACATAATCCTCTGTCAGGGCATCTCCATCAATCAAAAGATCCCCGATCCAGCTCATTGCCGCTTCATTAATCTCATCTATAAGAAGCTCTGGCATGGAGCCGGCCCGTTGTGCCGCTGCCTGCAGAGCATCCGAGCCCAGCCCCTCCTTTAATCCGTACAGCATGTCCAGATGAGCCGGTGTCAAAGCCCGGGCCAGCTCCTGCCAATCTTCATCCAGATCTTCGGTATTCCAATATACCTTACCAGAATCAGCTTCAGCTTCAGCTTCAGCTTCAGCTCCAGCTCCAGCACCCATTTCTGCCGGCACTCGCTCCCCTGGTTCTGCTGCTGCGTCCTGCACCTTGGCACGAGGCACAGCAGCTTGTCTATTGCCCGGGCAATTTTCTTCCATCAAATGTAAAGATCCTTCCACCATGACCGGCTCGGCTGACACTTGCTCTAACCCTGATGCCGAATCCGGTATCAGCAGCAAATCACGCACTTCATCCGATTCTCGCTGCAGCCGCTGCAGCTTGCCCATATCGATAGCCACCTCAGGAACAGACGGTTTCCCCTGAGTAGGCTCTTCCGGGTTCAGTTCTCTTTTCAAATACCGCGTAACCAGCTTGTCGATTTCGGGCTCGACCGCAACACCCTTTAAGCGCCCCTTGAAGCCCATCAGCTCCCGCAGGCGATTCTCCGTTAAACGAACCAGCTGTGTCAGGTATGCCCGAAGCGGGGCATACGTGCTGATCTTCACGACCGGCACCATGACCGTGCGTCCATACAGCCCTTCATCATACACCGCTGTCCGAAAAATCGTACGCGACGACTGCACTTCAGGAGGAGAAAACCTCTCCAACAGCCTTGTGCCGCCCGTCTTCTCCAAATATGCATCTACCATGGAAATCACTTTTGGTGCATATACCCGCATCTCCTTGCGTCCGGCTTCCTGCACAAATCGGCTTTTCTCGGGATCGATGTCCAGCAGCTCCTTCAGCACATCCCAGTTCAGCTCCAGCGGCTGGGCGGTAAAGCGGCGTCTCCACTCCCGTTCCTTCAGCTCAGGGGAGAGATTGCGGGGGATTTTCTGAAATCCTTCTTCGCTTTCGCTTGGATGCATGAGGCCGTGCACATGGTCAAAATCAAACAGCCACTCTCTCATGTAACTGTCCAGCTTGCGATACCGGTCACGATAAGCCGACCAGATGCGCTGCATCAGCTGCCGCCCCTGCTCCGGCGCGCTCCAGCCAATGCCATGAATCAATTCATATATATAAACAAACAAGTAGGACAGATCGGTATCCGGATAACGTCCGGACCGCACTTCTTCCCTCCAGTAAAAATACCATGACTCCTGAGACGGCAGCATTTCGCTGTACACCGGCCAGTAGCTTTTGAAAGGCACAAACGGCCCCTCCTGCTCCACATGCCATTCCAGCTCACGCGCTCGCATGTAGAATTGCTGTTCCCGGGAGTAATACCTCACACCGTCAAAAGACGGCGGCACACTGGAAGGCGGAAGACTGGACACCTCAGACGGTTTTGCATGGACAGTGCCCTTCGGCGGTTTCTCTGGTTCTGGATCCCCAGCATTCTCCGGTTCCCACACATTCTTCGGTTCCCAAGCATTCAAATCATCCAGTGTCAGTTCACCTGGGGCGGCCTCTTTCGGGGCCAGAACCCCTTCATCTTGATCCTGATGCCCGGCAGGAGCATGCTCAGGGATCTTCAGCTGCCGTTCTTCTCCGCCCAGCTCAAATTCTGCAAATGTCATCTGTAAATCACGGATCACCTTGTGCCGCACTTGGCCCGTGGCTCCTTTGCTTCCCGAAGTCCTTGAAACCTCCCAGCTGTGTGAATCGGATCCTTGTTCCCGGCTGTCTTTGGGTGTCATGGTCTTCTCACCTCCCTCATATGCTCATTGTACCACTCACGTTTCCAGAACCAGGCTGTTTTTTTACAACGGCCGTTTCGGCGTCTATACTAGGTAAAAAGCAGGGTTACCTGCCCTCATTCACATTATAATACGAAAGAACGTATGTTCCATTTTATCACATTCTACGACCTGCTGTCTGCACCCGCCGTGGCTGCGGAATACGGTCAAAAAGGAGTTCCATATGAACAAATGGCTTAAAACCATTCTCTATCTGGTCGGCGCCGCGATTTTGACACGACTGATTCCGTTCTCCTCCTGGTTCCGCATCATGGATACGATGATCCATGAACTGGGTCATGCGCTGGCTACCCTGCTGCTGTCAGGCCGGGTACTGAGCATTCAATTAAACCCCGATCACAGCGGCGTGACGTATTCGCTTGTCGCTCCCGGCTGGAGGTCCCTGATCGTCTCACTGGCAGGATATATTCCGGCCTCTCTGTTCTCGGTCCTGATGTTCTACGGCTATGCCCGGCGGAAGCAGGCTCAGGGACTGATCGCGATTGCCGTTACCGCCCTGCTGATGATTTTGCTGTTTGTCCGCAACGGGTATGGCATCTGGTGGCTCTCCATTTTCATTGTGATCACCCTGGTGTTTTACCTGCTTGGCGGTCGAATCCGCAACGCCTATTATCTGGTTCTCGCTTTTCTCTGTCTGGAGGAATCGGTCATGGGCCCTGTCACACTTCTGGTATATGGAATCACCCGGCCCGCCCGTGCCGGAGATGCGGCCAATCTGGCCAGCCAGACGCCCCTGCCGGCAGCAGTGTGGGCACTTGTCTTCCTGGCTTTTGCGCTCTGGTGTGCAAAGCTGGCCCTCCAGCTGTTCTGGAGCAGGCGGTCTACAGCAAGCCGAGAGCGCGAAATGAGGGCACGGGTGCGGTAACCCGGCATATGGCGCTCTTTCCTCTACCGATTTAGGGCCGCACCTCTCTTGATCCAAGCCCAGCTGGGTAAAAGGAGCAAAACGAAAGGCGGCTGACCCATGATGGTCAGCCGCCTTTCCTATGCAACTCGACGTTATTTTGCCATACCGGTAATACTGTTTCCATCTTTCGTAATGGTGTAGCTCAGAATCTCGCCGCTCCAGAAATGGAATTTCAGGTTCACCACGCCGTCATTCACTTCCTTGAAGAAGTTCTCGGTAAGCTGGATCGTTCCTGCCTCAACATCCGGAGAAAATGTATACGCGAATTCCTTGAAAGATGTCCAGTTTTGAGGGCCTGCATTACTTCCATCCTCGTATACGGCCTCCATCGTTGCCAGCAGATCACCGTTGAACTGTGTCGGAATGACAAAATCTGCAGCCGTTCCAGTCGCTGCTTCAAGCTTCGGCGTATCGTTCAGGATGACACGGAAGTTCCAGTCCGCTCCCTGATTGAAATCCGCTTGAAGCACGGCCTGTTCGCCGTACCCGCCGGAAGCAGTCAGACGCGCGAGCGCAGATGCTTTAATCGTCAGGACATCACGGTAAAGTGTGTAGTCCGCGCCTGCTCTCAGCTTGTTCTTGCCTTTATCTCCAACCCAGATATTCACCAGGCGATTACCGTTCATCTCCATAGGAATAACTGCATCCTGCACCTGTGCTCCCTTGTTCACAAAGATCAGGTCGGATTTCGCAGTTGCCGAACGGCCTTTCCAGCTCGCCTTCATCATTTCGTACAGCTCGGGGTCAGACCACGCCAGGGTGTTTCGATTCAGGTGCTGACCGTTATCCCAGATCATATGGGCGATTTTTCTCTGCTGAACATAGTTTAAAATATATTCGAAAAACTTCAGCTTCTCGCCCTGCTCGATCACCCCGGTATGCTTGTCAAAGCCCAGGAGACCGAACTCGCCCAGAATGACCGGAATACCGTCCGCTACCAATGTATCGTAGGTACGGTCAAACGTATCGTCAATATCCTTGATTGTTTCCTCATTAAACGTGGTTACGCCAGCAATATTAACACTGAACGGCCAGAATCCATAATAATGGATTGTCGCAATCAGGTTCGGGTCATTCAAGTTTTTAATATAATCGTGCAGGTGATCCAGCTTTTCCTGAGCTGCATTGGTTTCCAGTGTTGGAATGACCAGCGGGCGCACATCATTGCTGCCGCCTGATTTACGTACAATGTTGTAGAAGGACGTATTCAGCTCATCCAGATAACGGAGGTGAGACGGATCCTCAGCTCCCCAGCCGTCTGTAAATCTCGGTTCATTGATGCTCTCAAACATTAACTTGTTCGAGTGATTCTTGAACCGGTCCGCGATTTGAGTCCAGGCTGCATTGTAGCGCGCCTTTACTTCAGCCGGATTCTTCTCCATCTTGCTTACCCACAGCCAGGAATCGTGATGCAGATTGATCATGACATACAAGCCTTCGTCCAGCGACCAGTCAACGACCTCCTCTACCCGATCCATAAAAGCAGGGTCAATCGCATAGTCCGGTCCTTGTCCCATACGCTGGTCCCAGGTGACCGGAATCCGGATGCTGTTAAAGCCGTTGGCCTTGACAGCCTTGATCTGTTCTTTTGTCACACGAGGGTTGCCCCAGGAGGTTTCATCTTCGCCTGTAGCATCCAATGTGTTGCCCAGATTCCAGCCAGGCTGCATGGCTTCTACATAAGATTGAATGCTGCTCTTTGGCGGCTGAAGATCTTTAGGCTTATCTTTTGGTGCCGCTGCAGCGGATGTGATTGTGGTCAGCAGCATCGCCGCTGCCAAGGTCAGTGATAACAGCATCTTTTTTCGTAGACTATTCATAAAACCCTCCTACCGTTAATTTTGTCAGCGCTTTCTGAAAGCGGTTGCTGTTATACTCTAACACAGCTAATTTGTGGGTGACATCCTAATAATTAGTGATATTTTCATATGAAAATTAGACCTGTTGTTCCACTCGAAGACTATCCGGATTGAATTCGGCTTACCACAGCGGTTCCATAAACCGGTCCATCCCGGTCCCCGCATACCAGAGAAACAGCATGTAACCGACCACCATCAGCCCCGCTGTAATGAACGTGACCACATAATGTTTGGCTGGCCTTAAATACTTCCATTCCATGAACCCACGAAAACAGTGATACAGAAGCGCCATCGGTATGATCACGTAAAACCCAAAGAAAGACGGCAGGATATCATTATAAATCGCTCCCATACACACGAGAATCATTACAAGCACAATGAGCGAAACCGCAATGAACGGCTTTTGACCGGGTGTATGAGATAACCGGGCTTCACGGTCTTCTCTGCTCACAAACACCAGATTCAGTGGAATCGTTAAAAATCCAATTATCCCTAAAAGGGTGAGTATATTCATAAAGGCCCCCTGCTTTCTCTTCAAAATCATAAACTCTTGAATGAATTCCTTCATCTGGTTAAACGCACTTCAAAGGGTATAAGTTCGGAAATGAAGCAAAAAACCCCGGCTTTCCCTTACACAGGGTAACCGGGGTTGACCACATTGATTTGTCTACCGTTGATCTGCAGCGCTAGATGGCACTTACAGGCTCCTTGTTCTGAAGCAGGGCCACCAGATATGCCAGCGCTAACCCCTGTCCCCATCCCTGAACGCGTTTTTTCGAGATCACTTTATAATCATCTGCTGAGTACATGACCGCCGTGCCTGCGGATACGTTGCGAACCGAGCCGTCCTCATCAATATTTGCCCGGATCCCTTCATATGCTCTAGCCATATAATTCTGATGCAGCGGCTGGGCGTAGATCGTCATCGCAGCTGCAATCCCTGCGGAAGCCGATGTTTCCAGATACGAGGTCTCATCATCCAGAATCGTATGCCACATGCCTTCCGGAGACTGCAGTCTCACCAGAGCACTCAGCTGGTCTCCCAATGCGCCGCCAATCTGCATCCACATCGGCATAAACGGATTCAGCATCTTGTGAGTTTGTGCCATCGTATAAGCAGCCCATGCATTTGCCCGGCCCCAATAAATACCCGACAAATGATCCTGTCTTGTGTTATCCCAGGCATGATAGAACAGATTCGTTTTCGTATCCTGCAAATATTCCTCATGCCAGTAAAACTGATTCAAGGCGTCATCGATATATTCCTTGTTGTCCAGCTTGAATCCAAGCCGAATTAAGAAATAAGCGGCCATGAACAGGGTATCTGCCCAAGCTTGTTCAGGAAAATCATTTTTGGAGGAAACCGTATGCTGAAATACATCTTTCCCAAACCGAATAGCATCCTTGCGGAGATATTCGGCCTTCATCAGCGCCAGATCCAAATATTTCGAGTCACCTGTGGCCTCGTGCAGCGTCAGCATCGTATGCCCCATCGCACAGGAATTGACCATAAGCGGCGGAATGCCTAGCTCCAGATACTCGTCCACCCATTTCACAAGGAAATCGATGTATTCCTGATTCCCCGTGGCCTCCCATGCCTTACAAATCCCGTAAAAAGCCACCCCGCAGGACCAGTTCCACGTAAAGTCCATGTTCATCGTACGGCGGACTACCCGATCCAAAAGTTCCTTAACTTCCTGCTCATCACATTCAAACTTGCGCATTGCATCATCTCTCCTTCATCGCATATCCACTTTTTGCAAGCCTTCTTAGTAAGCCATTCATCCGTTTCAATCATGATGCAGTTTATAATGACTTGGTTTATATCCAAAGTAAGCGCTTCACAGTTATTCTATCAATATTGAGCAGCGCAGGCTATACTACAATTTTGCCGGGAAAGAGATTTGCCTACTCTACTCTCCCTTCCCCTCCCCACACACCCGCCCAGCTCCTGTGATTCGCAGAGAGGTCAGGTGGGTTTTTTGCGCTCCTCTCAAGAGAGCCGCAGGCCAGCGCGGGCTGGGTCAGCTGCACCTTTTCTACCCTGCAGGAGTGGCGTGAGACGGTGGAGGAGCAGCGCGTCCGCCTTTAAAATCGGGAAACTAGGTTGAATAATAATGGAGAGATGCCAGAGGGTGAAATGATTCTGGAGAAGCGGAGCGTTCGCTCAAAGCTTTCTGAAAGAAAGCTCGCATCGGAAGCATACGCTTGATCGTGGATTTCTACCTACCTCCTGAATAAATTGAAATCCACGATCAAGAGCGATCGGAAGAACATTTCACCCGCCGGCTACTACTCCTAATTAGCTTAGTTCAACCTCATCCAAGTTTCCCGATTTTAACAGCGGCCGGAATCGACTCACGCCACTCCCCCCACCCCTGCCAAAAAAGGTGCAGCGCCATCCCAGCCAAATAGCCAGCGGCCCCCATCACATAAGCGCAAAAAAGCCCGGCCTCCCTTCAAAGCAGGAGCCGGGCTGTACATTCAATTACTTTTTCAAATTGTAAAACGACTTCAAGCCGTTGTACTGAGCGAGCTCGCCCAATTGGTCTTCGATGCGAAGCAATTGGTTGTATTTCGCCACACGGTCTGTACGGGAAGGTGCACCCGTTTTGATCTGACCTGCGTTGGTTGCAACCGCGATGTCCGCGATGGTGCTGTCTTCGGATTCACCGGAACGGTGAGAGATTACCGCAGTGTAACCTGCGCGCTTCGCCATTTCGATCGCATCAAACGTTTCAGTCAGCGTACCGATTTGGTTTACCTTGATCAGGATCGAGTTACCGATGTTCTCGTTGATCCCTTTTTCCAGACGCTCAGTGTTGGTTACGAACAGGTCGTCACCTACCAGCTGGATCTTGTCACCCAGCTTCTCGGTGAGGAGCTTCCAACCTTCCCAATCGTCTTCGGAGCAGCCGTCTTCGATCGTAACGATCGGATACTTCTCTACCCATGAAGCCATCAGGTCTACGAACTCTGCAGGCGTGTAGGACTTGCCTTCGCCTTCCAGCACGTATTTGCCATCCTTGAAGAATTCAGTGGATGCAACGTCCATACCAAGCAGAACGTCTTCGCCTGGCTTGTAGCCAGCTTTCTCGATCGCTTCGATGATGGAAGACAATGCATCTTCATTGGACGTGAAGTTCGGTGCAAAACCGCCTTCGTCGCCAACTGCAGTGTTGAGGCCTTTGCCTTTCAGTACGGATTTCAGGTTGTGGAAGATCTCAGCTCCCATACGAAGGGCTTCCTTGAAGCTGGCTGCACCTACTGGCAGAACCATGAACTCTTGAACGTCCACGTTGTTGTCTGCATGAGCGCCGCCGTTCACGATGTTCATCATTGGCACTGGAAGCTGCTTCGCATTGAATCCGCCGAGGTATACATAGAGTGGCAGGTCCAGCGCGTCAGCTGCTGCACGAGCAACAGCCATGGACACAGCGAGGATTGCATTTGCGCCCAGTTTGCCTTTGTTAGGCGTTCCGTCCAGGTTAATCATCAGCTTGTCGATGCCGAGCTGATCCAGCGCATCCATGCCAATTACTTCAGGAGCGATGATCTCATTCACGTTCTCAACAGCTTTCAGCACACCTTTGCCCAGGTAGCGGGACTTATCTTCGTCGCGAAGCTCAACCGCTTCGTGAACACCAGTGGAAGCACCGGAAGGTACAATCGCACGGCCGATGGCGCCGGATTCCAGATAAACCTCAACTTCTACCGTCGGGTTACCGCGGGAGTCAAGGACTTCGCGTGCATACACATCAGAAATAATAGTCATAAGTAGAGTCTCCTTTTTTCTCGTTATTCGTGATCATTACCCCTAGCTTATCACAGGCTGGAGGCACTTTGCATTATCGGGTGGCAATCATGGAGGTTCCGGTCATTTCCTGCGGCTTCTCCAGGTTCAGCAGATCGAGAATCGTCGGAGCGATATCGGCCAGAATGCCGCCTTCACGCAGCGTTACGGTCTCATCTGTCACAATGAATGGCACCGGATTCGTCGTATGGGCCGTGAACGGACGTCCGTTCTCGTCAAACACCATATCTGCGTTACCGTGGTCTGCAGTGATGAGGACAACCCCGCCTTTTTCCAGAACGGCATCCACAACTTTACCAACACATTCATCCGTCGTTTCCACGGCCTTGATGGTTGGCTCCAGCATACCGGAGTGGCCTACCATATCCGGATTTGCAAAATTCAAAATGATCGCATCATGCTTATCTGCTTCAATCTCTCTGACGCAGGCATCGGCTACTTCGTATGCGCTCATCTCGGGCTGCAAATCATATGTAGCCACCTTCGGTGAGTTAATCAGCACGCGAGTCTCACCAGGCAGTTCCACATCGCGGCCGCCGCTGAAAAAGAACGTCACATGCGGATACTTCTCGGTTTCGGCGATACGCAGCTGCTTTTTATTATTTTGTACCAGCACTTCACCCAGCGTGTTATCCAGGTTCTTCGGCTTATAAGCCACAAATCCCTCTACGGTCTCGCTGAACAGCGTCAGGCACACAAAATGCAGACCTTGCGGAGCCTTAGGTCCACGCTCAAATCCGCGGAAATCGCTGTTCGTGAATACCTGGGAGAGCTGAATAGCACGGTCCGGACGGAAGTTCAGAAAGATCACGGAGTCTCCGCTCTCAACGAGACTAACCGGCTGGCCTTCGCTGTCCACAATTACAGTCGGTTCAACGAACTCATCAAAAATGGAATTGTCATACGATTCATTGATCGCTTGAAGAGGGTCCTGATACTTAGGTCCTTCTCCATACACCATAGCTCGGTAGGTCTTCTCTACACGATCCCAGCGCTTGTCACGGTCCATGGCATAGTAACGTCCGGATACCGTGGCGATTTTCCCTACGCCGACTTCATCGATCTTGGCCAGCAGATCCTTGATGAACTGCTTTCCGCTGTCCGGAGCCACATCGCGTCCATCCATAAAAGCATGAATATAGACCTCTTCAAGGCCTTCCTTTTTGGAAAGATCGAGCATGGCAAACAGATGATCGATGTGACTGTGCACACCACCGTCGGAGACCAAGCCGTACAGATGCAGCTTCTTGTTGTTTTTCTTGGCCGCGCGAATGGCTTCCACCAGCGTCTCATTCTCGAAAAACTCGCCATCGCGAATCGATTTCGTGATCCGCGTCAAGTCCTGATACACAATCCGTCCGGCACCAATGTTCAGGTGTCCGACCTCGGAGTTGCCCATCTGTCCTTCCGGAAGACCAACCGCTTCACCGCAAGCGGTCAGTGTGGTGTTCGGATACTGCTTCAGGTAACGGTCATAGTTCGGCTTGTTGGCTTGAGCTACGGCATTGCCTGTCGTGGTGCTGCGCAGTCCGAACCCGTCCATGATGATCAAAGCTACGGGTCTTGGTGCGGACATCTTACTTCGCCCCCTCAACGAGCTGGATGAACGAAGCTGGCTGCAGGCTTGCACCGCCGACCAAAGCGCCGTCGATATCCTGTTGTCCCATATATTCGGTGACATTCTCAGGTTTTACACTTCCGCCGTATTGAATACGTACTTGAGAAGCGGTTGTCTCTCCATACATGCCTTTTACCAGCTCACGGATGTAAGCAATCACTTCATTGGCATCTTCAGAGGTGGAAGACTTTCCGGTTCCGATTGCCCATACCGGCTCATAAGCGATAACCACATGAACCGCCTGATCTGCAGGCACGCCAGCAAAAGCTGCTTCGGTCTGTACCTTGCACACATCCTTGGTGCGGTCTCCTTCACGCTCTTCCAGGCTCTCGCCCACACAAACGATCGGCAGCAGGCCATGACGGAATGCAGCATGAACCTTCTTGTTCACGGTCTCATCGGTTTCGTTGAAATATTGACGGCGCTCGGAATGACCGATCACCACATAGTCCACGCCCAAATCTTTCAGCATCAGACCGCTGATTTCACCCGTAAACGCACCGTTATCTTCAAAATGAAGATTTTGCGCACCGATCTTGATGCTGGTTCCTTTTGCAGCTTTAACGAGTGCAGGCAGTGTCGTGAACGGCGCACAAATGACAGTTTCCACGCCCTCAACTTCTGCCTTGCCTTTGATGTCTTCGAAGAATGCTTCAGCTTCCGGAATGGTCTTAAACATCTTCCAGTTGCCAGCTATGATTGGTGTTCTCACGTCATACTTCACTCCTTTAATTCGCTAATACCAAAAGACTCTTATATTAAAAGATACTACTTATCGTTCAGCGCCACAACACCGGGAAGCTCTTTACCTTCCATAAACTCCAGGGAAGCACCGCCGCCAGTGGAGATGTGATCCATTTTGTCCGCAAGCTCGAACTTCTCTGCCGCTGCAGCCGAATCGCCGCCGCCGATGACCGTGTAGGCTTCCGTATCCGCACAAGCTTGTGCCACCTGACGAGTACCGTTGGAGAAAGGTTCGATTTCGAATACACCCATCGGTCCATTCCATACGACCAGCTTGGAGTTTTTGATAACATCTGCATAGATTTCACGGGTTTTCGGACCGATGTCCACGCCTTCCCATCCAGCAGGAATACCATCAATGCCCACAATTTGTGTGTTAGCCTTTGCACTGAAGTCGTCGGCAACCAGGATATCTACCGGCAGGTAGAAGTTTTTGCCCAGTTCTTTCGCTTTTTCGATAAAACCGAGAGCAACATCCAGCTTGGAATCATCACACAGAGACAGACCGATTTCGTGGCCTTGTGCTTTGAGGAACGTGTAAGTCAGTCCGCCGCCAATGATGATGTTGTCTGCCAGGGTCAGCAGGTTATTGATGACATCGATTTTGTCTTTTACCTTGGAGCCGCCGACAATCGCCGTGAATGGACGATCCGGATTCGAGAGAGCTTTACCAAGAACAGACAATTCTTTCTCCATCAAAAGGCCTGATACTGCCGGCAGGTGATGAGCAATCCCTTCCGTAGAAGCATGAGCGCGGTGAGCCGCACCGAATGCATCATTCACAAACAGGTCCGCAAGCTCCGCAAACTGCTTCGCAAGTTCTGGATCGTTTTTCTCCTCACCTGGATAGAAACGAACATTTTCAAGCAAGAGTACATCACCGTTCTGCATGCCTTCGATCTGCGATTTCACAGCATCGCCCACAGCTTCGTCAGCTTTTGCCACCGGCTTGCCCAGAAGCTCGGACAAACGCTCGCTCGCAGGCGTCAGACGCAGGGATTCCACGACTTCACCCTTAGGTCTTCCCATATGGCTGGCCAGGATCACCTTAGCACCTTGCTCTGTCAGAAACTTGATGGTCGGCAGTGTTTGACGGATCCGGTTATCGTCCGTAATCTTGCCGTCCTCGAGGGGGACATTGAAATCGACACGGACAAACACCCGTTTGCCGTTTACTTCCACATCACGCACACTTTTCTTGTTCATCTCCACGTTCCTCCTAAGATACTATTCTCCTCACCAACAACGCAGCGGTTCTCTTTGTTTCTATGTTTAAAAGACAAACCAAAGAGGAGCACCACAGGGAACCCCTCTTCGATTTATGGTCATGATCTGATATTACAGACCTTTGCTTGCGATGTAAGCAGCCAGGTCAACGACACGGTTGGAGTAGCCCCACTCGTTGTCATACCAGGAAACAACTTTTACCATATTGTCGCCGACAACCATGGTGGACAGTGCATCAATCGTGGAAGAAGCAGGGTCACTGTTGTAGTCGCTGGATACGAGCGGCTCGTCGGAGTAGTTCATGATTCCTTTCAGCGGGCCGTCAGCAGCTGCTTTCAGCGCTCCGTTTACGTCTTCCAGTGTTACGTTCTTGGACAGCTCGACTACGAGGTCCGTTACAGAAACGTTCTTCGTAGGTACGCGCATTGCCATACCGTTTAGCTTGCCTTTCAGCTGTGGCAGAACCAGGCTTACTGCTTTTGCAGCACCAGTGGTGGATGGAATGATGTTCTCGGCAGCAGCACGGGCACGACGCAGGTCTTTATGCGGCAGATCCAGTACTTGCTGGTCGTTTGTGTAAGAGTGAACGGTTGTCATCATACCTTTTACGATACCAAACTGCTCGTCAAGCACTTTCGCGAAAGGAGCGAGACAGTTGGTTGTGCAGGAAGCGTTGGAAATGACGTTGTGGTTAGCAGCATCATATTTGTCTTCGTTAACGCCCATAACGATGGTGATGTCTTCGTTCGTAGCAGGAGCGGAGATGATAACTTTCTTCGCGCCGCCTTTCAGGTGAGCTTCAGCTTTTTCCTTCGCTGTGAAGATCCCTGTGGATTCAACAACGATCTCAACGCCGTATTCGCCCCAAGGCAGTGCTTCAGGATTACGCTCTGCGAATACTTTTACTTCACGGCCGTTTACAACCAGTGCGCCTTCTTTAGCTTCTACTGTTGCGTTCAGTCTGCCGTGAGTCGTGTCATATTTCAAAAGGTGTGCCAGCGTGCTAACGTCTGTCAGATCGTTGATTGCTACGATTTCCACATCGTTGTTGTCCAGTGCTGCGCGGAACACGTTACGTCCGATACGTCCAAAACCATTAATACCTACTTTAACCATGAGTAATTCCCTCCATATAGTGAAAGTTTTTTTATATTCAAAACGGGTGATGAAACCCGTCATGACAACAAAGTGATGTAATTCATTCATTAATGATCAGATGGTACCCTCAGCTTCTTCTCCAGCGCAAGTGCTGCAGCCTCATCGAGAACAAGAATGTCCTCATGACCAAACTTCAGTACTGCGTGGATCGCTTTCGCTTTGCTGACGCCTCCAGCGATTCCGATAATCGTCTCTGTCCGAATGATATCCTCCAGCCTCAGCCCGAGGGTCAGCATCCGGTGAACGACGTTTCCGTCCTCGCTGAAGTAATAACCGAATGATTCTGCGATCGCGCCTTCCTTCTGAAGGCCGGCAATCGAATGTTGATCCAGCTTCCGGCGCATCGCCATCTCCATGGCGTTGCCGATGCCGTGAATAATGATCCGTGATGTGCGAATCACATCAACGATCTCCTGGATATTGGGGTCCTGGACCAGCGATTGGTATGCATCATCGCTTAACAGGTCCGGTACATGGAGCAGACGGTACTCTGCTCCCACCTTCTTGGCCATCTTGGCTGCAATCGTATTGGCTTGAATCTCCATACTCTCGCCCAGACCGCCTCTGGCAGGCACAAACCATGCGCCTTTCAGCGGTCCACCGGACGGCGTCGCCATCTGGTCTGCCACCTCGGCAAGTGTTGAGCCCCCGGTTACGGCAATCGTATCACCGCTTGTCGCTGCACTCAGAAGCGCCCGGGCACCGGCACGGCCTAGCTCCCGCTTCACATCCGGTGAGGATTCGCTGTCACCCGGGACAATGACGACCTTCCTCAGTCCATAAGCCTCACGGATTTTCTCTTCCAGGTCATCCAGTCCAAAAAGATCCTTCATCGCAGGCTCCAGCTGATCCAGTAAAAGTTCACCGGCCCGGCTGATCCGCATCCCGAGGCTCTCGATTTCAAGCAGCCCCTGGGCTTTCATAAAGTCCGTCTCGGCTCTGAGCACCCGCTCGGTCATCGCCAGGGATGATGCAAGCGTTCTGCGCCCTACGAGACCGGAAGACCGGATCTGCCGCAGGATGGTATACCTTCTCTTGAGTGTTTCCATGAGATCGGGCAGAAGCTGCTCTTGTATTTCTAATATATGGCGCATGCCTTCCACTCCCGCAACTTCGTCTTTGGAGTCCTGTCTGGTGGTCAAAAAACGTCCCAGCGAAACAATTTTAGTCCCACCATCATTCTAACCAATATTTATGAAGGTTGCAAGTGTTCCGATTGTATACTTCTCTGTCACAGGCTTTATTATGCATTTCCTGGCAGGAAGAAAGTTAGACGCCCTCTTGTTTTTTTAGCAAATATGCGTTATACTCAATAACGTTGCTAAATTTTCAACTTATATATGCGCCCGTGGTCCAATGGATATGACGTAGGCCTCCGGAGCCTGAGATCGAGGTTCGATTCCTCGCGGGCGCGCCATTTTATATTCAAGTAAGTCTGTCGTCTTCCTGACGACCTCATAATGATTACCCATAAGTGCCTGTAACGGCTCTTTTTTTTACCTTATAGTTTGACTTTCTTTGACTTTATGATTTAAATTGTTTATCATATGGGTAATACGGTAACAGTATTTTAATGAGGAATGTACTTAAGAGGAGGTTGTCCTGTAATGAGCTTTATCCCTATGGTCGTTGAACAAAGCAACCGCGGTGAGCGGGCCTATGACATTTATTCCAGATTGCTGAAAGACCGCATTATCTTCCTCGGCTCCGATGTCAATGACGTGGTCGCCAATTCCATCATTGCGCAAATGCTGTTTTTGACGGCAGAAGACCCTGAGAAAGATATCCATCTGTACATTAACAGTCCGGGCGGATCCATTACCGCCGGTATGGCCATCTTTGATACAATGCAATTCATTAAGCCGGATGTATCCACGATCTGTGTTGGTATGGCCGCATCCATGGGCGCATTCCTGCTGAATGCAGGAGCGAAGGGCAAGCGTTTCGCACTGCCGAACAGTGAGATTATGATTCACCAGCCTTTGGGCGGTGCCCAGGGACAGGCAACGGACATCGAGATTCGTGCCCGCCGCATTCTGAAAATGCGTGACAAGCTGAATCATATTCTGGCTGAACGTACCGGCCAGCCGCTGGAGCGTATCGAGAAAGATACCGACCGTGACTACTTTATGACTGCTTCGGAAGCGAAAGAGTACGGTCTTGTGGATCAGGTGCTGGAAAGCACACCGCCGCAAGGTGTCTAATACGTTTACAGCAGTATAGTTTCCATAAAGGCCCCAGATCCTGAACCAGGATTCGGGGCCTTTTTTTATAGGCTTATGTAAATAAATAGACTTCACCTAATAAATATGGATATAATTGGGATGATAGAAAACCTTGGATATGGAGTGTTTGAATGTATGGGTAGAAATATTTCATTTATTTTGCTGTTGTTTCTCTGCTCTTTTCCATTCAGCTTGACCAATTTTCTTCCCTTCTTTAAGGATCTGCCGCCGGATCCGCGTCACATGATGACTTCACTGCTCGCCGGACTGCTTGTCTTGATCACCGGCCTTGTGATGGGCTTGAACGATCAGCGCTTTTTTCTGCGCTGGTACTCCGGTTACTGGCTGACCGGACTCGTGCTTCTGCTGCTCGGCCTGATAACCAAGGCTTTTGTCCTGTTTATCCCAATCGCTTTTTTATATGTATCTCCTTTCTACGGGCTTCATGACTGGCTGAACATATCCTCTCAGCAGACTCTGCTGTTTGCTCTTCCTCTGGCAGCCTGGATGATTGGTATGGTTGGATATGGAGCAGGCATACTGTTTCAGGCAAAAAAACAACCCGGCGCTGAATCTTGAATCCTCAGCGTCCGGGCTGCTTCTACACATCTATAATTTGAATGAGAATTATGCGTTACGTTATTTCCATTCTTTTAATGGCAGCTCGAATTCCGGGAAACCGTACGCATAAGCGGTATATTCGTACAGCTGAAAATAAAGCACGGCCGTCCCCTTCTTCAGATAAAACTGCGCATCTTCGGGCACTTCGGTAAAGCCGCCAAGATAACCATCAGAATCTTCGAACTGATTCAAAATGTAAGAGTCCAGCTTTTGCTTGTTCCCACCCTTGAGGTTGATAACATCGCCCAGCTTCAGCTCTTTGCCGTCCTTCAGAGAGAAGGTCCGGCTGGTCTGATAGGTCATGCCATGTGCTCCGCCAGCGTATGTGTATTCATAGGATGTAATACTGAGGAGTCCATCCTGATTGTAATGAACTACAAAATCTCCGGTATATTCATATGGATATCCTGTGTGCGACTGCGGAATATCGCTCAGCTCTTCAGCAGCGGTCTCGATAAAAGTCTTGGCATGCTTCTTCAGGACTGCATTGATGGCAGACTGCGCTTCTGCATGTTCCATACCGCGAATAACCGGATAACGGACTTCGATATTCGCTTTGTTATGCGGTTTGTTCATACTTTCGGACCCGATGGTCAGTTTGTTCGGCGCGATTGTAGACATACTGAGCGTTTTGGTGGAAGCATTCCACTGTCCCTGTACCCCCAGATACTCATTCAACAGACTGTAAGGGACATACAGACGCCCTTTTACGATCTTCGCCCCAGGCTCGCCGGCATAAAATCCGTTAACGAGCAGACCAATCTCGCTCGCGTCATACACATGCGCTGTGATCTCATTGACACCACCGCTCAGGGTGTAAGCACGTTTTTTCGCATCATATGTCAAAGACAAGCCCAGCAGATCCCGTACCGCGGTAATGGGAATATATGTGGATCCACGGCTGATCAGCCCTTTTTGCGTAAGTTGTTTTCCATTCCATTTCAAAGTAACGTCTGCATTGACCGAAGCTTGAGTAACCGCCGTCGTCGCTGCATCTACTGACACGGCCTGCCAGCCAGCACCTCCAAACAGCATGCCTGCTGACAGTATGGCCGTCATCATTTTCATTTTTGTGTTCACATGTATCACCTTTTCCTGTTTAGGATTATGAAAATTATGTATATCATTACCCGAAATCATTATATCGAACATGCACCTCGGAAAAGGTAACAATCGTCATGACAATTTTGATGCTAAATAGAATGAAGTTAAAGTTACCATTCTGAGTGGCTGCGATGGCAAGTGTTCTTACGACCGCTGTTGTCTCCAAAATGCATGAACACATAATCCACGGAGGCATTTCGGAGACAAAGCTCATGCTTTCGATGCTATCTTTCCTACGGAAAGCTTTTAGGCGGACGCTGCCGCTTCTTCAGAATCACTTGTCACCTCCGCGTTGGAATGGTAAATATATAAATTCATTCTATACAAATCACAAAAAAGCCCATCCCGATTGGGACAGGCTTATGATGTTACCAGTTTAACGTCCGCTCTTGAGCTCGTTCCAGGAGCGGTCGTAGGTTTGAAGCGCCTCTCCTACATCTTTCAGCCACTCCGTACGGCCCAGCTCTTCGTCCGTAAGGTTAATCATGGTATCGCTGCGGTATTCCTCGGTGTGGAAGTCCATAGCCTTGGTGTTCGGATTGCTGTATCCGATGAACTCATAGTTCTTGGCACTGACCTCAGGATCCATCATATAATTCATAAACTTCTCGGCCAATTCCTTGTTCTTGGAGCCTTTAGGGATGGCGTAGTTATCGGAGAAGATGGTAGCCCCTTCTTGGGGCACGACATAAGCGACATCCGGATTATCCTTCGCGATAAATGAGGCGTCCCCGGACCATACGGTCGCGATCCAGCCCTCTTCCTGAATCATCTTCTGCTTAATGTTGTCTGTATCAAAAGCCAGTACATTCGGAAGCAGTGTCTTCAGCTCCTCCTCCGCACCTTTAATCTCGGCTTCATCCGTTGTGCTGTTGGACTTGCCCTGCTTCTTGAGTGCCATACCGATCATTTCACGGTTGTCATCCAGCAGCAGCACCTTGCCTTCATAGGCAGGATTCCAGAGATCATCCCAGCTCTTGATGTCTTCCTTCACATATTTCTTGTTATAGGCAATCCCGGTTACACCGGAAGTATAGATAATGGAGTATTGATTGCCGGGATCGAACTCCGGATTTTTGAACGTCTCCGATATGTTTTCAAAATTCGGGATATTGTTCATGTCAATTGGCTCCAGCAGATCAAGATCAATCATGGTTTTGACCATGTAATCGGAAGGCTGGATCAGATCATATCCGCTGCCGCCAGCCTTGATCTTCGCCAGCAGGTCCTCGTTATTCGCATAGTTGTCATACGTGACCTTCACATCATACTGCTTCTCAAAATCCTTCAGGACGTCCGGGTCAAAATTGTCGGCCCAGCTGTAAATATGCAAAGTTTCTTTATCGGAGCCGCATCCCGCGAGGGACAGCGCAGCCACCGTTGTTAACAAGCCTGCAAGCAGCAGGCGGGTCCATACACTTTTTTTCAATGAACTATCTCCTCTCAAATCTGTTCTTTCATGGTGCTTACATCGGCAGCATTTTATGCTTCTTCTGACCCCTGCCCCGGTTCAGCACGTATTGGGCGAGCAGGATCAGGATCACACTGACGATAATGAGCAGGGTGCACAGCGCGTTAATCTCGGGAGAGACTCCGCGTTTGACCTGGCCGTAAATATAGATGGGCAGCGTTGTTGAGCTGGGTCCGGCCACAAAAAAGCTAATCATAAAGTCATCCAGCGACAGCGTGAACGCAATCAGGGCCCCTGCAATAATGCCGGGTGAGATCTGGGGAAGCGTGACATGCCGAAACGTCTGCCAGCGGCTGGCGCCCAGATCCAGGGCCGCTTCCTCCAGCTGCCTGCCCATATTGGCCAGGCGGGCTGAAACGACGACGTAGACATAAGACAGGCTGAAGGTAATATGAGCGATGATAATCGTCATTTTGCCGGGGTCGATCTTCATCTGTGAGAATAATACGAGCAGGGATAATCCCATGATGATATCCGGGATAATCACCGGCAGATACAGCAGCCCGTTCAGGCCTGCCCTGCCTTTCCGGCTCCACTTCCGGATGGACAGCGCCGCAAGCGTGCCCAGCACAGTCGACACCACAGTGGATACCAGAGCGACGGTCAGGCTGTTCCCCAGTGCCTCCATTACATAGCGGTTACTGAACAGTGATACGTACCAATCGAGCGTAAAGCCTTCCCAATTCCCGCTGAGTCGCGTGTTGTTAAAGGAAAAGATCACAATCATCAGAATCGGCAAGTAGATAAACACCATCATTAGCACATAATGAATCCCTAGGAGAGGATGATTTGCCTTCTTCATGCGCCCCCCTCCTTGACTTTTAGATAGCGGGCCTGCATCGCCCGATTAAACAGCAGGATCAGAATCAGCGAGGTCAGCACGAAGATGACCGACAGAGCCGCACCAAAGGGCCAGTTGCGCGCACCCAGAAACTGCGACTGGATAATGTTGCTGATCATGGCTGACTTTGCGCCGCCCAGAATATCGGTGACTACAAACATGCCGGTCGTTGATACATACACGAGCACACATCCCGTCATAATCCCGGACTTGCTCTGATTTAGCGTGATATGCCGGAATGCCTTCCACTTGGATGCCCCCAGATCATATGCAGCATCCAGCAGCCGCTTGTCCATCTGCTCCAGAGCCACATAGATTGGCAGCACCATAAAAGGAATGAAATTGTACACCATCCCCAGCAGTACAGCCCCCGGGGTATAGAGCAGCTGCAGCGGCTCCTGAATCCAGCCGAACTCCATCAGCAGCGTGTTCACCACGCCCTGTGTGCGCAGCAGCAGGATCCAGGCATAGGTTCGGATCAGAAAATTGATCCAGAAAGGGACCGTAATCAGAATCAGGCCCCAGGTTTGGACACGCGGGGGAGCGTTGGCTATATAATAGGCCATGGGATAACTGATCAGCAGACAAATGACGGTTGTCGTTACCGACAGGACAATGGTATCCCAATATATGCCCAGATACAGCGGATCGAAAAAGGTTTTATACCCTTCTATGCTGAATGAGAATACCAGCTGTCCAAGCGCATCACGCTGCAGAAACGAGATGCCTGCGACAATGAGCATCGGGATGATCAGGAACAGAGACAGCCATAACAGAACAGGTGCCATACCAAGCTTGTGTCTGCTCATGATCCGATAACCACCTGATCCTTGTCTTCCCAGTTCAGTCCAATGACATCCCCGATCTGCCATGTATGATCATCTGCCAGATCCAAAGCCAGTGTGACACGCATCGGTTCATGCTCCAGCTGTACCATCAGCTTGTGCACATTCCCGAAATACTGGACATCCTGAATGACACCTGTTTTTCTGGCAGAAGCGGAGTCCGCCTGGGCCAGACTTATTTTCTCCGGACGAACAGCAAAAAGACCCTCAGGGGAAGAGAAGATATTATTCTCCCCGACAAAGGTTGCAGCAAACAAGGTTTTCGGTGCCGCATAAATCTCCCGGGGCGTTCCGATCTGCTCAACTTTGCCGCCATTCAGAATCACAATCCGGTCGGACAGCATCATCGCTTCCTCCTGATCATGGGTTACATACACGAATGTAATCCCCAAAGCTCGCTGCAGATGCTTCAGTTCTGACTGAAGGTTCTTGCGCAGCTGCAGATCCAGTGCGCCCAGCGGTTCATCCAGCAGCAGCACCTTCGGCTTGTTCGCAATGGCCCTCGCAATAGCAACGCGCTGCTGCTGTCCGCCGGACAGCTGATGGGGGTAACGTGCTTTAAGCGGCGTCAGCTGCGTCATGGTTACCGCCTCCTCCACGCGTTCCTCAATTTGCGACTTGGGCATCTTTTTCATTTTGAGGCCGAAGGCGATATTCTCTTCCACCGTCATATGAGGAAACAGGGCATAATGCTGAAACACGAGATTGAGATCCCGCTTGTTTGGAGGAACATCCGTCACCTGCTGTCCTGCTAGCCAAATTTCACCTTCTGTCGGCTGCTCGAAGCCCGCGATCATGCGCAGAATCGTGGTTTTGCCGCAGCCGCTCGGCCCAAGCAAGGTCAGAAACTCTCCTTCCTTAATGGAGAGCGAGAGCGGATGCACGACATCCTGGCCCTGAAACTGCTTCTGGATCCCGATCAGTTCAATCATCAGCATTGTTCACCCCTTCCGGTCTAAGTGTTGATTCGTAGTGTCGTAAACTAAGAAAAAAGCCATACATGCGGTATGGCCCTGATTAAAATCATGGTCAATTTTTGCATATTCACTATACCCTGTTTTCCCCCTGCACACAACACTTTTGTATGTATTCCTTCACATTCCAATTCCACCATGTACATGAACAAAAAAAATCGCCCGGCGCAGACAGCGCATTCAGGCGATTGATTTCATTTCTTTAAAAGGCTGGCTCCTACTTCAGCTCGTACTGCACCTGCAGCTGGGTCGACAGCTTGATTTCACCAGGCTCAACAGACGTAACGGCCTTATCTGCAGCTGCACTGTTCATGGACATTTCCTGCTGTGCATATTCAAACCCGTAGGTCTGCACTTGACCTTCCACAACACTTACCACCAGACCAAGCTGGCGCTGGGATGCCTTGGCGATCGCCTGAGCTTTCAGTGCTGCATTGGCCATCGCTTTTTCGAGCACCTGTGCTTCAAAAGCATCCCGGTTCTCCACGGAGAAACGGGCATTGCCAATCGAGTTGGCACCGGCTTCTGAGACATCATCCAGCAGTTCTCCCACTTTGCTCAGATCGCGAAGCGTCACCTGCAGCGTATGGCGGGCTGTGTAGCTTTTCACCTGCTGACCGTCTTTTTCCGTGTACGTGTAGTTGGGCTGAACCGAAAATTGTTCGGTTTTGATATCCTTGTCATCGATCTTCCACGTTGTCTTCAGGACATTCATCACTTTCTCCATCTTCTGTGCATTATGCCGCTGTGCAGATTGTGCAGTAGCTGCGCTGGATTCCGCTCCGATCGACAAATACACGATATCCGGCTTTACCGAAAGCTCACCTTTACCAATGACGGTAACACCTTTCTGTGCCACAGTTTCCGCAGCAAATACCTCCGCCGTTCCCGACACATTTGAAAATGCAGATACCCCCGTTAACAGCGTACCTGCAAGCATGACAGAACCTAACCGTTTTGCCCAAATGTTCATCATCATCAACCTCCTTTGAGTGTTGGCAGCCCCCTGCGCTCTAGCTTGCCTTACTTCATTGACGGATTATGGATGGTAAATGTTGCATACCCCATTAAATTAAAAAAAGCCTTGATCCCAAGGCTTTTCTGCGTGCATATACGAGCAGACTTTACTGATTCTCCAATTCTTCTTTGCTTACCAGGTTTACCAAGGAAGTAACCGCCTGCTCAGCGTCCGCGCCATCTGCGCTGATGTAAACTTCAGTACCCGAACTGATGGCAAGGCTCATAATTCCCATGATACTTTTAGCGTTTACTTTTTTATCATCTTTTTCCACAAAGATTTCAGATGAATATTTATTCGCTTCTTGAACGAACAGCGCGGCCGGTCTGGCATGTAGACCCGTTTTCAACCGAACAACTACCGGGTGCTTGGTCATGGAAAGTTAACCCCCTATTTATGAAATCTTGAAAACCACTTAAAACCTTCACATTTCTAATATTATACCATTTTACCATACAGGAGACTAGTTTAGAAAGCTTCAGCCATTTCGGATTTTTTCTGCCAGCTCGTCAATCTTGCGCAGACGGTGGTTCACTCCCGATTTACTGACCGTTCCTTTCAGCATCTCACCGACCTCTTTCAGGTTCATATCGGGATGCTGCAGGCGAATTTCAGCGACTTCACGAAGCTTATCCGGCAGCGTATCAAGACCGACTTCCCTTTGAAGAAGCTTGATGTTCTCAATCTGCCGGATCGCGGCGCCGATCGTCTTGTTCAGATTCGCGGTTTCACAGTTCACAATCCGGTTCACGGAATTGCGCATGTCGCGCATGATGCGCACATCCTCAAACTTGAACAGTGCCTGATGCGCCCCGATCAGATTCAGAAATTCAATAATCTTTTCGCCTTCCTTGATGTAAAAAATAAATCCTTTTTTGCGCTCGATACATCTTGCATTCAGATGAAACGTATTCGCCAGATCTACGAGCGCCTGACAGTGCTCTTCGTACATGGAAGCGATCTCCAGATGATAGGAAGAGCCCTCCGGATTGTTGACAGAGCCGCCGGCCATGAATGCACCGCGCAGATACGCGCGTTTGCAGCAGTTTTTACGGACAATGTCGTCAGCAATCCGTGGAAGGAACAAAAAGCCTTCGGAAACAATATGCAGTCCTTTGAGAATTTCCTGAACCCGAGCAGGAATCCGGACGATATATACGTTATTTTTCTTCAGCCGCATTTTTTTACGCACCAAAAGCTCGGTATGCGCTTGGAAATGTTTCTTAATCAAGGAATAAATCCGCCTTGCAATCGCGGCATTCTCCGTCGAAATGTCCAGAACAATCTTCTTGCTCGAGAGCTGTACCGACCCGTTCATCCGGATCAGCGCAGACAGCTCGGCTTTTTCGCAGCAGCTCTGGCTTTCGATCATCGTTAATTCTTTCTTGGTTTGCGCCGCAAAGGACAAGGGACTCACCTCTCTCTGGAAATCCAGTCTTGCACTAACTGATAAATGTGATGGCTCAGTTTGTCGGCATCATGCCGGAGATATGTGCGGAACAGCACGAGCTTGTCGGCAATCAGCTTATATCCCCGGCTGGTCACTTCATCCCGATCGAGAAAGACCGGTTTGGCGCCCTTCTCCGCGTATTTGTCCTGAACCTGGGGCGGGATCTCACCGTCATTAACAATGACATAGTCGAACAGATGAAGGCCCACATGATCATACACGGCCTGCAGGTGATCCCCTACGGTATAATTGTCGGTTTCTCCAGGCTGTGTCATAACATTGCATACAAATATTTTTATCGCATTGGATGATACAATCGCTTCAGCCAGCTTAGGCACAAGCAGATTGGGCAAAATGCTGGTATACAGGCTTCCCGGACCGATCAGAATGGCATCCGCCTGGGTGACAGCTTCCAGCGCTTCTGGCAGCGGTTCCACCTGCTCAGGTTCCAGAAATACCCGCTTGATCACGCCCCCAGCCTCGGGGATTTTGGATTCACCGCTGACGATGGTTCCGTCTTCCATTTCGGCATGGAGCACGACAGCCTCGCCCGCAGCCGGCAGTACAGCACCTCTGCAGACAAAAACCCGGCTCATCTCTTTGACCGCCGTGACGAAATCACCGTGCATATCTGTCAAGGCTGCCAGAATCAGATTGCCGAGACTATGTCCAGCGAGACCCGAACCGGTACTGAAGCGATATTTAAGGATATCAGCCAGAAGCGGCTCTACATCGGCCAGTGCGGTTAATACATTGCGAATATCTCCCGGCGGCGGCATCTGCAGCTCACTGCGAAGAATTCCGGAGCTGCCTCCGTCATCGGCTACGGTAACAATCGCCGTAATGTCCATGGGCTTTTCTTTCAGTCCGCGGAGCATAACGGATAACCCTGTTCCTCCCCCCATCACAACGATGCGGGGGCGCTTTCCGGCTGTTTGAGCCACGTTCATCACTTCCCTCAATTAATGCCGGTCACGTTCGAAATCGCGATGGCTGACAGAAACCGTCTCGGTTTCGCTGGCACCCAGCATCTTTCCGAGGTATTCCGAGATTGCCACCGAGCGATGCTTGCCGCCCGTACAGCCAATTCCTATAATAACCTGGCTCTTTCCTTCCTTGCGGTAATGCGGGATCAGGAAGTGAAGCATATCAAGCAGCTTGGTCAGAAATGCCTGGGTTTCCGGCCATTTCATGACATACTCATACACATCACTGTGCTGGCCTGTATTAGGCCGCAGGGTTTCCACATAATGGGGATTAGGTAAAAAGCGAACATCAAACACGAGGTCAGCATCGATCGGAATGCCATATTTAAACCCGAAGGATGTGATATTGACCGTTAGCGCAGGACTTTCCAGATGGGTAAAGCGGGAAACAATCTGCTCCTTCAGCCTTGCAGGCTTCATGTGGCTGGTATCAATGACCTGGGTTGCCGAAGTTTTCAGCTCATCCAGCATCTTGCGCTCCAGTCGAATCCCGTCCAGCGGCATGCCTTCAGGTGCAAGCGGATGACGCCTGCGGCTTTCCTTGTAACGCTGAACGAGTACAGAATCTGTGGCATCCAGAAACAGGATTTCACAATGAATCGTAAAGTGGTCCTTGATGTAGTTCAGCGATTCTGAAAGTGCGGTGAAAAATTCTCGTCCCCGAAGATCAATTACAAGGGCTACCTTGCCAATCTTGCCTTTAGACTGTTCGATCAGTTCCGCAAACTTCGGAATCAGCACAGGCGGCAGATTATCGACACAGAAAAATCCGAGGTCTTCCAGACTTTGCACGGCCAGCGTCTTCCCTGCTCCCGACATGCCGGTAATAATGATCAATGTTGCCATGGATGCCGCCGTACCCCGTTCCTCTGCTTCCAGCATCAGCTTTCCCTCCTTCGAAGATTTACATCCTGCAAGACAACGGTCTCTGATGATGATAAGTGTCCTCTAAGAGCGCAGCAGCAGGCCTGCTGCACCTACGACACCGGCATTATTGCCGAGCTCAGCTGCTACAATGCGCACACCGCGCTGCAGCGGCTCTGGTGTTAACTTATGAAAGACGGAACGGATTTCGTCAAACAGGAAATCTCCGGCTTTCGATACGCCGCCGCCGATAATGAACGCTTCAGGATTCAGTACGGCAGCTACCGAAGCCATGGATTTGCCAAGATAATAAGCAGCTCGATTGACAATGCGCAGGGCTACTTCGTCACCGTCTTTTGCTGCATCAAACACTTCTTTTGCAGCAATGCTGTCTACCAGTGCCAGCGAAGTGCGGTCGCCGCGCGACACCGCATCTTTGGCCATACGAATAATACCCGTTGCCGAGGACACGGTTTCCAGACATCCCATTTTGCCGCAGCCGCACTGAATGGCTTCCAGATCCGGCACGACGGTAATATGTCCAAGCTCGCCGGCCATACCGCCAAAGCCTTGATAGATCTTGCCATTCACAATGATGCCGCCTCCAACACCCGTTCCGAGTGTAAAGCACACGCAGTTGTCGACACCCCGTCCGGCACCGCTCCAGGCTTCGCCAAGTGCGGCAACGTTCGCATCGTTATCTATTTTGACCGGCTTACCGAGTCGTTCTTCCAGCAACGCACGAATCGGCACATCCCTGAAACCTACGTTAGGTGCAAAAATGATGATACCTTCACGAACGTTCGTAAAGCCTGCAAAGCCCGCTCCCACGCCTGCAAGCTGATCCCAGCTGTAGGGTGACTGCTCGACAATATGACGAACGTATTTCTCTATGTTATCAATGACCGTGTCAACGCCTTTGGACGTTTCTGTCGGTCCCTCATATGTCTGCAAAAGCTGACCCTCTTCATTGCAGATTCCGACTTTAATCGCCGTTCCACCTAAATCGACACCTACGTAGATGTTTTCAGACATGTTACAAGCCACCTTTTTCCTTCTATATTATAGATTGCTTCTACTGTACCCACTATAATTGAAGGCACACGTGCGGTCAAGAGAAGACCAGGCTTAAAAAACCTGTGTATTTCCTGTTCAAACCGACTTTTATCCCTCTAAAAAACCCCGCTCCGAGAGACCCGAGCGGGGTTAATGATCATACATATGCTGTTTCAAGGCTTGCTCAGCCCTGTCCTCCCTGAAAGGAAGGGTATTTCGTCATACCGCCGTCTGCAAACAGCGTGATACCCGTGACATAGCTGGCTTCCGAGGAGGCGAGCCAGGCAGCAACGGATGCAATCTGCTCCGGCTTGCCGATGTAGCCCATCGGAATCATGGCCTCTACACTGGCGCGGGACTTGGGATCATCGAATTTCTCCTGATTGATCGGCGTATAGATGGCGCCAGGACCGATGTTATTAACGCGGATTCCTTTAGGCGCGAACTCCAGCGCCAGTGTCTCCGTCATCAGCTTGACGCCGCCCTTGCTGGCTGCATAATGCACGAAGTGCGGCCATGGAATGACCTCATGTACGCTGGACATATTGATGACCGATCCCTTAATATCATGCTCCAGCATATAACTGATCGCCTCCCGCGATCCCAGAAATGCCCCGGTCAGATTGACGTCAATGACCTTCTGCCAGTCTTCAAGCGACAGCTTCTCGGACGGCACCTCATTCTCAATACCTGCATTATTTACCATGATGTCGAGGGATCCATATTGCTCATGGGCCGCTGAGATCAGCTTCTTGACATCCTCTTCCTTAGACACGTCTCCCTGCACGCCGGCAGCCTGTCCTCCAGCTTTCTCAATCTCGGCAATCATTTCCTCGATCGGATCCGGATTGCTCCGATAATTCAAAATGACATTGGCCTTCTCCTGGCCGAACCGCAATGCGATCGCTTTACCAATGCCTGAAGATGCACCGGTGACAATCACCGTTTTTCCTTTCAAATCTTCATACATGATTCTAACCTCCCGCCGCAATCCATGCTCTTCATTCAGCTCAGCATTGCAGAATATATACACCATTACACCATCTTTGCCTATTCAAAAACGATTTGTCTTTTTTAATGTGCTTCGCCGCTGGCCGTTTCATGCCAAAGATGACAATTGTCATCTGATTTCGTGACAATCCATACTAAACCGTGAGACGGCTTCCCGGTATGATAGGTACAACAAGAAATGAACGAGAGGTGCGGATCACATGAGCAAAGACAATGCAAACAGCCCGGCCGTGGTGCTGAAAGAGGTCAGCAAGCATTTTGGTTCCAAGAAAGCCGTGGACCAAATTTCTTTTTCCATACCGCAGGGGAGCGTTACCGCCATACTGGGCCCTAACGGAGCAGGTAAAACAACAGCCATTTCCATGATGCTGGGCTTGATGGATCCCAAATGTGGCAGTGTAGAAGTGCTGGGAAGGTCTCCTAAAGATCTGAAGGTCAGACGGAAGATCGGCGCGATGCTGCAGGAGGTCAGCGTCATGGATCAGTTAAAGGCACGGGAAATCATCAATCTGATCCGGGGGTATTATCCACATCCGATGTCCATGGAAGAGATTATGGCGCTTACGGGACTAACGCCCGAGGATCTTAATAAAATGGCGGTCAAAATGTCAGGCGGCCAAAAACGCAAGCTCGGATTTGCGCTGGCGCTGGCAGGCAATCCCGAGCTGCTCTTCTTCGATGAGCCTACCGTCGGGCTGGATACATCAGCACGCCGCCTGTTCTGGAAAACCGTACGGAGTCTGGCCGCCCTGGGCAAAACCATTCTGTTTACGACACACTATCTGCAGGAGGCAGATGACATTGCTGACCGGATCATTCTGTTTAAGGACGGCCGCGTTGCGGCAGATGGCAGCCCTGCGGAGATTAAAAATAAACTGACGACCCGATCTGTTTCTTTCGTGGCCGAACAGGATACGCAGCACATTACTGCCCGGCTTAACCAGGTTCCCGGGGTGACCGGAGTTCACCTTGAAGACGGCCGGATGTATATCTCAGCAGACAACACCGACCAGGTGCTGGCGGTCATTTTCAGAGAAGAGCTTCCTGTGCGTGATGTCGCGACCGATACGGGAAGCCTGGATGAAGCTTTTGAGCAGCTCACCCAAGTAACAGAGGAGGCGGTATAAATATGAATGGAGCACTGATTCGACTTCAATGCAAAATGGAACTGCTGCGCATTGTGCGCAACCCCTACTTTATCTTTTGGTCACTGGTGATGCCGATTGCGTTTTACTTTATCTTCACCCGTGTCGTCAACACAGGCTCACCGGATGCCGATGCTTGGCAGGGCCATTATCTGATGTCCATGACCACATTCAGTGTGATGGGCTCAGCGATTATGTCGCTCGGAATCCGTCTGGTTCAGGAGCGTACGCTGGGCTGGGCTGTATTCATGCGGATCACCCCGCTGCCCGGGAGCATTTATTTCTTCGGAAAAATGTTCGGCCAGGCCCTGCTCCATCTGCTGTCCATCATCGTCATTTTTACGGCAGGCTACCTGATCAACGGCGTGCAGCTGGAAGCCTGGCAGTGGATATTGAGCGGACTGTGGATCATGATCGCCTCCGCACCATTCCTTGCTTTGGCCACGTTGATCGGTGCCATGAAGCGGGTGGAAACTGCGAGCGGTGTCAGCAACGGCATTTATCTGGTGCTTGCCCTGCTCGGGGGCATGTGGATGCCGCTGGACATCATGCCACCATTTCTGCAAGCTATCGGCAGATGGACACCGTCCCACCATTTTACAAGCGGAGGCTGGGATATTGCGGCCGGTAATCTGCCGGAGCTGAGATCGGTGCTTATTTTGACAGGATATTTGGTGCTGTTTATGTTACTATCCACGTATGTCAGAAAAAAACAGCAGGCTGTTTAAAGGATGATGTGATGTGAAGCTTGTATCATTTGAAATTTTCCCTCGCAAGATGGGTTTTTTCCCTTATGTGTGGCTGGTGTACTTGTGCCTTCCAGTCACACAGCTTCTTCTGATTGAGGAGGGCCTGAAGCTGTATGCCGGGTTTGCCATGATCGGATGTTTTCTGGTCACGTACAGACAGCTGTATTTCTGCGAAAACAAGCCACCGTTCTTCTACTGGCTTCTAATGCAGATGGCGATTATATTTACGCTCTCAATGGCCTATGGCACGACGTATCTGTTTATGGGCTTCTTCACAGCCAACTTCATTGGGTGGTACTCAGACAATCGGAAATTCAGAAATGCCATGATCCTGTTCGCATTTGTCGAGATTGTACCGCTGCTGTACCACCTGGGCAAGGTATGGAATCTCGATCTGCTGTACACCTTCCCTTTCCTGATCATTATGATGATCTCTCCCTTCGGTATCCGGTCCATGAACCGCCAGCATAAGCTGGAGGAGCAGCTGGACCAGGCGAACGAGCAGATCCGCAACCTGATCAAAGGAGAAGAGCGGACACGGATTGCCCGGGATTTGCATGATACCCTCGGACATACCTTGTCATTGATTACCCTGAAGAGCCAGCTGGTGGAGAAACTGGTACTCGTTAATGTCAAGCAGGCACAGGAGGAAGCCCGTGAGATTCAGAATACGTCAAGGGCTGCGCTTCGTCAGGTCAGGGAACTGGTATCAGACATGCGTACCGCCAAGCTGACGGAAGAATTGAATGAAGCCAGGATGATTCTGGAGAGCGCAGGTATTGAGCTGACTTCTGAAGGCAGTCCGAAGGTGGAGGGAATGCCGGATACGACGCACAATATTTTAGGGCTTTGTCTGCGTGAGGCCGTCACGAATGTCGTCAAGCACAGCGGGGCTTCCCGCTGTCATATCACGTTCGGCCGGACGGAGGCACAATGGCAGCTCTCTGTCCATGACAACGGTGATGGCATCGTGGAGCCGGAGAAGAATGGTCAGCTTCGGGAGAAAAACGGGCTGAAGGGTATGGCAGAGCGGCTTGACCTCGTGGACGGCACGCTGGAGGTGACTGACGAGAATGGCACGCTGCTTCGTGTGAGGGTGCCCATTGTGGTCAAGAACCGGAAGGGATGTGAGACCGGTTGAGTATTCGGGTACTGATTGCGGAGGATCAGCGGATGCTGCGAGGCGCGCTGGCACTGCTGCTGGATTTTGAAGAGGATATTGAGGTCGTCGGACAGGCCGGGGATGGAAAAGAAGCGCTGGAGCAGGCGGTTAAGCTGGCGCCCGATATCTGCCTGCTGGACATTGAGATGCCGATGATGTCAGGCCTTGAGGTCGCTGAAGAAATTCAGCGGCGTAAGCTGGGGTGCCGGGTCGTCATTCTGACGACCTTCGCCCGTCCCGGATATTTCGAGCGGGCCGTTCAGGCAGGCGTGCTGGGGTATCTGCTCAAGGACGAGCCAAGCGACCGGCTCGCGGAAGCGCTGCGCCGGATCATGCAAGGCCGGCGGGAGGTGTCACCCGAGCTGGTGTTTGGCACGGTGCGCGAGACCAATCCGCTCACCGAACGGGAGCAGGAGATTCTGCGGCTGACGGCGGCAGGCAAAAGCTCCAGCGAAATCGCCGCCCAGCTGCACCTGTCATACGGGACGGTGCGGAATTACATGTCCGAGGCGTTCCATAAGCTGGACGCCAAGAATCGGCTGGAAGCCGTTGCTATTGCAGAAGAGAAGGGCTGGATCTAGTCGGCTATGGCGCGCTTGCCTATGATCACAGCTTAAAACCCGCATGATCTGCCTTGCCAGGCAGCTTCATGCGGGTCATTCATTTCTTAATGCCTTATCGGCTCTCCATAAACGCCCGTCTTTTGAAAATCGCAATAATGTCTTTGGACTGACCTTGAGAGATGCTGGTATCGAAGCAGGACACCAGTTCCCAGCCTTCATATCCCAAGCCGTTTAGCAGCTCGTTCAGATCATGTTCATCGACTTTGCCGCCGAGAAATCCCTTTGTTGCGTATTTTACCGTCTTATACTCCCATTGTTCCATCACATTCATCCCTCCTTCTATTTGTACGTTATATCTCTGTACTGCTGTGCGCTGCCATCCGCGACAATCTCAACGCCCGCTTTGGAGCTCCACCCGGAACCGCTAATATCCTCTGCCAGCTGCCCCTCAAAAACCAGATTGGTATAAAGCTGATTGGACCTGCGGGGAAGATCTAGGGTCTTATACTCGTAAACGATATTGGTATCATCCAAATCATCAATTGGACGAATGTGAACCTCCTGAGCTTTACCATAATTATAAATTCGCAGGCTGCATCTTGCTTTCGCCTTCTGTTCTCCATAATGGTAATCACACTTACTGTCTCTGAAAGAATAGTCCACTGAAGAGATTCCGCTGGCATTAAACTTGAATACATACATGGTGTACTCGGTCACATAAGGAAATATGAACAAAACTGCGATACAACCGAGAATGACTCTGCTCCTGATTTTAGGATATACCGATTCATACATGCTGCCTATCCCGATTATACCGGTAACTAGAAGCAGCAAGCCTATAATAGCCGTAAGATGCAGTCGGCCCGAACCTCCGGTCTCGATCCATGCCGGAACTCCCAGCCATTCAAAAAAATGATCTCCCGTGGAATAGCCCAGATGGGCCGGAGCAAAAAGAAACATCCCCAGCAGCGCTGAAATTATGTAAACAAACTTTACTTTCTTCATTCCTCAACCTCCCTGGTTTCCATATTATAACAAACTATGCACTCCATTTCCTCCTTTTTTATAAAAAACAAAAAACCCCCGAGGGGGCCTTTTAGAAAAAATTATATATAGACCTAACTAAAGAAAAAACCCTTCTATAGCAGAGGTGACAAGTGATTCTGAGGTTCAATCGGAATATCCAGCAGCGGTAAAGCTGAGCGGACCTACTTCAATTGCCGTTGTGTTGGCTGCACCGGATATTAATACCTGATACACCGTAAAAGCAGCAGGAGGCAGATAGTCAGCGCCTGTGAAGGTAAGAACAACTTCGGCTTCATTTTCGCCAGGATCCTCATACTCCTGCACCACTTCATAAATGATCGGACCGCCAATCCCTCTAGTAACCACCAGGGTGATCGTTTCAGCTGCGGCAATAGTCAGTCCTACGGTGCCTGCGAAGTGCACCTGTGCTCTGGTTCCTGCTGCAGCAAGATCCAGTCCCAGTGTGAATATGAGTGTAGGTGTCGTCGTTACAGCTGTTGTTCCCGTTACTGTACCATTGTTCGCCAGGCTTAGCTGAGCATCCAGGAATCTCTTTGCCATGTTCATCCATCTCCTCTCGTTTTGATAGTGTATTCTATGAGAGAAGGCGCGCCGACGTTTGGACAGGATACAACCTGTTCGCCTCATTTTAATAGAACAACAGGTATATCAAAAGAGACCATAAACAAAGGAAAGAAGCTGTTCCAAAGAACAGCTTCTTTCCATAATTCAGGGTGAATCCCATTAGTCAGAGTAGCCGGCAGCAGTAAAGCTGAGCGGGCCTTCTTCGATCGCCGTCGTACCCGCTCCACCGGAAATCAGTACCTGATACACTGTAAATGCTGCAGGTGGCAGGTAATCAGCACCTGTGAAAGTTACTACTTCAGTTACAGCAGCTGTTGGAGCTTCGTAATCCTGAACTACTTCATATATTACAGGACCCCCGACACCTCTGGTGACTTGGATTGTAATAGTTTCAGCAGCCGCAATGGTCAGTCCTACAGTACCTTGAAAGTGCACTTGAGCGTTAGCGCCAGCTGTAGTGAGATCCAAACCCAATGTCAAAATGAGTGTCGGCGTCGTCGTTACACCTGTTCCTCCCGCCACCGTACCATTGTTAGCCAGACTAAGCTGAGCATCCAGGAATCTCTTTGCCATGTTCATGCATCTCCTCTCGTTTTGATAGTGTATTCTATGAGAGAAGGCATGCTTGAGATTGGACGGGACTCCCCTTATTCGCCTTGATTTGATAGAAAAGGCTGGTATCTTCCATGGCAAAATACCGGGAATGATAGATATGGATCAGTACGTATAACTTCAGATAAACCTCTTCTTGGAAAAACCTTCTATTGCTTTTATATAACTATCCTCTTCTTCCCCATTGGTAAAGGAACGCCGTGGGATAATCACCGCTTGAAGCGGATTCACAAAAACAAACAGATATTCCTCATCCCTGCGGAGCTCATGGATTCCGTTCCAGGGATACCGCAGCTGGCTCTTCCCGGTCACTTCATGAATGGCGGAGCTGTCCATCGTGATCCGGCGCTCTCCCAGCATGCCCGGCGTGTGCTTGACCATCCTCATCGTGCGGCTCTTAATCCGGTACACAAACAGGAAATCACACAAGATCCCCAGAAGCACACCGACCACTACGGAATAGACCCATCCAAAGCCCGAAAATTTCAGCAGCACTATACTGAGTACAGGGATCGCGGCTAACGCGGCCCACATCATGACTCTATACTTAGGCAGATGAAACATCACATAGCGATTGAATCGCCAAAAATCTTCCTTATTCAAATCCACCGTTACTTCCATTAATCCTCTCTCCTATCCTTAACAACACGTTCTACGCCAGACTCCGATCTATTATAACACAGGGTTTTTCGTAAAAAAGCGCCGCTTCTTTTTACGGAAGCAGCGCACTTTAGCAGATCGGGAGGAGCTACATTTTTTTATACAACAGGTAAAAAAAGAACGGCGCTCCAAACGCGGCGGTAAATACGCCCGCGGGAATGTCCAGCGGCTGGAGCAGCATCCGTCCCGCCAGATCCGCCAGCAGCAGTATAACAGCTCCGGTTAAAGCCGCAGTCGGCAGAAGGGCGCCATAAGCGTTACCAACCATCCGTCTGGCGATATGCGGGGCAATGAGACCAATAAAGGAGAGCGTACCGGCGATACCTACAGCAGCACCCGCAAGTGCGATGCTGCACAGCATAATGAGAAGCCGATCACGCTGAATCCGGGTGCCGAGCCCTGTCGCCACCGTATCTCCCATAGCTTGGGCATTGAGCGAGCGCGAGAATAAAAAAGACAGCGGAATGATCACGAGGGCCCATGGGGCAGCAGCGGAGACATGCTTCCAGCCGGTGCCGTACACGCTGCCTGTCATCCAGTTCAGCACCTGTGAAGCCAGATAGGCTGGACCGCTGATCAACAGAAATGTGGTCAGCGCGCTCAGCGCGGTGGAGATGCCGACTCCAATCAGGACAAGTCTCAGGGGAGATACCCCTTTTTTCCATGCCAGCATGTAATTTAAGGATCCCGCTGCAAGTGCACCCAGAATCGCAATGAGCGGAATCCACTGCATACTGTACATACCGGTATAGAGCGTCATAAAAGAGACAACAGCAACAGAAGCCCCGCCGGTTACTCCAATAAGATCAGGTGCAGCCAGAGGGTTACGGATTACACCTTGAAGCAAAGCACCCGATACCGCAAGCATGGCTCCTACAAGCAGAGCGGCCAGTGCCCTCGGCATTCGAAACTGAATGACAATCAGCGAATTTCCGCCGTCCGCCGATCCGAACAGAGAAGCAATTACTTCCCTCATCGGGATGGTCGTACTGCCTACAGAGATACTGATTAGAGCAAGCAGGATGGTCAGCATCGACAACGCTGTCACTGTCATGCTTTTTCTATAAGACATAAGATTTCCTCCGCACAATGTAGATCAGAAACGGGACACCGATTAGAGCCGTAGCAACACCGACAGGCACTTCTTTCGGCATGATCACAAACCGTGACACCAGGTCCGCCAATACAAGCAGCAGGCTGCCGGCCACTGCACAATAAGGAATGAGCCAGCGATGATCTTGCCCTACCAGCGAGCGGCATAAATGAGGTACGATCATGCCAATAAACGCAATAGGACCGGCGACGGCAACTCCGCTTCCAGCCAGCAGCACGACCGATATACATGCCCCTGCGCGCACCAGAAACAGCGAAATGCCAAGTCCCTTGGACACTTCATCACCTAATGCTGCAACATTAAGCGATCGGGATAGAAGAAGGGCCAGCACCAGCCCGGCTGCAGCATAAGGCAGCATGGCCATGACATGCTCCATGTTTCGATTCACTACAGAGCCAACCATCCAGAACAGCGCCTGATCCAGCGATTGCTTATCAATGAGAATGATGCCAGAAGTCACCGATGCGGAGAAAGCAGCAATGGCAGACCCGGCAAGCGTTAATTTAACGGGCGCAAAACCGCCTGGACCGCTAAAACCTAGAACAAATACGAGTAAAGCAGTGACCGCAGCGCCCGCAAAAGCAAGCCAAATCATGCCGCTCATACTCAATCCGCCCCCCAGCACCGTAATGCCGATCACGATAAACAGTACGGCCCCCGAGTTAATGCCAAATACAGAAGGTGATGCCAGCGGATTGCGGGTAATGGCCTGCATTACAGCTCCTGCTACTGCGAGTCCGGCGCCAACCACGGCTCCGACAATAGTACGTGGAACCCGAGTATCGCGAATAATCATATGTTCGGTTGAGCCGTCGAAGGCTTGATATGTATGAAGCAGCATGCTGATATGAAAGTTCTGCAAGCCCAGCAGTATACTTAACAGCATAACACCAGTTAGAAGCAACACTCCTGTAAGTAAGCCCAGCAGGCGTGCTCTCTGGCTTTGAAACAATCCCATAATGAAGTCATCTCCCTGAAGATGCTGAGGATGATAATCCGAATACAACATGTTCTATTGTAGTTTGGGTTGTAAAACCTGTCAATGAGTATGATAATCATTTTCAATTAAAGCTTGACAGAATCTTTATGCTGAATTATATTGCAATTATCTAGTTGATAATGATTCCCATTATCAAAGATGAAACCATACATAAGGGGAGAATGTTTAAATGTCATCACTATTCCGCAATAAATCCTGGCTGGTCATGCTGACCTTATCCGCTATTCTTATGCTCACTGCCTGCGGAGGTACTAACACTGCTGATACACCAGCTTCAGGCACCGAGCCTTCTAATAGCGCTGCTGCGAACGGCGATACCCGTACCATCCAACATGCAATGGGAGAAGAAACACTGACTGGTACGCCTGAACGTGTCGTTATACTGACGAATGAAGGTACAGAAGCTCTGCTGGCTGTAGGGGTCAAGCCTGTCGGCGCTGTTCAATCCTGGGTTGGTGATCCTTGGTATGATCATATTAAAGATCAGATGGAAGGCGTGGAAGTACTCGGAGAAGAAACACAGCCGAACGTAGAATTAATTGCAGGATTGAAGCCCGATTTGATTATCGGCAATAAAGTCAGACACGAGAAGATCTATGATCAGCTGAAACAGATTGCGCCAACTGTTTTTGCCGAAGAGCTCTCTGGTAACTGGAAAAACAACATGCTGCTTTATACGGAAGCCGTCAATAAAAAAGCCGAAGGCGAGCAGGCGATTGCCGAGTTTGACCAGCGTGTGGAAGACGTGAAGTCCAAGCTCGGAGACAAGGCTGACACAAAAGTTTCGGTGGTCCGTTTCACGGCTGCAGATGTGCGTACTTATATGAAGGATACTTTTAGCGGTGTGCTGCTGGAACAGCTCGGGATTGCTCGTCCTGCCGACCAGGATAAGAATGAGTTTATCGAGAAGCTGACGAAAGAACGCATTCCTGCAATGGATGGCGATGTACTATTCTACTTCACACAGGAAGACCCCGGCTCCACAGACGCGCAGAAGGCTTCCGAAGAATGGATGGACGAACCGCTCTTCAAAAGCTTGAATGTGGCGAAGAACAATGAAATTCATAAAGTAAATGAAGTCGTATGGAATCTCGCCGGTGGCTACGAAGCTGCTAATCTATTGCTGGATGAGATTGCTGCTTATTTTGAAGTCAACTAAACCGGGTTAACCTTAACAAGGAGCTGCATCTTGCAGTTCCTTGTTTTTTTTAGGCTATAACCGATAAAGCTGGCTTGCGATCACGTTTCTCCTGTCCTCGATATATCTGCGGATGACAGTCATCTCTCCTTGGAAATCCTGCAGGGTCCATTTGTACACAGGTCCACGTCGCACCTCATCTGCAATGAGGTCAAAGTGTCGTCTCGCGCTGCCCGTCTGCTTGGGGATTGTAAAGACGGTTTCCAGATATCGGCTAAGCATGCTCTTGTATTGCTGGCGGTAATCCCGGAAAGAAAGCACTTTATCAGTCAGCTTATTGTAGCCTGCCACTCGAACCAAATCGGCACCCACCGGTTTCCCAAAACAGTTCCGGCCCCACGTTCCCTCATAATCCCATGGGCTCATCTGATATAATCCCGAGCCGCCGTTCTCAAAAATCGTATAATTCTGCTTGAATCCGTCGTAGTTGCCGGTCAAGACAGCTCCGCACAGCCAGCGAAGGTAGGCCTCAACATCCAGAGACGATTGCAGATGAAGCCTTAGCCGATCTCCGCTGCGGTCATGAAGACCCCGGATAAAAGAAACCAGCTTGGCACGATCATCTTCCCGCCCATGGATAAGGCGATAGCCTGCAAACCATGATAGTCCCGCGGCGCGTTTGTCCGAAAAATCGGCATGGTCGTTGACCGCATACATAATGCTTTTTACAGGAGTACTCCGCCTGCGAAAAAAGGGCAGCTTCACCGCCTCAATTTGCAAATAGACCCCCGCCCGCTCCTGATTAATATATAAGAGGCAGTGCCTCGTTTTGGGACTCGGGACTTGCAAAGATTCAAATAATTCAAACGAGAGCGCATTCCGGATCAGGGAGGGATCATCATATTCTGCATTAAAATGATAGGTTTGCGAGGCCGTTCTAATTTCGTAAGACCGCTTGGGATACTCCCGGGTATGTCCTCCGCGGTATCGGATGCGAACAGGAAACTTTTTTTCTTTATATAAAATATGGGCTTCTACGAACTGTTCCGACCAGATATGTTTATTGAGCCATTCCCGCTTTCTGTCTTCGATCATAATCCGGTACACCGGTAAACCCACCTGAAGCCCTCCTTTGAGTTAAGACTTTGAGAACCTTCACCAGGCTATCGCTGAAATTGCGCTGTAGTCCTACATTGGACCAGTCCACTTTACACGCTTTTACATAAGATATGACAGATAGAGATGGAACATATGCAAGTGATATACGAAAGGAGAATGGACAGTGATCATAAAAAAGTCAAAACATGCAGCCGCCGCAATGTCCACCGATCAGCCTCAAGCACGTGTATCGTCCCTAGTCGGACCTTGGCCTTGGCAAAGTGAAGTCGAAGGAAACCTGCTTGGTCATCACTCCTTGGGCCAAGCTTCCAGCGGACACCGCTCAGGTGGTCATCGCTCCCAAGGTCATGGCTCGCGTGGCCATCACTCCACTGGGCATCGCTCCCAAGGTCATGGCTCACACGGTCACCACTCCAATGGTCAACGCTCCCAGGGTCATGGCTCGCACGGTCACCACTCCAGTGGTCACCGCTCTCAAGGACATGGCTCACACGGTCACCACTCTCAGGGTCATGGCTCGCACGGCTTTTGTCCTCCTGGACTTGGTCCACAGGGTACCCTTCCCGGTTCCTGGGCGCAATACCCTGCTTCCGGCGGCATCTGGGAGCACCACTCTCATAGCAGCGGCCACCGCAGCTGGGCAAGCGAAGGCTGGAAACCGAAGAAACGTCCAAAGCGTAGACGTATCAGAACCAGACCCGGTACAGGACCAGCAAGAACCAGACCTTGTCGGCCTGCGAAACGCAAACACCGCTGAGTTTACAGCTTTAAAACTCATACAGCACAGTTGTCAGCCGGCAGCTGTGCTTTTTTCATAGGTACGTGGTCTGTATACTATATGCTCTTCACCCTCAATGGTGAAAAAAAGACCTGCTGGTCTTCCATTCAACCGTGTAACACAAATGCCTGGCCCTCAGTGAATGTTTACACCGAGGACCAGGCATTTGTTTAAAATTTCAGTTGTTGTCATGCCGGCCGAAGGGGCCCGAACACAGCTGATCGGCAGCTGCCTTAAAGCGTATGATTCGGCTTTTTTTGTTTTCGGAATGTCTCATAAATAAAGCCTGCAGCAAATACGACCAGCACGAGAATATACGTCAAGATAGTAATCTCCGTTGAATCGATAACACTCGGCGAGAATATAAGCATATAGAATCGAGCGCCGATAGCCACCATTAACACCACGTACAGCTGAGACAGCAGCGCCAACACCAGGTTTCTCGACTCATCATTGATAAAGACAAACTGCCAAACAAACAGACCAAAAGATAATATCCACAGCAGATTACCCATCAGGAAGCTTTGAGGCTTGCTCCGATTCATCTGTGCAAACTGACGTCCCGCCCAAAACCAAAATATCGCGAAGCCGATATTGATGGTCCAGATCAAAAATCCCGATGCGGGCACCTGGAGCATCATGATATTAAACAACCATCCACCGAACAATGGTGCGAGCACAATCCATGTCAGCTTATTCCTTTTAAAATAACTCTCCAATCCACGTGCTCCTTTCTTACAGGCCATTCCCTCCTGCTGCATACCAATTATTATCCAGATATTATAACATAAGCCATACGCGTTTACGGCCGGGCGCAGAATGTATGTGATTTACCACATACATTCGCCGCTTACCGCGGTCAGCGAGCCCATCTAGCGCTCACCACCACTTTCGCACCCGCAGCGCACGCAAAATAGGGCCGCCCTCAAGATTCAAAATCTTGTGGACAGCCCCTTCACTCATACTTATTAAGAATTAAGAGTTTCGCTCCAGTCATGAACCATATGGCCTTCGATAAACTTCTCACAGTCCATCGCTGCCATACATCCGGAACCGGCAGCCGTGATTGCCTGACGGTACTTGGTGTCCTGAACGTCGCCGCAGGCAAAGACGCCTGGAATGTTCGTCTCGGTCGTACCTGGCTTGACTAGAATATAGCCGGTCTCGTCTGTCGTCAGCTGCCCACCCAGGAACCCGGTGTTCGGCGTATGGCCGATCGCCACGAATACACCTTCCGCTTCAATCAGCTCTTCCGCCCCGGTCTCGTTATTCCGGACCTTCAAGCCCTTCACGCCCGTCTCACTCGTTACAACTTCAAGCGGAGTGCGGTTCAATGCCCATTGTACCTTCTCGTTTTCCTTGGCACGATCCTGCATGATCTTGGAAGCCCGCAGCTCTTCACGACGGTGAACCAGGGTCACACTGGAGGCAAAACGCGTCAGGAAGCTGGCTTCCTCCATCGCGGAATCTCCACCCCCGATGACAACGATCTTCTTGCCGCGGAAGAAGAATCCGTCACAGGTTGCGCAGGTGCTGACGCCTCTGCCGACATTCTCCTGTTCACCCGGAATGCCAAGATACTTAGCTGAGGCCCCTGTCGAGATAATGACCGATTCTGCCAGCAGTTCTCCCATGCCTTCCACGTTCACTTTGAACGGGCGCTTGGAAAAGTCCACGGACTCTACCCAGGCACTTTTGAACTCGGCGCCAAAACGTTCTGCCTGCTGCCGCATGTTATCCATGAGCTCGGGCCCCATGATTCCTTGTGGGAAGCCTGGAAAGTTCTCCACTTCCGTTGTTGTCGTCAGCTGACCGCCAGGCTGCATGCCTTCGATCACCAGCGGTTTCATGTTGGCACGTGCCAGATAGATTGCTGCAGTAAGTCCGGCAGGGCCGGTTCCGATTACGATTGATTTGTACATGTTGATTGCCTCCTTTATCCTATATCTTGTTCTGTTTATTATATTGTCCTGGTTTTACACTTTTTCTGTAAAAGGACGGAAATCGCTGCGGTTATCTTCCGGATCAGCCCGCATCACATCCATCTGACGGGCATAGCGGCGTACGGTGGATGACGATATCCCGTAACGCTCGGCCATTTGTTCGTACGTAGAAGAGCCGCCCCGAATTTTGGCAGCTGTATAGTCCAGTGCAGCAGCCCAACCGGGAATATTCCTCATTTTAGGAATGTTCGGATAGATACGGCTTAGAAACGCCGACCACAGATTTCCGATTTCCCGCTTGCGGAACGGGTCGCTGCGCTTATCCATGCATTGGAAGACCGTATTCAGCACTTGCTGCCAGTCATCATGCCATTCCGGCAAAATCCCCCGGTGCTGTGCTGAGTTATCCCGGTCACTGTGGCCTCCACTGTGACCTTCAAGCCGCATAAGCACCAAACGGGCCGCATCTTTTAATTCCGCATCTTCCCCAGGTTCCTGAAGAAACAGCTGCAGCGCATGCTGAACCTCCTCATCTGCAATCAGCTCCAGTGTCTGTATCACCTGAAGTTTGATGTGAGGTTCTCCGTGGCGAAGCGCCCAGAAAAAAGAGGATCGAATTAGCGGATTATGCTTGGCTTCTTCCGTCATGGCTTCCCCGTGATGTTCCCATGCCTTGAACTGTTCCTCAAAAGGAAGATGGTAGTGATAGCTCACTTTCATCGATTCCGCTCCACTGTTCTGCAGCGGTCCCAGCTGGGCCAGATAAAAATCGGGTACATCATTGGTCGGATCAAGCTTTCTGCAGTGACGCCAGTATTTAGCGGCAGCATCCATTCTTCCGCTGTTGCAGGCAGCAGCTGCCGTATAATGGTACAAGCTGGCATCACTGCTGAACTCCTCGTCTTTCAACAGGCGGCGGAAATGGCCGTAAGCGGCCTCATGCTTGCCTAATATACCCATAGTGGTCGCCAGTTTAAACACATGCTCCTGGTGAAACGGTACAGTGACGGACAGCATGTCCACCAGCATGCTCAACTCTTCTTCATTGTTCTCATGCTGGAAAAAGATCGCCAAGTTGCACAAGGCATGCAAATTTCCCGGTTCCACATCCAACACGCCCTGAATACTCTCCTTGGCTTTGGCGAAACGCCCCATATAGTAATAGGCCAGTGCAAGATTGTTCCGCGCGGACATAAAATCAGGGCAATCGGCTACGATCTCTTCAAGAAGCTTGACAGCCTGAGCAAATTTCCCTTCCTCCAGCAGCTTCCGAGCATGTTCATGCTCAACCATACCTTCACGGCTTTTGATCTTGTTCACCTTGGTCGGGCGGTTCAGCTCATAATGCAGCAGCTCCATCATCTCTTCTGCCTCATCCATAAACTGACCGCTGGGATCTTCCTCCAGATAGGTGATCAGCGCTTTCTCCGCTTCTTCAAAGCTTTCCATGTTGGCATAATTGTTCGCCATGTAAAAATAGCACTCGGTCATCGAGGCATCCACATGCTCCAGTATATGCTGCAGCACCTGGTTGGAGCCCTTATAATCCCCTGTCTCTGATAATATACCCGCCATGTTGCAATGATTCACAGGATTGTCCGGTTCATATTCAACAGCTTTGCGAAAATATTTCAGCGCCTTCTCGTACTGGTACCGATCAAGCGACTTGACGGCACGGTCAAAGAAAAAATTAGCGTTATAATCGATAGAAATAATATTGTGCAGGTTCTCGGAACCTGATGAATTTTCATGCATCGAAGCAAGACACCTCCTTTAACTTGCTCCTCTATCCTCAACAGTATACCATGATCTACTGCCGTTTGCAGAAAAAAACACGCCGGTTTTCAGACACCGGCGTCTTTGAAAAGGGTGGCGATAGAGCCGCCTTCCATAATGATATGGGTGGCTTCTGCCAATATGTTCGCAACAGATAACACCTTCACAAAACCTTTGTAATCATCCGGCACGGCGATCGAATCCGTGACCACCAGTTCTTTAATATGGGTATGGTCCAGACGATATAGCGCCTGACCGGAAAAGACCCCGTGCGTGGCACAGACTATAGCATCATTTGCCCCCCGCTGCTTCAGTGCCTCCACCACTTGAACGATGGTCGAGCCGGTATCGATCAGGTCTTCGATAATAATTGGTGTACGGCCCTTCACTTCACCAACCACATGGGTGATGACAGCTTCATTATGCGCCGGCCGCTGTTTTACCATCATCGCAAACCTTGCATCCAGCCGGCTCGCCAGCTTCTCAGCCGTCTTCGCCCGTCCTGCGTCAGGAGAGACGATAACGGGGTTTTCAATATGTTTGGATTTCAAATAATGAGTAATCAGATCCATTGCTGTTAAATGGTCCACCGGGATATTGAAGAAGCCCTGAATAGCCGGTGAATGCAGATCAATGGTAATCACACGGGTTGCTCCTGCTGTGGTGAGTACATCGGCAACCATCTTGGCTGAGATCGGTTCCCGGGGTGCCGCTTTCCGTTCCTGTCTCGCGTACCCGTAGTAGGGCACGATAATGTTAATAGTCCGTGCGGAAGCCCGCTTGGCTGCGTCGATCATGACCAGCAGCTCGACGAACATTTCATTAATAGGATGAGAGAAGGACTGAAGCAGAAATACATCACAGTTACGGATGCTTTCTTCATAGTGCACGTAAATTTCACCGCTTTGAAAGCGGGCAACTTTGATCTTGCCTAACTCAACCCCAAGCTGTTCACTAATGTCCGCTGCCAGCTTCGGGTTGGATGATCCGGCGAACAGACGAAGATTCTGATACATGAATTCCTCCTGGGATACCTAAATATAATAATTCCGGCGTTTTCCACTCTATTATAGCGCATGAAGAAAGCGCTGTCGCGTAAACAGGCCGCCTCTCCACCCCCGGATGAGATTCTTTGTAAGAAATCACAAACCGGTTTGGAAAAACAGCCTGCCTCAACACACCGTTATTTTACAATAAAAGCATTATAAAGCAACCATGACCCGCTCCCGGCCCTCAAATGCAGCCAGATGCCGAACACCGAGTTCCTGCAGCAGCGCTCTAGCCTGATCCAGATACTCGCCCAGCTTACCGGGCTGATGGGCATCCGACCCCAGTGTCAGCGGTATGCCGAGCGCAATCGCCTCTTCCACCATCCGGCGGCTGGGGAACATCTCTTTGCAGTCCTTCGACAGGCCGGATGCATTAAGTTCCATCACGCTGCCGCTCTTACGGACGGCGGCAAGGGCTGTATTTTCCAAGTGAATCACTTCATCTGCATGCTCCGGACCCGGCTTGAATCCGAACCGTTTAATCACATCCAGATGGCCCATGATATCATAGAGACCTGTCTCCGCTGCTTTCTGCACAGCATCATAGTACCGGCGGTAGACGGCAATCGGTTCTCTGTCCTCCCAGCCATGGGTCTGACGGTAATCGGTAATATCCCATTTTCCTAAAAAATGCACCGAGCCAATCACATAATCCCACGGGTAATCCTGAATGATCTTCTCTATCTCCATCTCATAGCCTTCGATATAATCGCCTTCCAGGCCCATTCGAATTTCAATCTGTCCCTTATAGCGCTCCTTCAGCAGAAGGCATTCCTCTACATAACGCGGCAGCTCGTCCATGGACATCGCCATTTCCGGATAATATTCCTCCGGTTTGATATGGATCAGGGGCATATGATCCGACAAGCCGAGATGATCCAGTCCAATCTCGATCCCGCGCTTCACGTATTCTTCCAGTTGTCCGATCGCATGGCCGCAGCGAGCATGATGGGTATGGTAATCAATATGCATGGTTTGGCTTACACTCCTTACCCGTCGCGGCGGGGACGCTCATGACGGCGGTCCAGCTCTCCCAGGATATCATCCAGCGGCAGCTTGCGTTCCTGCAGCAGCACCAGCAGATGGTAGATCAGGTCGCTGACCTCCAGCCGAAGCTCCTCGTTATCCCCGTTTTTAGCTGCAATAATCGTTTCGGACGCTTCTTCACCGACTTTTTTCAAAATCTTGTCTACGCCTTTATCAAACAGGTAGGTCGTATATGCCCCTTCCGGACGCTCGACTTCCCGCTTTGCAATGATCTCTTCCAGCTCTCCAAGGACATCAAAACGGCCGCGCACTTCCTCGGCCTCTGCCGTGCCCTCAGACAAAGTGGATTGTCCCTGCAGTGTGATCGTGTTGAAGAAGCAGGTATTCTCGCCCGTATGGCAGGCCGGGCCTTTCGGATTGACCAGAACCAGCAGCGTATCGCCGTCGCAGTCATACGACAGGGATACCACAGCCTGGGTATTGCCTGAGGTTGCGCCTTTATTCCACAGCTCCTGACGGGAGCGGCTCCAGAACCAGGTTTCCCCCTTTTCCAGCGTCAGCTGCAGCGATTCCCGGTTCATATAAGCCATCATCAGCACTTCCTTGCTGAGGGCATCCTGAACAATGGCTGGTACCAAGCCGTCCCCATCCCAGCGGATATGCTCCAGCACCTGCTGGAGGGACAGATCCTGCATCATTTCATCATGTACGCTCAACGGATTTCCACTCCTTTTTGCTTCAATTGTTGTTTTAAATGCGGAATGCCGATTTCCTTATAGTGAAAAATAGTAGCGGCTAGTCCCGCGTCCGCCTTACCGGCTGTAAACACATCATAGAAATGATCCTCTTTACCGGCTCCGCCTGAGGCGATCACCGGTATGGATATGGTGCTGCACACGGCTGAGGTCAGATCCAGGTCAAATCCATCCTTCGTACCGTCAGCATCCATGCTGGTCAGCAGGATTTCACCAGCACCCAGCGACTCCGCTTCCTTGACCCAATCCAGTGTCTTTATGCCCGTAGGATTCCGTCCGCCGTGGGTATACACTTCCCATTCGTCCCAATCTGCATTGTACTTCGCATCCACTGCGACAACGACGCATTGGGAGCCGAAACGGCGTGCACCGGCAGAAATCAGTTCCGGCTGCTTCACCGCGGCCGTGTTCATACCGATCTTGTCAGCACCGGCGCGCAGGATCCGCTTCATGTCGTCCACGGAAGAGATCCCGCCTCCGACTGTAAACGGAATTGCGATTTCTCCCGCTGTTCTACGCACGACTTCCTCCATGGTCGCCCGGCCTTCCACCGAAGCTGAAATATCCAGAAAGACCAGTTCATCAGCACCTTCACGGTCATACAGCGCCGCAAGCTCCACCGGATCACCCGCATCACGCAGGTTGACAAAGTTAACCCCTTTTACGACCCGTCCGTCCTTTACATCCAGACAAGGAATAATCCGTTTGGCCAGCATGGTGTCCCATCTCCCCTTATTCATCTCTCAAAATATAGGAAGACGAAAGCCTCATTCAGCCCCCGGATGATCACCGGCCGCCGTACGATGCTGTCGTCTCTCTCTTTTTATCAACCGATCAATTCTATTGCTTCCGCCAGATCAATGCTGCCCGTGTACAGTGCCTTGCCTACAATCGCACCGCCAACACCGTCTGCGCTGTGCTTGCTGAGTGCAGTCAAATCCTCCAGACGGGTCACCCCGCCAGAAGCAATAACGGTGCGTCCGCTCGCTTTTGCCAGGGAAACAATGGCCTCCACATTCGGGCCCTGCATCATGCCGTCCCGGGAAATGTCCGTAAAGATAAAGGTTTCGGCACCTTTGGCCGCTAATTCCTTCGCCAGCACTTCAGCTTGAACCTCGGAAGTTTCCAGCCAGCCGCGTGTTGCAACATAGCCGTTTCTTGCATCGATGCCGATGGCTACCTTGTCTCCATACTTGCCCAGTACGGTTTCCGTAAAGACTCGATCTTCAATCGCCGCTGTTCCGATGATGACACGGCTGACGCCGAGAGACAGCAGACGCTCTACATCTTCCAGCTTGCGCAGCCCGCCGCCAACCTGTACCGGTACGCCTACCGTTGCTGCAATTTTCGCAATAATCTCATCATTGACAGGATGTCCTGCCTTTGCTCCGTCCAGATCAACCAGGTGAATATATTTGCCGCCCTGCTCTTCCCAGGAACGCGCCACTTTCAGCGGACTGTCGTTGTAGACCGTCTCCTGATTATAATCACCCTGTACAAGTCTTACACACATGCCGCCACGAATATCAATGGCCGGATACATAATGAACGATGACATCGTTATCCCCGCTTCCTCAAATGATTGATTTGCTTGTCTATTTCGTCATAGCCAAAAAGCCGCGCAGCAGACTCATGCCAAGCTCCCCGCTCTTCTCAGGGTGAAACTGCATACCGTATACATGATCCCGGCCGACAATGGCCGTCACGGGCTGTCCATAGTCGGTCACGGCCAGCAGGTCGCTTGTTGCTTCAGGAAGAACATGATAGGAATGGACAAAATACACATGCCCTTCCTCAAGCTCCGCAAATAGCGGATGCTCCGGTTTCTGGAATTGAAGGCTGTTCCATCCCATATGAGGTACCTTAACCTCTCCGCCCGTAAAGCGCACCACCTTGCCCGGGAGGATGTCCAGTCCCTTATGGCTGCCATGCTCCTCACTTTCGCTAAACAGCAGCTGCATGCCGAGGCAGATGCCCAGCAGCGGTGTAGACCCGGATGACGCTTCCAGCATAACTTGGTCCATTCCGCTTTCCCGCAGATGTTCCATCGCATCGCCAAAAGCGCCCACGCCCGGCAGAATGATGCCGTCAGCGGAAAGAATCTCCTCCCGCACGCCGGTGACCAGCGGCTCATAGCCGAGCCGCTCCACCGCTTTGCTGACGCTGTGCAGGTTGCCCATGCCGTAATCCACTACCGCAATGGCCATATGCTACAGCACTCCCTTCGTGGAAGGTACGCCTGTCACGCGCGGATCAATCTGGGTCGCCTCATCCAGTGCACGGCCCAGCGCTTTGAAGACGGCTTCGATCATATGGTGCGTGTTCTGGCCATAATGCACGATAATATGCAGCGTAATGCGCGCTTCCAGCGCCAGCTTCCACAAAAACTCGTGCACCAGCTGCGTATCAAAGGATCCTACCTGCTGGGAAGGATACTCTGCACGGTATTCAAAATGAGGCCGGTTGCTGATATCAATCACAACCTGTGCCAAGGCTTCGTCCATCGGAACGAACACGCTGGCATACCGCTTGATCCCCTTCTTGTCACCCAAAGCTTCTCTCAGCACCTGGCCGAGGCAGATGCCGATATCCTCAACGGTATGATGATCGTCGATGTCGATATCTCCTTTGGCGTTCACGCTAAGATCGAACTGGCCATGCTTTGTGAACAGGTCCAGCATATGATTCAGGAAAGGAACATCGGTTTCCAGTTCAGAAACTCCGGTTCCATCCACGTTAAATTTCAGAGAAATATCCGTCTCATTGGTTTTACGGCTGACGCTGGACGTCCGCCCTTTGGCTTCAAAGCTCATGATCATTGCCCCCTGTTTGTGATGCCTGTTCCTGTTCCAGCCGGATGGCGATCGCTCTTGCATGGCCTTCAAAGCCTTCCCGGCGTGCCAGCTCCATGATCGTCTCTCCGTCACGAAGCAGGGCTTCCTTGCTGTAATAAATCATGCTCGACTTCTTGATGAAATCGTCCAGATCGACCGGTGAGGAAAACCGTGCTGTACCGTTCGTCGGGATGATATGGTTTGGTCCTGCAAAATAATCGCCGACCGGCTCGGAACTGTAAGGTCCGAGGAAGATCGCGCCGGCGTTCTCAATGGACCCCATGATCTCCATCGGATCCTGTGTCATGATCTCCAGATGCTCCGGAGCCAGCCGGTTCACAATGGAGATCGCCTCATCCAGCGATGCTGTCACTACGGCAGCTCCATAGCTGTCTATGGATGCACGTGCAATGTCTCTCCGCGGCAAAAGCTCCAGCTGACGCTCTACTTCGACAGCTACTGCTTCGGCCAGTTGACGGGACGGTGTCACGAGCACGGCAGAAGCCATCTCATCATGCTCTGCTTGAGACAGCAGATCTGCTGCTACATAGGAAGGCTCTGCGGTATCATCAGCCAGCACTACAATCTCGCTCGGTCCGGCGATGCTGTCAATGTTAACAGCGCCGTACACTTCACGCTTTGCCAGCGCAACATAAATATTGCCCGGGCCGCAGATTTTATCCACCGGCGCGATGCTGTCAGTGCCATAGGCGAGGGCCGCAATGGCCTGCGCTCCGCCCACCCGGTACATTTCCGTCACACCGGCTTCTGCCGCAGCTACCAGAATGTACGGGTTAATCCCTTCCGTGCCGCCGGTTGCCGGTGGTGTCACCATCACGATCTCCGGTACACCCGCCACCTGGGCAGGAATGACATTCATCAGCACCGATGAAGGATAGGCGGCTTTACCGCCAGGAACATATACCCCAACGCGTTGAAGCGGGCGGATAATCTGTCCCAGAATGCTGCCGTCCGGCTGCAGGTCCATCCAGGAATTACGCTTCTGTCGTTGATGATAGCTGCGGATGCGCTCCGCTGCAGCCCGAATGGCGTTCACGAAGGAAGGCTCTACCTGATCGTAGGCTGCCTGGAGCTCGCTTTCTTGTACGCGAAGACTGCCTGCGATCAGCTTTATCTTGTCATGCTGCTCCGTATACCGGAGCAGAGCAGCATCCCCTTCACGGCGTACAGCCTGTATGATCTCCTTGACGGCTGCATTCTGCTCCGGCGTACCATAGTCACTTTCCCGCTTCATTTCAAACTCCTGTGCCGGTATGATCTTCATCCCTGATTCCTCCTGCCCGCTTCTTTCCTTACTCTGTACCCATATCTATTTCAAAACTTCTCCTGTATAAATCACCTTTTGCAGCCGGTCGCACAATGCCTGAATCTCACTGTTCTTCATCCGGTAACTGACCCGGTTGGCAACCAGACGGCTCGTAATTTCAAAAATACTGTTCATCTCTACAAGTCCGTTCTCCCGCAGGGTCTGACCCGTTTCCACCATATCGACAATGCGGTCAGCCAGCCCGATCAGCGGCGCAAGCTCGATGGAGCCATTGAGCTTGACGACCTCGACCTGCTGTCCCTGTTCACGAAAATAACGGGACGCCGTATTGGGATACTTGGTCGCCACACGCTGCCGAATGCCAGGCGTCCAGTCAGGAAGACCGATCACGGACATACGGCAGCGGGCAATTCCCAGATCCAGCAGTTCGTACACATCCTTGTCTTCCTCGATCAGCACATCCTTGCCAACAATACCGATATCGGCAACCCCGTACTCCACATAAGTCGGTACATCCACCGGCTTGGCAAGAATAAACTCCATTCCCGCCTCCGGCAGTGGAATGACCAGCTTTCGGGTCTCATCTACGTCCAGCGGAATCGGCAGCCCGGCCTGACGGAACAAAGCTGAAGCTTTTTTATATATCCGGCCTTTCGGCATCGCTACTTTTAGGGTTTCTGCCATGACAGAACACCTCCTGTCTATAATATTGTTCTATTGAAGGGTTACAATCTCCTCATAGCCTTGATGAAGAAGAGAAGTCCCTGACTTTTGATCTCTTGCATCTCTGGAAATTCCGTGATCAGGGTCACCCATCAGCGAAGTTACCACAATTCGGCCTTCCTTCCGCATTGACGCAGCCCGCGCGAGCCCCTCTTTTCGATGCTCCAGGGTGTACTGAATCAGGACCGGCTTCTGACGGCCTTCTTCTTGCGCGGACACACCATCCAGGATGCGGTTCGTTTTCAGAGCGAATCCTGTTGCCGGCACGCTCCGTCCAAACTGCTGCAGCAGCTTGTCATATCGGCCCCCGCTGGCCACAGGCGAACCGATTTCAGCAGCATAGCCTTCAAAGGTCATGCCTGTGTAATAGGAGAAATCTCCGATCATGGTCAGATCGATCAGTACATGTTCAGAAGCCTCGTAGGCCTCCAGCACATCCCAGACTTTGCACAGATGCTCGATCGAAGCCCGTGCCAGCGGGTTTGTGCTCAGCTCCATCGCCGCATCACCTACTTCACGGCCTCCGCGCAAGCGCAGAATGCCTTCCAGCCTGGCAGCCTCCTGCTCCGGCAGATTCAAGGCCTCAATCGTATTGCGGTAGCCGACATAATCCCGGCTGAGCAGATCGCGTTTTAGGCTCTCCTGGTCCGCTGGACGATCCGGCAGGATCTCCTGCAGCAATCCATTTAAAAATCCCATATGGCCCATGGCCATCTTAAAGGTATGAACACCGGCGGCGCGCAGACTTTCAATCGCCAGTGCCACGACCTCGGCATCCGCTTCCGGTGAATCATCACCAACCAGCTCTACACCGGTCTGATAAAATTCTGCCTCGCGTCCCGCTTCTTCTTCAATCGCGCGGAATACATTGGCATGATAAGACAAGCGAATTGGCAGTGCTTCTTCTTTCAAAAGAGACGAGACGACCCGCGCAATCGGTGCTGTCATATCGGAGCGGAGCACCATCGTTGTGCCTCGGTTATTCAGCAGCTTAAACAGCTTCTGATCGGATGTCGAGCTGGCCACCCCGACCGTATCATAAAATTCAATCGTCGGTGTCATGATTTGCCGGTATCCCCAGCGTTCCATACACTGCAGCACCTGTGTTTCGATCTGGCGCAGCCGGGCTACTGCATGAGGAAGATAATCCCGGACACCGGCCGGTTTTTCAAAGCCTTTCGGTTTGGACATGACGTATTCACCTCGGGTTCTATATTCAATAACCGGACCACATTCACAAGAACACGGGCCCGTATATTCTTTATCATGGTAAAGTGCTACCTTGCTAATAAAGTAAAGGATAATGGCTATATTACCACATCTCTGGCTTGACCGTCAATTGAGGCGCTGCCCTCTTTAAAAATAACGTACTGCTGCTATTATAACCTACTTAACATGCCAAACAAAAAACCGCCCGGATGCAATCCGGACGGTCCTCATCTCCAAAGATCAGCTTCACTGCAGCAACGGCTGCTGTGATTACAAATCAACTGACTTTTTGCTGTCTCCAGACGTAACGTCCCGCTTGGGCTGACCTTTTGAGTCTCCAGGCACCTTGGGCTTCAAGGAACGCGGAATGCTGCCCAGAAGCACCCAGGCTCCCGGAACATATTTCATTACGGTCTGCACTACCAGGGCACTCACCAGCAGCGCGGTGATCATACCGCCGTACACCCAGATCAGATAGTCATCCGTCACAGGATTCAGATTGAAATCATGCAGCCTGTAGTAAGCAAGCCAGAGCGGATGCACCAGATAGATGGCGAAGGACAGCTCGCCAATTCGTGCAAGAAGTCCGGTGATCTTCTTCCATCCGCTGTTGAACAGCCAGTTGGTCAGCTGCATCAGCACAATCGCCGAGAATACGGTATGCATGTTCCAAAAGAATTCGTACCATAACGAGTCATATTTCGCACTGTAAAGGCGCACATTATACCACAGCATCACATGGGAAATCCCCATGGCGAGCCAGCCAGCCCACAGCACAATTGTACCGATCTTCTGACGTGAGGTCTGTTTCTTCCAGCCCGAGGTCAGCCAAGCCTTGAACTTATCATAATGAATAGCCAGGTAAGCGCCAAGGAGGTAATAGGCCATATAGGAAATCGCAAGACTTCCTTTGTTCGCGTACTGCAGGTCAAACTTGTTCCAGATGATAAATCCCCACTGCAGCAGGAATCCGATCGGCACAGCCCAACGGACCAGAAACTTCGATGATTTAAACAGCATCAAGAAAACAGGAAACAGAATATAAAACTGCAAACTGATAAATACAAAATATAAGTGCGTATAGTTCTTACCGGTAGTGAGCCTGTCCCAAAAGTCAGGCAGCAGGACGCTCCAATCCAGCGGACCACTCAGCACCCCGTTCTGATACAGACGGACAAAGAAATATCCAATCGAGATCAGCACATACGGTAGCAGAATGTAGAGCAGCCTTCTTTTATAAAAGTTGGTGATCAGGCTCCGGTTTAATGGACGGTCATAGTAATTGTAAAAGAGAACAAAACTGCTCAGAAATATAAACGACGGTGTCCCGTATTTAAAGAAGATATTGATAAAATTAATAATAAAATAAAATCGGGAATCGACCGCATCCACAGTGGCAAACGAGGTGGCATGGACATGCAGGACACCCAATATGGCCAGAGCCCGGTATATATCCAGCTGCGGCAGCCTCTCCCTCTTCTTGATCGTGGTGGCTTCCATGTGTATCCCCCTCCAGATTGCAAAAGGTTATTAGAATCCGCCGTCAGGATGGCGGCAATAAAAAAGTCCCTCACGGCACATAACCCGAAGGACTCCTCATAAAAATCGTCATACTGTGCTGTTACAGCCCTATTCATTTTACAACATATCAGGCTTTATGGGAACCAAACTTCAGCGATTGGATGTAACTGTCTCTTCTTCCGGTGTTTTTCGCTGCAGGTCCCGCAGTGGATTCCCGCCTACAAAAGCGCCGGGCGCCACATCTTTATGCACCACCGCACCAGCCGCCACGACAGCACTATCTCCGATCGTAACGCCTGGCAAAATGGTAACATTCGCGCCGATCAGCACATTTTCCCCGATGATCACTTCACCCAGCCTGTACTCCCGGATCAGATACTCGTGCGCCAGAATGGTGGTGTTGTACCCGATCACCGAGTTTTCGCCTACGGTTATTTTTTCTGGAAAAAACACATCCACCATAACCATCAGTCCGAAAGCGGTATGCCTGCCGACCTTCATGCCCAGCACACGGCGATAAATCCAGTTTTTCATAGAAAGCACCGGGCAATAGCGGGCAAGCTGGATAAATATAAAATTTCGGACCCCTTTCCATGGACTGACGGTTCGATAAATATGCCATAAGGCATTATGTCCTTCCACGGGGTAGCGGGTTACCTTTCTGGCCATATGAACGGCTCCTATTCCTGATTCGGTTTCAGCAGGTCGTACACATCACGCATGTCTCGCAAAATATAATCCGCCCCGTATTGACGGAGCATGTCTTCGCCTTTTAGCGACCAGGCTACTCCCGCGGCTAGAGCGCCGGCGGCTTTTGCCGATTGCATATCTACGGTACTGTCGCCAATCATGAGCGTAGTTTCCGGACGGCTCCCCAGTAATTTCATTGCAGTTAGCACCGGTTCCGGATGCGGCTTCGGATGCTCTACATCGCTTACGGTGACAACGGCATCCATATAAGGTGCCAGGTTAAACTTGTCGAGTGTCATGAGCGTGGACGGACGAATCTTGGTCGTCACGATTCCCATAGCAATGCCTTGTTTGTGCAGCTGCTCCACCACTTCATTCACGTATGGAAATGGTTTCACCATGTCATCATGATGCGCCTGATTATAGGCCCGGTACAGGGGAACAAGCTCTGTGACATCCTCCTTGCCGGAGAACGTCTGAAGCTGGTATTCCAATGTAGTTCCCATATGCGGAATAATGCCCTCGCGCGTTAAAGGACCTGTCGGTCCTTTCTCAAACACATGCATGAATGAAGCTATGATCAGATCATTGGTGTCGATAATCGTGCCATCTAAATCAAACAATACGGTTTCAATCATTCACTTACTCCTTATTTGTCCTGCTTCTCTTTTTTGGTAGTATCTTGTTCAATGTCCGAGTGTACGTTCTGATCGGTTTGGAGCCGCTCCGTCGTTGGTGATGAGGCAGCATCCTGCACCGCAGATGAAGAAGATGGTGCATGAGCACCTGTACGCTCTTTGCGGTTCAAATCCGCTTCCGGTGTTGGTGCAGCACCTGTTTTAGTGCTTACGATAGGATCACTGTAACGTACATCTGCTTTGCCTGTCTTTCTCCGTACAATGATAAGGATCACTGCAGCTACTACGATGACAACCGCAAGCAGCTGGGATATACGAATATTTCCGTAGGATGGATCCAGAAAGCCCTGTTCAAAGCCCATCCAGGTCATCGGACTCCATAATCCGTTAAGGAAGGAGGCCAATGCTGAAGGTCCTTGGAAAGCGAGGCTGTCGGTACGGACCGCTTCAATAAAGAACCGCCCGATCGAGTACCAGATGAAATATCCGATAAACAGCTCCCCCGCACGCAGGAACCGCTGTCTTCGCAGGATCATAAGTAGGGCAATGCCTGCAAAGTTCCACAGGGATTCATACAAAAAGGTCGGGTGGTGAAACACACCGTTTACATTCATCTGGTTTACTATGAAGTCCGGCAGGTGAAGCGTGCTGCGTAAAAAAGACTCTTCCACCGGTCCGCCATAAGCTTCCTGATTCACAAAGTTACCCCAGCGTCCAATCGCCTGACCAATCAGCAGCGAAGGCGCACAAATATCCGCAATTCGCCAAAAGTTGTAGCCTTGACGCCGCACGTAAATGATGGCGCAAATAATTGCACCAATCAAAGCGCCGTAGATGGCGATGCCGCCCTCCCAGATTTTGAAGGCATCCCATATGTTATTTCGATAATCTTCCCACTTAAATGCCACATAATAGATACGAGCGGCAATGATGGCTGAAGGCACACCCAGAAGCAGCAGATCCATAAAGAACTCTTGCGGAATTCCGAATCTCTTACCTTCCCGGATGGCCAGCAGCAATCCCATTAAAGCACCAAAACCCAAAATCATTCCATACCAATGCACCGGAAGCGATCCAATTTTGAACGCGATCGGGTCAATAAGCAACGACATTTCTTTTCCCCCTAGTCCATATCATCCATATCTTCGGCAATCGTTGCCGTCAATTTGTTCGTGAACTGAAGTGCAGCATTCAGACCCATTTGCTTCAAACGGTAATTCATGGCTGCAACCTCAATAATAACCGCCAGGTTTCGTCCTGGGCGAACAGGTATGGTCACCAAAGGAATATCCGTGTCAATGATCTGTGTCGTTTCCTCATCCAATCCCAGACGATCATACTGTTTATCCTGCTGCCAAGCTTCCAGCCGGATCACCAGCGTAATCCGTTTATTATTGCGCACCGCACCCGCCCCAAACAGGGTCATCACATTAATGATGCCTACACCGCGGATTTCCAGCAAATGCCGGATGAGTTCCGGCGCCGTACCATGCAGCTGAAAATCAGAGGTTTGACGGATTTCTACCGCATCATCTGCAATCAGGCGGTGTCCTCTTTTGACAAGTTCAAGAGCAGTCTCACTTTTCCCGATACCGCTGGTTCCGGTAATGAGCATGCCTACTCCATATACGTCGCACAGCACGCCATGAATTGTAGTGGTCGGCGCAAGCTTGCGTTCCAGGAAACCGGTGATCCGGCTTGTCAGTGTCGTTGTGGCCATACTGCTGCGAAGAACAGGGATGCCCTGCTCATTGCTGACGGCAACCAATTCCTCTGGAACATCCAGAGAACGGGTGACTATAATACACGGCGTTTCATCTGTACACAGCCGGACCATGCGGTCTTGACGTTCCTCCGGGTTCAGCATGGCATAAAAAGCAAGCTCCGTCCGTCCCAACAGCTGCACACGTTCAATCGGATGATATTCAAAATATCCGGCCATTTCCAGTCCCGGACGATTCAGGTCATCCGTCGTTATTTGCCGTTTTAGGCCTTCGTCACCTGAAATGACCTCGAGCTGGAACTGCTGTACAAGCTCGGATACTTTTACTTTCTTGGCCATTGTCGTACCCCTTTTCATTGCTATGTAGAGTTTCAAATTTATGGACCTTCTAGATTCTTACTTCCTGATATCTTAACAGGAATTCGGTGGCAATTGCAATGATGGCACCCCTGTCGAGAATGGGGCTGTATGCGTAACCATTCCATCACATTCTAGTGAGTACCGTATTTTCTCAAAGTCCCAGTTGAAATAAAAAACCGCCCTGTTGGTCATACCCCTGTCAAGTAGACAGATGAAAAAAACTAAGCAGCCAGCGCGTGCCGAAACTCAATCGGCGCGCGCTGTTTGAGTTT
>NZ_JABBPN010000016.1 GCF_012933385.1 Paenibacillus lemnae
CGACCGCCGCTCGTTTTTTCTTTATTGTACACAAAAAAACCTACAAGATGACTTTTTTCAAAGTGTCCATCTTGTAGGGTACAGTTTATACAGGCTCCTCCTTTTTTGTGTTCACTATTCCTGTGCAGTTCCGATCACGTACCAATGCGAATGAGTTTTCCCCGGTCGCTGTGTTCTGCAGGAGATGAGAAGGAGGAGGCCGTGTGAGATGAAATGGATAAAGGCATATTCTTGAGGTATCCATGCAGGGGTCCATGATATAATTCTTGCAGCTGCGGGGAGTTGGAGAAATCCCCAGGTGTGACTAGATGAGGCGGTTTATCGACAGGGCGGATTCCGGCTTGTTCAAAAACGGTAGCTACGAAGTGTGAGCAAAAGTAGGCATTATCCCGGTCAATATGAAGCCTGAACAAGATTCCCAGCAGACCCAGCAGGTTATATTTATACATATCCTGATGATCCATCATCTGCTGAACGAGATGATACATTCGGTCATAGTCTCTCTTGCTGACAGCGCAGCGATACACAGCGCATTGGGAGGAATAAAAAAACGGTGAGCGCAGATTCTCGCAAACCATTCCGCCGCTGAACGGATTGTTCGCTTGTTTGCGGCCAAAGCTGTAAACTTCGCGCAGTTCGGAATCAAACGCGATCGATGCGTGATTCAGAGGGGCGTTTGTAAAGCATTGGATCATACGGCTGAACCAGGTACCCGTGCCTGTAAGCACGATCCAAATATCTTGTTCCGTTGACATTCTCGCAAACTCCTTTTAACGGTCTTACATGTACGTACTCTATGATGTCGCGCTCTTGCTTCTTTCACAATAAACGAAATTGGTACGTTGTTCAAGGTTAATTAAAACCATTTTATTCAAATTTCCATCTCTATAAAACGGTTCGTTATAAGTCTCGGCACGATGCGACAGAATGAGTTTTTTTACGACATCTTCAGATAAAAATCTTGTTTGAATGCGTTCGGAGAAGGAGAACGGCTGGACAGCCTCGAATGTAAGTAAAAATGATTGTACAACGAGAATGGAGGAACGTTCGGATCATGATTGATGATGAAGGCCTCTGGAAGAAGATGATGCTGCAGGCATTGGAGAGCTCACCGATGGGTATGGCATGTCTCAGTCCGGATGGCCGTATTCAAAATGTGAATCCTTCGGCCTGCTTGATGCTGGGATACGAGGCAGAGGAACTTATCCACCATTATTATGAGGAATGGGTTCACCCTGATGATGCCATCCTTAATCCCTTATATCGTTCGGAGTGGGCGAAAGATGAGCCATATACTTATGAGACGGAAGTGCGATTAATACACAAACTGGGACACATCGTCTGGGTTTCTTTTACCTTGCAATCGGTTACGGAGAAGGATGGGGCACCTGTAGGATATATAGTATATCTTCAGGATTTGACGGAACAGAAGCGGGCCAGTGACTATGCGGAGTCCATGATGATCCAGTCAGACAAGCTGTCTATTGCGGGTCAGCTGGCAGCAGGTATTGCCCATGAAATACGGAATCCGATGACATCGATAAAAGGGTTTGTTCAGCTGCTGCGAACCGGTTACGGAAGCAAACAACAGTATTTCGATATCATTTCCTCGGAGATTGAGCGCATCGAATTGATATTGGGTGAGTTATTGATTCTAGCCAAGCCGCAGAGCATCAAATACGAATCCAAGGATATCCGGCTGCTGCTGGAACAGGTTATTACCTTGTTAAATACCCAGGCGATTCTGAACAATGTGGAGATCCAGACGGATTTTGATTTGAACGCTCCCTATGTGCAGTGTGATGAAAATCAAATGAAGCAGGTGTTCATCAATTTTATCAAAAATGCGGTGGAATCTATGGCGAGCGGCGGTACAATAACGATCCGCATGGATGGCGGCAGTCCCGGGGAGCTGCATATTTATTTCACGGATGAGGGCTGCGGCATGCCGGATTCTATCTTGTCACGGCTGGGAGAACCGTTTTATACAACGAAAGAGAAGGGGACCGGGCTCGGTTTTATGATCAGCAAAAAAATGATTGAAGAACATCAGGGCTCTGTTCATGTGAATAGCAAACCAGGTGAGGGTACCACCATTAAGGTTACGCTTCCTGCAGTTTCGGATGCCCGAACGACATCTTCCTGAATTTAATATTCGGGATGCATGCTAAAGCTCGTTTAGTATCAACATAATATAGAAGCAAGGAGGGCTGATCATGAGTACGAAGATCATAAGAAATCCGAAACAGCGTAAACTTCTGTTCAGTGCCGGTCTGAGCTGGATGTTCGATGCGATGGATGTCGGCATCATTTCATTTATCGTCGCTGCCTTGGCGAAAGAATGGGCACTGGGATCACAGGAGGTAGGCGTACTGGCGAGCAGTACCTCGATCGGAATGGTTTTTGGCGCCATGCTGGCAGGTATTCTCGCAGACAAATACGGACGTAAGAATATTATGCTGTGGACGCTGTTGATATTTTCTGTCGCAAGCGGACTTTCCGCACTTGCCACAGGCTTTGTGGTGCTTTGCTTGCTGCGATTCATTGCTGGCCTTGGACTTGGAGGCGAGCTGCCGGTGGCTTCAACCCTGGTGTCGGAGAGCATGCCGGTGGAAGACCGGGGACGTTCGGTTGTGCTGCTGGAAAGCTTTTGGGCAGCGGGCTGGATTTTATCGGCGCTCATTGCCTACTTTGTCATTCCTGACTACGGCTGGCGTACAGCATTTGTCATCGGTGCGCTGCCTGCACTGTACGCTTTATACTTGAGGCGTGCCATTGAGGATCCTCCAAGGTATTTGAAGCAGAAGAAGGCGCGGCGTCTGTCGTTATCCGAACGGGTGAAATCAGTGTGGTCCGGACAGCACCGGAAGACGACGATTATGCTCTGGGTGCTGTGGTTTACCGTTGTGTTTTCTTACTATGGCATGTTTTTATGGCTGCCTACGGTTATGCTCGACAAGGGCTTCAGTCTGGTCAAAAGCTTTCAATATGTGCTGATTATGACGCTGGCCCAGCTTCCCGGGTATTTTACCGCAGCTTATTTTATTGAAAAGTTCGGCCGCAAGTTTGTGCTTGTTACCTATTTAATATTTACTGGGCTCAGTGCGTTCTGGTTCGGTTATGCAGAGTCAGTAAATATGCTGCTGGCCGCTGGCATTTGTTTGTCCTTCTTCAATCTGGGAGCATGGGGCGGTCTGTATGCCTATACACCAGAACTGTACCCGACCCGTATACGCTCTACCGGTGTAGGTCTTGCAACATCATTCGGCCGGATCGGTGGAGTCATTGCCCCGCTGCTGGTAGGGGTGATGAAGGAGAACGGAACTGCTATCCCCGCGATTTTTATCATGTTTTTCTTGACCATATTGGTGGGTGCCTTCGCAGTGCTATTATTAGGAAAAGAAACCAAAGGTATAGAGCTGGCAGACTGAACGCTTCCTCCAGCAGCGATAGAGCGCAGCAAAAAAGACGGTGCCGGGATAAACTCCCTGACACCGTCTTATTTTTTGTTTCAGTTAAACCTCCATGATGGAGGGCATAATGAACGGGCTGCGCCCGAGTTCTCTTTTGAAATAGCGGTTTAACGTGGATGTGGTCATCTGCTCCCATGCCGTCTGATCATAATCACGCTGTTCTCCCGCCTTGTTAAGATGCTTGCGGAGCATAGCTTCTGCACGACGCAGCAGAGGCTTGGAGTCCTGCATATAGACAAATCCTCGTGTAATCAGCTCCGGTCCGGCCATCAGCTTCCGGGTCTCACGATTCAGCGTCATAGCTACGATCACGACGCCGTCATGGGCAAGCTGAACACGTTCTTCCAGCAGCTCCTTCTCATGGGTGCGAAGCTCACCGTTATTGATATATACATCACCCGATGGAATGTTGCGTCCTTTGCGGGCGCCGTTGCGGAAGAGAGAAAGCGTGTTGCCGATGTTCAGCAGGTACACGTTATTCTCCGGAACGCCGACGTCCATGGCGAGCTTGCGGTGGTTAAGCAGCATCCGGTATTCTCCGTGAATCGGGACAAAATACTTGGGACGAATGCTGCTGAGCATAAGCTTGAGATCTTCACGGCAGCCGTGGCCGGAGGTATGAATGTCCAGAATCGATCCGTAACGGACCTCTGCACCTGCACGCATTAACAGATCAATACTGCGGTTCACATTTTGTGTATTGCCTGGAATCGGTGACGAAGAAAAAATGACGGTATCATCCGGATGAATCTGAATGGAGCGGTGAGCTCCTGAAGCGATGCGCGTCAGTGCTGCGTTCGGCTCTCCTTGACTCCCGGTACAGATCACGACCACCTGATGGTCCCGGTAGCGGTTAACGGACTTCGCATCAATCATCATACCGTCAGGTATGCGAATGTAACCGAGTTCCTGGCCGATGGTAAACACCTTCTCCATGCTGCGGCCGACAATAGCCAGCTTCCGGTTCGTCTGGATGGCGGCTTCTACAACCTGCTGGAGACGATGCACATTGGATGCAAACGTGGCGAATAAAACTCTTCCCGGACTTTCCTGAAATTGTTTTAATATCGATTGCCCCACGGTACGTTCAGAGGGAGTAAAGCCTTCTCGTTCACTGTTCGTACTGTCTGCAAGCAGTGCAAGCACACCCCGCTTGCCGAGGCTCATAATTTTATGGATATCAGCAGGCTTGTCCTCTGGCGTAAAATCAAATTTAAAATCACCTGTGTGCACGATCGGCCCATAAGGCGTTTCTACAACAACACCATAAGCATCGGGAATACTGTGTGTGGTGCGGAAGAAATGAACGGCCAGATGTTTGAATGAGAACTTGTCAGTCTCATGAAACACTCGCAGATCACTCTGATCCAATAGACGATGTTCCTCCAGTTTGGTACGGACCAGGCCAATCGTAAGCGGACCGCCATAAATCGGCATTTGAATCTGCCGCAGTACGTAAGGAATTGCTCCGATATGATCTTCATGACCGTGGGTCAGGAACAGGCCCTTGATTTTGTTTTTATTTTCAATCAAATAGCGGATGTCAGGAATAATGTAGTCGACACCGCTCATTTCGGCATCCGGGAACTTGAGCCCGGCATCTATAATAATAATCTCATTTCGAAATTCTACGGCATACATATTCTTGCCGATTTCTCCCAAACCGCCAAGAGCAAAGACGCGGACTGGAGGAGAGGAGGGCTTGGGTTTGCGGGCTGGTGGCGTACTCTGTATCTTCTCGTTTAATAAAGGCTTGGACATAATGTAAAAGTATTCCTCTCTATGGATAATATTGTCGGACATCGAACATCAGGGCGCAGTCGAATGGAGCCGTCTCCTGAGGCCTACGGATCTTAGTGATCATCCCGCCCCATTGTGATCTTGATCAGATCGGAGCGGAAAATAATTATGAATGGAAACAATATTTAATACGAGACAGTGAGGAATCACTGCCTTCGTGTCCATTTAAACAATCAATCATTAAATAAGGTGGACCTTATGTAGCAAAGGATAATGGTCTTTATCGATTAGAACAGGGCTGGCTCCCATGGGAGACTATACGTCTATCCTGCCCCTCTCATGGTCCATCCTAACCTCGCTGTTCTGATATTGAACCGATCGCACATGAAATGATCTTATTTCAGTTTACCATTTTTATAGCAGCGTGTGGTAGTGATATATGATAAAAAAGATCTTGCCGGCTAGACACCCTGTTTTTTCCGGAATTGTGACGGGGTGCATCCCATAAACCGGCGGAATACTCTGACGAAATAACTGATATGGCCAAATCCGACATCCATGGCGATATCGGATATTTTTCGTTCATGATCCTGCAGCATTCCTGCAGCTACACGGACCCGGTAGGAATTAATATAATCCATCGGAGTCTGGCCGGTCATGCTTTTGAAGAACCGGCAGAATTGGCCTTCGCTCATCGGAATCAGGGCGGAAAGTTCGCCAAGACGGATCGGCTGCTGGTAATGAGATTGAATGAAGGCGATCACCTTCTTCAGTCGTTCAGTCCGGCTTCGGCTGTGATCTGCGCTTCGGCTGCGGTTAACCAGGAAGTTCGCGGCAGCAGCCTGGGACAGAAGGACAAGCAGGCGGCCCTTGATAGCAGCCTGATATCCTGGAAGGCGCTCTGTCGCTGCTGACATCATAGCCTTGATCTGTGCCGCCAGCTCTGGGTGCTGCACTGGGCTGATCCAGCGGGGAATTGTCGCTTTTCGTTCCTGGAAAGGGAGAACCGTTTCTTCCTGAATCACGTCGTATCCCGAACTTGCCAGCAGGGAAGGGTCAAATACCATCGCCCGGAACCGGCAGCCGCGGCTGCCTTTCGCATGGCCGGTATGAATATCCCCGCCATCGATCATGACAGACTCACCCGCCTGTACGTGGATCATCTCCGTATCAATCTGAAACAGTACTTCACCCTCCAGCACGGTGAAAATTTCATTTTCCGGATGCCAGTGGGAATCGACAACATGAGCGCCCGGCGGGAAATGGTATTCATAGATTTCAAAAGGGAAGCGTGCATCTCCATGCATCTGCATTTCTTTCAAGGAGAGTCGTAAACTCTGGTCCATAAATGGGCCTCCTTAATTACTTGTTATACAGACTGAAGTTAATAGTTTCCTCTCCGGTGGCTGCGATGGCAAGTGTTCTTACGACCGCTGTTGCCTCCAAAATGCTTGGAATTATGATCTATGGTTGCATTTCGGAGGCAAAGGCGGACGCTGCCGCTTCTTCAGAATCACTTGTCACCTCCGCAATAAGATGGTTCAAGCTTAACTTCATTCTAAATATAACAAAAAATTAGTTTGTATCAATATTATGCTATAAAAGCATGGAATCCTGTTAGTTTTGTGTCCATGATATCAGTATAATGACATTATAGCGCTTACACATTGAATGATAAACAGGAGAGGCGGTTAGTTTTATGAAATTTACGGATGGAAACTGGATGATCCGCGAAGGGTTTACCGTTTCGGGGGCAGTACAAGCCCATGATTTTGATATACGTGATAACACACTGACAGCTTATGCGTCGACAACACCGATTCCCGGCCGGGGCGCGATGATTAATACACAGCTCATTACAGTGCAGTTTCATTCACCAGCTCCAGGCGTAATCGGCGTCAAGCTGATTCATTACGCCGGGGTTCAAGATCACGGTCCTGCCTTCGAGCTGTATAAAGACAGCGGCAGCCATGCCGTCATTGAAGAAACAGAAGAGAAAGCAGTTCTTCGGAGCGGCAATCTTAGCGTTGTGATTCAAAAAGGCCCGCAGTGGTCTGTTCATTTCTATCGTGGAGAGGACCGGATTACCGGCAGCGGCTTTAAATCGATCGCACATGTTGAAGAGACCGGCGGCAAGGGCTACATGCGCGAAGAGCTGGATCTGGGTGTAGGCGAATGGATTTACGGCCTGGGTGAACGCTTCACGCCTTTTGTCAAGAACGGTCAGGTCGTGGATATTTGGAATGCAGACGGCGGCACAAGCTCCGAGCAGGCCTATAAGAACATTCCGTTCTATATTAGTAATAAAGGCTACGGTGTATTTGTAAACCAGCCGGATCTGGTTTCTTTTGAGGTGGGTTCCGAAAAGGTCAAAAAAGTTCAATTCAGCGTTCAAGGCGAATCCATGGAATATTTCATCATTGACGGACCAGATCCGAAGGGTGTGCTGGAGAAGTATACGACATTGACCGGAAAGCCTGCGCTTCCGCCGGCATGGACCTTTGGCCTGTGGCTGTCGACTTCATTCACAACCCAATATGATGAAGCGACGGTCAATGCTTTTGTCGATGGCATGATTGAGCGGGATATCCCGCTGCATGTATTCCATTTTGACTGCTTCTGGATGAAAGGGTTCCAATGGACAGACTTTAAGTGGGATGAGGAAGTGTTTCCGGACCCGCAGGGCATGTTGAAGCGGCTGAAAGAAAAGGGACTCAAGATCTGCGTCTGGATCAACCCGTACATTGCTCAGCGCTCCCGTCTGTTTGAAGAAGGGAAAGAAAAAGGCTATTTCGTGAAAAAGCGTAACGGCGACGTCTGGCAGTGGAATATGTGGCAGCCAGGCATGGCGCTGGTGGACTTCACGAATCCAGAGGCCTGCGAATGGTTTGCCGGTTATTTAGGCGAGCTGGCAGATATGGGCGTAGACAGCTTCAAGACCGACTTTGGTGAGCGGATTCCGACCGATGTTGTTTATTTCGATGGCTCTGATCCGCATAAAATGCACAATTACTATACCCAGCTTTACAATAAAGTAGTATTCGATCTGCTGGTAGAGAAGTTTGGCAAGAACGAAGCTGCAGTGTTCGCACGTTCTGCTACGGTCGGCGGGCAGCAGTTCCCTGTACACTGGGGCGGAGACTGTTATGCGGATTATGAGTCGATGGCGGAAAGCCTTCGCGGAGGCCTCTCGCTCGGCCTGGGCGGCTTCGGTTTCTGGAGCCATGATATCGGCGGATTTGAAAACACGGCACCGGCCCATGTATTCAAACGCTGGCTGGCCTTCGGCCTGCTCTCCAGTCACAGCCGTCTGCACGGCAGCACCTCCTACAGAGTGCCTTGGGCATATGATGAGGAAGCGGTAGATGTAACGCGCTTCTTCACAAAGCTGAAGTGCAGTCTCATGCCGTATCTGTTCGATACAGCGGTGGAAGCATCGGAGAAGGGAATTCCAAGCATGCGCGCGATGCTGCTTGAATATCCGAATGATCCGGCTGTCGAGCTGCTGGACCGTCAATATATGCTGGGAAGCTCTCTGCTGGTGGCACCGGTGCTCAGCGAAATTGGAGAAGTGACCTATTACCTGCCGCATGGCACATGGACGCACCTGCTGACTGGTGAAACGGTGGAAGGCGGCATCTGGAAAAAGGAAACGTATGATTTCCTGGGACTCCCGATTTACGTACGCCATAATTCTTTCCTGGCAAGAGGCAAGGACCATACCCGTCCGGATTACGACTATGCGAATGACGTAAGCTTAAATCTTTACGTGCTGGAAGACGGGAAAGAAGCAGAAGTTGTGGTCCGCAGCATGAAAGGCCAGCCTGAGCTGACCGTACGTGCGGTCCGCCAGGGCAGCCGTGTGGTGTTCACCGCCGAAGGCGCAGGTAAAGCATTCACGGTACAGCTGCACGGTATGGATACTGTTCAGGATGTGGAAGGCAAGGGTGTGACTCTTGCGGATGGTACAATTCAGATCGAAGCAGGACAGTCATCCCAAGAGTTTACGGTCACCTTGAAATAGCAAGTTTGACTGGTGATTACCCGCACTAAGATGGAATAAGCCCGGACCGGCCGACAGCCGGCAGCCGGGCTGTTCCCTATTTAGGAGCAGCAAGGGTCTTGTCGTATTCTGACAGTAGAATATAATTAGTTTACGGCAGTGAATCCTGGTTTGCATGTAAACGTTTACACATATGCCGGTGTCAGAACAGACAGGAGTGGACAGGCTTATGTTGACGTATTTTGTTCAACAGATTAATGATATGAAGATTCGCAGCAAGCTGATCCTTTCTTTTATCGTGGTAGGCTTTGTTCCCATGGCCATCATAGCGATATTTTTGACCGGTGAATTGCGGAGTTTCTCTTTTGACAACGCACTTGAGCTGGCTAAACAGAATGTAGAGAGGGTTAAGAAGAGAACGCTTGAAGTCACCAATGTGGCAGATGATCTTTCTTACCGGCTTTCCTATGATGAAAGGCTGAAGAACCTGGCTAATCAGCAATATGAAAGTGTATCCGAAGTTGTGAAAGCTTACCGGGAGTATCCCGATCTGCGCCTGGCGATTCAGATGTATAAAGAAATTTCCAACATCCGTTTTTATAGTGAGAATCCTACGATGCTGAACAACTGGGAGTTTATATATCCGCAGCCGGAAGTCAAGGGGATGAAGTGGTTCCAGTCGGCTGAAGAAAATATTGGTTTAATCCGATGGGAGTATATTACGGATGAACGGGATCATAAACAATATCTCAGCCTGATTAAGGGAGTTGACCTTGGCAGCCGCGACAACCGCGGCGTGCTGGTTATTAATGTGAGCTCGCGTCTGCTGGAAACGATATTAACGCAGGAAACCTTCGATACCATACTGGTGGACAATAACAATCAAATTGTGGCTTCAAACCGTCCCGAATTAAATGGCGGTACGCTGGATCATATTCAAGACGATTCCGGAGTGATCTACAATCAAAGCGGTATCTATGAGTCGGTCATTGAAGGTGAAGCTTCCAAAGTGCTGATTGAGCCGCTGATGCCGGACAGCAATAATGAAGGATTGCGCATTATCTCTATTTTTTCAATCGACAGCATTATGAAAGATGCCAACCGCACGAATAAGCTTGCTTTGACAGTAATTATGATCAGTTTACTGCTGATGCTTCTGCTCATTTACAGCTTCTCATCCCTGATCTCCAACCGGCTGCTGCGTCTCAGTAAACACATTACGAAAGTAGGAACCGGAAATCTGCAAATATCGATGGAGATTGACGGCAAAGATGAAATCGGCCAGCTGTCCCGTCAGTTTAATTCCATGGTATCCAGTGTCAACGAATTGATGAACGAGGTGCAGGAGTCTAATCATCAGAAGCGGATGATGGAGCAGAAGCAGAATGAAATTAAATTCAAAATGATGGCTAACCAAATCAACCCCCACTTTTTGTTCAATGCCCTAGAATCCATTCGGATGGAGGCCCATATTAAAGGGCAGAAAGAAATAGCCCACGTGGTTCGCATGCTGGGCCGAATGATGCGTAGCAACCTTGAAATCGGTACCGGTAAAATCAAGATCAAAGAAGAAATCGAGATGATCCGTTGTTACCTGGATATTCAAAAATTCCGTTACGAGGATCGCCTGATTTTTGAACTTGATGTAGATCCGGCTGCAGAGTCGGTCCAAATTCCGCCGCTGATCATTCAGCCCCTGGTGGAAAACGCCGTCATTCACGGTATGGATCATAAGCAGGAAGGAACGACCGTACGCGTGCATGTAGAGGTGCTTGATAACGGCAGTCTGCGTGTTGTGGTGGAGGATAATGGAGCAGGGATTCAGCCGGAGAGGCAGGAGCAGATCAGAAACTTCCTGAATGATCCGGATGAACATGAAGGAGAGCGTATTGGATTGCGAAACGTCCATGTTAGGCTGCAGCTCGCCTTTGGATCGGAATCCGGTTTACAGATTTGCAGTGAACCACTAGTCGGAACATCGATTCAATTTATCATACCTGCAGGAGGAGATGGAATATGATCGAGGTGCTGATTGTTGATGATGAGCCCAAATTACGAGAGGGCCTAAAGAGTATAGTTCCCTGGAGTGAGATCGGTTATCATATTGCGGATACTGCAGCTAACGGCATGGAGGCTTTGGAAAAGCATAAGCAGATTCACCCAGGACTCATGGTGGTGGATATTCGCATGCCGGGCATGGACGGCATTCAGCTGATTGAGGCGATACGTGAAACAGACCCTGATGTTCATCTGCTGATTCTGAGCGGTTATGCTGATTTTGACTATGCGAAGCGGGCGATATCCCAAGGCGTCGATGGCTATCTCTTGAAGCCGGTCGATGAAGAAGAACTGGAAAACTATCTGTACCAGATTCGGGACAAAATATTGCAGGAGCAAACATCGGACGCGATTCAAATGACCTCATCAGGAGGCGAGAGGGAGCGGTTCATACAAAAACTTGTCTCGGCAGGTACGGCGGATGCTTCGGGGCTGGAGAGGGCAGGGCAGCTGAACCTCCTTTGGGATCAGTACCAGGTGATTCTCTTGTATATCCATGGAATAGAGGGAACAGAGGCAGAGGGGGATGCCGCGCTCAAACAGATGCTTTATGAAAAGTATGAACAGAATGGCGAGGGCATTGTATTCTCCACACGATCCTGTCTGGGCATTCTTCAGCCCGTTCCGGTGTCGGGGGAGCCTTCAAGAAAGGAACTGTTGACCCATCTACAGGAGGCGGTCCAACAATGCGGACTGACAGCGGTATTCGCTATAGGTGCACCGGTTCGTGCTTTGAAGGAACTGCCGGCAGCTTATCGATCGGCGCGTGAGCTGATCTCTGCGCGTTTCTTTTATGAAGACCAGCTTCTCTTATATCCTGACTCTGTGAGATTTGGCAGTGAACATACCGGGTATAGCGATCTTGCTTATTCATCCGGTGCAGTGACAGATCAGCTGTACTACGCCATTGATGCAGGTCAGATGGAGACGCTGAGCGCGCTGGTGAATGCGGCCGCTGAGACGATGATGCAGGAACAATATACAGAAGAGAAGATGAAGGGGGCCTTTGTAGAGCTTCTGACTGCTGTGTATGGAAAGCTGACCCGCCATCGTGCTGAACTACAGTCACGTACCAGTGAGAAAGAGTACAGCGACCATATCGCTGCCGTATACCGTCAACCGAATGTGTATGCCTTGTGCAGGCATTCCATTTCTTTCCTGGAGATGCTGGCAGGGCAGGATGTCAGGGACAGCCGCGGCCAGGAAATGAAAAAAATTCTAGACCTGATTGACCGCAATTATAATGAGAATTTGAAGCTGGAATCGCTGGCAGCCGTCTTTAATTATAACAGTGCATATCTGGGGAAAATGTTCAAAAATACGACAGGAGAATATTTCAACACCTATCTTGATAAAGTGAGGATGGAGAAGGCAAAGGAATTATTGAAGCAGGGTATGAAGGTATACCATGTGGCAGAGCAGGTCGGATACAGTAATGTAGATTATTTTCACAGCAAATTCAAAAAATACGTTGGCACTTCTCCATCAAATTACCGCAAAGAGCCGGAGGAGTAGAAGAACAGGGCGCATTTGTCATGCGTCCTTTTTCGCGCGGAAAGGGGATTTCATCTCACACCGTATGTAATGTCTAATTTCTATATGATTTTTAAGCCAATCCTGTGGGTACTCCAATGATCGCGCTTCCATTATCATGAATGTATACAAAGAGAAGGGAGTGGTTGGCTTGAAAGCGGTAACACCTGGAGAGACAAAACTGCATTCTACCGCAAAAAAGAAAAGAGGGTTTTGGGCCACCTTCAAGGAGCAGAAAGTACTGTATGGGATGTCCATCCCCTTTATCATTGTGGTTTTTATATTCAGCTATATGCCGGTCTGGGGCTGGCTGATGGCCTTTCAAAACTATCGTCCGGGTAAAGGGATTCTGGAACAAAAGTGGGTCGGTTTCGATCATTTCGTAGCCTTGTTCTCAGACGAGAAGTTTTATCAGGTTATGCGGAATACACTCGCGATGAGCTTTATGGGATTGATTGTAGGCTTTACGGTGCCGATTCTTTTCGCAGTCCTTTTGAACGAGATCCGCGGAAGCGTATTCAAGAGAACGGTGCAGACGATCTCTTATCTGCCGCATTTCGTATCTTGGGTCGTTGTAGCGGGAATTGTAACCAAGATGCTGGCCGTAGAAGGAGGAGCGGTCAATCAGCTTTTGATGGGCTTGGGCTTTACTGACTCACCCATTTCGTTTATGTCCAAAGGCAGCTGGTTCTGGACGATTGTGACGAGTGCCGAGCTGTGGAAGACGATGGGCTGGAACGCCATTATTTATCTGGCTGCCATTACAGGCATCGACCAAGAGCAGTTTGAGGCAGCGAAGGTGGATGGTGCTAACCGGATCCGGCAGATATGGCATATTACACTGCCAAGCATAGCACCCACGGTTGCGATCCTGCTGATTATGTCCATCGGTCATCTGATCAGCATCGGCTTCGAGAAACAGTTCCTGCTCGGGAATCCGCTCGTCGTAGATTACTCCGAGGTTCTGGATCTGTACGCATTGAACTATGGTTTGGGAATGGGTCGATTCTCGTTCGGTACCGCCATCGGAATGTTTAACTCACTTGTCAGTATTTTGCTGCTGCTCCTGGCTAACGGAGCGTTCAAAAAATTCGCGAAGCAGTCCATCATGTAAGGAGGGAACAACATGGCTAGATCCACAGTATTTAAACCAACATTGGGAGACCGGATCTTTGATATAGCGAATTACACCTTCATGATTGTCGTTCTGATTGTGACGCTGTATCCGTTCCTGAACGTGCTTGCGATTTCATTGAACGATTCGGTAGATACCGTCCGCGGCGGCATCTATATCTGGCCCAGAGAGTTTACACTAGAAAACTATGTTCAAATATTTCAATATGAAGGCCTGCTGACCGGTGCAAAAATTTCCGTTCTTCGGACACTGGTTGGAACACTGCTCGGCTTGATCAGCGGTTCCATGCTGGGATACGTATTAAGCCGCACCGAATTCCAGGGAAGAAAATTCATTTCCGTGTTTCTGGCCTTGACCATGTACTTCTCAGGCGGATTGATTCCAGGCTTTATCCTGATCCGAGATCTGAACCTGATGAATACATTCCTGGTTTATGTCATTCCGGGTATGGTCAGCGCATTCAACGTTTTCGTCATCCGTTCCTTTATCGACGGTTTGCCGTACTCTCTTCAGGAGTCGGCCAAGCTGGACGGCGCGAATGATTTTACAATTTACTATAAGATCATTCTTCCGCTCTGTAAGCCGGTGCTGGCGACCATAGCATTGTTCCTGGCCGTAGGCCAGTGGAACTCCTGGCTGGACACCTATCTGTACAACGGCCAATCTCCGCATCTGACCACACTTCAGTTCGAATTAATGAAGGTGCTCTCGAGTACGCAGGGCACGGGGGGATCCGCTGCTGCAGTTGCTCAAGGCAATATGGCTGAACTGGTGAAGCAGGTGTCGCCGGAGGCGATCAAGATGGCTATTACGATCGTCGTCACGGTTCCCATTCTTCTGGTATATCCGTTCCTGCAGAAGTATTTTGTCAAAGGTATGACTCTAGGGGCGGTAAAAAGTTAATTCTTGGTATCAACAGGGTGACCTGTTATACAATATAGTTTTCATTTTCATTATATCAACTTATGAAATAGGGGGTAAGATCAATGAAATTTAAAAAGAAAACATCCATGCTGCTGGCCCTGACGATGGCAGCTAGTATGGTCCTATCGGCTTGCGGCGGAAATGAAGACGGTGCAAGCAGTACTGAAACGCCGGCTGAGACAGAGACAAGTACAGCGCCAATCACATTCAGCTTTTACGGTGCGGACCAGAACCCGAATTGGAACAACATGCAGGATGCAGTCGGCAAGAAAATTACGGAAGCAACCGGCGTAAGCCTGCAGGCAGAGTTTTCTGTAGACGGCTCCAATCAGAAGCTGCCGCTGCTGGTAGCTAGTGGTGAGTATCCAGATCTGGTATGGCCTAAAGGCGATGCGAACCTGTTCGTAGATGCGGGGGCGTTTATTGATCTGACAGACCTGATTGAAGAGCACGCACCGAACATTAAAAAAGTGTACGGCGATTACATGAATCGTCTGAAATGGAACAACGAAGATGAAGCGATTTACGTACTTCCTACATTAAATGCAGTCGGTCATGAAGCTCTTGATGCAGGAGGTACGTTCCAGATTCAGCATGAAGTGCTGAAGGAACTCGGCTATCCTGAAATCAAGACCGTTAAAGATTATGAGAACGCCCTGAAAGAATACTATGATAAGAACAAAACAATTGACGGCCAGCCTACGATTCCACTGACACTGAATGCAGATGACTGGAGAATTATGATTTCCGTAACAAACCCTGCATTCCAGTCCACTGGCGCTCCGCAGGAAGGTGAATTTACGATCGATCAAGACACTTATGAAGCACAGTATCACTATAAGCGTCCAGAAGAAAGAGAGTACTTCCGCTGGCTGAACCACATGAACGATATCGGATTGTTGGATAAAGAAACATTTGTCCAGAAGACAGACCAATATGAAGCCAAAATTTCCTCCGGCCGTGTGCTTGGTTTGATCGATGCAGAATGGGGCTTTGGAAACGCAACGAATGCACTGCGTACAGCTGGCAAGGAAAACCGTACGTATGCACGTTTTCCGGTACAGCTTGATGAAACGACAAAAGATACTGCTTTTCAAAGTGCAGGTTATGCTTCTGGATGGGGCGTAGGTATTACGACATCCTGTGAAGATCCGGTTCGTGCGATTAAGTTCCTGGATTACCTGGCATCTGACGAAGGACAGGTTCTGCTGAACTGGGGTATTGAAGGCGAACATTATAATGTAGAAGACGGTAAGCGTGTTATTCCTGACGATGTTCAGGACCGCAAAATCAACGATCAGGCTAACTTTGCCAAAGAAGTAGGTATCGGTCTCTACGCGAACCTGGCTGTTCGTTACGGTGATGGTGTTCAGGATCCATCCGGCAACTACTATACAACCAATTATCCTGAACTGATTCAGAAAAACTACACTGCTGTTGAAAAAGAAACGCTCAAGGCATATGGTGTAGAGATGTGGAAAGATCTGTGGCCAAGCAAGGACGAGTTCAAGGAAAAGCCATGGGGAGCATCTTATCTGATTTCCTGGCCGTCAGACTCCAATATTAACGTGATTAACAAAAAAGTAGAAGAAATCACACGTAAACGTATTCCGGAGATCATTCTGGCGGATCCGTCCAAATTTGATTCCCTGTTTGACAGCTTCCTGGCGGAGCTGGATAAAGCAGGAGCAGAAGAGGCGGAAAAAGGATTCACCGAGCTTGTGAAAGAGCGAGTAGAACTGTGGAATAACTAACATCTTCATAGGAAGGGGCCAGCGAATAGCCGGCCCCTTTGCTTTATGGAAGGAGGCAGGAATGACATTGACTGTACAGGAGCAAATGACGGAGAACCATCTTTGGTACAGTAAACCCGCGGGGATTTGGGAAGAGGCGCTTCCGTTAGGAAATGGACGGTTAGGTGCGATGGTCTTTGGAGGTGTGCCGGAAGAAAAAATTCAATGGAATGAAGATACACTGTGGTCGGGATATCCCCGCGATATGCATAACTACGATACGGTTCGGTATCTGGCTAAAGCGAGGGAGCTGTTGGCGTCTGGGCAGTATCTTCAGGCCGAGGAGCTGATCGAGCAGCGCATGCTGGGACAGCACGCGGAAGCCTTCCTTCCGCTGGGTGATCTGATGATCAGACAGGCAGGTCTGTCTCTGGAAAATGTAGAAGATTACCGCAGATCGCTGGACCTGAGCCGGGGGATATCGAAGGTCGTTTTTTCATCCAATGGTGTGCTGTATACCCGGGAGATGTTCATCAGTGCGGTAGACAAGACAGCTGTGCTGAAATACAGCTGCAGCGACGGCAGCACGATGAATTTGGAGGTCGAGTTAAGCTCTCCCTTAGAGCATGATGTTCGAGGCTCGAAGAACGGATTAGTAATGAGCGGCCGGGCACCGATACATATTGCGGACAACTATCTCGGTGATCATCCACAGCCTGTGCTGTATGAGGAAGGTTTGGGACTGAAGTTTAACATGCTGCTGAGCATTGAAAGGGATGGAGGGAGGCTTGACGTCCAGGACGGGAAGCTGTTCATTACCGGCACAGCCAGTGTGACATTCCATATCGATGCCGCCACAGATTATGCCGGATACGATAAGATGCCGGGCAGCGGAAGTGAGCTGCCGGAGGCCGTATGTGCTCGAAGAATCAAGGAAGCGCAGCAGCAGGGGTATGACAACCTGCTCCGGCGGCACCTTGAGGACCACATGAATATGTTCCATCGCGTGGAGCTGAAGCTGGGAAGTTCCGCGTCATCTGTGGACATGCCAACTGATGCGCGTCTGCGCGCTTATTCGGAAGGCGCTGAAGATCATGGGCTGGAAGGGCTTATGTTTCAATACGGCCGTTATTTACTTATGGCCAGTTCACGTCCTGGAACGCAGCCTGCCAATCTGCAGGGGATCTGGAATCACCATGTTCAGCCGCCCTGGGGCAGCGGATTTACGACGAATATCAATCTGGAAATGAATTATTGGCCCGCTGAAATCACCAATCTGAGTGAATGTCATGAGCCCCTGATTGCCATGATCGGCGAGCTGAGCCAAACGGGAGCCCGCACAGCCCGCATCCATTATGGCTGCAGAGGTTGGGCCGCCCATCACAATGTGGATTTATGGCGAAAATCGACGCCGAGTGATGGCAAAGCTTCCTGGGCGTTCTGGCCGATGAGCGGAGTGTGGCTGTGCCGTCATGTATGGGAGCATTATATATTCCAGCCGGATCTGGACTACCTGCGGGGGACAGCATATCCGCTGATCAAGGGCGCTGCACTGTTCTGCCAGGATTGGCTCATTGAGGATGACAACGGAAGGAGGATCACAAGCCCGTCCACATCACCGGAAAATCTGTTTCTGACCCCGGAAGGGGAGCCCTGCAGCGTATCCGCCGGTTCTACAATGGACATGGCGCTGATCCGTGACCTGCTCCGCCTAGGAATCCAGGCTTCAGACATGCTGGACTGTGATGGTGAACTGCGAAGAGAATGGGAGGCTATTGTGTCCAGCCTGGCTCCGTACAGCATTGACGGGGACGGGAAACTGATGGAGTGGCTGGAGCCTTTCCGTGAAGGCGAGCCGGGACATCGTCATGTATCACATCTGTACGGAGTTTACCCCGGAGAGGACATTACGATGGAAGAAACACCGGATCTAGCTGCAGCAGCGAGTGCATCCCTGGCTTCCCGGCTGAACCACGGAGGCGGCCATACGGGGTGGAGCTGTGTATGGCTGATCAATCTGTATGCCCGCCTTCAAGATGGCGAGGCGGCTTATGACTATGTCCGCACTTTGCTTACCCGTTCTGTCAATCCGAACCTGTTCGGGGATCACCCGCCGTTTCAGATTGACGCGAATTTCGGGGGAACGGCAGGAATGGCGGAAATGCTGCTCCAAAGCCAGAATGAAATCATCCGCCTGCTTCCGGCACTGCCTCAAGCATGGCAGGAAGGAGCAGTACGGGGGTTAAAAGCGCGCGGAGGCTTTACCGTGGATATGAAGTGGAGTGAAGGGCATTTGAGCTCGGCAGCGATCATATCCACACATGGCGGAATTTGTACGATAAGCGGGTCAGAACCATTGTATATAGAAGGGTCAGATGGAAAATGTAAGGCAGAAGGCCGGATTTGCAGGTTTGAAACATTTTCCGGCGAATCGTACAATGTGTTCATACATTCTAATCACGAGGAAGTGAAGAACAATGATTAATGAAAAACTGCCAAAAATGTGGTACGGCGGGGATTACAGCCCTGAGCAGTGGGACGAAGAAACCTGGAAAGAGGATGACCGCCTGTTCAAGATGGCGGGCATCGATGTCGCGACCGTTAATGTATTCTCCTGGGCTTTGAATCAGCCGGATGAGGATACATATGATTTCGGCTGGCTGGATGAGACACTGGATCGTTTGTACAAGAATGGTGTTTATGCTTGTCTTGCTACCAGCACGGCAGCACACCCGGCCTGGATGGCACGGAAATACCCCGATATACTGCGGGTGGATTATGAAGGACGTAAACGGAGATTCGGCGGACGTCATAATTCTTGTCCGAATAGCCCCACATACCGCAAATATTCGGCAGTTATGGCCCGGAAGCTGGCGGAAAGATATAAGGATCATCCTGGGCTGCTGATCTGGCATGTATCTAACGAATACGGCGGTTACTGCTATTGCGACAATTGTGCATCCGCTTTCCGGAAATGGCTGGAGCAGCGCTACGGGTCGCTTGAGGCAGTCAACAAGGCATGGAATACCCGTTTCTGGGGCCACACGTTCTATGATTGGGATGACATTGTGGTGCCGAACGCGCTGAGTGAGGAGTGGTCGGGCAATCGCACGAATTTCCAGGGCATTTCGCTGGACTACCGCCGTTTTCAATCGGCAAGCCTGCTGGAGTGTTACAAGATTGAGCGGGACGAGTTGAAAGCGGTCACTCCGGATATCCCGGTTACGACGAACCTGATGGGCTTTTATCCGGAACTGGATTATTTTGAGTGGGCTAAAGAGATGGACGTCATTTCCTGGGATAACTACCCTTCGCTGGACACGCCGGTCAGCTTTACGGCCATGACCCATGATCTCATGCGGGGATTGAAGAGCGGTCAGCCCTTTATGCTGATGGAACAGACACCCAGCGTGCAGAACTGGCAGCCTTATAACTCTGCCAAGCGTCCCGGCGTTATGCGGTTGTGGAGCTACCAGGCTGTGGCCCGTGGAGCCGATACGGTCATGTTCTTCCAACTGCGGCGCTCCATCGGCGCTTGTGAGAAATACCATGGCGCGGTCATAGACCATGTGGGAACCGAACAGACCCGCACCTTTAAGGAATGCGCAGAGCTGGGAACAGAGCTGCAGCAGCTGGGAGATACACTGCTGGATGCTCGTGTGGATGCCAAGGTTGCCATTATATTTGACTGGGAGAACCGCTGGGCTTTGGATTTAACGAGCGGTCCGAGCATTGCGCTTAAATATGTGGACGAGGTTCATAAATATTACGGCGCCTTATTTGATCTGAACATTCAGACCGATATGGTCAGCGTAGAAGAAAACCTGAGCAGCTATGATGTCGTTATTGCTCCAGTCATGTATATGGTGAAGCCTGGATTTGCGAAGCGGGTGGAAGAGTTTACGGCCGCAGGCGGAACCTTCCTGACGACCTTCTTCAGCGGCATTGTGAATGAGTGCGATCTGGTTACGCTGGGCGGCTATCCGGGTGAGCTCCGCAATCTGCTCGGGATCTGGGCTGAAGAAATTGATGCACTGCTGCCGGGTCACAGCAACCGCGTGGAAGTCACCTCGGAACAGGGTCAGCTGAAAGGCTCCTATGAATGCGGCATATTGTGTGATGTCATTCATACAGAGGGAGCAGAGGTTATCGCGCAATATGGTGAGGATTATTATAAAGGTACGCCGGCGCTTACCGTGAACCGCTTCGGCAAAGGAAAAGCATGGTATGTCGCAACGAGCCCGGAAACCGGAATGCTGAAAGATCTGCTGGCTGAAATCTGCAGAGAGCACGGCATCGAGCCAGTTCTGAATGCTCCGGCTGGAGTGGAAGTGTCGAGCCGTACGAAGGAAGGCCGTACTTATACATTTGTGCTTAATCATCTTGCGGAGGAGTCAAGCGTTCCTTTGAACGGAGAACGGTTTAAGGATCTTCTGAGCGGTGAGGAGGTCCTGGAGTCACTTCAGGTGCCTGGCCGTGGTGTAAGAATCCTGGAAAGATTATAAAGGTGCCTGCCAGGGGTGTAGAAACATAGAAGTTAGAAAGCGGTAGAGCCATATCGGTTCTGCCGCTTTTCCATTTATGGTATAAAACGTTTACATGGTTAATAAAGCGATAAACAAAGAAATTCGCTTTAGATCTTCACAAACCTAATATACCATGATATATTAGGTTAAAATATGCGCAGTAAATAGGTTTTCGTGGAGGTGCTTCAATTTGGCAGGTGAATCAACATCGGGTCCGATGTATGAACAAATTTTTGAAGCTTTGAAGGAGAGGATCCTTCATCATAAATATAAAGTAGGGGACAGAGTGCCTTCGGAGAAGGAACTTTGTGATGAGTTTGGAGTCAGCCGCATTACATCGAAGAAAGCGCTTGAAATGCTGGCGGCGGAGCAGCTGATTATCCGTCAGCCCGGCCGGGGATCTTTTGTAGCTGACGGTTCGGGAGAGCCTGTGCAGAAGATAGTGCCGCAGCCGGCAGGACGGGGCAGAAAGAACAAGCTTTTGATCGGGCTTGTCATCACTACCTTCAGCGATATGTACGGAACAGAGCTGATCTACGGTATGGAGGAGGCCTCTAGGGAGCGGGATTCATTCCTTGTCATCCGGCGCTCTTTCGGCATTCCAGAACAGGAAGACCGGATGATTCAGGAGCTGCTGGAGCTCGGTGTGGACGGACTTATTATTTTCCCGGTTCAGGGAGAGTTTTTTAGTGCGGAGATCTTAAAGCTTGTCATTGAAAAATTCCCGTTTGTACTCATTGACCGTTACCTAAAGGGGATCCCTGCTTCTTCTGTCATAACCGACAACATAAAGGCAGCCAGGGAAGGGACGGAGCATCTGCTCTCCTTAGGACACCGGAACATCGCATTTTTAACACAGCCGCCCGCTAACACAACGGCGATCGAAGAACGGATTGAAGGAATCCTTGAGGTTTACGCTGAGGCTGGGATTCCTGCGTCCAGGGAATTGTGGTATGAATCGCTGCTGTCCTCGCTGCCGAATGTATTCGATCCCCAGGCACGACGCCGGGATGTGGATCATCTGGTAGAACATCTGAAGAGTCATCCTGAAATCACAGCTTTATTCGCGGCTGAGTACCATATTGCTATGCTTGCTGTAGAAGCGGCAGAGCAGCTGAAGCTTCGGATTCCCGAAGACTTGTCCCTGATCTGCTTTGACAGCTCCGAAAGTGTGGAGCATTGTGAAATTACCCATATGCGCCAGGATCAGTTCCAGATGGGCAAGAAAGCCTTCGAGATGGTAGTGGATATGCAGAAGGGGGAAACCGCTGTCCAGCGTATTCAGCTTCCTGCCAGTCTAGTGACCGGGAACTCTACTGAAACAGTAAGAAAATAAACCATGAACCACAAGTTTTGAAACGAAAAACAGGTCAGGATACATCCACTTATGGATTCCTGGCCTGTTTTTTTATGCTGTGAAAATGAAATGTATACCATTCATGATAAATGTTATGTCATAACAGATTATGTTAGATATTTAATACCATTTATTTTAACTAAACATATTGACATATTGTTATATTAGGAATAGGATGGTGAAAGCGATTTAAATTCAACAGCATGAACAAGGGGGTACTCATTTGACATCTCAGAATACTAGCGCTATTCCACACTCGATCGTCCATATGATACAGACGGTGAAGGACAAGCTTCCAGATGAGCTTAAGCTTACGGAAATGTTTGAAAACTGTTTCAAGAATACGATCCAAACCACGATTCAGCGGCATGATGATGGTACAACTTTTGTGATAACCGGTGATATTCCGGCCATGTGGCTGAGAGATTCGGCAGCGCAGGTTCGTCCGTATCTGGTTCTTGCGAAGGAAGATCCGGAGATCGCAGAGATGATTGCCGGATTGGTCCAGCGTCAGATGGCATACATCATTCTTGACCCGTATGCAAACGCTTTTAATGAAACTGAAAATGGAAAAGGGCATCAGGATGATGTCACAGACATGACGCCATGGATCTGGGAGCGCAAATATGAAATTGACTCTTTGGCTTATCCGATTCAGCTCAGCTATCTGCTCTGGAAGAACAGCGGTATGACCTCGCAGTTTAATGATACGTTCCGCCAGGCAGCACAAGAGATTATCAAGCTTTGGCGTGTAGAGCAGCATCATGAAACGCAGTCTCCTTATACGTTCCAGCGATTGAATGCGCCTGCAACCGATACGCTGGTCAGGGAAGGCAAGGGCAGTGAGACCGCCTACACCGGCATGACTTGGTCCGGCTTCCGTCCAAGTGATGACTGCTGTGAATACGGTTACCTGGTTCCATCCAACATGTTCGCCGTGGTAGCGCTCCGCTATCTGACCGAAATTGCGGAAACGGTATACAAAGACACACAGCTGGCAGCGGATGCAGCTGCACTGGCAGAAGAAATCAACAAGGGCATCCAGGAGTACGGCGTTGTAGATCATCCGGAGTATGGAAAAATCTATGCTTACGAAACAGACGGCATGGGCAGCTATAACCTGATGGACGATGCTAATGTACCAAGCTTGCTGGCACTGCCATATCTGGGCTACAGCGATGAGAATGATGAAATCTATCTCAATACACGAAAGTTTATTTTAAGTCAGGATAATCCATACTTCTATCAAGGCAAGGCCGCAAGCGGGATCGGCAGTCCGCATACACCGGAAGGGTACATCTGGCATATCGCACTGTCGATGCAGGGACTTACCTCTCCGGATAGAGAAGAGAAGGCGCGTCTGCTTCAACTGATTCAGGATACGGATGCGGGGACAGGACTTACTCATGAAGGCTTTTCTGCGGATGATCCTCATGAGTTTACACGCCCATGGTTCTCATGGTCCAACATGCTCTTCAGTGAGCTGATCATGGACTACTGCGGAATTACCGTTCAGAAATAAATACAGGCGGACTGCTGCCTTGCAGACTGCCGCGCAGGTTCAATTTAATTAAGGAGCCCACAGGGCCCTTTTGAGGGGGATACTATTCATGAAAACGAATAAACTGAAATCTTCTTTAATGATTGCCATGACCTCTTTGCTTGTACTTACTACAGCTTGCTCCAGCGGCGGAAGTGACTCCGGTCAGTCTGCTGACGGCAAGAAGAACGTTACGATCTCGTTCCGCTCCACCGGCTCGGATGATTCTCTGGCGAAGTTTTTCAAATCCGGCCTGGTAGAGAAGTTTGAAGAAGAAAACCCGGATATCAACATTGAAATCGCTCCGGTTCTCGCCAGTGAAGGTGATTACACATCCAAAATGGTGCTGCAAATGAAATCGCCGGATACGGCGCCTGATATTGTGGCTGAAGATACTTCGATTATTAAATCCGATGCGGCCGCAGGATATCTGGAACCGCTGGATGAGAAGGTGAAGGGCTGGTCCGACTGGAACGACCATATCATTGAAAATCTCAAATCCGGTGTTACCGGTGAAGACGGCAAAATTTATGGTGTGCCGGCTACATCCGATACCCGCGGTATCTGGTATAACAAAGAGCTGTTCACCAAAGCAGGACTTGAAGTTCCATTCCAGCCTTCCAGCTGGGAAGATGTATTGTCCGCCGCACGTACCATTAAAGACAAGCTGCCAGGCGTCACGCCGCTGAACATGATTGTCGGCAAATCGAGCGGTGAAGGGGTCACCATGCAGACACTGGAAATGCTTCTGTACGGCACCGAAGATACGCTTTATAACGATGAAACCAAGAAGTGGGTCGTGAACAGTCCGGGATTGCTGGATTCCTTCAAGTTTATTGATCAAGTCTTTAATGAAGATAAAACCGGTCCGACGATGCAGGTAGCGTTGAACGGACAAGCTGGCAGTATTGCATTTGAACAGCTGTTTCCTCAGGACAAGCTCGCGATGGCGGTAGATGGCAGCTGGGCAGGAACGACCTGGTCTGAGAACGGTGCCGCCCCGATCGAAAATGCGGAAGAGAAAATGGGCTTTGCCCCATTCCCAACGCAGGACGGTCAAGAGCCTGGATCGACAACAATGTCTGGCGGATGGGCATGGTCCATTCCAGCCAATGCCAAAAATAAAGAAGAAGCTTGGAAGTTCCTCGAGTTCCTAATGAACAAGGAAAATGCAACCGCTCGTGTTGTCGCAGAAGGAAGTCTGAGTCCGCGTGATGATTCGACTGACGTCGAAGGTTATACAGACCGTCCGTTTGTAGAAGAAGCACAGGAACTGCTGAATGTAGCACACTTCCGTCCGGCTAATGATCAGTACGCTGCGGTGTCTGCACAGCTGCAAAGTATTGTAGAAGGCATTGCTTCCGGCAAGCTGACTCCTGAACAGGGCGTTCAACAACTAAAAGATAACGTATCCCGTACATTGGGTGCGGACAGCATAGAAGAGAAGTAAATGTGATCCGAACCCGGGGGAGGCTATGACGCAGATCCCCCTTTTCGGGTTGGAAGGGAGTGTAACGTATGAAGAGGAAAGGCCCCGGTGCCTATTGGTTTTTAATGCCGTCTGTTTTACTGCTGCTCATATTCTTCATCGTTCCGATTATATTAACCATCGGTTTTGCCTTTACAAACATGGCATTAACCGGATCGGCAGCACAGAATCTGGAGTTTGTCGGTTTCCAGAACTTTGTAAATATGTTTCAGGATCCTGATTTTCGCATCAGTGTATGGCGGACGCTGACGTTCCTGATATTCTCCGCCGTCATCGGCCAGGTCGTGCTTGGATTCATTCTTGCATTGCTGATGAAGGAGAAGAACATGACGTTCCGCCGGATTATCGGTCTAATCGTAATTGCCGGCTGGGTGACGCCGGAGATTGTAGTCGCCTTCTGTATGGTCGCTTTCTTCAGTGATAACGGTTCCTTGAACCAAATCCTCGGATGGTTTGGCGCGAACCCGGTATCCTGGCTGTTCAGCTTCCCGATGGTCAGTGTCATCATTGCGAATATCTGGCACGGAACTGCATTTTCCATGATGGTATACCAATCGGCGCTGGATGAAATTCCAAAAGATATCGAAGAGGCTGCGGTGATCGACAGTGCAACCAACTTCCAGATTCTCCGGTATATCACGATTCCAATGGTCAAAGGCTCTATTGTCACGAACATGATGCTGGTTACGCTTCAAACCCTGGGCGTATTTACGCTCATTTATACGATGACCGGCGGTGGTCCGGGAACATCCACGAACACGCTGCCTATATTCATGTATAACCAGGCGTTCGTGAATTATCAATTCGGTTATGGCACAGCTATCTCACTTGTGCTCTTATTTATCGGCATCATTGCCAGCCTGTTCTACATGCGGTCAATGAAAGTCAAGGTGTAACATCGAAGGAGGTGCGTTGACGCATGGTCAAACATGGTGCATTACGCAAAGTTCAATACGGCATACTGGTCTTTCTCGGGATTTGCTTCCTGCTGCCGCTGCTGTGGATCATTCTCGCGGCCTTCGATCCCAATGCTCAGCAGGGGATTAAAGTGCCGGATACTTTTACATTGAAAAATTTCTCCGACGTACTGGGGGATCCGAGTAATCTGCGTTCCTTCGGAATCGGTATACTGTTGTCCGGCGGACAAGCTATTATTGTCGTCGTCGTTTCCGTGCTTGCAGCATACCCGCTGTCACGGTATGAGATGAGATTCAAGAAAAGCTTCATGCTTTCTATTTTGTTTATGACCGCGCTGCCGATTACGGCGGTGATGGTTCCTGTATTTCAAATGTTTCTGTTCTTCAAGCTTCAGAACTCTATCATTGCCACGATGCTGTTTCTGACATCCTCATCACTGCCTTACGGGATTTGGATGATGAAGAACTTCATGGATTCGGTTCCTATCGATCTGGAAGAAGCTTCATGGATGGATGGGGCGTCCGTCTGGACAGGGCTTCGCAAGGTAGTATCACCGCTGATGCTTCCGGGTATCGCTACGATTGCGATCTTTACATTCTCCGGCAGCTGGGGTAACTTCTTTGTTCCGTATATCCTGCTTCAGACTCCGGACAAGCTTCCGGCATCGGTTACGATATACCAGTTCTTCGGCAGCCACGGGATGGTGGAATACGGCAGGCTGGCGGCGTTCTCGCTGCTGTACACAATGCCATCCGTGATTCTGTATATTTTCTCCCAGCGTTATATGTCCAAGGGCTTCAGCATGGGAGGAGCAACCAAAGGTTAATCAAGGAGGTTTAAACGGCATGACAACCAAAAAGACGGCACACCTGATCTCGCATACCCATTGGGACCGGGAATGGTATATGCCTTATGAATATCATCACACCCTGCTGGTGGAGCTGATGGATCAGCTTCTGGATACGCTGGACCGTGATCCGGAGTACCGGTATTTCCATCTCGACGGACAGACAATCATCCGCGACGATTATCTTCAGGTTCGTCCGGAACAGCAGGAGCGGCTGGACCGCTACATCCGAGAAGGGCGGATTCAATTCGGGCCATGGTATATCCTTCAGGATGAGTTCCTGACCAGCAGCGAAGCGAATCTGCGGAATTTGCTGGTTGGCCACCAGGATGCTAAGCCATTCGGGGTCATTTCCAAGACCGGATATTTTCCGGATTCCTTCGGTAATATGGGGCAGGCTCCTCAAATTTTGCAGCAGGCGGGCATCGGCAATGCGATATTCGGACGTGGTGTAAAGCCGACAGGGTTTAACAATGCGGTCGTGGATGCGGACAGCTATGAATCCCCATATTCGGAGATGATCTGGCGTTCGCCGGACGGATCCGAGGTGCTCGGCATCTTGTTTGCGAACTGGTACTGCAACGGTATGGAGGTACCGAATGAACCGGAAGCGGCTAAAGCTTACTGGGACAAAAATTTAGCGGAGGCCGAAAAATTCGCTTCGACGCCGCATCTGCTCTTCATGAATGGCTGTGATCATCAGCCGATCCAGACCGATCTGGCGGAAGCGATCCGGGTCTCCTCCAAGCTGTACGCGGATGTAGAATTTGTTCACTCCAACTTTGACGATTATATCGAGGCTGTCAGCCAGAACGTGCCAAATGATCTGGCTGTCATTGAAGGTGAGCTGCGCAGTCAGCATACAGATGGATGGGGGACCTTGGTCAATACCGCTTCGGCTCGAGTCTACCTGAAGCAGATGAATCAGTTTGGCCAGACCCTGCTGGAAAAAGCTGCGGAACCGCTGGCCGCATTTGCACAGCTGGCCGGTGTCAAAGAATATCCTCACCATCTGTTTACCTATGCTTGGAAAACGCTGATGCAGAATCATCCGCATGACAGCATCTGCGGCTGCAGTGTAGATGAAGTACACCGTGAAATGGTGACGCGTTTCGCCAAGAGCAGGCATACAGCTGAGATGATTATTTCGCAGAGTGCCAAGGCCATTGCCGGAGCGGTTGATACGCAGCAGTCCAAGCATTGGGGTGAGGACTCCGTACCTTTCACGGTGTTTAATACGAGCGGCTGGAACCGGAGCGGAGTCATCGACATCGATCTGATACTGGACAAGAAGTATTTCCCTGAAGGACCGAGCCCTGCGGCACTTGCTTCGGACCTCGAAACACAGGAGTTTGGAGCGTATCAAGTTGTGGATGAACATGGTTTGGTGTACCCGGCTCATATACAGGACCTTGGAGCACATTTCGGTTACGAGCTTCCTAAAGACCGTTTCCGCCAGCCGTATATGGCAAGAAAGGTTCGCGTAACCTTCCTGACATCAGATGCAGCGGCACTGGGATACCAAACGTTCGCGCTGGTGAAGAAGGATGATGCAGCTGCAGGCCGTAATGTGGATGCTGTCCAGGTGAACGGGACAGTCATGGAGAACGGGAAGCTGATCGCAAGCGTGGAATCAAACGGCAGTGTGACGGTTACTCATAAAGCATCAGGCAAGGTATTTGCAGGCTTGAACGTGTATGAGAACACCGGGGATATTGGCAATGAATATGTCTACCGTCAGCCGGAAGGCGAGAAGGCATTAACGACGGAGCATCTGAAAGCGGAAATCTCGGTGGTGGAGCAATCGCCTTATCGTGCAGTCATTCAAAGTGTACTGCGTTGGGACATCCCTGCGGGTGCAAATGAAAGGTTTGAGTATGAGAAGCGTGTTATGGTTCCGTTCACAGAGCGAAAGGCACAGCGGATGGAGACAACAGTACCGCTGGTTCTGACCACCACATATACGCTGGAAGCAGGCAGCGATATGGTGAAAGTGAGAACAAGCTTCAATAACCAGGCGAAGGATCACCGCCTGCGTGCGCTGTTCCCGACCGATCTGGCAAGCGATGTCCATTATGCCGATTCCATCTTTGAGGTGGCGAAGCGCAGCAATGTACCAGCCAAAGAATGGATTAATCCAAGCAATGCCCAGCACCAGCAGGCTTTCGTGCACGTCACGGACGGAGATGCCGGCCTGGTTGTTGCGAACAAAGGATTGAATGAATACGAAGTGCTGCTGGATGGTCGGAATACGATCGCGGTTACGCTGCTTCGGGCATCGTCCGAGCTGGGAGACTGGGGTGTGTTCGAGACTCCGGAAGCCCAGTGCATCGGAGAACAGAGCGTGGAGTATGCAATCATCCCGCAACAGGGAGATGGTGCGGAATCCGGTGCTTACGCTGAGGCTTATCAATTCCCGGTTCCGTGGACAGCGGTTCAGGCTGGTACGCTGGCAGATCATTCAGAGAATGCCGATGCAACTGAAATCAGCCTTCCTCTCTCAGGCCAATGGCTCAAATGGAACAGCGAAGGCTCTACTCTGGCATTTTCTACACTGAAAATGTCTCAGGAAACCGGTGATGTCATTGCACGCTGGTTCAACCTCGGCGCCGGGTCGGCTGTTCTGGATGCCGAACCGGCATTCCATACCGTGAACGTCTATGAAAGTGATGTGCTGGAGCGCCGCGGCAGTGAGCTGCGTGGTACCAAGCAGGAAGCCGGTGGCTATAAAATCGTCACCCGTTCATATCAACCCCAAACCAGATAAAGATCATATCAGTCACCTCGGACCAAGTCCCGGGTGTCTGCCAAAAGGGCCGTCCACCGTAAAGCTTCTACGGTAGACGGCCCTTGCTGTAGTTCAGGCTTTAACCAGACTGGCTGGCTTTCCGATAATCGTTAGGCGATAGTCCCTCATGCTTCTTGAATACAAGGCTGAAGTATTTCTCGTTTTTGAACCCGACCGTTTCCGCAATTTTGGATATTTTCATATCCGGGCTCCGAAGCAGCACCTTAGCTTTAGCAGTGCGGATTCGGTTAATGTACTCCGGTATGTTAATGCCGTGTGTCTGCTTGAACTTGCGCGACACATATTCCCGGCTGACATGGAACTGGGCGGACAGATCATATAAAGACACATCGCTGGCATAATGGTGATCGATATAGGAGGTAATATCTTGTATCAATTCGCCGCCCTCCGGTTTCAGAGACTGCAGTGTCCGTGACATAAGAAGCAGCAATTCTTCCCAGTAATCCTGCCAATCCTGGAGATGCAATCGGTATCGATATGGATCTGGAGCGGTAAACTCCGCCGCAGCCTGCTGGTATTCAGCAAGGAGAGGATCAGCCGCCGAAGGGGATATTTCATACGGCAGTCCCGTGAGAAAGCGCTCAATGTCCCGATTCCACTGCTTCAGCATTTCCGGACTGATCCGTCCGGATTTTCGTATGTCTGAAGTCCAAGCCTGTACAGCCTCCCGAATCACGGTCTCCTGTCCGCTCAAGACGGCCAGTCTCCATGCATCCTCGGTATGACTGAATGGAAGCTGAGGAAAGCGTCCTGTGTCTTCCGGTCTCTCTGCAGAATGAATATAGTGATTCATCTCCAGCAGGTTGCGTGTCCCGAGGACCGCGTTGACTTGCCGGTACAGCTTCGGTATTTCATCGAGACTATGCCCGGGGGAGCTGAGTCCAAAATGCATGCGGCGTCCAAGTGTATTTTCCATGCCTTGATTAATCTGTTCCAGCAATGAAATTCTGGTTTCCGGGTGTCCCCACATCAGGAATATGATGTGGTTTTTGACGCCAGGGTACCGGAAGGCGAGACCGCGGGAGTTCTCCTGCAGAAATTCGTTGCAAATATTCAGCAGCGCAAACATCAGCAGATCCCACTGATTCCCAAAACGTTGAAATAAAGCTTGATCCGAAACATCAACCTGAAGCACGCCAAGACTTATTCCGGTAATATCAGCCGGGATAATCCGGTCATCCTGCAGCCTGCGCATGGTTTGGGCCTGGGCATGTTCATCCTCAATAAGGGCAGACAGAAGCCGCTCAGAATAAGCTGGCCGGTATTCGTTCACCTGTACATTCTGGCGCTGGGCGGCCTGCCGTTCCTCTTCCTCACTGTGCCAGATGCCGGCTGCTTTGGCTACGGCGGAGTTGATCTGTTCTTCATCCACCGGCTTCAAAATATAATCAAGCCCATTGTACCGCAGTGTGCTGCGGACATAGTCAAAATCATCATGGCCGCTGATGACAAGAAACTTGGTGGATGGGGTGTGCTCATTCATCCATTCCATGAGATCCATCCCGTTTTTTAAAGGCATCATCATATCCAGCAGCACAATATGCGGTCGAAGCTGCGGAATCAGCTCCATCGCTTCCATGCCATTTTTCGCCTCATGGACTTCCGTAATCCCGTGCTCCTCCCAATGGACAAGCAGACGGATGGCTTTTCGAACGCGGCTCTCATCATCCACGATCAATGCTCTCAATGCGTTCACCCCCTGTATACATCCTCATCGTGACACGAAAACCGCCCTCGGCGACGTTATCGACCCGGAACCCTGCTTCCCCTCTGTAGAACAATTTCAAGCGGGTGAGCGTGTTCAGCAGGCCGATGCCTCCTTCGCTGTCCGATGTTCCTTCCTCGAAGACTTCCAATTGCTCTATATCCAAAGCTTCAATCTCCTTCAGCTTATCCTGCAGTTTCATTAAAGCAGGCTCCGGCATGGAGCGGCCGTTATTTTCGACGGTGATTTCCAGAGCAGATCCTGAATGCCATCCCGACCGGATACCAATCACATTTTGATCAGAAAGCGGATCCATCCCATGTTTGAAGAAATTTTCAACCAGGGGCTGAATCAGCATTTTAGGTATTAACAATTCACGAGTCGAGTCTTTCACATCGTAAAGGATGTGGAACTGATTCTCAAATCTTTCCTTCTGCAGCTCGATATAATCCTCTACGTGCTTCAGCTCGGTCGCCAGTGTTACCGGCTTGTCCGTATTGTACATACTGTAACGCATCATCCGTGCCAGTGCAGAGATCAGCGAGTAAATCCGTTTCATGTTGTGCTCCAGTGCCAGTGTCCCTATGGTCTGCAGGGCATTGTTCATGAAATGCGGATTAACCTGGGCCTGTAATGCGCGAAGCTGGTTGTTGCTGTTCGCCAGCTTGAGTTTATATTCTCTCAGAATCAGATTATTGATGGTATCCATCATGCTGCTGAAACGGCGGTGCAGGATGCCGATTTCATCCTTCCTGTCTGACTGGACGTCCACGGTCATATTTCCGCTGCGAACCTGGCTCATCAGACCGACCAGTCCCCGAATCGGCTTGGTTACATAGACGGATACCCAGATGGAGGCCCCTATAATGAGAATCAGAGAGAAGGCCAGCAGCAAAATATTGATCAAGGCTGCTTTGTCAGCACTTTGCAGCAGATAGGAAGATGGAATTTCCTTTACGATCGTCCAGCTGCCGGATGGGGCGGCAATAGGCTCATACAGATAGATATGCTTATTCATTTCAAAATGGCCCTGGCCTCCGCCTGAATCCAGAACACGGCCAGCCCAGGACTGTTCTGCCCGGCTTCCGATGACGCTTTCATTCCCGGAGTACAGAACCATGCCGTCCTCGTTCATAATGTAGAGCTGTTCATGATCAGGCTGATAGAGCTGACTGCTGATGCGGGAAAAGAAAGTGAGATCTACGTCGATGGCGAGTATACCTAGCTGCTCCGTGGAAGGGACTCTTTCGATAGACCGGTATAAGGTAAAGACTTTATGCTCCGGCTGATAAGAATGGGAAAGCTGGAAACCATACGTATGAATAGGATGGGGAGTCTGGAACTGCAGACTTTGGTTTTCCAGATCCGGAGTGTCCTTGTATAAAGGATAGCCGGTTCCTTTTTTTACAACGCCTTGGGCGTACAGGGAAGATTCCTGTCTGGATGGGATATACAAATAGACCTGCATGATATCATTCACGGATTGGGCAATGGTCTGCAGGGTAGCGGACTGCCGCCCGCTGGCCCGGATATCCTCTTGACTGTAGGTCAAGCTTCGGAAAAATTCAGGATCCGAATATACAATCAGGGAGCTGCGATCTAACTCCTCCAAATCGTTTTCAAGATTCAGACTTCCCTGATACAGGAGGTTCTGGTTTTCTGTAACTGCCCGTTCCTTCATGGAGCCTGTGGTCATGACATAACTGATCATCATGGAGATCAGCGTCGGGATCACAGCAGCCAGGATCATAAAGACGATGAGTTTACTTCGCAAGCTGTTCCAGTTCAATATGGTTTCACCCGCCGATCAATTTTCTATACCATTTAGTTCACATGAGGTGGTAGTCCCCGGTTCCTAATCTTAGCATAATTGAACTATAGAAAAGCAGCAGAGTTTTTTTGGAGGGGGGAGCATTCATGAATAACAAGAGATGGGCCGGCTTGGCGCAGCAGACAGTATATATCGGTCCGGCGCTGCTGTTCTTCGCCATAACGATTATTATTCCTTTTGTCATGGGGATGTATTATTCATTTACAGACTGGAACGGGGTATCCGGTACGGTGACCTGGGTCGGGCTGGATAACTTTAAACGGATGTTCACTAATGACGATGCCTTTTTGACATCCTTCTGGTTTACGACCAAATTTACGATCGTGGGTGTCATTTTAACCAATCTGGTCGGATTTTTTCTGGCTTACTTTTTGACCAAAAATATTAAAATGAGAAACTGGCTTCGGACCGTGTTCTTTATGCCGAACGTGATCGGCGGTCTCCTGCTCGGTTTTATCTGGCAGTTTATTTTTATCAAAGGTTTTGCCACTGTGGGGGAGGCAACTGGCATTCCGTTCTTCCAGCTCCCTTGGCTGGGGGATGAGACCACAGGTTTCTGGGGAATCATCATGGTGTTTGTGTGGCAGTCCTCAGGTTACCTCATGGTTATCTACATCGCCTCAATCACTAATGTGTCCAAAGAGGTGCTTGAAGCAGCCGAGATTGACGGGGCCAGCCGGTTCCAGGTCCTTAGAAGCATCATCGTGCCGCTGATTATGCCGGCGGTGACCGTGTGTCTCTTCCTGGCGATCTCCTGGTCGTTCAAAATGTTCGACCTCAACCTGTCACTGACTAAAGGGGGCCCTTACCGGTCTACGGAGTCACTGGCCATGAACGTATATGATGAAGCTTTTGTTAAAAACCGTTATGGTTTGGGTACGGCGAAATCTCTGGTCTTCTTCCTGGTCGTGGCTGCGATTACGCTGGTTCAGGTACGTCTGACGAAGAAAAGAGAGGTGGAGGCGTAATGAAAACCAAAACCAGATCCAAATCAGCCATGTCGATTTCGGACATTATTGTCCAAGTCCTCATGATGCTGGCTGCACTGATCTTCCTGTCTCCGTTTTATTTCCTGCTTGTCAATTCGGTAAAGACACTGGGTGACATTATGGTGAATGCGGCGGACTGGCCGGCGCAGTTCCACTGGTCTAACTATAGTAATGCCTGGAAAATGACCCGCTTCCCGGAAGCGTTAACAAACTCGCTGATCATTACGATCATCAGCAATCTGCTGATCGCTTTGTTCAGTGCGATGGCAGCATACCGCCTCGTGCGGGCGAATACAGGACTCAACCGCTTTATCTTTATGATGTTTGTATCGGCAATGGTCATTCCCTTTCAGTCGATTATGATTCCCTTGCTGAAGGTGATCGGCTGGCTGGGTGTCACCAACAGCATGTTCGGCCTGATCCTCAGTTATATGGGGCTCGGTATCCCGCTGTCCATCTTCCTGTTCCACGGGTTCGTTAAATCGATCCCGCTGGAGATTGAAGAGGCGGGCACGGTGGACGGGGCATCCTCCTACGGCGTATTCGGACGGATCGTACTGCCCATGCTGAAACCCATGCTGGTTACGGTCATTATCCTGAACTGTTTATGGATCTGGAATGACTATCTGCTTCCGTCCCTGATTCTGCAAAGTCCGGAGCTGCGGACGATTCCGCTGGCCACCTTTGCTTTCTTCGGTCAATATTCCAAGCAGTGGGACATCGCGCTTCCGGCGCTAGTGCTCGGGATTACACCGATCATTATTTTCTTCCTGTCGCTTCAAAGGTATATTGTTGAAGGTGTCGCGGCAGGTTCTGTTAAAGGCTGATCATGGCCTGCGGCATAAGATTCATTTGGTTTTCCTTGCAAGAACATATATAAAACATTATTAGGGGGTAAAACAATGAAAAACTTCAGATTGACACTGGCACTGCTTCTGGTGTGTTCCATGTTCCTCTCGGCCTGCGGCAGTTCTGGCGGCAGTGAAGGTGAGAATGGAAATGCCGCATCCGGAGAGAAAAAGAAAGTTACGGTATTCCAGTTTAAAACAGAGATCGTAGATGGGCTGAACGAACTGAAAGTCGAGTTTGAAAAAGAATATCCGGACATTCAGCTGGATATCCAGACGGTAGGCGGCGGTGCCGATTACGGTGCGGCGCTGAAAACGAAATTCGCATCCAACGATGCGCCTGATATTTTCTCCAACGGCGGGGATGCTGAAATGGAAATGTGGCTGGATCATCTGGAAGATTTATCAGATCAGCCTTGGGTAGATGATCTGCTTGAACTGACGAAAGAACCGATGACGAAAGACGGTAAAGTATATGGTATGCCGATGAACCTGGAAGGCTGGGGTTACATCTACAACAAAGATTTGTTTGAGCAAGCAGGCATTACGGAGCTGCCTAAGACATACTCCGAGCTGGAAGCTGCAGCGAAAAAGCTTCAAGAAGCCGGAATTACTGCATTTGCTAATGCCTATCAGGAATGGTGGCTGCTTGGAACTCAGGGTGTGAATCCTGCTTTTGCCCAACAGCCGGATCCGAACGCATTTATTCAAGGCTTAAATGAAGGAACAGAGAAAATCACGGGTAACGAGAAATTCGAGGAGTGGGCCCGCCTGCTGCAGCTGACGCTGGATTATGGCAATAAAAATCCGCTGACAACAGATTACAACACGGCAATCTCCTTGCTGGCCACAGAAAAAGCCGCGATGATGCAGAACGGGAACTGGGCACAGACAGAAATTGATGCCATCAACCCGGATTTGAACCTGGGCTATCTGCCAATGGCGATGGGTGACAACGCTGAGGAAAATGACAAGCTGAATGTCGGCGTACCGGCAAACCTGGTTATCAACAAGAACTCTGACGTTAAGGAAGAGGCAAAAACCTTCCTGAACTGGCTGGTAACTTCCGATATGGGTAAGGAATATATCGTGCAGAAGTTCAAATTCATCCCGGCTGTCACGACCATTGATGCGAAACCGGAAGATATGGGTGACCTCGGTGCAGCTGTATGGGAATATGTACAGGCTGAGAAAGTACTGGGCAGACAGTCTGCCAAGTTCCCTGACGGGGCAGGTCAAGAATTTGCAGGAGCAATCCAGGCTTACTTGGCAGGTAAATCCGATACGAATAAAATGCTGGAAGACATGCAGGCAACATGGGATAATCTGAAGAAATAATATGGATTATGAGCTCCATAAATATTAATATCAAACAGCCGTCCCCGGCAGGTTAAGAACCTGCCGGGGACGGCTGTTTGACGTTGTTTTGAAGTCTGGCACAGATATTCTTTCCTTGGCTGCACCGAGAAACTACACCGAGATCGTATAGACACCGCGGCCGTTCTCAAGAGTGACCTGCTGCTCCTGCACGTCGGTCCGGGTCAAATTTTCTACAGGGATGGTGAATGTCCCGGCAGGCAGAGGGGCTTCCTCGGTGTCGGTCACGATGACTCCGGAGCCGCGCAGCAGCAGCACCTGGCAGGCCAAATAATCGTCGATGCTGCAGTTGTCTCCGTCTTGAAGCTCGACAGAGTCCACCGTAAGCCGGATCTCGTCCAGATCGTCCAGCTCGCGCTTTTGAATCGTAAGCTCCTGCTGCTTATGTGCATTCAGCCATTCGGATACCTCTTTTAATGAATGATTCAAGGGTCTCACCCTCCTCCAAGTATGAATAGATCGTACCTGTAATCATTACCCAAAACAGCGGCGATTATTTCTTATGCTTCTAAAATCCAAACTTCGGGCCTGTACATCGTGTTAGTATAACAAGGAGCAAGTTCATGAAATGCGTCAGGAGGGAAGACAATTGAAGAGAACCTGGATGGCCGCTGGCATCGCGGTCTTGGCTGCAGCCATCAGCTGGACTTGGAATCTTTGGCACTATCATCAGAATCAGCTGGGAGAGCCCCTTTTTCTAGATCATCATATTGACCTCCAGAGACAAGGATTCTTTGACCTGTATTATCTGGAGGATCTGAATACAGAGCACAAAGTCATGCAAGTCAACTTTCCGGATAACCCGGAATTGAAAGTACAGCATCGTATGCCATCGTGCAACGCTTATACTTATCAGCAGCTCTGCAGTCTGGGTATTGTGTCGCATACGGAGATAGAAGTGCAGGATACCGCTTCGAACCAAGCGAAAGCAGACGCCAAGCCGCTTGTGGTTCAGGTGATGTTCACCGACGGAGCCAGCAAAATCATAGAGACGGGAACCATCCGCCAACTGCCTGGAAATGAAAATAACGACATGCCAGTAAATCATACCTCTTCAGGCTCATCAAGTAATGGAACAGGTTTCAGCTCTTTGCATGCAGATCGTCCGGTTCAATGGGTGGATGCCGCACTTCAGAATACTTCCCTGATCGAGAGCGGGAAACTGGATGTCTATGCGGAAATATACAATAATCATGTACGTCCGGAGTTATACAGTTACGGACATCATGGGGGTGTTGATCCTTTAGATCCGAAAGAGGAAGGGCAGCGGCTGGAGGAGCTGCAGTTCCCTCTTAGTCTGAACAAGGGAGATGCCATCCAGATTCGTTACCGGATCAATCGGAATAAATTTGAACCAGATGAGGTTTATTACACATTCCTAAGGATGACTTTCCAGGACGTGAAAGGGGAAGGGACATGGGAAGATGATGTTGTCCATGTGAACAGGTATCCAGACCTCACGAACACAGATGTTCGTGAGTTGGTGAAAGAGAGGAGATCTGCAAATGAGAAAGGCTTGTAACCAAACAGCCTGGGGCTTGATCTTCCTTCTTCTGGATATACGGATTGGATTCCTGGATATCCTGCCGGATCTCATTGGCGTGATCCTTATACTTGCAGGCCTGGGCCGGCTGAAACAGGAACATACCTATTTCTCTACCGCGTGGATCATGACGTGGCTGCTGCTTCCCCTCAGCATCACTGAATGGTTTATATTCGTAGACATTCCGCTGGGCAATGGGTTGGATCAGATTCCTGCAGCCGCATTAGTGCTCCAGGTTACTGGAGCTCTGGTCCGGTTAACTGTGCTGTACACGATATGCCGTGCTGTCCAGGTGATGGCAGAGAAACAGAGGAAGATTATGCTGAGGAATGCCGCAAAGCTGCGCCTGCAATGGTATTTGTTTTTTGAAGGGGGCTGGCTTATTGTCATGCCGTTCGGATTTAATATGGATGCCAATGATTTTACACTTATGTTCATGGGTTTTGCTGTTGGCCTTATCGCTTCAACCCTGGCTGTCATTCTGCTGATCCGAAAAAGCGGGAACATCCTGAAGAGCACGCCAAAGCATAAAATCGATATCAGGGTTTGATCATGCGAAATGCCATTCGCGGTGCGCACAATAAAGAAGATATGGTAACATAATAGGAGTGTCAATATTGACATGCATTTACTTGTTTTGCGGGTCGGGCTTATATTTAATCGTAACACCCAGCTGGGTGAAAGTTTCTTCGGCATAATGGTGATCCGGACAGTGCTTAGTCATAGACATATGATCATGGCTGGTTAGAAGCTTTTGCTGGCATTCAGGACAGCGGTCTTCAAACAAAAGTTTCAGTTTACTGAGCACAGGATACACCTCGCCTTTTCCGATGACTTTACTTGGTATTATAGAGCATCATGAGCTCTGCGTACAGAACTATTATTTTCTTTTTTTATGAAAAAATAACGAATGGGGCTCTTCATCATGCTTACACTACATATTGTGATGATTCTAATAGGACTCATCGGAGCGTTTTTCTCCGGTCTGCTCGGTATTGGGGGAGCCATTATTAATTTTCCCATGCTGCTGTATGTGCCAGGCTGGTTCGGGCTTGAAGGATTTACAGCCAAGGAAGTAGCGGCGATCAGCATGCTTCAGGTATTCTTCGCTTCTCTCTCGGGTATGCTCTCCAACCGGATCAGTGCAAAAGGAGGAACGTCCCTTATTCACAAAAAGCTGGTGATTCAGATGGGAGTTTCCATCTTAATCGGCAGTCTGGCAGGCAGTATTTTCTCTGTGCTGATGAATAGTGCGGCCATCAATATGGTTTATGGCGTGCTGGCTGTGATTGCCGTCATTATGATGCTGATCCCGACCCAGGCTTCCATCGAGAACAAATCATTGCACGAGGTAACCTACCCTGTATTGACTGCGGTAACTGCTGCTTTTCTGGTGGGCTGTGTTTCGGGGATTGTGGGTGCCGGCGGTGCTTTTATTCTTATTCCTATTATGCTGAGTGTGCTGAAGATTCCTGTTCGGATTACCATTGCCTCTTCACTAGCGATCGTGTTTATGTCAGCTGTCGGCGGGGTTGTCGGTAAAATTGCGGCAGGGGGCATTCCTCTCTGGCCTGCTGTTTTCGCGGTAACAGGCAGTTTGCTGGGCGCGCCGGTCGGCACTTATCTTAGCCGAAGGCTGAATATAAAACTGCTGCGGTATGCACTTGTTTTGCTGATTGCTGTTACAGCTGTCAAGGTTTGGAGTGATATATTAAGTTAATAGGCTTTAAATAAAAGGGACCGTTTAGCCAAAGAGGAGGAATAGATCATGAAGCAAAACCGGATTGGACGATCGGAACTGATCGTTGGAGAGATCGGGCTGGGATGTATGTCCCTCGGTACGGAAGAGAATCATGCTGTGCGTCTTCTTCACGAGGCGCTGGAACAGGGAGTGACGCTGCTGGACACCGCGGACCTGTATGATAACGGCATGAATGAAGAATGGGTCGGCAGAGCAGTGAAGGGGCGCAGGGACCAGGTTGTGATTGCTACGAAGGTGGGTAACCGGAGAGAGGAAGGGAAGGATGGCTGGGTCTGGGATCCGTCCAAGGCCTACATTCAATCTGCGGTAAAAGACAGCCTCCGCCGGCTGGGAACAGACTATATTGATTTGTATCAGCTCCACGGCGGCACACTGGACGATCCTATCGATGAGACTATCGAGGCTTTTGAGGAGCTGAAGCGGGATGGATGGATTCGTGAATACGGCATTTCATCCATTCGTCCGAATGTCATTCGCGAGTATGTCAAACGTTCCGGCATTGTGAGCGTCATGTGCCAATATAGTATATTGGACCGCCGTCCGGAGGAACAAATTCTCCCGCTGCTTGCTGAAAATAACATTTCGGTTATAGCGCGGGGACCGGTGGCCAAAGGAATTCTTTCGGATCGGGCAGAGGAAAAATCGGAAAAAGGTTATCTCGACTACAGCAAGGACGAGCTGCTAGAGGTAACCAGGCAGCTGCGTGAAGGACTTGATCCCCAGCGTGATATGTCCCAGACAGCCATACGGTATGCACTGGCCCATCCGGCAGTTGCAAGTGTCATTCCAGGAGCCAGCTCAAGCCGTCAGCTTTTGCATAATACAGAAGCTTCTGCGGCACCTGAACTTACCGTACAGGAGGTCCAATATATACAGTCTGTCAGCCGCCCCAACGCCTATGAGCAGCACCGCTAGAATTTCTAACATATAAAAAGGATGGTGAGCAAAATCCTCCGGGATTTTGCTCACCATCCTTTTATTTATCTTAAATGCACTTTATTTTAAAGGGGTCTCCGGCAGTGTGTTGTGCGTATAAGCTGGAGCTGGCTTCAGCACGGGTTTCTCTGTAACGGGTCCCGGTTCAGCAGCATATTGAAACTCTGCGCCGTCTGGTGCCGGTCCGGAAGCCCAGGAGCCGAGGCTGCTTTCTTCTCCGGCTGAGAAGTTATACAGCACGTGAGACATCTCCTGTTTTTCCAGTTCAGGAGGTGCTGTGCTTGGTACAATTACACCTTCCTGCGATTCCAGCTCGCGAATGGCGGCGATCCACTGATTCTGATGCATGGTATCACGGGTGAGCAGGAAGGAGAGCATGTCCTTGACCCCGCGGTCATCCGTCATCTCGTACAGCCTTGCAACCTGTAGACGTCCCTGGGACTCCGCATTCAGGTTCGCACGGAAGTCTGCCAGCAGATTGCCGCTGGCTACGATGTAGCCGGCATTCCAAGGTACACCTGTACTGTTCACCGGCATGGCGCCCAGGCCGGATACGATAGCATGCTGCGGATTCATACCTCCCAGGATCGCTCCGATTACAGGGTTCTGTGCCGCGTCCTCCTGATCCTTCACCGGCGCATCATCCAGCAGCCGGGCAATCATGGTGGCAATCATCTCCACATGACCGATTTCCTCGGTGCCGGTGTCCATAATCAAATCTTTATATTTTTCGTTTCCACGAGTGTTAAAGCCTTGGAACAAATACTGCATCGCAACAGAAATTTCACCGTATTGACCACCCAGGATTTCCTGGAGCTTTTTTGCGAATAACGGGTCTGGAGCATCCGGCATGGCAGGGTTTTGAAGTTCTTTTCTATGATAGAACATATAGGATTCACCTCTTCGTCTGATTTGTGGTGCAGCACCTTCTATTACCCTCCCATTTTATTTTAAAACTTTCCAGATTAGGTTTTATGAGGTTTAGTTACCAAATGAAAACCAAATTTATAGACAATATCCTATCTTACTGGCTATACTTGTCTCTGCACGAAATCACAGGAGAATAATGCACGAAAAATTTGCGATAAGCTCAAACTTTATGCGGATGATGTTCGTTAGAGAAACAAGAGCCGCGCGGCTTGATAACAGAGTGATGAAAGAAAGATATATAGAAGCTAGATAGATTGAACTATAGAATAAACCCTTCTATAGCGGAGGTGACAAGTGATTCTGGAGAAGCGCTAGCGTCCGCCTAAAAGCTTTCCGCAGGAAAGCTAGCATCGAAAGCATAAGCTTTGCCTCCAAAATGCCACCACAGATTATAATTCCAAGCATTTTGGAGGCAACAGCGGTCGTAAGAACACTTGCCATAGCAGCCTCCCTGAATGGTAACTTTTAACTTCAGTCTATATAGGATAGAGAGGAACCCTGTATGATTACGATTGAGCACGTATCCAAAACCTATAAAAAAGGGGCGTGGGCGCTTCTGGACGTGTCGGTTACGCTGGGCAAGGGAATGACAGGACTGCTGGGTCCTAACGGCGCCGGCAAAACAACCTTGATGCGCATTCTGGCCGGTCTGGCCGCACCGACCTCCGGTCATGTCACCGTGGCGGGCATTCCCTTGACACGTCCTGATGAAATCAGGCAGATGATCGGATACCTGCCGCAGTATTTTCATATTTATCCTCAAATGACAGGAAGAGAATACCTGGATTATGTCGGTGTGATGAAGGGGATGAGTGATCTCAAAGCACGCCGTTTGGACATTGCACGTTTGCTGGAAATGGTCAACATGCAGGATAAAGCGGATAAAAAGGTACGCACCTATTCGGGCGGCATGAAGCAGCGCATCGGTATTGCCCAGTCCCTGATGGGATCACCGGAAGTCTTGATCGTCGATGAACCGACCTCCGGGCTGGATCCGCGGGAACGTGTGCGGTTTCGGAATATGCTGACCCGCTTCAGTCTGAAGCGGACGGTGCTGCTTTCGACACATATTGTCGCTGATATCGAGAGCAACTGCCGCCAGGTGGCTGTATTGAACCAGGGAAGCCTGCTGATGACCGGAGATCTGCAGGATCTTCAAGGCTGCGGTCAGGGATATGTATGGGAGGCGATGTTAAGTGCGGAGCAGTATCATGCATTGGATCCCTCGTTGGTGATGTCCTCCCGGCAACAGGAAGGGATGATGATCTGCCGAATGATCAGTATGCATAAGCCGCATCCGGATGCTCTTCAGGTAGAGCCCGGTTTGGAAGAGGGCTACATCGCCTTGCTGCGGAGGGAACGTGATGAGTAAATGGCTGAAACAATGCAGGCTTGAACTTCGAATGATCCTCAGAAATCCGCTGTTTGCTTTGCTCCCGGTGGTGTACAATCTTATTTTTCTGTTCTTTATTTTTTCGATTCAGGCTGCGGAGAAGCCAGGCACATTTGGAGACATTTTCGAGTTTAATGCGATCCTCCATACGCTTTCGCTGGGACCTGTCATGCTGCTCGGCATCATCAGTGTCCGGCGGGACATCGGCAAGCCATCTTTTGAATGGAACCGGAGTCTGCCGATTTCCTTCAGTATGATGATGTCGGCCAAATATATTGTAGGCCAGCTGTATCTGCTGCTCTTTACATTACCGGCATATACCATAATGTATTTCTCTCTGGTCCGTCAGCCTGTTCCTGCAGAAGCTGTGTGGAGGCAGTATTTACAGCTCATGCTGCAGTCCGAGATTTCATATCTGGTCACATTGGCGCTGGCTATGCTGCTGGCGGTTTGTATCGGCGGCCGAGTGGTGTATCTGATCGGATTTTGTGCCTGGATGTTTGGTACCTTTTTTATGGACATTTTTCTTATTAGTCAGATGGGATGGGATATGCTTCGTACGTTCCATTTGAATCAATTTTTTTTGTCCAGTGATCTGATGAGCGGTGAAATCTGGGGATATGATCTGTATCAAAGTGAATTGGCCATATCCTGGCGGTTTGTTCTGGCCTTTACGGTGCTTATGCTGGTGGTCAGTCTTCTGCTGATTAATCTGAAAAGACCGACGATGTGGATCAAATGGTGGTGGCTGGGCGCTTTTATGAGTGTTCTTATAGCGGCCGCGGGATTGAATTCTTATTTGAGTCTATGGCAGGAGCGGTCATCTGCAATCCGTGAGATGCTCGCAGATCCAACGCTTTATTCAGCAAGCAGCGCGTACGCAGCTGACCCCAGTATTCCAGAAGTCTCTCTGAGGCCGACCATATCCAGTTATGACATTTCGCTGAAAAGGCGGGATGATGACAGGCTTCAGCTGTCTGCTCGTATGACGATTCCTGCTTCCAGCTGGAATAAAGCAAGTGTATTTCCAATGACGCTGCACCGAGACTTTCATGTCGAGCGAGTGAACGTCAAGGGTAACCAAGTGGAGTATCGCAGGCAGGGGGATCAGCTGTCTCTGGTGCTTCCCCGGGATGCATCAGGTGAGCTCGAAGTCATCATCGAATACTTTGGGAAGCCGGGAGACTATCTGCCGCGTGAAACCAAGAAAAGATCGCTCTTCAGCATCGGCGGTGAGGTCAAGCTTCCGTCTTACATGGCTTGGTATCCGCTGGCAGGTGAGCAGTCTTTGTACTTTAAACATGGCCATCCTGATGACGCGATCAATCGGGCGGTTTCTTTTAGGAGGATGCTCTTTCCGCCTGTGGACTTTTCATTAACCGTAGAAGGGTATCCTAATCCCGTTTATGCCAGCATCAGGGAATGGAGCCGGGATGACGGTATTCAGCGTTTTAAGGGAGAGCAGGTAGAAGGTGTTACGCTGCTGGGGAGCCGCAATCTGATCCAATATCACAGTCCTGACATTCCTGCCAAGATGATTACGACACCTTATAATATGGCGTATGCACAGACCCAATTAGAGGATTTTGCACAAAAATATAAATATTTCAGCAGCTGGGTCTCGGAGATGCCTAAACAAGATGTTCAGGTTTTTTATTCGGACAGCGGGTATGATGTAAATCCTTACAATGGTTATATGGAGAGTGACCTGATTATTTCTCCCGTTTATTATTATTACGATTTTGATGTGAACAGCCTGCCTGGAGAATGGATGAATGCCCTGCTGTTTGGTAATCAAAATGGATTTTACAGAGATGGTCGCAAACAGCAGGAGGATGTTCGGAATGTGATTAGCAGTCTGTTCTGGTATATGTATTATCGGGAGGAGAAAGGGCTCACGGACATTCAAATTGAAGAGCAGTACAGCTGGGCAAGATCGGTACAATTTCTGTTCGGCTGGGTGGATCAAGAAACAGATCCTGATAAGATCAGACAGAAGATGGTTTCACAGGTCGCCAAGGCGATGAAGGAAGGGAAAACCACGCAGGTGAAAGCGCTGCTGAATGAATTTTATAGTGCAGGACTGAGGCTTCCCGATAAGCAGGAGGCCGTGTATCGTCCGGAAGAACCTGTCACTTATACGCAATGGCAGCAGAGATGGAACGAAATCGTGGAGTCTCCCGGGGGTAAATAAAAGATAAAGGATAAAGCGGAAGGGGGAGAGGCGCTTGATCAGTGACGGGATACTGACAGAGCGGATGGCTGCGGGGGACCAGGAGGCATTTGAAATGCTGGTGACCCGCTATCATGGACCGCTGCTCAGCTATGCCTCAGGACAGCTGGGAGACCGGCAGAAGGCGCAGGATATGGTCCAGGAGACCTTTCTGCGGCTGATCCGCCATCTTCGCCGGCATGGAGCGCTGGAGCATGTCAAGGCTTGGCTGTACCGGGTGCTGCTGAATCTGTGCCGGGATTATTGGAAAAGCTCGGCCTACCGCTCTGAAGGTCTGGCTGGCGAGGAATTTCCGGAAACGGCAGATGACGCCGCTGGTGCCCAGGAGCAGCTGGAGCAGCAGGAAACATCCAGTGAGATCGCCGCTTCGCTGGAAGCTCTGCCGGATGTGCAGCAGCATATAATATCGCTTCGGTTTTTTCATGATATGAAGCTCCAGGAAATCTCTGAGCAGCTGGATCTCCCCCTAAGCACGGTGAAGACCCATTTATACAGCGGCTTGCGCAAGTTGAAGAAGGTTATGGCCGCACAGGCTGAACCATCCCGAGAAAGCGAGGTGTATTCCTATGGATCATCTGTCCGATAAAGAGCTGCAAAGATTGGAAGACGAATTGAAAGGGCCTCTGACCACGGCTGTCCGCCAGCCGCCTAGTACTCAGGAGACTGCCTTTTTGATTTCTTCGCTGCAAGATGAGTTTGATCTGTTAAAGGCGGGGGCGGCACCTGCCAAGCTGGACTTCAATCCGCAGGTGGATCCCCCCTCCTTGAAACAGCTGCTGCTAAATCAGTTTCGGCTGAACCAGAAGATGATCCTGCTTGCAAGCTCTGCGGTATTTATCATGCTGGTCTTGCTGATCGATCCGAGATATCCGATGGATCAACTGGGCGGAATTCCCGGCGGGATCTTCCCGCTGATTACCCCAGTGCTTCTGATGATGTCCATGCTGTTCAGCAGCCGTACATGGGACCGGGGTATGCGTGCGGTAGAGACGATTACACCGTATCCGCCGTCGCTCGTGCTGTACAGCCGGCTTCTATCGGTAACGGTAATTATCATGAGCCTTGGAATGATCAGTACGCTGGTTCTGGGCATCCGCTCAACCTATACGGAGGGCTCTTACTTTCTAATGGGACCTTTTCTGTTGGAATGGATGAGTGTTCTGCTGCTGACCGGCGGCGCGGCAATGTATATGATGTTTAAAAAAGGGATCATTTCTGCCATGTGTGCAGCTGTGCTTGCTTATGTCGTCTGGATTTTCTTTCAGGGTGAGCTGCAGTACCAGCAGCTGCCCCTCGTTATGAAAATGTCGATAGATACAGTCGTGCTGGTCGTTGGAGCACTGCTGGTCATTACCGCTTATGCACAAAGCCTCAAAAACCGGCCAGCCTCGCGCGAGACCCGCTCATGATCAGTATTCAGAATCTTGCGCGGCAGGCAGGTACTTACCGGCTGGAGGTAGAGCAGGCGACCCTGCATTCCGGTCTCAACCTGATCGTAGGTTCTAACGGAGCGGGAAAGACGACCTTGATGGAGATGCTGACCACCCTCCGGATGCCGGATGCTGGCACCATCCGGTACAAGGGGCGCCAGGCAGCGGAGCATCTTCCCCTCGTTCGCAGCCAGATCGGGTATGTGCCTTCGGACATTGAGCTGTATGGAGATATGAAGACAGAGAAGCTGCTCCGGTATCTGGCCGAGCTGAAGGGTGTGTATTCCGGGGAAGCGATCAACCGGCTGATCAATGATTTCAGGCTGGACCCCCACAGACGTACCAAGGTCAAGAAGCTGTCGCAGGGTGTGCAGCGCAGGATTGCCGTCGTTCAGGCGCTGCTCGCCTCGCCATCGTTTCTGTTTCTGGATGAGCCTCTGAATGGCATGGATGCGGAGGAACGGAGATTTCTGATCTCTTATCTGACCCGCTATGCCAAGGACAGAGTGGTTGTTGTCGCCGCTCATGAGCTGAATGAGTGGGAAATGGCAGCCGATTATGTCATTTGGCTTCATCGCGGTAATATCCGGTACAATGGGCCTGTCCGAACCTGGCAGCTGGCGGTTCCCTCCAAAGTATGGGAAGGAGAAATATCATTGCAGGCATTTCACCAGATTCCAGAACGGCAGCTGATTCATTTTCAAATGTCGTCCGTGGGAGTGCGCGTGCGGAGGATGGGTGAATCTGCGCCAGGTCCGGAATACAAGGAGAAGGACCCGACACTGGAGGATGCTTTCTTTCTTCATATGGACGATATGGAGGGGGAGCGGTTTTAGAGAATCAAAGCGCTCTCATTGGGGTAAGAAGAGTTGTACAGACCACCCCGAAGGGAGCGAGGTTTTATGGGAACAACAGGAGCAAACCAACAGGAAAAGGTCGCACTGGTTACTGGAGCAGGTATCGGCATTGGACGCGGTGTCGCCAAAGTACTGGCGGAAAAAGGCTACCGGCTGGCATTGACATATCACTCCAGTGATGAAGATATCAAAGCGGTGTCGCAGGATATCAGTCACACCTACGGCAAGGAGCCGCTGCTGATCCAGAGTGACCTGAGTGTTCGTGGCGAGGCGGAACAGACCATCAAGAAGACGGTGGAGGAGCTGGGACGGATCGACCTGCTGGTGAACAATGCGGGAATCGGAAACCATTCGGTATTGACCGACATGGAGGAAGAAGACATTGATATGACCATCCATCTGGATTACCGTGCACCCATTCTGCTCAGCAAATATGCGGCAAAAGAAATGATAGCACGGGATATTCCCGGCAGTATCATCTTCATTACCTCTTCGCGGGGAGAGCGGGCATACCCGAAAGACAGCATCTATGGCGGCATGAAGGCAGCACTCATGCGCTCAGCACAGTCCCTGGCCCTGGAGTGGTCGCGTCACGGAATTCGCGTGAACTGCATCGCTCCCGGGGCAACTGTCAACCGGCTGGATCAAAATGCGGAGGATGAGCCGCTGGGCAGCAAAATCCCGCTCGGCCGTATTGGTACCCCGTCTGATATCGGGGAGGCTATTGCCTGGATCAGCTCGGACAAAGCATCCTACATCACCGGCATCAATCTGCGGATTGACGGAGGCTTGATTCTGCCGGGCATGCCGGAGGACACTTCCCCGGAAGCCGGTTACGGCTGGGGTGAAGTGAGACAGGATTAACCATAACAAGCTAACCGCAGCAAGCTGAACCGGCCCTCCACAGGCTGCCGGCACAGCTTGTTTTTTTTGTGTACGAGGATGCAGGGCTGTGGAACACGGGCATTGTTTCTGCACATCAGCGTTTTTGTTTATACTGCTGCCGGTACTGTCGGGGGGAAGTATGGACCGTTCGCTTGAACATTTTGCCAAAATGAGAAAAGTTGCCGAACCCCGCCTGCCAGGCAATATCCGTGATCGGAATGTCACTTTCACGCAGCAGACGCTGTGCCTCTTTGATCCGCAGCAGGTTCATATAGTCGCTGAATGTAAAGCCGGTCGTCTTCTTGAACAGACGGCTGAGATAATACGGGCTGATGTCAAAGCTGGCAGCCACATCCGGGAGCTGAAGGGATTCCCGGTAGTTCTCATTCAAATACCGGAGCACCGCCTGCAGCGTAGGGTGCAGATCCGGTTCTATATCTGAAGGAGTTACTTGTCCCCTGGTATGGTTCCGGCAGGCTAGCACGAGCAGATCCACAAGCCGCTGCCGAAGCAGCTGGCTTCTGCCTGGCTGGAGGTGAAGCATTTCCTCCACCATATCCTGCACAATCCTCCCCGCCGCCTCGCTGTAAGGGGATGGCAATCTCAAAATTGGTATATCCCAGTTAAAAGGTTCCATGATTGTCTGCGTAAGATCAGACGGTACATCCATCTGTGTGAAAAGCTCCGGATGGAGATAAAGGACAAGCCGTTCATGATCCGCACGGCCGCTGTCCAGCGTTTTGTGAACGCTGTTTCGGTCCACAAAAACGAGATCACCGGCCCGGATTCGGTATGAGCGGTCTTTGATAAAATAAATTCGCTCGCCAGATATTAAATAATACAGCTCATACTGTGGATGATAATGGTCTGCTGCCATCGAAAAGTAACCGTATCTGCGGTCATATTCCATCGTCAGCCATCCGGAGTCGTCTTGAAAATCGGCTCGGCTGGTGTTCGACATGCATCTCCACCTCCTTTAAATACATTATAGCAAAATAAGCGGTGTTAACGCTTTATTTCGCATCATATGCGGAGAAATAAATGCTCTATTGTTATAATCTATACCTATATTCAAGGAGGCGATAGAGATGAGCAAGAAGAAACGCTATGTACTGGTAGGAACCGGAGGCCGGGCTGAATTTTTTTATGGCGCGCTGGCTGAACATTTCCGGGACCGTTCCGAGCTTTTAGCATTTTGCGATATTAACCAGACCCGTATGAACTATGCTAATCAGCTGCTCCGGGAAAAATATGATTATCCTGAAGTGTCCACATATACAGCGGACCGCTTTGATCAGATGATTGAAGAACAAAAACCTGACTATGTGATCGTGACCAGCGTCGACCGGACGCATCATAAATATATTATCCGGGCGATGGAACTCGGCTGCGATGTCATTACAGAGAAGCCGATGACCGTCGATGAGGAGAAATGCCAGGAGATTCTGGACGCATCCAAAAGAACAGGCCGGAACATTCGCGTGACTTTTAACTATCGCTATGCGCCGCATCATACCAAGGTGCGTGAGCTCATTATGAACGATACGATCGGCAAAGTAACCTCGGTGCACTTTGAATGGCTGCTCAACACCCGTCACGGTGCAGATTATTTCCGCCGCTGGCATCGGGACAAGCGCAACAGCGGAGGACTTCTGGTGCATAAATCGACCCACCATTTTGACCTCGTTAATTTCTGGATCGGCTCCCAGCCGGAGACGGTGTTTGCATTCGGTGATCTGATGTTCTACGGAAAAGAGAATGCGGAAGAGCGCGGTGTTACACAGTTCTATAACCGTTCGACCGGCAATCCCCTGGCAAAGGATGACCCTTTTGCGCTTCACCTGGATTCCAATGAACATATGAAATCCATGTACCTGGACGCCGAGAGTGAAGATGGTTATCAACGCGACCAAAGTGTGTTCGGCGACGGTATCAATATTGAAGATACGATGGGTGTTCTGGTGAAGTACCGGAACAAAGCCGTTTTGACTTACTCACTCGTCGCATACCAGCCTTGGGAAGGATACAGGCTTGCGATTAACGGCACCAAGGGCCGGATTGAAATGTCGATTCTGGAGCAGTCCTATGTTAACTCGCAGGGAGACAAGAAGCTCGAAGGTGCGCTGAAAGGTAAAAGCCTGGAGGTCTTTCCAATGTTCGGTGCTCCTTATGAAGTGGAAGTGGAAGAACGTGAAGGCGGACATGGCGGCGGTGATCCGGTGCTGCTGAATGATCTCTTCGGCCAGCCTGAAGAGGATCCATACAACCGTGCTGCCAACCAGGTCGATGGTGCCAGATCCATCCTGACCGGCATTGCAGCCAACAAGGCCATAGCTACGGGCCTGCCTGTACAGATCAACAGTCTGGTGCGTTTCTAAGGATAGGTTGACGTTAATCTACCTGTTAAAGGCTGCGTGAAATTCACGCAGCCTTTAATTTTTATAAGTGATGTAAGGGTTTGCTTAATTCCGACCAGATTAATTGGTTTTACCTCTTTTCAAAACTCACAAAGTATGAGAGAATGGGAGAAATTCTTCACATTATAAATCTTTCCATCGGAAGAAAAGGGAGGAAATACTTATGTCAGATCAACGCAAACTGGCTATTGAAACACTGGCTGTACATGCCGGACAGGAGATTGACCCGACCACCATGTCACGTGCAGTACCGCTGTACCAAACAACATCTTATGGCTTCCGTGATAGTGATCACGCCGCCAATTTGTTCTCGTTAAAGGAATTCGGCAACATATATACACGGATTATGAATCCGACAACCGATGTATTCGAACAGCGCATTGCGGCGCTGGAGGGCGGTGCTGCTGCGCTGGCCACGGCTTCGGGACAGGCAGCCATCACGTTCTCCATTCTGAACATTGCCGGTGCAGGCGACGAGATTGTATCTTCTTCAAGCTTGTACGGCGGTACGTATAACTTGTTTTCCAACACCCTTGCAAAGCTGGGCATCAAGGTTCACTTTGTGGATTCTTCCGATCCAGAAAATTTCCGCCAATACATTAACGAAAATACGAAAGCGCTGTATGCCGAAACCATTGGTAACCCGCAGGGTAATATTCTGGACGTCGAAGCGGTGGCAGCCATTGCCCATGAGAATGGCATTCCGCTGATCGTGGATAACACATTCCCGAGCCCGTATTTGCTTCGTCCTATTGAGCATGGAGCAGATATCGTAGTCCATTCTGCGACTAAGTTCATTGGCGGTCACGGCACTTCGATCGGCGGCATTATTGTCGACGGCGGCAATTTTGACTGGGCGAAGAGCGGGAAGTTCCCTGGACTTACCCAGCCGGACCCGAGTTATCACGGCGTTGTGTATACGGATGCTGTTGGACCGATTGCCTATATCATTAAAGCCAGAGTACAGCTGCTTCGTGATATCGGCGCTTCCATTTCGCCATTTAACTCCTGGATGCTGCTGCAAGGTCTCGAGACACTGCACCTGCGCATGGAGCGCCACAGTGAGAATGCGAAGAAAGTTGCCGAGTATCTGGAGAAGCACGAAGCGGTAGAGTGGGTAAGCTATGCAGGCCTTGCGAGCCATCCTTCTTATGAGTTGGCCCAGAAGTACCTGCCGAAAGGACAAGGCGCCATCTTGACGTTCGGGATCAAGGGAGGCAGCGAAGCTGGCCGCAAGGTGATTGAGAACGTTCAGCTGTTCTCACATCTGGCGAACGTAGGCGATTCCAAGTCGCTGATTATTCATCCTGCAAGCACAACACATCAGCAGTTGACTGCAGAAGAGCAGGTCAGTGCAGGTGTGAATCCGGAGCTGCTCCGCATCTCGGTAGGTACCGAGTCGATCGACGATATTCTGTACGATCTTGAGCAGGCATTGGCCGCGAGTCAGAAGTAACGTATCTTTTTAATAATCACAGTAAGGATCCAGAAGAGACACTGCGGTACGATACCGTGGTGTTTCTTTTTTTGTCTGCCTAAAAGCTGTGATCGTCCGTATATTTCAGGAAAAGCCACAATAATCTGTAGGGAGGCAGGGAAACCGCCAACTCCACACTTCATAAGAAAAGAGGTAGGATCCACTTATGACGGAAGCGAAACGGGCACATGGCATGGAGACTGGTAAACGCTTTTATGATCTGTTCACCCGGTGGGATCGTGACCGTCCGTCCGAGACATACTCCGAGCTGCAAGGGCTTGGTGATCTGGCGGTCAAGGGAGGGATCACTCATGAGGAAGCGCTGCTGCTTCTGGCTCCGCCTGATGAGATAGAGTCGATGCTCTGCAAGAAAGACCATTCCGCCACCGGCATGCTGCATAATCAGGCGGAGGCTTCCATCCAGCGATTGCTGGCATGGAGTGATACCAGACGAAGACTGAAGGTACTGGTTCGCGCCGATTCCAAAGAAAAAGCCCATGAAGGCATGCTGCGGGGAGCGCAGGGAATCGGCCTCATACGCGGTGAAGAAATTCTACGTGAAGACGGGCTGCTGCAGGTGTATCAGGATTGGCTGCAGTGCAGGGAAGATGAAGAGCGGCGGGTCCATTACCGCAGGCGAATAGTATCTTTATGGACTGAATCCTGGGCTTCGATTTTCCAGGCGGCTGGGGCACGCCCCTGCGCGGTCAGTCTCGTCTGGGATGCCTTGGCGGACAGCCGCCCTGAAGAACGTCTGGAGCTGCAGGATATTCAGCTGGAGTCTCTGTTCAGAGCCGTGGCACGCTGCCAGGAAGAAGAAATATATAGTCAGCTGGAGCTGCTGGCTTTATGGCCGATGGATGAAGAGGAGTTTTTGGCTGCCTATGATTTGATCGAAGAGGTGGGACGTCAAACACTGGGTTCACACCGATGGGATGGGAGTCTTAAAATAGGAGCTCTCCTGCACCCTGATGTTGCGCCGTCTGATGCGGCGGGTATTGCCCGTTCGGCAGATCTGATCGTCATGGATACAGAGAGTGCGTCCCGATTTCATCTGTTGGAGCAAGGGCACCCGCTCGGAGGGCCTTCACGCCTGATTCCCTTGGATGAACCGGTAAGTGAATGGGCCAGTCCGGCGTTGCTTCATTCGCATTTGGAAGAAACCGTGCGGGTGATCCGGATGATCAAGCCCAATATGATTCTTCGTGCAGGCGGGGATATCAGATCTTCTGATCTCCGGACCGTGTACCGGCTGGAGATTTTGGGCGTGTGCTGTGCCCCTGAAGATGTGGCAGCGGTAAAGCTCACCGGACTCCGTCTGGAAATGAGTGATGACCGCTTCACCTCTGCTGAAGAGGCTTAGAGATCATACGTACAATCACAGCCCCGTATGTGAATATAGCAAGCGCCCGGTCCCTTGATCAATCAAGGGAGCCGGGCGCTTTTAGTTGTGAGCAGAATGGGTTGGAGAACAATTTTATAAAATTAGGCGGCTGGATGTTTACACACCCACCGAATATGGGTATTATATATTCATAAAGTTGCGTTAAGGAAAATAAATTGTACTCAGTCAAAAACGATTCTCATTCTCATTTAGCATGCTGCTCCGGTTTAGCCGGGGCAGCATGAGTCATTTTAAGGGCAATAAGAATGGATCTCATTCTCAAGTGCGGGAGGAATAAAACATGGAATGGACACAGAATACAGCATCACGGCCAGTCTCTCAGGTTCAGCAAGGGGAAGGACCGAGGGAACCGGGCCAAGGCAGTAAATGGGATCTTCGCAGCCTGTTCAGCAATTCGGAGGTGCTGGCTGCGGTCGGCAGCGGTGTGCTGATGCTGACCGCCTGGGGCGTCAGCGGCTGGTCTGAATGGGTATCGGTGATGCTCTATATTATCTCGTATACCGTTGGCGGCTGGATCAAGGCGAAGGAGGGCGTCGAAACGCTGATCAAAGAACGGGATCTGGATGTCAATCTGCTGATGATCGCCGCAGCGCTCGGCGCAGCTTCCATTGGTTATTGGAACGAAGGAGCCATGCTGATCTTCATCTTCGCCATGAGCGGTGCGCTCGAAAGTTATACGATGGAGCGCAGCCGCAAGGATATTTCATCATTGATGGAACTGCAGCCGGAGACTGCATTGCGGCTGGATAACGGGAACATGGTTGAAGTAGCGATCGGCAAGCTGGAAATCGGAGATCTGATTCTCGTAAAACCGGGAGAGCTGATCCCGGCTGATGGCAAGGTGTACCGTGGCGGTTCGTATGTCAATCAGTCTTCTATCACCGGAGAGTCAGTCCCTGCACAGAAACAGGCAGGAGATGAGGTGTTTGCAGGCACTTTGAACGGCGATGGTGTGCTTTACATTGAAGTGACGCAATCTGCGGAGTCTACGATATTTGCTAAAATCGTCAAGCTGGTCGAAGAAGCCGAGAACGAGGTTCCGCAGTCGGAGCGTTTTATTAAACGTTTTGAAGCGATATATGCACGAGTGGTCGTGGGCGTGACAGCAGCTATTCTCTTAGCGGCTCCGCTGGCCGGATGGGACTGGGATACGTCATTTTACAAGGCGATGGTTTTTCTGGTTGTCGCTTCTCCATGTGCGCTGGTGTCCTCAATCATGCCGGCCATGCTCTCCGCGATTTCCAACCGGGCCCGTAAAGGGGTTTTGTTCAAGGGAGGCGCCCATATTGAGAACATGGCGCGTACCGCAGTAGTGGCTTTTGACAAGACAGGTACGCTGACAGCAGGTGCACCGGTGGTCACGGACTTTATAGCAGGCAGTGGCTATGACCGGACCGAACTTCTGGGCATCTGCGCTTCCGTGGAAAGCATGTCCAAGCATCCGCTGGCCCAGGCTGTTGTATCCAAGGCAGCGGAAGAAGGCATTTCGCTTCAGCCTGTAGAGAACGCAGAATCCGTGACTGGCTGGGGCATGGAGGGCATCGTTGGCGGTCAGGTGTGGAAGATCGGGAAAAGTGATGTGCTGGACCAGGGGACTGGTAACTTGTCCGGTGAAGTCTCCGGGGCTGCAGCACCTTCCTCTGTTGAAGAGGGGGATGACTGGCATGTCATCCGGGCGGAACTGGAATCACAGGGCAAGACGGTATCGGTGATCCTCCGCGGTGAAGAGGTGGCTGGAATGATTGCCCTGCAGGATGCGGTCCGGCCGCAGGCTGCAGCAGCCGTCAAGCAGCTCCAGCGCCTGGGGATTAAGGTGGCGATGCTGACAGGAGACCGGAAAGCCACAGCAGAGGCGATCGCGAAGCAGACCGGGGTGGATCTGGTGTTCTCTGACCTGCTGCCCGAGAATAAAGTGAAGCATATCAAGGATCTTCGAAGTCAGTATGGACATGTGGTGATGGTCGGTGACGGCGTCAATGATGCACCTGCGCTGGCGACGGCCACCGTGGGCATCGGTATGGGCGTATCGGGCAGCGGAACCGCGCTGGAAGTCGCTGATGCGGTGCTGATGAATGACAATATTGAGGAGATTGCATCCACAGTCAGAATCGCGCGCCGAGCAGGGGCCATCGTGAAACAGAATATGGTGTTTGCGGTCACCGTCATTCTGACATTGATTGCCGCAAACTTTATCCAGGGCGTAGCACTCCCGCTGGGCGTGATCGGGCACGAAGGCAGCACGATTCTCGTTATTCTGAACGGACTTCGCCTGCTGCGCGCCAAGTAAATAAAGCAGAAAGTAAATAGAAAAACTACAAAGAAGTGGCGACTGCAGAGCGTTTCATCCTGCATCGCCACTTCTTTAAGTTGGTCCAATGACCTTTTCCTAGATGCACGAAACTGCGGAGTGAACGAATTATTCTGGACCAGCGGCAGCGGTCGCCTTTGTCTCCAAAATGACTCCATTGATCATCATTCAAGCATTTTGGAGACAACAGCGATCGTAAGAACACTTGCCATCGCAGCTACCAGCGAGGTGAATATCTACTCCAAGATGAAATTTTGATGAACATGATTGACAGAATAATACCTCCCAATCATAATAAATATTAGTTTATAATAATTATAATTAAGATCGTGAAACATACAGAGGAGGGAACCCTACATGTACAAATCCATTATTATCGGCACCGGCCCGGCAGGATTGACTGCCGCCATTTATCTGGCCCGTGCAAACCTGAACCCGCTGATCATTGAAGGTCCGCAGCCCGGCGGTCAGCTGACAACAACGACGGAAGTGGAGAATTTCCCGGGATTTATCGATGGGATTCAAGGTCCGGAGCTGATGGATAATATGCGTAAGCAGGCCGAGCGATTCGGTGCAGAATTCCGCACAGGCTGGGTAAACAGTGTGGATATGGGACAGCGTCCGTTTAAATTAAGCGTAGAAGGTATCGGAGATGTTGAAGCGGAAACCCTGATTATTTCTACAGGTGCCACGGCTAAATATCTGGGCATTCCTGGCGAACAAGACAATATCGGACGAGGTGTAAGTACATGCGCAACCTGTGACGGATTCTTTTTCCGCAACAAGGAGATCGTGGTCGTTGGAGGCGGAGATTCCGCGCTTGAGGAAGCGAACTTCCTGACCCGATTTGCATCCAAGGTTACCCTGGTGCATCGCCGCGGCGAGCTGCGCGCATCCAAGATCATGCAGGACCGCGCCCGTGCCAATGACAAAATTGAGTGGGCTCTGAATCGGACACCGGTGGAAGTTACAGCTGGAGAGCAGGGCGTGACCGGAATTAAGTTGCTTAACAATGACACAGGAGCAGAGGAAGTCATCCCGGCCAGCGGTGTGTTTGTGGCGATTGGCCACCATCCGAACACCGGCTTCCTGAATAACCAGCTGACAACGGATCCGAACGGTTATATCGTTACGAATCCAGGCACATCCGAGACGAATGTACAGGGCATATTTGCCTGCGGTGATGTACAAGATACCCGCTACAGACAGGCGATTACGGCAGCAGGAAGCGGCTGCATGGCAGCGATGGACTGTGAGAAATATATCGAAAGTCTGGAACACAGTGCCGTTGTGATTTAAACTGGATATCATCCGGGTATAGTATACGGACTACATTTTATATACGAGGTGAACGATTATGGCAAACGCAATTGTATACACATCCAGCAACTGTCCGCACTGCAAGCAGGTAAAAAGCTACCTGTCTGAGCAGGGAGTGGAATACGAAGAACGCAACATCGAGACGAACGACGATTTTGCACAACAGGTATGGGATATGGGCGTCCGCGCAGTTCCGCTCACGATTATCGGAGAGCACCGCATTATGGGCATGAACAAGCTGCAGTTCAGCAAAGCACTGGCACCGGCTGAAGGCTAAGCCCGACCTCTTTTTTAATAAATAAGAAAAAAAGCTCTTTTCCGCCAAGGGAGAGAGCTTTTTTCTTTGATGGTCTTCGGCTGTCTATTGCGTCAAACGATCCAGGATGTGATGATCTGAAACAAGGCATAAATCCCAACACCGGCGCCGACCAGCATCAGGCCCGTCCGTTTCTTCCCCTGAAAAAATTTTAAAATCGCAAAGCTGAACAGCGGCGCAATCACCAGCAGGAACAGCAGCACGGTCACAAACACATGAGCCGAAATTTCGGAAGTATTGACATACGTCATCGTAGTTCTCTCCCTGTATCAGGAATTTAAAGGATGGCAGAATGTAAAGCGTGCCATGACCTTTTTATTATAGCGGAACCTGACCTTTATTTCTCCACTTCAAGACAAAAAGTAAGGCGGAATTCCATCTTTTCGTGTGGATTTACATAGTGCTTACTCGAACCGGTCCCAGAAAAAGAGAGATGGCGGAGTAAGCCGCACCAATGACGGTGGACCGACTGCCTAATTCGGCAAACGTGATCTCCATAACTTCCCGGTGATACGGGAGTGTCCGCTGGGAAACCACCGTTTCCATGGCACCTGCGATCCATGGACGGGCATCAGCAAGCGGTCCGCCAATCACCACGCGCTGGGGGTTAAAGCTGTTAACCAGATTGGTGATCCCAACGCCGAGAAACCGTCCCATATCCGCAAAGTGCCGGACAACCTGGGGATGCTCATGCTGCGCATGAGAGACCAGTTCCCTGGTATGCCGGGAGGGAAGCGGAGGAGCGGCTGAAGCATAGGTTTTTTCAGAAGCATAAAGCTCCCAGCAGCCCCGATTGCCGCAGGTGCATGCCCGTCCGTCAGCTTCAATGGTCATATGGCCGGTTTCTCCGGCATATCCACGGGCTCCTTTATAGAGCTCGCCATTAATAATAATGCCCGATCCGATTCCGCTGCCGGCGCTGATGTACAGCAGATGCTTCGCATCACGCCCGGCACCGAACCGGAACTCGCCTTGCGCCCCCGCATTTGCTTCATTATCAATCGTCACCTGGATGCCAAGCTTGTCCTCCAGAAGCTGGCGCATCGGGGCCATTTCCCAACCCAGGTTGGGAGCGTACAAAATATTCCCCTCACCGTCTACCATGCCCGGCACACCAACCCCGACACCAACAACGCCGTAAGGGGAGGCGGGGGCCATTCCCATCAACGCCTGGATCATTTGCGTCATGGTCTCCAGCACAAAGGACAGATCATGACGCTCCAGCTGCTTTTCTTCTTCTGCCAGGATGTTTCCTTCCAGGTCTGTCAATACGCCGACCATCTGGGTCAGGCGGATCTCGATGCCAACGGCACAGCCGGCTTTGCCATTAAACAGCAGCAGCCGCGGCTTGCGGCCGCCTCTGGATTCACCAGGTCCAATCTCTTCGACCAGATGATGATCACAGAGTTCCTGTACCAGATTAGATACGGTAGCTTTATTTAAACCGGTCAGTTCGGATACTTTGGCTCGGGACAGAGGGGCATAGCGGGTAATCGTATTCAGCACAATGGATGTATTTATTTTTTTCACCAGCGCTTGATCACCGGTAATGCTTGTCATGTTCATCATCCTTACTTGTAAGCAGATACTCAATATTTTCCTAGTCTAGGATGAATAAAGAGAAAAAGCAACCGATAGTCCAAGCGTGAGAGGATTGCTAAATTACTTTGTTTAACCAATAGACAAAGTCGATTGGGTGTGCTAGGATATCCCTGAAAGCGTTAACCACTTATGAATAATAATAGGGAGGACTTATCTCATGGCCTATTTTAACAACATTGGTAAAGTTGAATTCGAAGGAAGCAAATCTACAAATCCGTATGCATTTAAATTTTATAATCCAACAGAGGTCGTAGCGGGCAAAACGATGGAAGAACATCTTCGTTTCTCGATGGCGTACTGGCATACTCTGACAGCAGGCGGAGCAGATCCGTTTGGTTCAGAAACTGCCGTTCGTCCGTGGGACAATCTTTCCGGCATGGATCTGGCAAAGGCCCGCGTAGAAGCCGGCTTTGAATTTATGGAGAAATTAAACCTGCCGTACTTCTGTTTCCATGATGTGGATATCGCACCGGAAGGCAGTAATCTGCGCGAGTTCTACAGCAATATCGACACGATCGTCGATTCCATCGAAGGGCACATGAAATCGACCGGCAAGAAGCTGCTCTGGAACACGGCAAACATGTTCACTAACCCTCGTTTTATGCATGGAGCAGGAACGACTTGTAATGCAGATGTATATGCGCATGCTGCTGCCCAAGTGAAGAAGGGGCTGGAAGTCGGAAAACGCCTCGGCGCGGAAAACTATGTGTTCTGGGGCGGCCGCGAAGGGTACGAAACGCTGCTCAACACCGACATGAATCTCGAGCTGGACAATCTGGCGCGTTTGTTCCATATGGCTGTGGATTATGCGAAGGAAATCGGCTTTGATGCTCAATTCCTGATTGAACCGAAACCGAAAGAGCCGACGAAGCATCAATACGACTTTGATGCCGCAACGACCATTGCATTCCTGCAAAAGTACGGTCTGGAAAAGCACTTCAAGCTGAACCTGGAAGCTAACCATGCAACACTGGCTGGCCATACCTTTGAGCATGAACTGCGGGTTGCCCGTATCAACGACATGCTGGGATCACTGGATGCGAACCAAGGCGATATGCTGATCGGATGGGATACCGATGAGTTCCCGGTAAATATCTACGATGCAACCCTGACACTGTATGAAGTGCTGATGAATGGTGGATTGGGCCGCGGCGGTGTGAACTTTGACGCCAAAGTACGTCGTCCGTCGTTCGAATACGAGGACCTGTTCCTTGCTCACATCGCAGGTATGGATACGTATGCAAAAGGCCTTAAGGTCGCAGCGAAGCTGATTGAAGACCGTGTCTTTGAGGACTTTATCGCGAAGCGCTACAGCAGCTTTAGCGAAGGCATCGGAGCCGACGTTGTAGCCGGTAAAGCTACACTGTCTTCTCTGGCTGATTACGCGCTGAACAATCAGAGCCCTCGCAGAAATGAGTCCGGACGTCAGGAAATGCTCAAGGGTATTTTGAACCAATACATCCTTGCAGACTAAGACGCGGATGGACTGTAAAGTAATGACGAAAGAGGAGATAAGCCCATGAGTTATGTGATCGGAGTCGACTTGGGAACCAGTGCCGTGAAGACGGTGCTGGTCAACCGCAGTGGTGAGGTAGTCGCCGAGCATTCGGAAAGCTATCCGCTGAGTCAGCCCAAACCAGGCTACAGCGAGCAGCGGCCTGAAGATTGGGTGGACGGCACCGTAACTTCACTGAGAAAGCTGATGGAGGAATCCAAGGCATCGCCAGAATCCGTAGAAGGCCTGAGCTTTTCCGGCCAGATGCATGGATTGGTGCTTGTCGATGGAGAAGGGGCTGTGCTCCGTCCAGCTATTCTCTGGAATGACACACGGACTACAGCCCAGTGCCGCCGCATCGAAGATACGCTTCAGGGGCAGCTGCTGGACATTGCCCGCAACCGGGCGCTGGAAGGCTTCACACTTCCGAAAATATTGTGGGTGCAGGAGCATGAGCCTCAGATTCTGGAGCAGGCTGAACGTATGCTGCTGCCAAAGGATTATGTCCGGTTCCGGTTAACCGGCCAATACGGTATGGATTACTCTGATGCTGCCGGCACGCTGATGCTGGATCTGGCCCGCAAAGCCTGGAGTACAGACATTCTGGATGCATTCCAGCTTCCGCACTCCTTGTGCCCGCCGCTTGTTGAATCCTTTGAAGACTGCGGCACACTGCTTCCGGAAATTGCGGCCCAATCCGGGCTCCTGCCTGATACTCGTGTTTATGCAGGCGGTGCCGATAATGCTTGCGGTGCCATCGGTGCTGGCATTCTGGAAGAAGGACAGACGATGTGCAGCATCGGAACCTCAGGCGTTGTTCTTTCCTATGAAGAGCGCAAAGAGGTTGATTTTGAAGGCAAAGTTCATTTTTTCAATCACGGTGAGAAGAATGCCTATTATATTATGGGGGTTACGCTTGCCGCCGGATACAGCCTGGATTGGTTCAAAAAAACATTCGCTCCGAGCATCTCGTTCGACGAGCTGCTGAGCGGTGTTCAGGACATTCCGGAAGGCAGCGGCGGACTGCTGTTTACTCCTTATATTGTTGGTGAACGCACACCGCATCCGGACGCGGAGATCCGCGGTACCTTTACCGGTATGGATGCAGGACACAAGCTTACGCACTTTGCCCGGGCCGTGCTGGAAGGTATCACCTTCTCACTCCGGGAATCGATCGATATACTCAGAGATTCCGGGAAAACAATCGATACCGTCATCTCCATTGGCGGAGGTGCGAAGAACGAAGCATGGCTTCAAATGCAGGCAGATATTTTCAATGCTGACATCGTCAAGCTCGAAAGCGAACAGGGGCCTGCTATGGGCGCAGCCATGCTGGCGGCCTATGGCAGCGGCTGGTTCCCAAGCCTGCAGGCTTGTGCGGCAGAATTTCTCCGGGAATCCAAACGCTATACTCCACAGCCGCAGGCAGCGGAAAAGTATGAGGAACTCTTCGGGCTTTATCAAGAGGTATATCATCGTACCCGTGAGCTGAGCAGTGCACTGGCGAAATTCCGTTAAAAGGAATTAAATTTTAGTTATCTAAGCGGGTCCCTTGCAGAGTACTGCAGGGGACCTGCTTTTTTTAGGTTTGAAATGCGTGAATTACATACTTAGGGATCAATCAGTATCCCTTAAACTGGCTTTTAATGTCGATATATAAATGTTAGAAGAAAATGAGGACCTTTTTTTGAGACCAAGGTCATAAGGAAGGTAAATGTATAGTATGGTATAATTTGTAACGCAATGAAAATCAATGCAAGTATAGTAGTGAAGGGAGAGGGAGTATTGAGTAACACAAGGAATAGAAAGAACGCACTTCGGCTTAAATCCACGGTATGTGCTGTGACGGCCATGTTATGTCTGGTACAACCGGCATGGGGAGCCGGGCTGGGGGATGATGTAAAGAGCAAGCTGGCTGAAGCGGCCGGGGAACCGCAGGCTGTGGTCGATAAAGGTGAACAGGCTGCACCTGAAGGTGCAAAAGTATCGGCCAAACAAGCAGAGCAGAATGTCAGAAAGCTGTTTCCAGTTTTGGATCAAGCCAAAATGAATCGGGCTGAGTACCGGGAGTCCAACCAGGGCTCAAACCGAAGTGTATGGGATCTTCAATGGTCATACCAAAGAGGAAATTCTGGTACCGGATTTAACGCTACCGTCGATGCGGTGACGGGTGATTTGCTCTCTATTCATCTTCCGCGGATCCTTTTCGGGGAGCAGAACAGCGGGGATGCTGAGCTTACCAAGGAGCAGGCGGAGAAATTATCGCTGGAGTGGATTACGAAGAACGTCCGCGGCATTGACATAAAGGAATGGACAAATAGTCAGCCTAACATAGAAAATTATCAATCCCTGTTCAGTCCTGTGACTTATCATTTTTATTTCCAGGGTACTTATGATGGCATTCCGTCTGATGGTGATACGATCCGAATTGCCATGGATCAGCATGGCAATGTAACGATGCTGGACCGCATGCAATCTACTGTGAAACCGGATACGACCAAGCCAGGTATTTCCGCTGAGCTCATCCGTAAACAGTATGAGACTCAGTTTACGCCTGAACTTGTGTACATGCCGGTTTCTTATTCAGGCCGGCAAACCGGACCTTACTTCCTGGCATGGGTGCCGGATGAACGCTCCCAGGCAGCACTGGATGCTGCAACCGGCAAACCTTTTGATGCGGCGGGTGTTTCAAGTGGACGGGTGATCATCGATCCCGTTGATATACTCAGCCAGGCCAAACCATTCCAGCCTGCAGCGAAGCCGCTGACAAGCGGGAAAGAAGCGGCTGGTCTGGTGGAGGCCCACTTTGCCATCCCGAAGAATTATAAACTGGAATCGTCTACCCTTGGAAACCGCTGGAACAGTGAGACGGAAGTCTGGTCGCTGTACTGGGCATCCAGTGATCAGCGGAGAGGCTTGGGCAGCCAGATTTCTGCGGAAGTCAACGCGGCCACCGGACAGATTTATAATGTTCACCAATATACATATCTGGACGTTCAAAGTTCGGATCAAGCGAGTCAGCCGGCTCCGGTGAAGATATCCTCAGAGCAGGCAAAGAAAACGGCGATTGACTTGGTGAAGAAGCTGGTGCCGGACGCAGCCAGGGATTACAAGCTGACAAATATAAACGAACCGATTCAAGAAGCTCAAGAGAAACGTTTTCACTTCAGCTTCAATCGCTACGCAGGTGGTCACAAGATCTGGGGAGAGTCTGTTAACGTCAGTATAGATGGAGAAGGAAAGATAATCGATTTTTATAATTCCTCGAACCTTGATCCCAAGGATCTGCCGAAGGACAGCAAGACGACAATTACTGCAGAACAGGCAAAGAAAGCCTATCTGGATGAAATTGAACTGAAACTGAAATTTGCTCAATACGGCGGCTACTTCAGCGGCAATGCTAACGAGCCTCTGGGCCTTAAGCTGGTTTATGTACCCGTAAACCATAATAATCAAGAATATTTCAGCCAGATCACCCCGCTGGATGCAGTGTCCGGGAAGTGGCGCGAGATTGTAAGCTATGGTGCGGGCTCCGCAGCAGCTGCAGTGGATATTCAGGGTCACACATCATATAAGGCACTGGATAAGCTCCTGAAATTCAGAGTCATTCAGCCGGATCAGGATGGAAAGGTCTATCCGGATGCGGAGCTGTCAACAGGTGACTGGTTTACTATGGCTGCCCGGTCCGTATATCCGGATCTTGAACCGGGAGGCAGCTCGTCCGAGCCATATGGAAATCTTCAGCCGGATTCTCCTTATTACCCGGCTGTACAAATGCTGGTCAGCCGGAACTGGCTTCCCTACACAGCAGAGCCTTCATTCAGCACGGAGCGCAAGCTTACACGGGATGAATTGGCCCTGCGGCTGATGCAGATGCTGAAATACGATAAGCTGTCGCTTTCGTTTAATTCAAATGACAGCATCCCTGGTGCCAGTGATGGGGACGCAGTAAAGAACCGCGGAGCGGTTATTATTGCCGTGAAGCTGGGTCTGCTTCCTTTAGAGGGCGGCAAATTTATGCCTGAGCGCATCGTCACCAAAGCCGAAGCAGCGGAAGTGCTTGTGCGCTTGGCGGCTATGGCAGGTAAAAGCGATAACTTTTTGAACGAGAATTATTACTGGTAGTTTAAACACAAAGAAGTGGCGATTGCAGGAGACTAATCCTGTATTGCCACTTTTTGATTTGTGCAGACGACATGTTCAACGAAGAAGCAGGTAAATCTCTCTTCATTCGCCACAGGAATAAGACTTTTAGATACGAATCAATGTGTTACAATATAAGCAGTGCATACGACGAAGAGAAATGGAGGGATACCATGAAAAGAAACCGCACGCTGCTGACAAAGCTGATGCTCGTTGGAACCTTGGCCGTTACGGTGGCTGCCGTACCGGAATCCACGGAAGTCAGTGATGTGTATGCGACACCTGATAAAACGGTCGTCAAATCCGTCAGTGCCATCCAGCAAAAGCTGCTGGGTGCTATGAACAGCAGGGAATCCACTCTTCGGTTTGTATTTCAAGGCCAGACTAAATCGCTCAAATCTCATCTCAAGGACGCGCTGGACCAAGCGATGGCCAGTGATCCTTACATACACTATACGATTGCCAGCTACAGCTATGATTACCGGGGGACGTCTACATCTGCCGACGTGACAGTTCGTTTGACGTACCGCGAAACGGCAGAGCAGACCCGTTATGTCGACCGTGAGGTCAAACAGATCCTTGCCGAAATTATCAAGCCTGGCATGAACAATCATGAAAAGATTAAAGTCATCAACGATTGGGTTGTGCTTAATCTGAAATATGATACTTCTCTTAAGAAATATACAGCTTACGATGGGCTCAGTACCGGCAGTACCGTGTGCCAGGGTTATTCGCTTTTAACCTATAAGCTGCTGAAAGAGGCCGGGATTCAGAACAAAATTGTGGAAGGCACGGCGTATTCTTCGGTTAATCCCCAAGGACAGCTGCATGCCTGGAACCTCGTCTTGTTAGATGGTAAATGGTATCACCTGGATACAACCTGGAATGACCCGGTCCCTAACCGGGAAGGCAAGGTATCGTATAATCATTATCTGCGAAGCGATGCTCAAATGGCCAAGGATCACTCCTGGACCAAAACCTATCCGACTGCCGGCACCTCCTATCGAGCGACCCTGGGCACTCTGGCTGCGCAGCAATCATCGAAGGCTGCTGTCTACCGGAAGCTGATGAAGGAACTGGAGTATCACCTGCATGATCCTAAATCCATCGTTCGCTCCTACAACGATCTTAAACCTAAGGTGACTGCTGCAAACCGGGAGGGGAAGCATGAATTGGTGTTCCGTTATGACGGAAAAGAAGCCGGTTTAATGGGGCTGCTTCAGGAACTGCAGCGCAAGGCAGGGGTAGGCGCGATCCGGTATTATCATCAACAATTTGAGGACAGTGATGATCTGAAGGTCACCATATCCTGGTGATCCGGATTATCCCTGTCAAGTAGACAGATGAAAAAGACTAAGCAGCCAGCGCGTGTCGGTACTCAATCGGCGCGCGCTGTTTGAGTTTTGCCTGAAAGCGCTGGTAGTTGTAAAAGTAGATGTAATCTTCAACGGCTTGATGGATCTTGAATTACGGACAAATAATAAAAGTGTGTTTTGTCAGAAATATAGGTAATATCCGTCACCATTTTTTGTCCCGGGGCCGTAGCATGAAACTGACGTTTGAGTCGGTTAGGGTACACCACGGATGGTGAATAATTGGATGATTTTCGTTTCTTTCGGATCACGGACTGTATCGACAGTTCTTTCATCAAACGACATACCTTTTTGTGATTGACACGGTAACCTGCTTCCCAGAGAGCTGTTACCATCCGAGGATAGCTAAAATACGGATGTGCCAAGTGAGTAGCCATCATGTGTTCTTTGAGCTCTTGAGAATGTCGTACGAGGGCGCCCTTTTAAGGGACCACTGGAGCCTTTTCGCGTATCGAATTCCTCACCAATTCGATACTTTCTCACCCACGTTTTAAGTTGTGTGCAACTTCGTATTCCCATTTTGTTTGCTATGGCCTGATAACTCGTCGATCCCTCCAGGTAGCTACCGCTCTCCAACCTCGCGCGAGCGGCTTAAGTCTCGCCCGAACGCTGCAATGTATGTGGTTTTCCACATACATCGAGCCACATTCCGCGATCTCTTTGCTGAAGGAACCGAAATGGTTCGTACCCCCAAGCGCATACAGTAAGCAGCAAAAGGGGACCGCCCCACAAAGATCCGAGATCCTTGGAGACAGCCCCCTCTGGGTGTCGAAACGAACAAGATAAACTAATTCACAGGTGACTGGAAGTCGCAGTCCTCCAGCTTGACCATTCTGCTCTTCTTGACCAGACGATACCCAAACCAGATGGCGAAAAATAACGGTACGCTGATATAAGTCGCAAACAGGGTGGACCAGCTGGTATCACCGCTGAAATCGCCTTGGCCGACAATGGCAACCAGACAGAGCACAAAGGCGAATAGTGGGCCAAACGGGAACCACCGTGCCCGAAATGGCAGGTCATTGAGGTCCCGGCCCTGCGCCACATAAGCCTTGCGGAAGCGATAGTGGCTGATCGCAATCGCCAGCCAGTTGATAAAACCGCACATGCCGGAGGCATTCAGCAGCCAGATATAGACGACGCCGTCTCCGAAGAACGAAGCCAGAAAGGCCAGCATACCGACAGATGCGGTGACGATCAGTGCGGCAACGGGAACGCCCCGACTGTTCAAGCGGCTGAGTATTCGCGGCGCCATGCCTTTTTTCGCCATCGCATAGAGCACCCGGGTGGATGCATACATCCCCGAGTTCCCTGCTGACAGCACGGAACTGAGTATTACGGCGTTCATCACGGAGGCTGCAAAGGCCAGACCCGCTTTCTCAAAGACGAGCGTGAACGGGCTGACGCTGATGTCATTAACCCCCGACTGCAGCAGGCTCGGATCGGTGTAAGGTATCAGCAGCCCGATGACAAGGATAGCGAAAATGTAGAAAATCAGGATGCGCCAGAACACCTGACGAATGGCCCGCGGAACGTTCTGGCGGGGATTTTCGCTTTCACCGGCAGCGACGCCGATCAGCTCGGTGCCCTGAAAGGAAAACCCTGCAGCCATAAAGACCCCGACAAGCGCGAAAAATCCGCCGTGCATGGCTCCGCCTTCCAGGTTGAAATTAGTGAATCCGACAGCTTCACCGCCAAGGATGCCGAAGATCATCATGACTCCAATGATCAGGAATATGATGACCGTGGCGACCTTGATGATCGCAAACCAATATTCGGATTCGCCGTACCCTTTTGCCGATAAAATGTTCAGCCCGAACATAATGCCCAGGAAGAGCAGGCTCCACAGGAACGAAGGGCTGTCCGGAAACCAGAACTTGATGATGACGGTGGCAGCGGCCAACTCTGCGGCAATGGTAACCGCCCAGTTGTACCAGAAGTTCCATCCCACGGCGAAGCCGAAGGCCGGGCTTACATAACGGGTCGCATATGTGCTGAACGAACCGGAATCCGGTAAAAAGGTGGCCAGTTCACCAAGACTCGTCATCAGAAAATACACCATCAATCCGACAGCGGCATAAGCCAGAAGGGCTCCACCGGGACCGGCTGAAGCAATAGCGCCGCCGCTGGCAAGAAACAATCCCGTGCCAATGGAACCGCCAAGGGCGATCATCGTCATATGCCGGGCTTTGAAGCTGGGTTTAAGTGAGGTCGCAGGTGCTTTCTTGCGTCTCATGGTATTACACTCCTTCTTTCTGTAAAAAATCCCGTTAAAACAGGGGAGAACAACAAAACAAGGCCGCAGTAATTACTGCAGACCTTGTCAAAATGCAGCATCAATCCATCCACTAAGATAGCACAACACGATCAGGCTCAGTCGCTTGACCGTGACAGTTCCGTCCCTGTTCGGGACCGGCCCCAGCCGGCGGCGCAGGAGTGCGCAGGCCAGCTTCGGCGAAAATGCCTTTCAAGCATGCTTCTACGGCAACTCCTCACCTCGACATGCCTACTCATCACATTCGCAACCTCTACCTCATCATGGCATGATGAGGCTATCCTTTATTCAGTTCCTTAAAGAGAGTCTTAGTATAAGGGATGCATTCAGATAGAATCAATGGTTATTTCTAACACTGCGTGTTACTCTTTGGTCCGCTTCGCCATCTGCTGCCATACGGTGCCGGCAGCTTCTTCACCGGACTCAATTCTCTCCAGCGCCATGCGGGCCTGGAGGCTGACTTCAAATTCCGGATCGGATGAGGCTTCTTCCAGCGCTGGACGCGCTTCCTCGGTGCCGACTTCATACAGGAAGCGGGCAGCGCGCCAGCGGACGATCTTACTGTTGTCCTTCAGGGATTGCATCATGACCGGAGTAGCTGCCGGATCGCCAATGTCTGAGAGGGTGTCGCCCGCAGTCCGGCGCACGGCTGGTGATTCGTCGGACATAGCTTGATACAGCAGCTCCATGGATTGAGGCGTACGGAGATCTCCAAGATAGACAACAGCCATGCGCCGTATTTGCATTTTGTCATCCTTCAGCGCAGCCTGCAGCAGAGGAATATGTCTTTCCTCCGGTTCCAGAACATCAATAGCGGCATAGCGGACACGCCAATCTGGATCCTTCAGGGCAGCTTCCATCTCCTGATCTGTCAGCTGTCGCCGCTGCTCCACGAATTCTTCCTCGGCAGCACCATGGGCAATGGCTTGAGAGACCACCTTGTCCAAGCGTTTCTGAGGATAAGCAGCCTCCAGCTCCTGCTCTACTTCCCGCGCGATATCTTCCAGCTCGCCGTAACGCACACCGTAATCTTTCAGCTTGCGCTCCTTGATCATCGTAGTAGAAGCCACCTGCGTGACCGCCTCTGTAAACCGTTGGGACAGGCCAATTCGTTCCTCCCGGCTGCCGCTTTTTACCCGGATCTGCATCGGAATGCTGCGGAAAAACTGTACGAATACCTCCGCTTCACCAAATGCAGCTTCTTCATCCTCTTCGGTCAGGCCTGCACTGAGGCCTTCCTGTCCGAATTTCTCCTGCACCTCTGCCAGAATTGTCTTCCAGTCGGCATTTCCTTTTCGGTCCAATGCGATAAAGTCCAGGGTATGATAGATGCTTTTCACCCCCGGAATATGAAGCAGCTCGCGGATCCACGAAGGGGCAGAGCGCTCATTCTCCAATGTATAGGTTTTTCGGATTCCCGATTCCAGGGATTCATCAAGATGAAGCTTCATCGAGTTTGGACTCGGGGTAGGCTCTATAAATGTAATTTTCATATGTGCTGTACCTCCTTTTCCTTCATCTCTATATTGTACCTCTTTCAGGGCAGGAAAAAACAGCCCCTGCTTTCTTTCAGTCTTTCGAATGGGGACTTAGATCATTTTTCTAAATTCTCGGATAAAAAGAGGAAGGGATTGTCAAACTGTATACGACAGCAGACATGCTGAGATGAATGGAAGATAAAAGAGTGCTTTCCAAGGAGGTTTAACCTGTGAATGTACAGCAGGAAAAAAAGCTTGCGGCCGTATGCTTTGCAGCAGCAGCGATTATGCTGTACGCCACGGTCAAGGCGTTTATCCGGTATATGCATTATTTTGGCTAGAGCCTAAACGATCCGTTCCTGTTTGCATGGGCGGGTACAGCGATAATCCCTATAAGGAGTGAACATGATGTCTTCTCTGGATCCCGTTCTGATGAGCCGGATATTAACAGCAGTCACGTTATTTGTACATATTGTTCTTGCGACGATCGGTGTCGGCATTCCCGTGATGCTGGCATTGGCGGAGTGGAGGGGGATCCGCACCGGTGATATGCACTACACGCTTCTCGCCCGCAGATGGGCCAGAGGTTACGTGATCACCGTCGCTGTCGGTGTGGTGACCGGCACGGCGATCGGGCTCCAGCTGAGCCTGCTGTGGCCGACCTTTATGCGTGTAGCAGGCAAGGCTATAGCGCTGCCTCTGTTTATGGAGACCTTCGCTTTTTTCGTAGAGGCAATTTTTCTCGGAATCTACCTGTATACGTGGGACCGTTTTAAGAGCAAGTATACGCATTTGCTGCTGCTGATTCCCGTCGCGATCGGATCATCGGCGTCGGCTTTTTTTATTACAAGCATGAACGCTTTTATGAACCAGCCTCAGGGCTTTGAATGGGTCAACGGGGTGTTTACCAACGTGAATCCTTTTATTGCCATGATGAACCCGGCGACACCAAGCAAGGTGGCCCATGTACTGGCTTCCGCATATACGACCAGTGCAGCAGCATTGGCGAGCATTGCAGCCTACAGCCTGCTGCGCGGCAGCAAACACGTCTATTTCAAAAAAGCGCTGAAGCTTACCGTCATCTCCACCTTTGTCTTCGCCATTGCGACTATCACCATCGGCGATTTCTCCGGTAAATTCCTGGCCAAGTTTCAGCCGGAGAAGCTGGCGGCCATGGAGTGGCATTTTGATACGATGACAGAGGCTCCGCTGATCTACGGCGGTGTTCTGGATGAGAACAACGATATCAAATATGCCCTTAAAATCCCTTACGCGCTAAGCATTTTGGCCGGCAACCGGCCAAATACTGAAGTGATCGGGCTGAATGAGTTCCCTGAGGATGAACGTCCCCCGCTTATGATTCATTATTTCTTCGATTTAAAAGTAACCAATGGTGTCCTGCTTGTCCTGATCCCGCTGCTGTACATGTTTCGCAGGAAGCTGCCCGGCAAAAAACCGTATCCTAAGTGGCTGCTAATTGCGATACTCGCTCTGGGTCCATCGGCGATGGTAGCCATCTGGCTGGGCTGGTTTCTGGCTGAAATCGGCAGACAGCCGTGGATTGTCAGGGGATATATGAAAGTGGCGGAGGCGGCCACCACGTCTCCAAGTGTAGGCTGGATGCTGGTGCTGTTTATTCTACTTTATCTGGTGCTGACCGTATCGGCCGTGAAGGTGCTGAGCCGCCTGTTCCGCAACAAGAATGCAGAGGAAGAGTTGAAGCAGCTGGGCTGGGATGAACAGGGAGGGCGGGAATCATGAGTTATGGATTAGCAGCTATCGCGGTGTTATGGACCTTCTTGTTCGGCTATCTCATCATCGCTTCGATTGACTTCGGAGCGGGATTTTTCAGCTTTTACAGTGTGCTGACTGGTCATGAGAACAAAATACACAACATTATTCAGCGTTATCTTTCACCTGTATGGGAAGTGACCAATGTGTTTCTCATCTTTTTTGTGGTGGGGCTGGTTGCTTTTTTTCCCGATGCTGCTTATTACTATGGTACGGCGCTGCTGGTGCCCGGCAGTCTGGCAACCGTCCTGCTGGCGCTTCGTGGAGCTTATTATGCGTACAATACTTATGGTCACCATAAGGAACATAATAAAATATATATGGCGGTGTACGGTGCAACCGGTTTGCTGATTCCAGCAGCCCTGTCCACCATTTTAGCGATCTCCGAAGGTGGAATCATTTACGAATCGGAGGGTAAGGTGGGGCTAAGCTGGGTAAATTTCTTTATGAACCCGTATACGTGGTCGGTCATCCTGCTGGCGCTCGTAAGTGTGCTCTATATTTCCGCGATGTTCTTGTGTTATTATGCGGACCGGGCCGGCGACACCGCAGCTTTTCATGTGGTGCGCGGATATGCGCTGATGTGGAGCGGACCGACCATCGCTGCATCTCTGCTCGCTTTTTTTCAGATTAACCGGCAAAATCCGGAGCATTTTCAATCCATGCTGAACATGAGTTGGATGTTTATCGCCTCCTTTGTATGTTTTTTGCTGGCCGTGTATCTTGTGTGGAAGCGGGAACGCCTGGGGCTCTCGTTTATCTTCGTCATTTTGCAGTTTGCTTTCGCCTGGTATGGTTATGGACGTTCGCATCTGCCGTACATATTGTACAAACAGATCAGTGTGAATGAGAGTATTACCAACGACACGATGGCTGTAGCGATGATCAGTGCATTCGTGTTGGGACTGCTCGTGTTGATTCCGTCTCTGATTCTGCTGCTCAAGCTGTTTCTGTTTAATGCGAACTATGTACAGGGCGAACCTGCGAAGAGGAGGTAAGGGCATGGAGGATTTTAATATTTTTATTGCACCGCTGCTGACCGTTGCAGCATCCGTAGCTTTTATGGTTGTATATGCGATGAAATATAAAGATCCGTCAGAATAAGGGTGTAATTGAAGGGTTTCCTGAAAAAGGGTTAAAATAAAGGTGTGGGAAGGAGGGGGAGCATGCCTAGAATAAGGTATAACAATATTGATAATGTGAGTACGGATAAGACATTGAAACAGTTCAGACAATGGCGTGAGGAGCGGAAGCTGAAGCGAAAAGATTACTCCTACGTCATTCCGAATATGTCGCCGGACCTGGATTATTTACATGGCAACCGGCATGAAACCTCTGTGACCTGGGTGGGACATGCGACTTTCTTTATCCAGTATGAAGGGCTGAACATTGTTACGGATCCGGTATGGGCCAAGCGTATGGCGTTTACCAAGCGGCTGGGGGAACCCGGGATTCCGATTACGGACATTCCACCGCTGGATGTGATTCTCATCTCGCATTCCCATTATGATCATCTGCACGTGGCTTCGATCCGGAAGCTTTACCGGGCTGATACAACTATTGTCGTGCCGGTCGGCCTTCGCAAGAAAATGATGGCCAAAGGCTTTCGGCGGGTCATTGAGATGCAGTGGTGGGAAACCATAACAATCCGGGATGTCGACATTTCTTTTGTGCCCACCCAGCACTGGACACGGCGCACACCATTTGATACGAATACGTCTCACTGGGGCGGCTTTGTACTGGAGCCGCATACCGGAAGCAGGGACGAGACCAGACTGCTGCCCCCGAATCTGTATTTTGCCGGTGACAGCGGATATTTTCCGGGCTTTAAAGATATCGGACGGCGCTTTAACATTCATATTGCACTTATGCCGATCGGGGCCTATGAACCCGAATGGTTCATGACCTCCCAGCACGTTAATCCGGAAGAGGCGCTGCAAGCATTTCTGGATGTGGAGGCCGAGACGATGATTCCGATGCACTACGGAACCTTCAAGCTGGCGGATGATACGGCACAGGAGGCCCTGGAGCGGATGGAAGCAGAACGCGCCCGGCTTGGCATCCAGGAGGAACAGATCCGGGTGCTGAAATACGGCGAAACCTTCAGGGTCGGACCTGAGGAGAGAAGCACCGAGCAATAGCCGGGGCTATGGCAAACAAAAGCGGGACCGCATTCTACAGGCGGTCCCGCTTTTGTACTTATGTGATTGTATTACATTCGACCTTCTTTTTTGTCAATCATTATTCATGTATGTTTTGGTATAAGCCTGTCTGAAATTTGTGGGGGTTATATTCTCATACTTCTTAAACAATTTCATGAAATATTTCTCGTCTGGGATTCCGACTGCTGAAGAGACTTCTTTTATGCTTAACATGCTGCGAGACAATAAATCCTTTGCTTTCGCAATTTTCTGAAGATGGATATATTCTTGCAGATTCATCCCTGTACCTTTTTTAAAATATCGAGAAAGATAAGCTTTGTTGTAATTGAATTTGTCGGCAACCATAGCAACGGTGAGATTATTCAGAGCATGAATTCGTGTCCACTCTATAATTTTTTCAAGGTTCGCTTTTCTTCCATCCTCGTTTTTCAAGATATTAAAATCAGTTATTGTTTGTTCAGAAAGCTCAATGATTAGGGAAGTCAGTAAATAGTAGGTGCTGTAATTGGTATAGTAATTTGATTGTACCGTGTGCAGCAACTGGTGGAATAATATATTTATTCTCTCTATGCTATGAGGTGCCGAGAAGATTGGAATAAATACTTCGTCAGCTTTAGATTGTGAATCAGGATCATTGCGTAAGCACCGTTTTTTTTCATTCATAAGATCAGAATCAATGAATTGATAATCTTGGGGGAAATTAAAATGAAACCAATAAAAGGACAGCCCTTTTTCGCTTTCTCTATAACCTAGATGTGTTACGTCTGGTTGGAGCAGCAGCACATTACCAGGTTTCACTTCGTATTGAACACCGGCCTGTTGAATGTACAGGGTTTGTTTGATTCCAATAATAATTTCGAAGTTATTGATCGTACGTTTAGCGTGTAACCACGGAAGTTCAGAGATAAATTGTCCGCAGGATATAAACTCCAAAGGTTTTGTTATATTTGTTGTGATAAATTGCATGGATCCGTTAAGCCTCCCGGAATAATCCTATCTGAAGCTAGCATAGTTTAATACAAAATAAAGGTCAATATCGTACACCTAATATCACGCTTGAACTACCGACAATGCCAACTCACGGGCATATACTGTAATTATCGAACCAAGTACTTCATAGAAAACTTTATGTACCGTGAGGGGAGAAATTTAATGAACCGTTTAGATTTTAAATCGAAAATGCTGCCTTTGACCGATGTACAAATTAGCGACCCATTCTGGTCAAGATATATTAACCTTGTCCGGGATGTAGTCGTTCCTTACCAATGGAACGCACTTAACGATCTTATTCCAGATGCAGAGCCTAGCCATGCGATTAAAAACTTCAAGATTGCAGCAGGACTTGAAGAAGGCGATTTTTATGGCATGGTGTTCCAGGATTCTGACGTGGCCAAGTGGCTTGAGGCTGCAGCCTATTTGCTTGCTGCTGAACCTGACCCCCAATTGGAGCAAATTGCGGACGAAGTTATTGATATTATCGCTAAAGCCCAATTGGAAGACGGATATTTAAATACGTATTATACATTGAAAGAACCCGGAAATCGGTGGACTAATCTGACTGAATGTCACGAGTTGTATTGTGCAGGTCACATGATCGAAGCAGCAGTTGCTTATTATAAAGCGACAAGCAAGCAGAAGATACTTGATGTGGTCTGTAAATTTGCTGATTATCTCTGCAAAGTTTTTGGTCCGGGGCCGGACCAGCTGAAAGGCTATGATGGACATCAGGAAATTGAATTGGCATTGATGAAGTTATATGAAGTGACTGGAAACAAGGATTATATGAAACTATGTCAGTTCTTTCTTCAAGAGAGAGGGCAGGAGCCGCATTTTTATGAAATCGAGTTCAACAAGCGTGGCGGCGTCACCCATTTCGGTGAGGGGATGACTAAAAATAAAGAATATAGCCAGGCTCATGCACCAATACATAAGCAAGATAAAGCGGTGGGGCATGCAGTTCGGTTTGTTTATATGTGTACGGGAATGGCACACCTGGCTGCTGTCACAGGCGACCCTGAATTGTTTGCATCCTGTGAAAGACTTTGGGACAACATGGAAAAAAAGCAGATGTATATTACCGGGGGGATTGGCTCTCAAAGTCATGGAGAAGCATTTAGCACAGATTACGACTTGCCCAATGACACGGTTTATGCGGAAACATGTGCTTCCGTTGGCTTAGTCTTTTTTGCCCAAAGAATGTTATTGCTGCAAGCCGATCGTCGTTATGCAGATGCATTGGAAAGGTCCTTATATAATACAGTTATAGCCGGGATGTCTCAGGATGGTAAGAGTTTCTTTTACGTTAATCCGCTTGAGGTTCATCCTGACGCTTGCAAAGCTAATCAGAACTACAGTCATGTCAAAACAACTCGGCAGGGCTGGTTCGGATGTGCTTGTTGTCCGCCCAACGTAGCCCGCTTGTTAGCATCGCTCAGCCAATACGTGTATACAGTACGAGAAAGAACTGTATATGCCAACCTTTATATCAGTGGGGAAGCTAAGGTTGACTTGAATGGAAATCAGATTCTTATTAAGCAAGATTCCAATTACCCTTGGGAAGGTAATATTCGTTTTGCCATTAGAGCGGCTCAAGTCACTGATTTCACGTTAGCGCTTCGAATTCCAGCATGGTGCGAGAATGCTTCAGTCTCAGTTAATGGTGTTGAGCAGTCATTGGATGGGCTGATTGTTAACGGCTATGCGATGCTGGAAGGTTCATGGAAGACAGGAGATCAGATTGAACTTGTGCTTCCAATGGAGGTTGCCCGAATGAAGGGCCATCCTTTGGTACGTCAAACGGCAGGAAAAGTAGCTATTCAACGCGGTCCGTTTGTATATTGTTTGGAAGAGATCGATAACGGATCGAATTTGCATCAATTCAGCTTGCCAAGAGATGCCAAGTTTGTAGTAGAGGAAGATCCAGCCTTATTCCATGGCGTACGGACCATTACCACTACCGGAGTAAAACACAATGCAAACGATTGGGGAGAGGAATTGTACAAGCGTGACGCTGTGCTGGAAGAGAGCAAAATAAAGATGAAATTTATCCCGTACTACGCATGGGCTAATCGAGGCGAGGGAGAAATGCGCGTCTGGGTAGAGGATAAATAAGAGCAGGATTTATCAAGAATAAAAATTAGCTAGCGGCTTCGATATGATCATAGGCGGATTAGACAAGAGTAATATCCTGTCTAATCCGCCTGCTTTTGTTTGCACGGAGCGTCACCTGGCCCCTTTTGAAAATATCCCATGTTTTTCTGAACCCAAAGCTTCGTTATAAAGTCTTATTGTGCTATAATGTGCGAAAACCCAATGATGATAAAAGGATGGTAATGCTTAATGATCAGTACAAGCGGCGTAACGCTCCGCTATGGCAAACGAGCACTCTTTGAAGATGTAAATATAAAATTCACCCCCGGGAACTGTTATGGTCTGATCGGAGCCAACGGTGCCGGTAAATCTACATTCCTGAAAATTCTGTCCGGCGAAATTGAACCGAACCAGGGTGAAGTTCATATGACCCCGAACGAGCGGATGGCGGTTCTGAAGCAGAACCATTACGAGTATGACCAGTATCCGGTTTTGGAGACTGTAATCATGGGTCACTCCCGTCTTTATAAAATTATGAAGGAAAAGGATGCCCTGTACGCCAAGGCGGATTTTTCTGAAGAAGATGGCATGCGCGCCGGTGAACTGGAAGGTGAATTTGCTGAACTCAATGGATGGGATGCAGAGCCGGATGCTTCAGCACTCCTGATTGGCCTGGGTATTCCACGTGAGATGCATGACAAGAATATGTCAGAACTCAGCGGTAATGAGAAGGTCCGCGTCCTGCTGGCGCAGGCCCTGTTCGGACGCCCTCACAACCTGCTGCTGGATGAGCCGACGAACCATTTGGATCTGGAGTCCATTCAATGGCTGGAAAATTTCCTGATGGATTATGAAGGCACCGTTATTGTGGTATCTCATGACCGTCACTTCTTGAACAAAGTATGTACGCACATTGCGGATATCGATTTCGGCAAAATCCAGATGTATGTCGGCAACTACGACTTCTGGTACGAATCCAGCCAGCTGGCTCTTCAGCTGCAGCGCGATGCGAACAAGAAGAAGGAAGAGAAGATCAAGGAGCTTCAAGCTTTTATTCAGCGTTTCTCTGCGAATGCTTCAAAATCCAAGCAGGCCACTTCCCGGAAGAAGCAGCTGGATAAAATTACGCTGGACGATCTGCGTCCTTCCAACCGTAAATATCCTTTCTTGAACTTCAAGCCGGAGCGTGAAGCAGGCAAGCAGCTGCTGACGGTTGACGGAATTACGAAGAGCGTAGATGGCGAGAAGGTGCTGGACAACATCAATTTTGTAGTCAATAAAGGCGACAAAATTGCATTTGTCGGCCCGAACAGCCTGCCTAAGACGACGTTATTCCAGGTTATTACCGGCGAAACCGAAGCAGAAGCGGGCGAGTACAGCTGGGGTGTCACCACAACCCAGGCGTATTTCCCGAAAGACAACTCGGAATATTTCGATGGTGTCGATATGAACCTGGTGGAATGGCTCCGTCAATATTCCAAGGATCAGGATGAAACGTTCCTGCGCGGATTCCTCGGACGGATGCTGTTCTCCGGCGAAGAAGCATTGAAGAAAGCGAGCGTGCTGTCCGGAGGCGAGAAGGTCCGCTGTATGCTGGCCAAAATGATGCTCAACGGCGCCAATGTGCTGATTTTCGATGAGCCGACGAATCACTTGGATCTGGAATCGATCACCGCGCTCAACAACGGATTGATCGATTTTGACGGCACCATCCTCTTTACCTCGCATGACCATCAGTTCATTCAGACCATTGCGAACCGGATCATCGAGATTACACCGAATGGTGTGATTGACCGCGTTATGAGCTACGATGAATATCTGGAGAGCGAAGAGGTCAAAGGACTGCGCGAGAATATGTATCCTGTAGAAGTATAGAATTTTATACTATGTTAAAAGAACAAGCACAGGCCGCCCGGTCAGTCAAATGACCGGGCGGCCTGTGCTTGTTCTGCAGCCTCAAACCTGTTTCTAGGAGCCACCTGTACGGCGGCGCTGGTTATTCGGCTTTTTATTGTTCTGACTTTTCATCTTCTGTACACTGCCTGGCTGAAACGAACCCGATTTGCCGGATGCGCCGCCATTTTTTTTCTGTTCCAGCTTCTGACGAATGGCATCAGCAAGATTTACTTTCTTCGGACCGCTTTGTTCTTCTGTCATGAAGGTCTCCCCCTCGGTGTGTATACTTTGTCCTCATTTTATTCGTTTTTAAAACGAACAGCAAGGGTAACAATAAAACTATTGCGGCAGGTTTTTGCTCACATTGAGCACAGGCAACTTATTTTCGCAGTGCTTACAACGTTTTATTTGTCTTACAAGGTTTCCCGGCACCCAGAACGTTGCTCTGGACCCACTAGCAATTCCTTTGCTAGGATGGTTAAAGAAGAAATTGGAACTTGACTGAAAGGTCAGTTAAGCAGTAAAGGAGCGAAACGCATTGTGAAGGCATATGAGGATATTAAAAAAGGAGAGCGCGGAGCTTGGGTCAGCATTGCAGCCTATCTGATTCTTTCTGCGTTCAAGCTGTTCTGCGGATATCTGTTCTCATCCAGCGCTTTGATTGCAGACGGAGTGAACAATCTAACAGACATCGTGGCTTCTACCGCGGTATTGATCGGTTTGCGGATTTCGCAGAAACCGCCGGATAAAGATCATGCCTATGGTCACTTCCGGGCAGAGACCGTGGCGGCATTGGTGGCTTCTTTTATTATGGCCGTCGTCGGCATTCAGGTGCTTGTGGAAGCGGTGAGATCTTTATTTGAAGGAAGTAAGGCTGCGCCGAATTTATGGGCAGCAGGTGTGGCGGGGATCGCTGCCGTGGCTATGCTGGGTGTATATCGTTATAATGCCCGGCTTTCCCGGAAAATTAACAGCCAGGCATTGATGGCGGCAGCCAAAGATAATTTGTCCGATGCGCTGGTCAGTATCGGAGCGGCGGTAGGTATTATTGGTGCACAATTCGGGCTGCCCTGGATGGATACGGTGGCGGCCATAGCGGTAGGCCTGATCATCTGCAAGACAGCGTGGGAAATCTTTCGTGATAGCACACATAGTCTGACAGACGGATTTGATGAAACACGTTTGTCGGATTTTCGGAGTACGATTGAGCGAACCCCTGGTGTAGAAAATATCCGGGATATGAAAGCACGAATTCACGGAAACCATGTGCTGGTGGATGTGGTGATTGAAGTCGATCCGCAGCTGAGCGTAACCGAAGGGCATAAAATCAGCGAATCAATCGAGGAGCGGATGGTGAGAAAGCATAACATTATGAACATTCATGTTCATGTAGAACCCAAGGAATAAGCAGCATACAAAACAAGAAAAGGATCGCATTGACTCGATCCTTTTCTTTCGCATAGCAAGAAAAAAAGGATCGCATTGACTCGATCCTTTTCTTTCGCATAGCAAAGAAAAAAAGGATCGCATTGACTCGATCCTTTTCTTTCGCATAGCAAAGAAAAAAAGGATCGCATTATATGCGGTCCTTTTTGTTCCCATTTACATGTCTACTTTGATCCATGCTTTGCCGAGCCAAGTGTAAATCTCAACCCATTCGCCGCCCCAGATCATTTGTCTCTCCATACCTGTTGTATCTACTTTTTGTGGAGACAAGGCACCCATAATTTTACCGTTAGGCATGTCATAGAAGTATGTTCTCTTCATCAACTGAATAATCTCTGTCGGGTTCATGACAACCTCATCTGCTTTGATGATCGGCTCCTCCATATTTGGAGTTGTTGTTGTGGAAGTACCTTCAATAACTTGAGTATCAGTCGTAGTCGCTTCTGCGTCATACGTTGCAGATACTGGAGTTACTTGACCTTGGATCGGATCTGCCGATGCTGCTGCCGTAAGGGACAAGGCAAGGGCTAAAGCTGCGGTTACACTGACTGTTTTCTTCATGAATGACTCCTCCTCGAGATACTTTGGATGATTTGACAATAACGATATAACCTGTTAGCAGGTAAAATGAACCATTTATTTAGTTATTTTTTTAAACGAGACTTAAAATCATGTAAAATACACCTTGTACATATGTCTTTGGCATGAGAGGAGAATGGGTATGGCACGCCGCAAAAAAAGAAAAAGTACCTTTCTGATCCTGCTGCTCGTCCTTTTGTTAGGTACTGCAGGGGGAGCATGGTGGATTTCACCGACAAAAGATCTGGATTTGGGCTATCGCCCTTTAGATGTGAAGGATAAAGTGCTGAGGATGGTGGAAACCAGAGAGCCTCGGATGTTTCTGAATGCAGATGAGGTTGCACAGCTTAGTAAAAAGAACTTGATCACATACCTGAACACCCATCATGTTGGGGTAGATGTAACAGGGGCTGAGTTTCGAATGCAGGGAAAGCAGATGATCGCGGACATTAATGGAAAATGGGGCGTACTTCCATTCGGTGCACAGCTTGAGTTTCAGATGAAGTCCAGTGGGAGCCATATTGTGTTAGGCCACACGTCTACCAGCGTGAGAGGATGGGAAGTGCCGCAGGGGCTGTTTCATCTACAGCCGATTACCATCTCCTTGAAAGATTACCTTCCAGACATGCTTACGGTCAAAAATATTGAATTTCTTGCGGAGGGGCTGCAGCTGTCTTTCACGATCGACTGGATGAACATTCCTTCATTATTCTAACTTTAAATAAAAAAAAGAGCCGTCCGTTTTGCGGATGGCTCTTTTTTGTACAGCGTATGCATTTGTTAAGAACTTCTTTTATGTGTATGCGCCTGGTTAGCTACATAGACCTCTTGCGGCTGAAGAACAGAGAAATCACGAACAGTACCAGGAAAACGAAGAACATGACTTTTGCGATGCTGGCAACTGCCTCCACGACGATTCCTAAGAACCCAAGCACACCTGCAGCAATCGCAATCAGCAGCAGAATCATGGACCATTTCAACATCATAATCACCCAGCTTTCGAATATTTTAACTGAAAGCACCTGCAGCTTTACGTTATTCGGCTGCCGTGTATGCCAGCGGAATACACAAGGATTGAAGCATTATCCGTTTCATGTCTAGATACCCGTCAAGACGTGCGCTTCAAGCATTGTGTAAGCCAGGGCTCCCAGCGTCTTGTCATTTACTTTAACCGTGGTCATTTACCTTGAAACAAGGCGTGCTGAGCGCTTGAAAACCCCTTCTATATTTGTTTCGGGGTGAAAGAGAGGGGGTAACTATGAACTATCCAAACAATCCAAAAACAAAGTGAGGTAGTGCGTATGTTAACACAAATTAGTGTAGCCGTTATCGCCGTAGCGTTCGCGGTTCTGGTCTTCTTCCTTATCAAAACATTGAAGTCGGCAACCGTGTCGCTGGATAAGGTGACACAAACGCTTCAGGATGTACAGAAAACAATTGATGAGCTGAGTTATGAAGTGAAGCAGACGATTCGTAATACGAATGATATTACGGCGGATGTCCAGCACAAAATGAAACAAATTGATCCGGTTATGGTAACAGTTAAAAATCTGGGTGAAGCTCTAAGTGAAGTTACATATGCGGTTAAAGAAGTTTCAGCCGGCATAGTAGGAAAATTCAGACAAACCAAGCTTGAGAATAAACAAACGAAATCCATATCGCAGACTTCATCTGCTGCAGCGACTCCTCAAGAGCGCACGGTACAATCGTATGATGCGACTTATAATGAATCATCCAAATCATCATCTTCCAATGCAGGAAAATGGCTGAATTATGTAGATACAGCTGTAGGCATCTGGAGTAAATTCCGTCGTCAAAAGGCACGTTAAACTAACTATACAACTAGAACTTCTGTGACAACACTTACCAGGAGTCAACAGGGATACAGAAAGGGTTGAGTAATCATGTTAAATGTCGTGCTGCTGTTGATGAGTATGCTGTCGACCTTTAGCGGCGGGCCGAATCTTGAGCCCGCTATCGATGCCGGAATAAAGTCACCTGTGGTTCATGCTGCATTAACCTTTGAACCTGCTAAAGCGACCTATTCCCCAGCCGAAGAGGTAGTCACTCTAAATGAAATTGCACTTACGGACCGCATTGAGGATGTCATCCGCAAGAAAGGTGAGCCGCTGGAAATCACAGTTGAGCCGCTGCTTGAAACGACGGATTATCATTATGAAGATATGACCATCGGTTTCAGCAATGGGTTAACGGAATTTGTCCATGTTACGCCTGCAGCTAATTTCATTGAAGTAAATGGCCTCTCTGTTCCTATGATTCCTGGTGAGATTGTTGCAGCTTTCGGTGAGCCTTATTATGAAGGCGAAGATGGTATTGTATATGTATGGAATCATCAAGCAATAAAGGTTTATTTGGATCAGCAAAGCGGTGAAATTTCAGGTGTAGATTTATTTGTGGATTATAGTCAATAAAGTGTTTCAAATGCTGGGAATGTGGTTAAATAAACGAAGGGCTTTTATGTTTCTTTATAATCTTACGGGATTAAGGAGGTTATATGATGGAATCTGCGAATCCAAAAGCTTATGCAAAAATAACCGAAAATGCGACACAGGCGGTACAGGAAGTCCAACAGCTGCAAAGTACAGGCTATATGGCCGATCAAATATTTGTGCTCGCTCATGATTCTGATAAATCTGAACGCATTGCCCATGCATCTCATGCAAAGGAAGTCGGCATGAAAGAAGAAGGCGTGTTCGATTCCATAGCAAATCTGTTCCGTTCACGCGGAGATGAACTGCGGGCCAAGATCGTTTCTCTTGGATTTACCGAAGCAGAAGCTGATTTTTATGAGAAGCAGCTGGATCTAGGGAAAGTTCTGGTCATCGCCAAAAAAAATCAGCCATGATGCAAATATGTTAAATAAAGCTAAACATAGATAAGGAATGGGACAGTGCTGTCCCATTCCTTATCTATGTTTTTAAATAGGTGAATATTTCATGCGGTGGAGTTATTTTCAATATTCATCTATTAAATACGTTATATAGTATAATAGTTGGAGTAATTCGATCGTGTGAGCAGAAACGTTAAGGAGAGGGTTATGAGAATATTAATCGTAGACGACAATCCGACCAACGTCATTATCATTAGAGAAATATTGAAGAAGGAACAGTACAGAGACATTGTGACTGCTCCGTCGGCTATTGAAATGCTGGAGATTCTCGGAATTGGAGACCGCCGTGCGGACCTCCGCCCCAATCGCAGCGACATTGATTTGATTTTGCTGGATATGATGATGCCGGAAATGGATGGCATAGAAGCTTGCCGCATCGTTCAGCAGTATGAACACTTGAAAGATATACCCATTATTATGGTCACGGCTGTTGGTGATTCGAAGAAGCTTGCAGAAGCACTGGATGCCGGTGCAGGCGACTATGTAACCAAGCCCATTAACAAAGTAGAGATGATGGCAAGAATCCGGCTGGCCCTTCGGCTTAAGCATGAGAAGGACTGGCACAAGGAGCGGGAGCAGCGAATTCATGACGAGCTCAGATTGGCATCGATGGTTCAGCATGCTGTACTCAGCCTGCCGATCCGCGACCCCTCTTTTGAAGTTCATGCCCTTTATCAGCCTTCAGCAGAGCTGGCCGGCGACTTATACGCCTGGTATCCGCTTGGTGAAGGACGATATGGGATTATTTTGCTGGATATGATGGGACATGGCATTTCATCTTCATTGTTCTGCATGTTTATTGCATCTGTCCTCAAGGATACGGTGGTTACGCATCAGAAACCGGATAAAGTCATACAGGAGTTAAACCGCCGTTTTAATCAGCTGCATATTGATGATCAGCTGATTCAATATTATTTTACAGCGATCTATTTAATGGTGGATACACGGGCCAAGCGGATTGATTATGTCAATGCGGGACATCCTCCGGCTTTGTTTTTTGAGAAAGGCGGAGAGGTGACCACCCTTGATCAAGGATGTTGTCCTGTCGGGTTATTTGACCACATCGATGATATGGAGCTGAGAAGCTTCCAATACGAGGGAGAGGCTCACATAGCCATGTACACCGATGGTATTCTGGAAGAAGTAGAAGGAAGTCATGATGATCAGCTGGAATATCTGAAGTCCCGCTTGGGGGGAAGCCATCATTGGCGGGAAGATGAGATGAAGGAACAGTTTTTTGTCGACGATGCGCAAGTGGAACGTGATGACGACAAATGTCTGGTTTGGATTTCTTTAAAAGACGGAGAGGGAGAGCCTGAATGAAGATCAAAAACAAGCTGGTGATCGGTTTTACATCACTGCTCGTCATTATGATGATCCTGTCAGTCATTATGTATGACAGACTGAGCTATATGAATGATCAGATGGATGCGATTTATACGGAGCGCTACCAGAAGGTCCGTGACTCCAGTACGATGCGCGGGCACGTTAATGACATGGCTCGTGTTCTAACCAATATGATGCTTACGGCCGAGACCGCCTCCTCTGCAGAAACGAAAGCCGAAATTGAGAGAATGACGGAAACGGCTGCCGGTTATTATAATTCTCTCAAAGAGGCGATTGATACAGCAGAAGAGATGCAGCTCCTGAGCCAGATTGAGGACGCGGCAGCAGATTATATTGCCTACCAGAACCGCACGCTTGAACTTCTAGGAGAGGGAAATCTCGAGGAGGCCAATACGTATCGGTTTACAACAGGTCAGGCTGTTCAGGAGGAAATGCTGGACAGGCTGAATGCGATGGCAAGCTACGAAGATAATAAAATTACAGAGGACATATCAAGTGCCAAAGCAGCGTATGACCGCTCACTCCAGACGACCACGATAATCCTGGCAGCAGGGCTGCTTACAGGACTAGGTGTTATGCTGTGGGCTGTGCCTAGTATTACACGAGGGATTAACACCGTTTCCTTAATGCTCAAGAGCTTTGGGAGTGGAGAGTTGAAAGAAATCCGAAGCATTGAGGTGACCACGAAGGATGAGATTGGCGACGTGGCACAAGTGTTTAAGGAAATGGCTGAAGATATTGAGGAGAAGCAGAAGCTGGAGCATACGTATCAACAAGCCCAGAATGATCAATCCTGGATCAACTCCAATATGGCCAGAGTCACGGAATTGCTTGAAGGCGTAAATTCGCTTTCCGAGGTGGGGCAGCGGTTTATCACGGAATTCACCCCCGTGCTGGGCGGAAATTATGGGGCATTGTATATCCATGAGGTTGACAGGGATCCAGACAAGCTGATACTAAAAGGTTCATACGCCCTTGATACCGGAGAAGAACCTAAGCATCAATTTAAAGTGGGTGAAGGACTTGTCGGACAAGCGGCGCTGGATAAGAAGCCGATCATGCTCGATACCCTTCCGGATGGATACCTGAGTATAAAATCTGCCTGGGGCTCATCCAAGCCGGGCACGCTGGTCATCTATCCGATTCTGTTTGAGAACGAAGTGCTGGGTGTGCTGGAGCTGGCTGCGTTTGAGCCATTTAATCACCTTCAGAAGCAGCTGGTATCTCAACTGTCGACCTCCCTTGGTATTGTACTCAATAATATTACCGGACGTCTGCGGGTGGAAGAATTGCTTCGTGAGTCTCAAGCGATGACAGAAGAGCTTCAAGCGCAGTCCGAGGAGCTTCAGACCCAGCAGGAAGAGCTTCGCCGTTCCAATGAGAATTTGGAAGAACAGACCGAGGCACTCAAGCGTTCGGAAGAACTGCTGCAGCGGCAGCAGGAGGAACTGGAGCATTTTAATACCGAGCTGATGGCCAAGACCAGTGCACTGGAAGAGCAGGTGCAGGAGGTCGAAGAGAAGAATGACGAAATCGAGAAAGCACGCAAACAGCTGGAGAAGCAGGCACAGCAGCTTTCTCTGACAAGCAAGTATAAATCGGAGTTCCTGGCGAACATGTCGCATGAGCTTCGCACACCGCTGAACAGTCTGCTAATTCTTTCACAGCTGCTGACAGAGAACAAAGACGGCAATCTATCTGCCAAGCAGATTGAATATGCGCAGACGATCTATATGTCTGGCGCAGATTTGCTCAAAATGATTGATGAGATTCTGGACTTGTCCAAAGTGGATGCAGGCAAGATGGAAATTAACCGTGAATCGGTGGATATGAAAGATATCGAGTCTTTTGTACACCAGAATTTTGATGCTGTAGCATCCAAGAAAAATCTCGCACTGCAGGTAGAGATTGATGAAGGCATTCCTTCTCATGTTGTGACAGACGGACACCGTGTTAAGCAGATCCTGAGAAATCTGCTGTCGAATGCTTTCAAGTTTACCAGCAGCGGGTCTGTTGAACTGCTCATCGGTCCGGCTGATAATGAGAAGCTGCCGGTATTCCTGGATCGCAGCGGGCGTTATATTGCTTTTTCTGTCAAAGATACAGGCATTGGTATTCCTTCAGATAAAACAGATCTGATCTTCGAAGCCTTCCAGCAGGTGGACGGTACAACCAGCCGCAAGTATGGCGGAACAGGCCTGGGGTTGTCGATCAGCCGCGAGCTGTCACGACTTCTTGGCGGAGGAATTAATGTGGAGTCGGAAGAAGGACAGGGCAGCGTGTTTACTTTATATCTGCCTGAGCAGTCTCATTTGTCAGCAGCTGTCAGTGAGGCGGCTCCGTCACAGGAAACACCGCATTCCAGCCTGTTGATTAAAGAGGAATATCTTCCTCCGAAGCAGCAGTTCGCCAAGCCAAGTGATGTGTACGGCCAAGTGGAAGATGACCGTGATAACATCGGTCCAACAGACAAGCTGCTGCTGATTGTGGAGGACGATACGAAATTCGCCAAAATCCTGGTGGATATGGCAAGAGGACGGGGTTTCAAAGCGATTGTAGCTCATCAAGGAGACACAGGCTTGAAGATGGCTCAATCATACCAGCCGGATGCGATTATTCTGGACATTCAGCTGCCGGTGATGGATGGGTGGTCTGTGCTTGGTGAGCTGAAGAGTTTGGCAGCGACCCGGCATATTCCGGTACATGTCATTTCTGTTGTAGATGATGTGAAGCAGGGTCTCATGATGGGAGCTATCGCTTATCTCAAAAAGCCGTCATCCCGTGAAGCGCTGGAAAATGCTTTTTCGCATATCGAATCCTATTCTGAGAAAACCATGAAACAGCTGCTCATTGTGGAAGATGATGATATTCAGCGGTTGTCGATCATTGAACTGATTGATCATGATGATGTCACCATCACGGCGGTGTCTACGGGTGGAGAAGCTCTTGAAAAATTGAGACAGCAGCGATTTGACTGTATGGTTCTGGATCTGATGCTTACCGATATGACAGGCTTCGCTCTTCTGGATCAAATCCGTGAGGATGAGAACCTTGTGGATCTGCCGATCATCATTTACACAGGCAAAGAACTGGATACCAAAGAAGAGACCCGCCTGCGCAAATATGCGGAATCCATTATTATCAAGGACGTGAAATCACCAGAGCGCCTGCTGGATGAGACTACCCTCTTCCTGCATCGGGTAGAAGCGAATCTTCCTGAGGACAAGCGTAAAATTTTGCAGAAACTGCATAATAAAGAAGAACTTTTTGAAGGCAAACGAATCATGCTCGTGGATGACGACATTCGTAACGTCTTTGCACTGTCCAGTGTTCTGGAAGGCTATAACATGGATGTTACCTTTGCCGAGAACGGCAGAGAGGCAATTGAGCTTCTGGAGTCCGGACCGGATTATGATTTGATTCTGATGGACATGATGATGCCTGAAATGGACGGATATGAAGCCATGAGTATTCTGCGTCAGATGCCAAGGTTTGAGAAAGTGCCGATTATCGCGCTCACAGCCAAGGCAATGAAGGAAGATCGTGCGAAGTGTATTGAAGCGGGAGCTTCGGATTATATGAAGAAACCGATCCAAACCGAGCAGCTTCTTTCCCTAATGCGAGTATGGTTGTATTCGTAACCCGTGATAATGGGTATAGAGTAGTAGAAGTAGAAAATTGTTGGGGAAGAAAGCGGTGCGAAATCATGACATCTGATGAATTTACGGAAATCGAATGGCGTTTGGACGAAAAGAAGGAAAGTGAACTTGAGCAAATCGAGATGGAACTTTTGCTCGAAGGTATTCATCAGTTTTACGGTTATGATTTCCGCAACTATGCGCTCCCTTCTTTAAGACGAAGAATTTGGCATCATGTTCATGCAGAGGGCTTGAACACCATTTCAGGTCTGCAGAATAAAGTCCTTCATGAAAGAGACTGTTTTGAAAGACTGATCTTCAGTCTGTCGATTCCGGTAACGGAAATGTTCAGGGATCCAAGTCTTTTCCGGACGTTCAGGCAAAAGGTGATTCCGCTTCTCAGAACATATCCTTATATCCGAATATGGCATGCTGGGTGCTCGACAGGAGAAGAGGTTTACTCAATGGCGATCATGCTGCATGAGGAGGGCTTGTATGAGAAATCCCGAATCTATGCAACAGACATGAATTCCAGATCCCTGCAGCAGGCCAAGGAAGGCGTCTTTGACATTCAACGAATGAAACAATATACCAAGAACTATTTGGAGGCGGGCGGTACCCGCTCGTTCTCCGAATATTATACGGCGAAGTATAATTCGGTTATATTCCATCCTTTTTTGAAGAAGAACATGATTTTTGCAGAACATAACCTGGCAACAGATCGTTCGTTCAATGAATTCAACGTCATTTTTTGCAGAAATGTTATGATCTATTTTAATGACGAACTGCGCGATCATGTGCATGGTTTGTTTCATGAGAGCTTGAGCCATTTCGGTATTCTTGTGCTTGGAGCGAAAGAGTCGATCCATTTTACGAATGTCAGCGACTCGTACGAAACGCTGGACCGGGTGGAAAAGGTGTATCGAAAGATCAAATAGAGGGTTTCATAGGAGGATTCCATGGGGTTTCATGAACCGATTCATATTCTGCTGGTAGATGACCGCCCTGAGAATTTGCTGGCATTGGAAGCTGTACTCGACAGTCAGCAGTATACATTAGTGAAAGCAACTTCGGGAGAAGAAGCCCTTAGATGCCTGTTGAAGTATGATTTTGCCGTCATTGTTCTGGACGTTCAGATGCCTGGTATGGACGGCATTGAAACAGCGCGTTTAATTAAGGCGCGGGATAAGACGAAAGATATTCCCATTATTTTTATTTCCGCTAACAGCAAGGAAGCCGAGCATTTATTCGCAGGTTATTCTGCTGGAGCCATTGATTATATGGTGAAGCCGTTTATTCCCCAGATTTTGAAATCCAAAATCGAGGGGTTTGTTGACATGTATCTGTCCAACAAACGTCTTAAAACCCAGTCCATGCTGCTCCATCAGAAAACACTGGAACTGGAACGCATCAATACAGAACTTGTACAAGCTAAAGAAGCGGCTGAGATTGCAGCAAAAGCCAAAACTGAATTTCTGGCCATGATGAGCCATGAGATTCGGACTCCAATGAATGGAGTTATCGGCATGATTGACTTGTTAATGGACAGTGATCTTCAAGATGAGCAGAAAGAGTACGCGGATATTATACGAAACAGCGCAGATGCGCTGGTATCCATTATTAACGATATTCTGGATTTCACCAAGATGGAATCCGGCAAAATGGAACTCGAGGAACATCCGTTTGAGCTGAAATCCTGTGTTCAGGAAGTAGCAGGCCTCTTTTCAGCAGAAGCCGCCAAAAAGGATTTGGAACTGGCTTATTTCGTGGAAGACACCATTCCGAGAATGGTGTATGGAGACATGGGCCGTCTGCGTCAAGTTCTGATCAATCTCGTATCTAATGCAGTGAAATTTACGAATGATGGCGGTGTATACATCGTAGCTTCCCTTAAAGAACGCAGCGATAAAGAATTGACGCTTGAATTTGCCGTAAAGGACACAGGAATCGGAATTTCTGAAGAGAAGCTGGACCGGCTGTTTAAACCTTTTTCCCAGCTGGACTCTTCAATGACGCGCAAGTATGGAGGAACAGGTCTTGGACTTGCTATTTGTAAATCATTAGTACAGTTAATGGGCGGCGAGATTCGTGTAGAATCTAACGAGGGAAAAGGTGCTTCATTTATTTTCACCATGCAGGTACAGCGTCAGGAAGAAGAAGATGGTATGGATGGCAGCGGGGATCACCCGGAGGGGTTTGACCTGGAGAATAAGGAACGTTATCCGAACCTCTTGGTCGTAGATGATCATCCCATTAACCGTAAGCTGATTGTTAGTATGATGTACAAGATGGGACTCGCAGTAGATATCGCGGAAGATGGACTTGAGGCGGTTCATATGGCATCTCAGAAGCCGTATGACATGATATTTATGGACTTACAGATGCCGGTTATGGATGGTCTGGAGGCCACGCGTTTGATTCGAAACAGCAAGATGCCGGGTCACGACTGTATCATTGTTGCCATGACAGCCAATGTTATGCACGGCATTCAGACAAGGTGTCTGGAAGCCGGTATGAATGAATATATCAGCAAGCCTGTGAAAATGAGCAGTATACAGCATATTCTTCAGCATTATTCATATCCTGCTGCTCAGGAAACCATGATCTATGTTCCTGAACAACGCAGTGCAAACCTCCATCACGCTTAGGCGAGAGGGGGTTTCCATGATTTAGAAGCTTTAATTTGCTAGCCTGCTTGTTTCAAGTCATGATAATTAGGGTTAATCTGTAGAGAATACAAATTCCGGGAGAGAGTGTGTCTATGAATACAACTAATCAAGATAAGTTTAATGCCAGAACACAAATGAACGATAATGTGTGCACTGTATTTTTGAGCGGAGAATTGGATCTATCCGTAGCGCCAGACTTCCGCTTGGTGATGGAGCCGCTCGTCAGCAACGGTGAGAATGATTTGATCGTCAACATGAAGGATATGACCTATATAGATAGTACCGGCATTGGCATCCTTTTATCCATTTTAAAAGCAAGACACGGTATGAAAGCTGGTTTCGGGGTGGAAGAAGTACCGCCACAGATCCAAAAGCTGTTTGATATGACCGGTATTGCGAAGTTTTTTGCCAAACAGGAGAATTCCCAATAGGAAAGGATCGAAAAGAATGAATACTGATGTACAAAGAATTACCCTGAATCTGCCTGCCAGTGCCGACTATGTGGATATCGTGAGATTGAACTTGTACGGTATTGCTTCTAAAATCGGTTTTTCTTATGAAGAGATTGAAGATATGAAAGTTGCTGTTTCTGAAGCATGTAACAATTCCGTGCTGTATGCTTATGGGCAGGATGGCGGAATGGTCGATGTTTTTTTCGAAGTAACACAGGATTATTTGTCGATTACAGTTCGAGACGAAGGGGAGAGTTTCGAAAGTAATGGCAGAAGTGAAGGTTCCGAGACCCTTCATGATAAAGAATTGAGCGATGTACAAATCGGTGGGCTCGGTTTTTATCTGATGGAGGCTCTGATGGATGAGGTGAGTATCAAGAATCAGGCTGGAAAGGGAACAGAGGTTGTTCTTACCAAACGACTTTCGAGAAGTGAGGAGCCAGTATGAACGAAAAAGTGACTCCCCCAGAGTCCAGGGACGAGGCAATTAGTCTGATTTGGGAATACCAGCAGACCAAGGACAATGATATTGCCACGGTTCTTATTCAGAAATATGAACCTATGGTTCGTATGGCTTCAGGCAAGATTGCCAGAAACCGTCCTGATTTATATGAAGATCTGTATCAGGTGGGACAAATGGCATTAATCCGGCTGCTGCAGCAGTATGACATCAGCCTGGGTATTCCATTTGAGCCTTATGCCATGAAGAGCATGATCGGTCATATGAAGAACTTTTTGCGTGACAAGTCCTGGTACATCCAGGTTCCGCGGCGCATTAAGGAAAAGGGTGCATTAGTCCAGCAGGCCATCGATGAACTCATGGTAAAGCTGGAGCGTTCACCAGATGTGAATGAAATTGCAGAATTTTTGGACCTCACCGTAGAAGAAACGGTTGAAGTGCTTGCCGGCAGGGAATGCTATCACTATGTATCCCTGGATTCCCCGTTGTCTCAGGAAGAAACCGGTGCTACCTTGGGTGAACTCATCAGTTCGGATGTCAATGATTATGATTCCGTGGAAAAGCGAATGGATTTGCAGCAAGCATTGAGCCAATTGAAGGATCAGGAACAGAAAGTATTGCTCCTGGCATTTCAAGATGGTCAGTCACAGCGCGCGATCGCACAAAAGCTGGGGGTTTCCCAGATGAGTGTGTCACGGATCCAGAAGCGAGCAACGGAGAAGCTGAAACAAATCATGTCCAATTCATCGTATTAATATGGACAAACCTTCAACTAAATATGGTAAGTACATGATGTGAAAGGGGTGCGCCTTCCGAGTCGGGACAGCGTACCCTTTTGTGATTCAAATGAAGGATAGGAGGGATGTAATGGAAGCTTTAAACCGGGAAAAAGGACAGCTAGAGCACAAAATGGATGGTGGATGGACCTGGTATGATCTTCAAACAGAGAATTGGGACGAACCAGTTATAAAAGAACTTGAAGACCGCTTTCCCGAATTCTCTGAATGGCTGGGAGTAGCCACCACGTTGAAAGGGAAAAATCATTTGTCGGTACGAATGCCTGATGGAATCAATCCGGTTATGCTGGGGACCATCATGTATACCATTGCATCCGATCTGGACGAAGACCGTGAGAATGAGCAGTTTTATTTCTATATCGATACAGATGCGTTAATTACGTTTAATCTGGATGATGAGACCCGTGAAATGATGAGGGAACCGGACCGGGTCTCCATGTTGAATCAATGTCAGCAGCCTATAGAAGGTATGTTTGTGTTGACACGGGCCATTCTTTATTATTTTCATGCCGGAATGGATCAGTTCGAGACCCGTCTTCGGGAAGTGGAATCTGCTATGAGAAAACATAATGAGCGGCATTTGCTGGACCGAATACTGACCTCTCGCTTTGAATTGCTGTACTGGAACAATTTGTTCATTCCCTTTCAAGAGCTGATCGCAGGCTCTAAAGAAGGGTACCTGGACCAAATCAAGGATAGCCGCTATTACCAGCAGCTGCTTCACCGTGTAGAACGGATGGAAACCTTGTTCCGTCATTATCATCGGGAAATTGATACGCTCATTTCTATTGATGACGCAGTTCACGGTTTCCGAGGCAATGAAATTATGAAGACTCTAACGATTTTCACTGTAATTGTGACGCCATTAACTGTCGTCGGGGCGATTTGGGGCATGAACTTTGAACTGCTGCCTATTACGAAGCCAGGATGGGGCTTCACGGTAGTCATGCTGTTGACTATCTTGCTAACAGGCGGCTTATACTTCTGGATGTATCGAAAGGGCTGGACAGGAGATCTGCTCAAGGTGAGATCTAAAGATAAGAACATCTAAATCAACAAAAATAGCCGTTCCTCAAGATCTGAGATCTTATGGGACGGCTATTTTTTGCTGTTGTGAGCAGCTGCGGGACTAAATTGGAAAGCAAGCTGCTTTGTATTTTATCTTGCGTTATCTACATAGCCCTGGAGTTCGGCAATATAGTCGCCAATCAATGGAAGGTCAACAAACAGGCTCAGAAGATATCCGAGTAAACTTAATACAACGACAGTTCCGACAGTCAGGCCAAGACCACGGGCTAACCCTGCTGTAAAATTTGTAATCATACGTCTTTTCGGATTCATATAGTTCTCAATTATATCTTTAAAATCTGCGCGTTCTAAAGTGTCAGCGATTTTATCAAGACGTGTATTAAGTCGTTTGACTTCATGCCTCAGCTCGAAAGGGTGTTCTTCGACTTCATAAGCGTGCTGTTTCGGCATGTTATCACGGCTGCGGCTTTCGTCACGAGTCTGACTATTTCGGTTAGAGCGATCGGCAGAAGATGAGCCTATCGGGTATGGATTTGCTTTACTCATGTTATCCCTGCTTTCCATAAGTGATGTCTTGCAGCTGCATTTTGGATCAAAAAATAGCCAGCTGTGTCAGCTGGCTATTTCATGGCAAGACTTAATAAGAAGTGTTGTTCGACTTCAACTCTTGGCTGACCTCAGAGGAAGCATCTTGTTCAGTCTTCTTGATTTCTTCTGAAGCCGATGCGACTTCGTCGGCGACATCTGTGGAAGCTTTGCGGAAAGTAGCCATTACATTTTCGCGGCTGTCGTTCACTGTTGTCATGACATCAGAAGCTTTAGTGCTTACTGTTTTTGCGATATCGGAAGCTTTGGTGCCTACCACACCTGCAACTTCCTTCGTTTTGTCTGTAACGAGAGAAAGCTTGTTTGACAGATCGCCGCGCATTTCATTTCCTGGCTTCGGTGCAAACAACAGCGCTGCAGCAGCACCTACCAGGGCACCGATAAATGCACCTTTGAAAAATGTTGAACTAGTTTGTACCGGGTAATCCTGTTCTGCTCGATTCATAATAATCACTCCTTAAATAAATTTAAATTTAAAATACTCAAGTTTATCTAGGTAGCACGTCTGAACATTCTGGATGCCAGTCCCAGCAGGAATACAAATACGGCTGTGCCAATAATAGCCGGAACAATCGCAAAGCCTCCGATTTCAGGTCCCCATGCACCCATGATCATAGGTCCAAGCCAGGCACCGACGAAGCCGGCGATCATGGAACCTATAATCCCTCCGGGCATATCATGACCTACCAATGCATCACCAATGATGCCAATGATGATAGCCATCACGATGCTGATAACGATTCCCCACATAATAATCGCCTCCTTTTCTAGCTTAGTCTTTGGCTTGTGTGGGCTTGCTTAATTCGTATTTAAACGCTAAACCCTTCCCTGAAACAAACGGGGTCTGGTCTGGGATAAGGTCTGGCTCCATAAAGCTGAGTAGCCTTGCGGATCGGAAAGTACTATACTGATGAAACAGAATTAAAGGAGAGAAGTGTAATGGAGACCCCGCTCATGCATGAGTACCGGGCAGATGTAATCGAGTGTATTCACAGCGGACATATCGTTATCGTAAATGATCAGGGGCTGGTGAAAGCCTGGGCAGGAGACCCGAAACATATCGCATTTACTCGTTCATCCGCGAAGCCGATTCAAGCCATTCCTGCAGTACGTGGCGGGATCATGGAACACTACAGTCTTACGGAAAAAGAATTGGCGGTGATGGTATCCTCGCACCGGGGAGAGCCGGAGCATCAGTCCGTTCTGAAAGCATTAATGCAAAAAACAGGTATTCACGAAAGCAGCCTGGTCTGCGGGAAAAGCTATCCCCTGGATGAGAACAGCCGAGAGGACTTGCTGCGCCATGGAGGGGAAAAGCGCAAGATACATCATAATTGTGCCGGCAAGCATTTGGGAATGCTTGCTTACAGCAAAATGAGGGGTATTCCTCTGGAAGGGTATGATTCTTTAGGTCATCCTGTTCAGCAGGAAGTGCTGGCAGTCATGTCTGGTTTGAGCGGCATGCCTCGAGAAAACTTGATCACAGGCATTGATGGATGCGGGCTGCCAGTGTTTGCACTGCCCCTTCACTTATTAGCTGCTGTATATATGAAACTGGCATGTCCGGATTTGATCCGGGATGAATCAATACGGGACGCGGTACGGAAGATCACAGGAGCGATGAATCGGCATCCTCATTTGGTCGGTGGTAAAGGCCGGGTGGACACCTTGCTTTTGCAGGATGAGAATATCGTGGCAAAGGGAGGATTTAAAGGGATTTTTGGTTTGGCGCTCAAGAAAGAACGGCTCGGTATTGTATTCAAAGTACTGGATGGATCAGAGGAAGAGTGGGCATATATTACTGCATCTATTCTTGAGCAGATCGGGTACAGCAATAAAAGACTCATAGAGTCATTAAGAGAAGCATATTCCAGTGACTTGTATAATGACAGCGGTCAGAAGGTAGGCAGTGTGAAGACCGTCTTTACATTAGATAAGACAACGACAACGGTATGAATGAAATCCTAACACTGCAAAAAAAAGCCTCAACGCTTTCCTCAATAGGTCAGCATGAGGCTTTTTTTGGTTATGCAGCAAACATCTTATGCACGGTTTCGCAGGCGGCCCAGCTCGGACACTATGGCTTCTACTTCTGAAATGCTCATATTGTTCTTATTCATTACGATTTCATAGATATCCTGAATATCCTCATAGTTATCTTCCGAAAAAGCGGACGCCTGCATGGCAGCGCCAGAGGCCATACGGAGCTTCAGCTTGATCTGCTCGATCATATAGTCCAGGTTTTCCCTGTTCTTTTGGGTTAAATCCATGAATGGTCATACTCCTTTCCCATCAAGCGTTCATCGTTTCTGTATTGTACCATGAGCAGTGTGGCCTGGGGAAATCTTTTTGCGGGGGCAGCCTGTAATAGGTTAAAATTATAAGAAAAACGGAACTGAGTGCAAACCTGCTCTTTTCTGTCGAGAATGATGATAAGGGGGGAGGTTATGAGTGAAGGGACAGGCTCTGAGATACCAGGTTCCGCTTCCATCAAGAAAAAGCTGTCTTTTGAGCAGCTGCAGCTTTTTTTCAGCCACATCTCCGAACAGTATACATTAGATGAAATTACTTTTGTCTGCATAGGGACGGACCGTTCAACAGGAGATGCTTTGGGGCCTCTTACCGGCAGCAAATTACTGGAGTATGGGTTTTCCCGAGTCATCGGAACATTGCCGGATCCTTGTGATGCCATTAGTCTGGCACATAAGCTCGGGCATATACCGCCGCATCATGTCATTATTGCCATAGATGCCTGCTTGGGGCAGCCTTCTTCTGTAGGCTCTTTTTTTGCAGCAAAAGGCCCGCTCAGCCCTGCCAAGTCTGTCGGCAGTCCGCTGCCTGAAGTAGGCCACTACAGCATCGCTGCTGTTGTTAATGTACACGGACCCAAGCCCTACTGGACACTGCAGATGACATCCCTGAACTTTGTGATGATCATGGCTTCCCAGATTGCGGATGCAGCGGCATCGGCCTTTGGCCTTACTCCCTAAGACATGCGTTTCAGGAGGGGGCATTTATGTTTTAATACTAGTTATTATCTTCATATATTACATAAGTGTCTGCAATGCAGACCTGATAAGGAAAGAAGGGTATAAATATGGAAAAAGTACACTGCAACGGCAAAACAATTTGTTATCTGGAGCATGGGCAGGGAGAGCCGGTTATTCTGCTACATGGGTACTGCGGAAGCTCTTCTTATTGGGAACCTGCACTGCCTCATTTAAGCGGCTTTAGAATCATCGCACCAGACCTTCGAGGTCATGGTAAAAGTGATGCACCTATGGGGCCCTACACCATCGAACAGATGGCGGATGATGTCCTGATGCTCATGGACGAGCTGAATATACCGAAGGCTGTACTGCTGGGTCACTCGCTTGGCGGCTACATTACGCTGTCCTTCGCCCAGCGTCACAGCTCCCGCCTGAATGGATTCGGACTTATTCATTCTACGGGTTATGCCGATTCAGATGAAGCCAAGGAAAAGCGCCTGAAGGCAGTAAGCACAATCCAGAATGTCGGAATCACAGAATTTGTGGACAGCCTCGTCCCTGGTTTGTTCGCACCGGATACTGAAAGCAAAAAGCCGGAATGCATCCTGAAAGCGAAAGAAATCGGGTATCAGACACCGCCTCAGGGTGCAGTAGGGGCGGCACTGGCGATGAGGGAACGCACAGATCGCCGTGATGTACTTTCTTCAACCACCCTGCCCGTGCTGCTGGTAGCTGGTGAGCAGGATGCAGTGATTCCGCAGGATCGTGTCTTTACCACGGATCACTCAAATGTTATGACTTCGGTTATTTCTGGTGCAGGCCATATGAGCATGATGGAAGAGCCGGAGCAATTGGGAAGTGTAATACAGTCTTATTTGAAGTCTGTATATTCTTCCTGATCTGCTCTGAGGTGAATTATTCATATGCATCAAAAAGTAAAGGCTGTCCCGATGAATCATTGGGGCGGCCTTTGCTGTGATTACAGAGCGGACCTTGGGTCCATGGAATCTTTGGAGGATTGACCGGGGATGGTATGATAAGGGATGTGGTTCAAGCAAGGGCCTGAACAAATATATCATGAAAGTGGGAAGTACCTTTGGAAGCACTTCGTAAATTGATTCAGCAGATGATGGAGGATGCCTCCCTCATTACGGCTTCACTCAGCCAGCTTCGCAAGCGAGAAGGGGCAGCCTATACCAAAGTAACGATAAAACCCGTGGAACTGAAAGAACAGCTGCATTATCAGTTCGCGTATTATACCGGTACGAAAGTCACCCACCAGAATGTGCTGCCATCAGAAGCGGCGGAAGTGCTCACAGCACTGATGGAAGAGACATTCAGGCAGGCGCTTTTTTGTACCCCCGAAGCAGATTATCAGGTGTTGATATCGAAGAAATATAAGGTGTCGATATTGACCAAGTCCCCAACCAAATCCGCAGATGACCTGATGCTCGCCCATAATCGTAAAAAAGCTTACATTCTGGAGGAAGGCACACCGGTTCCTTTTCTGATTGAGCTTGGCATCATGAATGAAGAAGGCAAGGTGCTGGCCCGCAAGTATGATAAATTCAAGCAGATCAACCGGTTCCTGGAGATGGTGGAGGATGTGCTTCCTCATTTGCCTCAGGATCGTGCCTTGACGATCGTAGATTTCGGGTGCGGAAAGTCATATCTAACTTTTGCCTTGTATCACTATTTGGCGATAAAATCTCGAAGAACGCTGAATATCGTCGGATTGGATCTGAAGGCGGATGTGATCGAACACTGCAGTATGCTGGCGAAAAATCTGAATTATTCAAAACTGAAGTTTCTTGTCGGTGACATCGCGGATTATGACGAACTGGATCAGGTCGATATGGTGGTCACCCTCCATGCATGTGATACTGCAACCGATGCAGCATTGGAGAAAGCTGTCCGCTGGGATGCCTCTGTGATTTTGTCCGTACCTTGCTGTCAGCATGAACTGTTCACCCAGGTAAACAATGACGTCATGGAGCCGATGCTGTCTCACGGCATTTTGAAGGAACGCTTTTCGGCCCTGGCTACAGATGGCATCCGGGCCAAGCTGCTGGATGTGATGGGATACCGTACCCAGCTGCTGGAGTTTATCGATATGGAGCACACACCCAAAAATATTCTCATACGTGCGGTCAAAGGCAGCGCCGGTGACCGGGAGCAGCTGTGGCGCGAGTATACGGTTTTTCGGGATTTTCTCAGTGCTTCACCTTATCTGGAAAAAGCATGCGGAGATCTGCTCCCGTCCGAGTAACTTTCTATTCTGAAGCAGCTGCCACTCGGATGTTCAGGTGAGTGCCTCAATAAGCTCGGTTTCCGGGCTTATTTTTTTAATTTACACCTATGATCGGGCTTACTCCGCCACATACATGCGGTGCAAACCTCGCCCGCACGCGGGAATGTATGTGGTTTTTCATATACATGTGTTGCCACCCCGCCTGTTCGCGTGACAAATGGGCAAATATGTGATTATAAAGGAAGGGGTTCGCCCAGACTGAAGAAGAGAGCGTGACGTTTAAAGCGGTTGTGCTGCAGGGTGAAGTGTCGATTATGTTGATATAAGGAGTACAATAGATGGCCGTACGAGGCGTGCTGTTTGGTATGCTGCTGCTGTTAATGGGAATGAGCTGTACACAGACTGGCTTGTTTTTTGATAGCGATCTTTATGCCATCTCCGCCGTGTGGGGAGGGGGCTGCTTGTTAATATTGGCAGTCTGTATTCGCGATAGCAGACGCATGGAGATGATACGAAATCATTTATGCTGGTCCGGCTCCTATCCTTTGATGGGATTAAGCATTCTGATGATCGGCATCTATAGTGTGCATGCTTGTACAGGTCCGGTGTCCATGGAAGGGACGCTCCAGGAATGGATCTCCTGGAGCCTTTACGGCTCGGCCGGTCTGGCCGCCTGGCTGCTGGGCGGTGAAGCGCGGGGACGGCAGCTGGTTATGTGCCTTTGGCATGCAGCCGGTGTGCTGCTCTGCGGCAGTGCGCTGCTGGCCGTATATGGTTTGTTGGATCTGCCGCATGTTGTCATGCGCGTCGCAGATCCTGCTGTCAGCGCGTCAGGCGCGAGGCTGGGCGGGCTGCTGCAGTACCCGAACACGTTCGGGGCTGTCATGGCCGCTTTCCTGCTCGAGCGCCTGTTCGCGCTGCCCGCTGCGCTCCGCAGGCGCGCAGGGCGCCTTCGCGCTGCGGCTGCGCTGCTGCCGCTCGCGCCCTACACCGCCGCGCTCCTCCTGACGGAGTCGCGCGGCGCCTGGCTTGCGGCCGCACTGGCGTGTGCGGCCGGCCTTGCCGCGGAGCGGCGCTGTGCAGCGCTGCTCCTGGCGGCCTGTGCCGCGCCTGTGGCGAGCGCGGCACTGCTGTACGGCCAGCTGACGGAAGTCCAGCTGGCTCCGGCAGTGCTGCCCGGCCTGCTGTGGCTGGCCGGGCTGTGGGCCGGCGGGGTCATCGCCGGCCAGTGGATGGCCCGGGCCGCAGGCAGCGGCCTGGGCCTGGCGGCAGCGGGCCGCGCGCGCATGCGC
>NZ_JABBPN010000017.1 GCF_012933385.1 Paenibacillus lemnae
AGCCCGCCGGCAGCGGGCGGCTCCGCCGGGGAGGCGGCCGCCAAGCCGAAGGAGAAGGCCCCTGCCGGGCCTTCTCCAGGCGAGTGGCTGGCCGAGGCTGCGGCCGAGGGCCGGCTGCACCGCCCCGGGCCGCTGCTGCAGGAGGTGGAGCTGCGGCTCGCGCCGCCGCCTCCACCGGAAGAGCTGCAGCCGGCCGGGGACTGGGCCGGGCTGCTGCCGCAGACGCGCGGTGCACGCAGCGCGGAGGAGGCGCTCGCGCTGGTGATCCGCCAGGCGGCGGATCAAGCCGAGCGCCGGCGCCGCGGCTTGCAGCCGTAGGCCCGGCCCTGCGCCGGCTGCGCGAGTGCACTGCACTCGCGGCCCCTGGGCCTCGCACCTATGAGGACTTGCGCTGCGCCCGGCTTCACGCTGCTGCATGTACGCACCGCCTCGTGGTGCCGCATTGGCGTCCTGCACCCGCTTCGTGCCGCGCACTGTGCACCGCCCCCGGCGCGTGCTTTAATTCGCGGCTGCAACGCGGGCCGGACACCTGCGGTCTCGCGCACCTAGCGCCTGGCGTCCTGCACCCGCTTCGTGCCGCGCACTGTGCACGCAAGCCAGATCGGCTCCAATATCGCGATAAACGGCATAAATCCCTAAAGCACCGGCGTAATGCATGCTGCAGCGCCGGCACGAAGGGGTTTATGTCTTTTTTTGTCTATTTAGGGTTTGTCCCTCTGCATGAATGTAGAGTACAATGAGGTCATTCATGATATAGTTCCTGAAATATAAAACGAAGGTGGAGAGCATAAATGATTGCTGTATCGGGGAAAGCCATTTGCCGGACTGGCATGCTGCTGGGCTGCCTGATGGTGCCGGGCATGCTGCTGGCCGGGTGCTGGTCCGAGGGCTCGGGCAAGGCCGAGAGTGTCAATCTGCAGGCCCAGCCGGGTCAGCAGCTGGTAGAAGACCTGACAGCCGTTCCGCAGGAAGAGGCGGATCCCGTCATGCTGAAGCGGAGTGAGAATGCACTTCAGGCTACAGCGCGTGAACAGAACGGGAAGTGGTTTGTCACCAACGAAGAGTCCGCAGCCGTCATTGTGAACAAGGAGCGGAGCCTGCCGGATGGCTATGAACCGGGCGATCTCGTGGAGCCGGACGTGACCTTTTCATTCGAGGGGCCTCATGAGAAACGGATGATGCGTCAAGAGGCCGCCCAAGCGCTGGAAGACCTCTTTACCGCAGCACAAGAAGATGGCATGGAGCTGCGCGCGGTATCGGGATATCGTTCCTATACACGTCAAAAATCGGTCTACGAGAGTCATGTCCGTGATAAAGGTGAGAAAGAAGCAGCTAGAATCAGCGCCCTGCCGGGCACGAGCGAGCATCAGACCGGATTATCGATGGATGTTTCCAGCCCGAGCGCCGGCAATGAACTGAGCCAGGCTTTCGGTGATACACCGGAAGGGCGCTGGCTGGAAGAGCATGCTTCAGAATATGGATTCATTATCCGCTATCCTCGGGGACGGGAAGAGACGACTGGATATGTATATGAGCCGTGGCATATTCGCTATGTCGGCGAGGATCTGGCGGCCGATATTGCCGAAAGCGGATTAACGCTTGAGGAGTATTTTGACGAAGACCGTATTAAATTGTAGACAGCACATGACCAGACAAGCATGAGAAATATGCAAAAAAGAGCAGGACGCAAAAAATCTTCCCGCCAAGTGTGCACATACACATACGGACAGGGAAGATTTTTCGTTTGGCTTTTGAACGGAACACCCTTTATTTGTTCAGCGGAGAATCTTCATAACCCGGATCATCGTATCCGGTATCTTCCACCAGCTTGGGAATAATGTTCATCTGCTCGATCGTGTTCCTTGCATTCTCATCACCAAAACGGTGAATATAACTGTACAGTGCGATCGTCACGTCGTCATACTCTTCGGCTGCATCATCATGGTCTGCTGATTTATAGGGAACAAAGGTCCGTTTCAAGGCATATTTATCACTGCCCGCCACATCGTTCAGCAGATCTCTCAGTTTGGTCAGCTCATCGTCATTCATGGTGACCACAAACTCATTGGAATCATTAGGCACGTCCTGAATCAGGTTATGGGCCACTGATACATAATACGTTTTCCGTTCGCTCATGTCCTATCCCTCCGTGATCCGGTTTGCCCGGGGGCTCCCGGAGTATCATTTATCAATTGTATACACGTTAGGCCCGTGGGTGAATCACAGCAGGTGAGCATGGGAATGCCTTCCTTTTTCCATCTGCCTGCAAATTTGGTATGATAGAGTCATCTCTTGTCGTATGGAGCAGCAGGACTTGGCCGTAAACATGCGGCATACATATGAAGATAAGGCGAAGCTTGCTCTAAAGCCGGTTATCGGCTGCTTTAAAGGGTTTAAAGATAGACTATACACATTCATAAAACAGGATATACATCGGATCGTAGGAGGAGAAAACGGATGAATATTTTGCAGAGGCTCAAGGACGGGGCAAACCGGGCAACAGAGAGGGCTCAGCATGCGGTGGAAATCAATAAGGTGAATAGTCAGATTGCCGAGATTGAACATCAAAAGACAGCTTATTACACCGATATGGGAAAAGTGTTTTATGAGGGGTACCGCTCCCAGGATATGAGCATTGCCGAGAAGGAAATGGTGAGTCTCGCCAAGTCATGTGATGAGCTGGATGAGCAGATTTACAGTCTTCGCGGGCGCATTGCGATATTGAAAAACGAACGGCTTTGCCAGTGCGGCCGAACGGTTCCGCTGGATGTGAACTTTTGTCCATACTGCGGCAGCAAACAAGAAGGGGTAAAGAACTCTTTCCAGCGCCGCAGCGTACCGCTTGATAAGAAAGAGCGTGACGACCAGGAGGACGTGAAGGAGAAGCTGTACAGTGAGGAAGCCGCAACGGCCCAGCGTCCGGCCCCGAGTGAGGAATCGTATGCGTATGAGCCGGAAGACGACACTTCGGGAAGGAATCAGGAAGAAGCGGAGTACGAATCTTTTGATACTTATGATTCGTATGAGCATGATTCGTATCGGAAGGAACAAGAAGAGGCAGTGCGGAGACAGCAGGATGAACAGGACCGCGAACGCCGCCACCTGGAAGAGCTGGAACGCGAAAGGGAGCGGCAGTTAGAGCTGGACCGCAGAATTCGTTTCTGGCAGGAGAATAATCAGGAGCCTTCAGCAACAGCCGCAGAAAGCACCGTGAGAGATACCGTCAAATGCCAGATTTGCAGTGCGGACCTGCCGAAGGGCTCCAAGTGGTGCCCTCGCTGCGGTGCCGAACAAATCTAGCGGCAGTCAGCCGCCGGCAGGATCGTGAATGGAAAGGGAAGACCGCGGAGAGGATCTGATGCCGCAGGCAGCTTGGGGAGGACATTTATGGAACAGTTACTGCATCATCTTCGTAATCTCGGCTTTACCGAAATCGAGTCCAAAATAATGATGGACCTTGCACAGCATGGTCCCGCCGGAGGGTATGAGGTTGCGAAGCGTCTCGGAGCTTCCCGCTCCAACGTATATGCAGCCATGCAGCGTCTGGAACGACAGGGGGCGCTTCAACGCGAAGCGGGTGAACCGATTCGATATAAGGCTTTACGGCCCGAAGACCTTACTCGTCTTATTTCCGAACGAGTGGAGGCCTCACTTGCTTTTGTAGAGAAGGAACTGCCCAGACCGGAAGGTGAAGAGAACGCATTTCTCCAGATGGATGGCGATCAGGATGTGCTTGAGCTAGCGGCGAAACGGCTGGGTGAGGCAAGGTATGAGATCGTGGTCGACGTCTGGCGCGAAGAAGCAGCGCTGCTGCGTGACGAGCTTGCGGCTGCCGAGCGCCGCGGTGTAAGGGTATTGTGGGCTTGTGAAGGTTCAGAGCAGGGGCTGTCTCGAACGCTGGCATGGCCCGGCTGGAGGGGCACACAGGAGCGCAAGCAGGGCGGACGGAAATTCTCGTTTGTCATTGACCGATCATGGTGCATGGTCGGAATGAGGGGCGGCGAGATGGAAACAACAGCGATGATTACAGCACATCCTGTAATGACCGAGCTGCTGCTGAACCAATTTTCACAGGAGATGGTTCTCTTTGAGCTTGAACAGGATATGGGGACAGAACTCGAAGCGCGTTACGGCGCTCACTTTGACCGGATTCAGAAGGAATATCTGAGTTCGGAGCCGGAATTTCATCCTGGGAATGAAGAACCCCTTCGAGCCGCGGGCGGAGAGTGAAGACCATGCAGCGCCGGGAAGGCTTCCGGCGTTTATTTGCTCATCTCCCGGGCATTATATAATGAACGCTAAGACAGGAGATGATAGACATGGAATGTATCGTTCATTTTACGGTAGGTCATGATGAGGGACCTAAGAAGCTGCGGGGCCTGATCTTTGTGGGTGAAGGAGAGATGCCAACAGGGGATCAGCTGCTGGATATGTTCGGAAGCATGGGGTTTCAAGTGACGCCCGATCCCCAGGACAGCCAGTTGTTTCTGCCCTCAGGATCGGATTCGACATTTACATACATTCGGGTGAATGAACTGGATATTGGACAGGAAAAGCATGTCGAGGACCGGAATTTGAAGTCCGTTCTGAACAACCTGCTTCAAAAAAACAGATTCGGTCTCTAAAGCCCGCGGCTCAGCGAACCCTTCCGCTGGTGATATAGGTCACCAGCTTGCTATAATAGAGGAACGGAAGGGGAATGATCATGTTTATTGCAGCAGGAATTGCTATGCTTATTATTTACGGACTGCTTGTCTATTATATTGGACGAAGCCTGTGGAAATGGATGAATCCCAAGGCATCTGTCTGGTTTAAGGTATTATATATCGCAGCCCTGGCAGTGATATCAACCTCTTTTATCTCGGCAAGATTTTTCGGCGGTATCGCGATTCTGAATATGATCGGCTCGTATTGGCTGGCATTGTTTTATGTGCTTATTCTGCTGCTGCCGCTCATGCACCTGTTGTTATGGGTGCTTCGGCTGGCATCACTGCACCGCCATTATACTGAGAAGCGGGTCGGTTATGCCGTGCTCCTGCTGAGTGCAGCCATCATCGGATATGGGATATTCAATGCTTACAGCCCTGTGGTCCGCTCGTATGAGGTCACCTTGGCCAAGGCGAGTGAAGGTCCGGACTCCCTGAATATCGTTATGGCCTCGGATATGCATTTCGGACTGCTGTCCGGGAAGAAGCATGCCGAACATATGGTAGAAGAGATCAATGCCCTGGACCCGGATATCGTGCTGATGCCGGGTGATATCATTGATGATGATCTGCAGGCTGTGCTGGATCGCGGTATCGATCAGATCCTGACGGGCATTCGTGCTCCCTATGGTGTATATGCATCGCTGGGGAACCACGACCGTTATGAAGGGGATATTCAGGATCTCATATCCGCGCTTGAAAAGGGCGGGATGACCGTGCTCTATGATGAAACGACTGTGGTAGAAGGCATGACGATTGCCGGCAGAAGGGACAAGCAGGATGAGGAGAGGGCAGCGCTGTCTGAAGTACTGAAGGATGCCGACCTGACCCGGCCGGTCATTCTGCTGGATCACCAGCCGAACGGGCTGGACGAGGCTCAGGAGCAGGGTGTGGATCTGGTTTTATCCGGCCATACCCACCGCGGACAGGTGTTTCCCGCCCATTGGATTACCGGAGCAATCTTTGAAAATGATTGGGGATACCTGCAAAAAGGCTCTCTTCAATCGATCGTCTCCTCCGGCTACGGTTTCTGGGGCCCTCCGATCCGCCTGGGAACCCGTTCCGAGATCGTGCAAATTCAGGTGAATTTCCAACCTTGATTCATGGATCAAGGCGATACCATCCGCACCTCAAAATATTTGAGGCGCAGATGGTATTTTTTGTATCCTGCAGACCCCCGAATGATGTATATTTATGCTGAATGAAAAGCGATAAATGGGGGAGGGAATACATTGTTGTCTTCATCGGTCAGAAAAATGGGAATCACAGCATTGATTGCGGCTCTTATCAGCAGCAGCTTGGGCGTGACCACAGCATCGGCTTCTGGCTCATCGGGGTCCGGAAGCGCAGAGCGCGCCATGATCCAAGCCGGAGGTCGTTTGCTCAGCCTGACGCAGACTGCAGCGGGAGGTCCGGAAGGAGCAGCTGGACTTGCATCTTCCGCCGTTTTGGACCGCCTGCAGGAGCCGGTCAGCCTGGTTGTACTGCCGGATGGATCCATGGCGGTGTCGGACACTGACAATCATGTGATCCGGCGGATCAAGGATGGAAAGAGCAGTGTTTTGGCTGGCGCATCATTGTCGTATGGACGGGGAGAGACAGGGGTATTGACTGGAGGGCTTCTCGACGGAGAAGGAAAGCATGCATTTTTTAATAAACCTGCCGGTTTGGCAGCAGATTCCAGCGGTGTCCTGTATGTTGCAGACTCTGCTAACCATGCCATACGCCGTATCGGCACAGATGGTGCAGTCACTACGATCGCAGGCAGCGGGCTTCTGGGGCTTGCGGATGGAGCAGGAGATGAGGCTCGTTTTCATACACCGCAGGATGTGGCTGTTGACGGGAATGGAACGCTGTACGTAGCGGATACGCTGAATCATGTCATCCGCCGGATCAGTAAGGATGGGGAAGTAACGACCATCGGTGCGCCATCTGCTCGTGTTGTGGAAGTGCATGCCGGTATTGTCACGTTGGCAGGCAATTACAAGAACGGCCGCCTGCAAGAAGCGGAGTTCAATGAACCTTCAGGGCTGGCACTGGATAACAAGGGAAATCTGTTCGTGAGTGATTCCGGGAATCAGGCCATCCGGTATATTGATTTCCAGAAAGGCACGGTAACTACGGCAGCCGGCATCCTGCCCTCAGCAGATGTGTATAAATCCAAGTCGTTGTATGCACCCCCGGGATATACGGACGGTTCAGCCGGAGCGGCGCGTTTTCACACACCGAAAGGGCTGACGTGGACTGCTGCAGAAGGACTGCTCATTGCCGATTCTGGCAACCATGTCATCCGTCAATTGAACCATGGTGTGGTATCCACAATCGCCGGTAATATGAGAGGATTTGCTGACGGGCTGGAGCATGAAGCTGCCTTTGATCATCCTTCCGATGTGGTACAGGGGACGGACGGTTCACTGCTGATTGCTGATCAGCATAATCAGGCTGTGCGTCACTGGACTCCTTACACGGTTCCAGCCGGAGCCTATGGCAGAGGGTTACAGATCATGTATGAGAACGAGCTAATGAAGTTAGGAGCTGCACCGGTACTCATCAAGGGACAGCTGATGCTCCCCGCTGCTGAAGTCGGCAGGCTGCTCGGCTATGCGGTACATTTTGATGAGAAGAAGCAGACATACAGTTTTACCAAGGGAATGGAGAACAAGGTGCTGATTGCGGATCGTGCTGAGTTGATTCCTGTAGAACCAAGCGGTCAAGCAGATAAGACGTCAGAGGCCATAACGTATGTTGAAAAAGATCAGCTGCTTTCTGTTCGTGACACTGCGAAGTGGCTGGGCAAAGATGTACAGTGGATTTCCGGCGCAAAGCTGATACTCATTCGTGATGCAGGTAACCGTAACATGGCGTCATGGCATTCAGCTTACTCGGTTCCGCGTTACATGAGCGTTACAGATTTGAACGGCGATGTCAAAATCCGCTATGGCGGCACATTGATTGTGGATGCCTATGAAGGAATGATGCTCACAGAGGGTGATGAGTTGATTACCGGCCTGGCTGGAAGTGCCGTGCTGCAGACACTGGATCGTAAGGATATCATTACACTTTCGGAGCAGGCCTCACTATACATAACTGATCTTCGCAAAACCGGGGCGGCACATAATACACAGTTGAAGTTGAATGCAGGAGAGGCGTATCTGGATGTAACGCCGCTTACGAAATCTGGTGATACTTTTGTCATTCAATCCGGTTTTACGAGCCAGCAGGTCAGAGGCACACATTTTTTAATATCCACAGAACCTGCAACAGGCTTATCAAAAGCTATAATCCTCAGCGGCAAGGTAAGCGCAACCCAAACGCCAGGCGGAGATTCTCAAGTGATATACCCTTCCCAGCAGCTTCATCTGGATCCTTCCAGTAAAAAAGATAACCTGCTGCCGCCTGTGGAAATCATTGATGTGGAGAAGTTGGTTGAAAGAGCATCTCCCGCAGTCCTGGAGGCGATCATCAAGAACAAAGCAGATATTGAGCGGGAAAATGAAGCGTTAATCAAGCAGCTGGGAAATGCGAGCAGCGGTGGTTCGGATGCCAAGACCGGTCTGAATATCAAGAATCAGGAGGAGCTCAACAAGCTGGCCCAGAATTTCGAGCGGCTGGTTGGGAATATCGCGTTACAGACACAGGCTTCAGGAAAAATAAACAGCAGTGACATGAAGAAAATGATTGAGGAAGCTAACCGCAAAGATCCAACTGCAAAAAAACTTGAGCTGGATCTGGTTAAGCCTCTGGATAAAAAAGCAGGTATTCCGCCAACAGATCCGGCTCGTGAGAAACAAAGCAAAGAGAGTCAGCTTGCCTTGGCACGTAAATTGGAGGAGCAGAAAAAAGCGGAGAAGGAAATGGTAGACCAGCTTCAGGATGTAATGAAGAAATTGCTGGAGCAGATCATGAAAATTCAGCAGCAGAACATGCTTGCAGAGCAGGAGATGTTACAGAAGGTTGTAAAGATGTACATGGAATCCTTGTCCATAGAGGAAAAGGAGCGGTTTATGAAAGAACGGGAGAAGGCTGTAAATGGGCCGAAGCAGCCTCAAGCACCCGTGACGAGTTTCCCTAACCCAGTGATCGTGTCTCCTGTACAGCCACCTGTACCGGTGAATCCGCCGGCTCCGCCAACAGATCCGCCAGTTGAACCCGAAGAACCAGTGGACCCAGAAGAGCCAACGGACCCAGAGCCGCCTGCACCGGCACATTCTGTAAAAGTCGTGTACAGCAATGATATGAGCGAAGAGCTGGAGGCAGGAGAGGAAAATTATTTCGGATGGGTTTATTTTGAGACCGAAGGTCTTCAGGATGACAGTAAAGTGCAGGTTCGAGTGACACTGAAACGCAATGGAACGGCATTGAGCGGGCTGCCTGTGTTATACAATGATTACACCATTGAAACCAATGCGGAAGGTCAGTTTATGTTGAAGCCTCTTCAAGAAACCGGGTTTAGGCTGGCTGATCTGAAGTCAGCGGACAATCCGATCCAGTTCTCCGCAAGTCTGTTGGAAGCTGGAACCTATACTGAAACGATTGAGCTGGTTCAAATGCAGGATGGAGAGGAGACGGTGATCTTAGGAGGGGATACGCGCACCATTATAGTAAGCCCGGGTGTTAGATTTGAATTCATGGGTGAAGAGCCGTTTCTCACAGGCACGAGTATGTATTGGGGTTTCCACACACAGGCATACGGGCTGGACCCGGAGATGCAGGTGGGTTATGAGGTGACCATTTTACACGCGGAAAGTAATATACCGTTTGGAGAAGCTGAGCTTGCTTTTCAGCCGGTAGTTCGTGAAAGGGCAGGAGAAGCAAATTTTAATGATTCTGATCCTTATCTGACACTTGAACCGATCCGTACAGGAACGTTCTATCTGGAAGGAGAGACCCTGGGTCTTGGTGCTGCCGGAGATACTGATTTGGCAGGTGACGGACATGATCTGAATTTCCGCTTACGCAATGTTCACGCCGGTGAGTACGATATACAAATTCGACTGGTGAACGCTGGTACGGCACCTATCCAGTATATTGGTGAAGCGATGATGTGGAGAATCATAGTGGAGTTATCTGATTAAAAAACAAATAACGGCATCCCTTTGCAGGGGTGCCGTTATTTGTTCATCCGCAGCAAAGAGGCAATGGAACAGTTCAGCCCTCTTCATGTTAAACATTCGCCTACATGCGGGCAATTTGTTTCTCGGCAAAATAGCCGATCCAGGGAAGTTTGAACCAGCGGCCCTGGATGGCATGAAACATCAGTATCAGCCACATGAGGATTCCGAGAAGCGCAAGGAGCGCTGCAGCCAGTATGCCGATAACCGGCACAGCGCCAGACAGCAGATGGGCAAGCGCGAGTGTGGTGAAGGCCAGTAGAGACTGCAGGGCGTGAAACATGACGTAACGGCTTCTTTTTTCCAATGACAGAAAGAGAATGCCGCCGACCATAGGGAACAGGTAACAAAGGGTGGCCGCAAGATTCTCGGGAATTCCCGTCGACGATTTGAAGGGTGACATTCTAGAATCAACTCCTTGTCATAAGGCAAGCTATTATACCTTATGAAAGAAGCGGACAAAGTATGATGCATTCCTTCTGTACAGGAAACAAATAATAAGCCTTCAGTCATGGATGCAGTTGGACTTCCATATCTCGTGCTGGCTCATTTTCAGTCTTCTGCGTTGCTGTACTGCGGATCCAGCTTATCCTGCTTGCCGTGGCCTTCCTGCTTAACGACCAGTCGTTTATCGGTACGTCCGTCATGATGATTATCGAAATCGTATTCTCTCAGACGCCACTCCGTTGTGCCCAGCACCTCATCAGCCGGAAACATGCCGCCGCGCTCCAGATATTGCTCCTGCCCCGCCTCATTGGTGTAAACACCGTCAACTTCAACCTTTTCCCTGGACACGGGAGGCATGTCCTTGTCTTTACCCGACACCTCGGATCACACTCCTTCATATAAAATAATGGCCATACCATTATAATTAACGTCTCCAGATGGGTTGAGAAATATCCGCAGGGCTACCCGTTTTCTCCATTTGGAGCTGACGCTATATCCAACCCCGCCCGCGAGCCGGAATGTATGTGGTTTTCCACATACATTGGCCCGAACGCTTCCCGCTCTCGCGCAGGAAAGGGCGGTCCCCAAATAGGCCGTCAGCCTTTTACTCCACCTCTGCCATGGATGGAAGAATGTACTGCTCCAGCAGCATTCGAGGGTTCTTCCAGCGGCTGACCTGACTATCCTGCGTGAACAGGACGAGTGCATCCAATTCCGGAAATAGATACATCTGCTGTCCGCCGTGACCATGCGCGAGCGAGTAGGGCTGTCCGTCGATTTTTCCTGTCCACCATTGATAGCCGTAATCTCCAAAGGCAGGATATCCTTCCGTTTGCGGAGCCAGCGCTTCTTCCAGCCACGAAGCCGGAATCAGGGACTGGTCCTGCCACATACCCTTTTGAAGACAGCATAGACCGAACTTTGCCATGTCCCGGGAAGTCAGGTACAGGCCAACATGCCCCATGCTGTGGCCTTCCGGACTGGGTGACCAGGCGGCATGTGAAATCTCCAGCGGTCTGAACAGCTTCTCCTGCGCGTAAGTATAAGCGTCGATACCTGAGACTTCAGTTAGAGCAGCCGATAGGAGATGCGAATCGGTGCTTCTGTACTGAAAGGACCCGATATTCTCTTCGATCACCGGCAGGGAAAGCGCGAAGGAGGTCCATCTGCGTGTTCGATGAAACTGATGGATCAGCGGTTCACCGAGCTTCTTGCCTGTTTTCCAGGAAAATCCGGAAGTCATGGTCAGCAGATGGCGAAAGGTAATCTGAGGAAGTAGTGGGTGGCCTTGTTTATGCATAAGTTTGCCCAGCACATCCACAACTGGAGTATCCAGTGAAGGAAGAAGCCCCTCCGCCACAGCCATGCCAAACAAGGTTGATGTGATACTCTTGGTTGCCGATCTCAGGTCGTTCAGTGAGCCTGCATGGTGATTCCCATAATATTGTTCATAAATCAGCCGGCTTCCTCGAACAATAAGGAAGCTTCTCATTTTGGGATAGCTGCGCATAATATGCTGGTGTGCTTCATTCAGCAGATGCGATTGACAGCCGGCTTCCTCAGGCTTTACGGCAGCGAAAGCGGGAGCCATCTGAACAGGTGCGGAGAGCATCGGTACAGGCTGAATCATAAGGGAGCCTCCTTCTGGTTTGAAAACGTGGCTTTCAAGTATCTTAACCAAATCCCCGGATGGAAGCGGCAAAAGCACAAAATGAGACGAAAAAACATTTTTTGGGAAAGATGAAACAAACCTTCGAATATGATACAATATATAAATGATTCAACATGATGATTTTGTGGTATATAAAGTGTCATATGCATTGGTAAGTTGCTGAATATCCACCTATTCATCACTGGCACCATGGCAGAACATGTATTTAACAGGTAGATCTTTTCGGCATTCTCTTAAACGAATTGTAATTCCAAACGTTTTGGGAGGGGATCAACATGGCAACGAAAGGTCACAATGAAGTTAAAGAAAGTCTGCGGGAAATGACACGAATTTTCCGGCCTAAAGATCCGAAAAAATTTGTAAAGGAGTATGTCCGGAAATACCATATCATGGGTGGCTATGAGGAAGAACTGACACTGGTCGTTGAGCATGAGCTCGGCCGCTTGAATTCCTCAGTTTCTTAGAGCATCTATAACGGAATGACATAGAATTTTTCAGTATAACCTGTCCGACCGTTTTCGGGAAACATGCCTGAAGGCGGTTTTTTTGCGTGCGCTATTTCTATCATGTCCAAATATATACATAACGTCCTCGTTGTTGGAAATTGTCGATGTCAAGATTGGGAGTGGGGGATGAAGGGGATGAAAATGATGCAAGTAAACAATGAAAACGGTTACAAATTCAGAAGCGGCGCGACTTTGACATCTTTTCGAACAATTTGTGAACTCCTTGTGAAACATTGACAAAAGGTGACCTTAAACTTATATTTAATAGGTGATTGCTTTAATTGACAGGATTACTTCATCCGTGATACTGCAGGTAGATTACCGCTGTTCGCGCTGGATGGTAGTCTACGAAATTCGGAAAAGTGGGGTAGATCAATGATGAAACGGTGGCAGGCTCTAAAGCGTCTTCTTCCTTTGTTGGCCATGTTTTCTTTGCTCTTGTCCGGCTGCGGCCGTGAGGATTTATCCGTATTGAATCCACAGGGTCCGGTAGCTGATGGACAATTGGGATTGATCAAGCTTTCAATCTCGATCATGATTCTTGTGGTCATCGTCGTATTTGCGATTGCGGCGTATGTATTGGTTAAGTTCCGCAGAAGACCCGGCCAGAAGGAAATGCCGGTGCAGGTGGAAGGTAACCACAAGCTGGAAATTATCTGGACAGCTATACCGCTGCTCCTTGTAATTGTTCTTGCGGTTCCAACGATTCAACAGGTTTTCGCCAGCGGCGAGGACAAATGGAAGCAGGAAGGTGTGCTTCAAGTAGAAGTAACAGGCCACCAGTTCTGGTGGGAATTTAATTATCCGCAGTATGATGTGACGACAGCTCAGGAGCTGTTGATGCCGGTAGGCCGTGAAGTTGCGCTGCAGCTCAAAACCGCAGACGTTCTTCACTCTTTCTGGGTACCTTCACTGGCAGGCAAGACGGACACCAACCCGGACGGCACGATCAACCATATGAGCTTCAGTACAGAGAAACCCGGTACATACATTGGTAAATGTGCAGAATTATGCGGTCCGTCTCACGGTTACATGGAGTTCCGTGTGAAAGCGGTTGAGGCTGATGCATTTGATAGATGGGTGGAATCGACTAAAGCACCAGCTGTGCTGCCAGAAGACACCCAGCTGGCCGAGAAGTTCAAAACAAACTGTCTCTCCTGCCATGCTGTAGGCGACCAAGGTGGTTTTACAGGTCCTAATTTGACAGGTATCGGTTCCCGTGAAACGGTTGCAGGAATCCTGCTGAACGATAGTAATGGTGCTAAAGGTTCAAGCCCGGTGAAAGACAACCTTGTGCAGTGGCTGCAAGACCCGCAGGAGGTTAAACCAAACAACACCATGCCGGATCCGAAGGATCTCGGATTCACTGACGAAGAAATCGAGCAGATCGCCGAATACCTGGCCAATTACAAATTGGATTACTAATTACAGCAAGGACTTAGAAGGGGGTACAAACCTTGGCTCAAGCACAAGCTCAAGGCCATGTTCATGGAGATCACCATCATAGCGTAAAGCGCTATACCGGTATCATGGACTGGCTGACGACGGTTGACCACAAAAAGATCGGCATACTGTATCTGCTGGCCGGCGGATTCTTCTTCGGAATCGGCGGTATCGAGGCGATTCTGATTCGCCTGCAGCTGATCAAGCCGATGAATAATTTCGTCTCGGCCCAGGTGTTTAACGAACTGATCACCATGCACGGAACGACGATGATTTTCCTCGGCGTCATGCCGATTATCTTTGCACTGATGAATGCAGTTATTCCGCTCCAGATCGGCGCACGCGACGTAGCCTTTCCGTTTCTGAACTCCCTGGGGTTCTGGACATTCCTGTTCGGCGGTATTCTGCTGAACCTGAGCTGGGTGATGGGCGGAGCGCCGGATGCAGGCTGGACGGCGTATACGCCGTTATCCTCTGAGTACAGTAATTCCCACGGCGTAGACTTTTATACGATCGGTCTTCAGATTGCCGGTCTCGGTACGCTGATCGGGGGTATCAACTTCCTGGTAACCATCATTACGATGCGTGCTCCAGGTATGTCTTACATGAGAATGCCGATGTTCACTTGGGCATCCTTCATTACGTCCGCTATGATCTTGTTCGCATTTCCTGCGATCACAGTAGGTCTGGTCCTGCTCAGCTTTGACCGGATTCTGGGCGCTAATTTCTTCGATGTCGCAGCTGGCGGTAACCCTGTCCTGTGGCAGCATATTTTCTGGATTTTCGGACACCCTGAGGTGTACATTCTGATTCTTCCGGCTTTCGGTATTATTTCAGAAGTTATTCCAACATTTGCCCGCAAGCGTCTGTTCGGATACAGCTCCATGGTATTTGCAACCATCCTGATTGCCTTCCTGGGTTTCATGGTATGGGCTCACCATATGTTTACAACAGGACTGGGTCCTGTAGCGAACGCGCTGTTCTCGATTGCAACGATGCTGATCGCGGTTCCGACCGGGATCAAGATCTTCAACTGGCTCTTCACGATGTGGGGCGGCCAAATCACCTTCACAAGCTCCAACCTGTTCGCGATCGGATTTATTCCGACCTTCGTTATGGGTGGTGTGACCGGTGTTATGCTGGCCTCCGCACCAGCGGATTACCAGTACCATGATACGTATTTTGTCGTAGCTCACTTCCATTACGTTATTGTAGGCGGTCTGGTATTTGGACTGCTGTCCGGTCTCCACTACTGGTGGCCAAAAATGTTCGGCCGTATGCTGAGCGAGCCGATCGGTAAATGGACATTCTGGACGTTCTGTATCGGTTTTCATCTGACATTCTTTGTACAGCATTTCCTCGGCTTGCTCGGTATGCAGCGCCGTATCGTTTCATACCTGCCGCATCAGAACTTTGATACGATGAACCTGATCAGTACGATCGGTGCACTGTTGATGGGTGTCGGTATCCTGCTGTTCCTCTACAACATCGTAGTCACTTCGATGAAGCCGATGAATGCAGCTGCAGATGCCTGGGAAGACGGCCGTACCCTGGAATGGAGTATTCCTTCTCCACCTCCGGAGTACAACTTCAAGCAGACACCTTTGGTACGCGGTATCGACGCGTTCTGGAAAGAGAAAATGGCTGGCAACAAGGCAATGACCCCGGCAGAGCCGGTAGGGTCGATTCACATGCCGTCACCTTCCATTCTGCCGTTTGTGATGTCCCTGGGCTTGTTTATCGCAGGTCTCGGATTCATGTTCAGCAGAGAAGATTTCTCGAACTCATTCATGAGCTTCATCTTTAATAACTATCTCGTTCTGATTATCGGTCTGATGATTACATTCGGGGCTATGATTACCCGTTCCCTGATCGACGACCCTGGCTATCATATCGAACCGGAAGAACAGGAAGAGGAGGTAAGAGCATGACATCCGCACACGCAGAACACGTAAACGGAGAGCTTCCTCACGAGCCGGAAAAGGCAACCCTGGAGGGACGCAACAAGACCCTGGGCTTCTGGCTGTTCCTGGGCGGGGAGGCTGTACTCTTCGGTACGCTCTTCGCAACATTTCTGGCATTGCGCAATTCGAATAATGACGGACCGACAGCGGCTGAGCTGTTCTCACTCCCGATTACCGCTATTGCAACAGCCATCCTGCTGGTCAGCAGCTTGACGAGTGTATTCGCCATCCAGGCGATGCACCGTCATAATCTGCAGTCTCTTAAAACTTGGCTGATCGTAACTGTAGTATTGGGTCTGGGCTTCCTGGGTCTGGAGATTTACGAATTTTACGAGTATGTTGTACATGAATCATTCGGGTTAACGACAAGTGCATTCTCATCCGCATTCTATACGCTGGTCGGCTTCCACGGCGCTCACGTGGCGTTCGGTGTTGTCTGGATCAGCTTGCTGATTGCACAGCTGTATAGAAAAGGCCTTACGGTCGTAACAGCACCTAAGGTTTATGTATCCGCCATGTACTGGCATTTTATCGACGTGGTATGGGTGTTTATTTTCTCGGTCGTATACCTTCTCGGAAAGGTGGGCTAAGGAATGGCTGGAAATGAACAGCAACCTCAAAACCAGGCGGTTAAACACCGTCATCGGACGGAAGGCCCTCAGAAGCATGTCGTAGTCTTTATCTTGTCGATTGTCCTGACGGCAATTGCTTTCGCGGCTGTCGCTGCAGGTGATGTGAATCCGGTATTTACGATCATTCTGCTGCTGGTCATGGCTGTCATTCAGGTCTTTGTTCAAATGGGCTACTGGATGCATCTGAAAGATAAGGGACATTTGATGCCAATCATCTTTATGATCGGCGGATTCTTCGTAGCAAGTACGGCAATCGTCATGGCAATATACTGGGTTTGGTGGTAAAATACAAAGAGGCGGGCTTACGTGCCGCCTCTTTTTTTCAAATGAACATATGTATAATCTCAGCATGCAGTATCCTACATACTGCTGCTGCGTGATCATTTCAGAAACGGTTACTGCCCGGCTCTATGGGGCAGAAAAACCGTTTCTGTCTCGTTTCAAGGCCCTTGTCACAATTTAGACAGAATTTACCCGGTAGGGGGAGGTTTTCAGTATGCTAGGTTTGGAATATTTCAGTTTTGCGGAGCAGTGGAGTCCATTGTTTCTGGCGTTCATGCTGTTGGTTTTGGCTGGATATTTTGTCGTCATCGGACCTCTGAGCAGCCGGTTTGAGGGAAGTGAACCGGTCTCGGCCGGAAGGAAGATCCTGTTTATCAGCGGTATGCTGGTCATGTACCTGGCACAAGGCGGGCCGATTAATTTGCTGGGTCATACGATGTTTTCTTTTCATATGATCAGTATGGCGATGTCGTATCTGGTTGCAACGCCGCTGCTTATACTGGGCATACCGGTATGGTTATGGCGATACTTTGACCGGGTGAATCCATTGAGGGAAAAACTCGGTTTTCTATCACGCCCGATTCTGTCAGCCGTATTGTTTAACGGGTTGTTCTCGTTCTATCATTTCCCGGCCATTCATGACTTCGTCATGTTGAATTTCTGGGTACACCGTCTGTATTATATCGTTCTTTTCATTGCATCGATCCTGATGTGGTGGGCGATCATTCAGCCGATCCCGGAAAAGGACAAGTCCACAGGTCTCGCCAAAATGGGATTTATCTTTCTGAACATGGTACTGCTGACCCCTGCTTGCGCATTGATTATTTTCTCCGCGGAACCAATGTACGCTACGTACAGTGATCCGGCGACTTGGGCCAAGGCGATGGGATATTGTGTTTCCAGTGGCTCGACGGCACTCCTGTCCCAATTTGGGGGTCCTGAATTTTTCGGATATCTGGATCCCAAGACGGATCAGCGTGTAGGCGGAATCATCATGAAGTTCTTCCAGGAGATTATCTTCGCGTCCATGCTGGCTTATGTATTCTTCCATTGGTACAAGCGGGAAAATGAAGAGGATGATCCGCTGCCAGCGGAGATCACCACAGCGAATTAGAACAAAAGTTGAATTGCATCATATCTGAGGAGGATATCCATGGATTTGTATTTTCTGTTTCCCACCATCAGCACCACCTTTATCGTAATCAGTGCTGTGCTGGTTGCCATAGGCTGGCGGCTTATCATTAAGGGCAAGCGGGATGCACACAAGAAGGTCATGATCTGGGCGGCGGTAGCTGCGATTATCTTCTTTATCATCTACTCGTCCCGTACTATTTTTATTGGGAATACTACATGGGGAGGGCCGGATAACCTGAAGCCGTTCTACCAGGTGTTTCTGATCTTCCATATTACGCTGGCTACCGTAGCTGCTGTTTTCGGAATCACGACGCTGGTGCTGGGATTCAAGGAAAAGTATGCGAAGCATAGAAAATGGGGCCGTACCACTGCGGTCATCTGGTTCGTTACAGCGGTGACAGGTGTTGCGGTATATACCCTGCTGTATCTTCTGTATCCAGGCGGTCATACCGCTCCCGTATGGAAAGCTATTTTTGGATTGTAATCAAGTTTGTGATGGGTGAGACATAACCAGGCCGGCAGCGGAAGCTGCCGGTTTTTTTCGTTGTTCAAGGCTTTTTACAAAAATTAGCTCTCCAACTATTGACAGTGTATATATAGGATTGTATAGTGTGTATAAAGATATATACACTAAGCACACAAAAGGTAACGAAAGGGTGAGGAGATTGACAGTACTCAGCCAGGCAATGAAGATCGTTGCCAAGGAGATTAAACAAGACAAATTTATGGTGCTGTGGACCATAATATTTATGACTTATATGACGATCTCCTTCAGTATTATGTTAGACAATGCGTTTAAGGAAGTGACATATGATCCTTTTATCGATTTTATGCTGCTGCTGTTTGCACCTATGCTCGGCTTTACTTTTTCCAGAAGAGCATTCAGGTATCTGAACGAGGATTCCTACACACAGATGTTGTATTTTTACCGCAGCATTCCTGTACCGCCGGAGGCTGTAATGGTAAGTCGGGGAATCATGGGCCTGTGTTCGTTCCTGATTAACGGCATGATTTTTTTCGGTGGGATTTATCTGCTTGGGAGCAGCCTGGAAAGTGCTATTGGCCTGTCTTCCTTCATCGCATTCAGCATATCCTGGATCGGAATAGGCCTGCTGATTAACGGGTTATATGTTTATTTTGAAATTATGCGAACGGGAAAAGGCTACTTTTGGATCATGCTGCTGGTGTTTGTTGCTATCGGATTAATTGTTCTGATCACGTTTATGTTGGGCAGCCGGTTCAGTTTGTTTGAACACCTGGTGAATAGCTCGAGGGAGTACAGCCTCCTCTCCCCAACGATGTGGATATCATTAATCACTGGCCTGATCGGATATATCGGATTGTGCTGGATGGCATATAGAAGGATGCGGTTGAGGGATTTAACCTAAAGTTGTGTTGAACGTGTATATGAAGCGAGGTGAAACAGGTGCGAATCCCGATACAGATCAATGAGAACAGTGCAGAGCCCTTGTATCACCAGATTGAAACACAGCTGAGATCCCTCATCATCAGCGGACAGATCGAAGAAGGAACACTGCTGCCCTCGATTCGGGAATTTGCGGGCGGATTGAACTGCAGTGTCATTACGGTCAGGCGGGTGTATCAGGATCTGGAGAATGAGGGGCTGCTGCGGACAAGGCAGGGCACCGGTACCTTTGTCGCTGGTGTCGGTGAGCAGGCCAGGGCGCAATTCAAGCATGATGCCGTCTTCAAAGCACTGGAAGCTGCAGTGGATACTGCGCAATCCGTTCATTGCAGCGAAGAAGAGCTGCGATCCATGTTTTTCAAGATTGTTGAGAAGAAGTACGGCGGTAAGGGGGGTGAAATCGGTGGAGAATCAAGTGATTGAACTGCGGGATGTCCTTAAGAAACGACGAACGAAGAATATCGGACCGTTGTCGCTGGCTATCCCTGAAGGATACGTGGTGGCCCTGGTCGGTCCGAACGGTTCGGGAAAGAGCACCGTTCTCAACATGCTGATTCAGGCGGTGCTGCCTGATGAGGGAGACATCGTATGGTTCGGGGAGACTTATGCTGAAGGCCTGCCGCTGCATATCCGTAAACAGATTGGCTTCGTGCCTGAACAGATCAGTATGGAAGAGAGATACCTGACAGCAGATGATGCGGCGGCGTTTCGCTCACAGTGGTATGACACCTGGGACGGATATTATTTCGATGAGCTGCTCTCTAAATTTGGAGTACCTAGGGGCGTCAAGCTGGTCAAAATGTCCAAAGGCGAGAGACGCAAATATGAAATTGCAGCTGCGCTTGCACCGCGCCCCAAACTGCTGCTGCTGGATGAACCGTCTTCGGGGCTCGACCCCTTCGCATGGAAGCTGATGATTAGCCAGCTGAGAGAATGTTTGAAAGGCGGAGAGACGACGATCCTTTTATCCACTCATATTGTGGATGAGGTCCGGCGACTCGCGGACTATATCGTGCTGATGCATTATGGCAAAGTGCTCGGCATGGTCGAGAAGGACAGTCTGCTGGACAATTGGAAAGAATGCTGGGTGACCGGTGATGCCGAACTTGTTCAGGAACTGCCCGGTGTTGTGAGCTGGAAGCCGGAGGCGGCAGGTGCTCTGTCGTTTGTGACGACAGCTTGTGTGGAAGTGGAGCGTATCCTCCAGTCTGCAGGCATCCCGATCTTGAAGACACGTGGACTGGAGCTGGATGAAGTATTGAGTCTGTGGATCGAAGGACATACCCCTGCCGAAAACGGCAAAATGGAGAGGAGAGAATAGAATGCAGCGTCTACAATTAGAAGATGTCGTAAAAATCTATGCTGACAAAACAGCGGTAAACCAAATTTCACTTGGGGTCGATGAGGGTGAGATTTACGGACTGCTTGGGGCGAATGGAGCGGGTAAAACCACAACCATGCGAATGGTGCTGGGCCTTATTTATCCGGATGAGGGCAAGATCATCTACAACGGTAAGCCTTACAGCAAGGAGCTTCGTCAGATTATGGGATACCTTCCGGAAGAGCGAGGTCTTTATCCGAAGGTCAAAGTAAGTGATCAGATCTCCTATCTGGCTCAGCTGCGCGGCATGTCCGCCAAGGATGCGGATAAGAGTCTGCGTTATTGGCTGGAGCGCTTTGAGGTTCCCGAGTATTACAATAAAAAAATTGAAGAGCTTTCCAAAGGAAATCAGCAAAAAATGGGCTTTATCGCAGCCGTCGTGCATCGTCCGCAGATTTTGATTCTGGATGAAGCATTCAGCGGACTCGACCCGGTAAATGTAGAACTGTTGAAATCAACTGTAAAAGAACTGCGGGACAGCGGGACCAGCATTCTGTTCTCCACCCACCGGATGGAGCATGTGGAAGAGCTGTGCAAGAATATTACCATTCTTCATCGTTCCAACACGGTCGTTCAGGGCAGCCTGAAAGAGATTAAATCACGTTATCCGCGGGAAGATGTCACCTTGGGTACATCTGGGGAAGTGAACGGGCTGGAGCAGATTGCCGGAGTAAGTAAGGTGGACCGTCTGGAAGACGGATATCTGATCCGAATTGAAGCAGCTAGTGCGGCACAGCAAATTCTGCAGCTGGCTATGGCTCAAAGCACGGTGCATCGTTTTGAAGTGAAGGAGCCTACATTGAATCAAATCTTTATCAAGGCGGTGGGTGAATCTAATGAATAATATGTGGACAGTAATCCGGTTTACCTTTATGAACAAGGTTAGAACCAAATCGTTTGTTGTATCTACCTTAATCTTTGCCCTGTTAATTACCATCGGCATTAATATTCCTTTTCTTATTCAATTGTTCAGTGGAGACAGCAATGATGCTGACGGCGGTCCGGTACGCATCGGTCTGGTGTACGGTGAGCAGACAGAGATTGCAGAAGAGTTAAACAGTACGCTGGGTAATATCACACCAGACTATGAGCTGGTGAAGTATGAGGCATTGGATGAAAATGCACTGAACCAGGATGTGGCGGAGGGAGTCATTGACGGCTATCTCCGGTTTGAAGCTCAAGAGGGCAGCAGCTTCCCGGCTGTCATCTACAGCTCGGAGGAAGAATATATCGAGCCGCAGCTGCAAGCTGCACTGCAGGCTGCGCTGCAGGGACCTAAAACCCGCAGTGTAGTCAACGATCTGACTTTGACAGACGAGCAGATCAACGAGATCAACACCCCGGTTCAAATCAGCACGAACAGTGTTGCGGACCAAACGGATGGAGGCAGCGAGGCAGATGGCTTGATGAAAGCAGCGGATGAACCAATTAACTTTATTATTGTCTATGCGCTTGTGATTCTGTTCTTCGTGACTTTGATGAGCACCGGTAATATGATTGCTTCGGAGGTTACCACTGAAAAAAGTTCGCGCATCATGGAAATTCTGATTACGAGCGTATCGCCGCTCAGTCAGATGTTCGGGAAGGTCATTGGGATGTTCCTGCTGGGTCTGACCCAGATCGCATCCTTTGTAATCGTGGCCGTGATTAACCTGATGCTGCCCCATAACGTGGACACGATGGCCAAACTGGATCTGGATTTCTCCGCGGTGGATCCGATGCTTCTGATCTTCGGTCTGCTGTTCTACATCTTCGGTTACTTCCTGTATGCGGTGCTGTTTGCAGCTGTCGGCTCCATCGTCAGCCGTACAGAGGACCTCGGTCAGGCGATCATGCCGATTACGATGCTGTCCCTTGCTGCATTTTACATCGCGATCTTCAGCCTGGGTGCACCGAACTCTACCCTGATGAAAGTATCTTCATTTATTCCTTTCTTCTCACCGACATCCGTCATTGTGCGGATGGGCCTGGGTAATGCACCGATGTGGGAGATCCTGGTTTCCCTAGGCATCCTGCTTGTAGCCATCCTGGTCTTCGGCTGGTTATCTGCGAAGATTTACCGCACCGGTGTGCTGATGTACGGCAAGCGTCCTAGCTTCAAAGAGCTGCGCAAGGCGATGAAGGCGTATAAAATTTAACGGATTTAATATGTTTGTGTGTGAGGCTGATCTCCCCAGGAGGTCAGCCTTTTGCAGAACATATCAAAGCTTGATATAAAAATGCCTGTTCCGGACATTACAATACGTTGATACAGCAGATACAATAAAAATAATGTTAATTTGAAAGCGTTTAAAATATAGACCAGGGAAGATGTTTCGATTCATTTTCTAATTGTCAATGAAACAATTTACTTGGGAGGGGTACACATGAACAACGGATCACAGGAACACCGCTTGTGGTATGCAAAGCCAGCCAATGAATGGAACGAGGCGCTGCCTGTAGGCAACGGACGGCTGGGGGCTATGGTTTTCGGAGGAGTTTCAAAAGAGCATATCCAGCTTAACGAGGACTCCGTATGGTACGGTGGCCCGAGAGACCGGAATAACCCTGATGCGCGGCCTAACCTGACAGAGCTGAGGAAGCTGATCATGGACGGACGCCTTAAGGAGGCAGAGGAGCTGGCCCTGCTGGTCCTTCCCGGACTTCCGGAAACGCAGCGCCACTATCTTCCGCTGGGTGACCTTCATCTGACGTTCAAGAATCACGATGAGCCTTATAGGGAGTACAGCCGGGAGCTGGATCTGGAGCGGGGAATCGTCAAGACATGTTACGAGATCGGAGATACGGTCTTTACCCGAGAGGTGTTCTCCAGTTATCCCGACCAAGCCCTCATCGTTCGGCTATCAGCGGATAAAAGCGGTGCGATTTCATTTAAAACCCGGTTTAATCGAGGGAAATGGAGGTACTTGGAGAAGACCGAGAAATGGGGCGAAGACGGGCTGGTCATGCATGCCCATACCGGCGGAGAAGGCGGAAGCATGTTCTGTGCCGCCTTGAAGGCGGTCAATACAGGAGGCACAACCCGGACGATCGGTGAGCACCTCGTCATCGAGAATGCGGATTCTGTGACACTGATCCTTGCTGCATCAACGGCCTTCCGCGAAGAGGATCCTGTTGCACACTGCATATCGCATTTGAACAGTCTTTTGAATCAGTCCTACTCCACACTGCTGGAGCGCCATCTTGCCGACTATCAGTCATTGTATGACCGCACAAATCTGACCCTGCCGGGAAATTCCGAGCTGACTGGATTGCCTACCGACGAGCGGCTGGATCGCATCAAGCGGGGGGAGACAGATCATGGCCTGATCGCTTTATATTTTCATTACGGCCGATATCTGCTGATGGCATCCAGCCGTCCCGGTTCTTTGCCAGCGAACCTGCAGGGCATCTGGAACAACAACTTCATACCGCCTTGGGACAGTAAGTATACGATCAATATCAACGCGCAAATGAACTATTGGCCAGCTGAACTTTGCAACCTGACAGAATGTCATGAACCGCTGTTCGATCTCATTGAGCGTATGCGGGAGCCCGGCAGAATAACTGCTCAGCAGATGTATGGGTGCCGAGGCTTCACGGCCCATCATAACACCGACATCTGGGGAGATACAGCACCGCAGGATACATATCTGCCGGCTTCGTTTTGGCCAATGGGTGCGGCCTGGCTCTGTCTGCATTTATGGGAGCACTACCGATTCGGGCAGGATCTGGATTTCCTGGATAGAGCCTACGACACAATGAAAGAAGCGGCGGTTTTTCTGCTCGATTATCTGATCGAAGATCAGCAGGGCAGACTCATTACCTGCCCATCTGTCTCACCTGAAAATCGATACATTCTCCCCGGCGGAGAGTCAGGTGTATTATGTGCAGGTGCGTCCATGGATTTTCAGATTATTGGTGCGTTGTTCCGCGCCTGCATCGAGAGCGCAGAGCTGCTTGGGAAGGATGAAGCGATTAAGGATGAGCTGGAAGCTGCCATAAAGCGGCTGCCGCAGCCAAAGATCGGAAAGTACGGACAGATTCAGGAGTGGATGGAGGATTACGAGGAGGAGGAACCGGGGCATCGTCATATTTCCCATCTGTTCGCCCTGTATCCTGGTGATGATTTCACGCCCGAGCGCACGCCGGAATTAGCGGCCGCTGCGCATACAACACTGAAGCGCAGACTTTCTTCCGGCGGCGGGCATACGGGCTGGAGCCGGGCGTGGATCATTAATTTCTGGGCAAGACTCCAGGAAGGTCAGCTAGCCTACGACAATGTGATGGCGCTGCTGCATCACTCGACGATGAAGAACCTGTTTGACGATCATCCTCCGTTTCAGATAGACGGCAACTTCGGCGGCACTGCCGGCATCGCAGAAATGCTGCTGCAAAGCCATGCTGGTATTATTCGGCTGCTGCCAGCGATTCCGGACGTGTGGAGCGAAGGCGAGGTTAAAGGGCTGCGTGCACGGGGCGGATTTACGCTGAGCTTCAAGTGGGAAGCATTGAAGATAACGAAAGTTGTCGTGGAATGCAGCTTTTCGGGACTGTGTGAGATTGGGGCTCCGGGCTTGGCCCCGATCTCCTTTACCGGAGAGGCTGGAAAAACGTACACCTTTAAAGGGGAAGCTTAATCAATCCTGCGATTTGCAGGCGAGGCAGAAACAGTGGTATGGTGAAGATTGGCATTATGCTGGTCTTCATCATTTTTTTCTAAGGAGAATGTACAAAATGAGAAACTGGAAAAAGACACTGTTATCACTAACCTTATCGGCAGGCATGCTGGCCGCGGCCGTACCTGCGATGGCTGCCCCGCAGCATCCGGCTGTCAAAGTTGGTGATCAAACCCTTCGTTACAGCTCAGGAATGCCGGTCATTGACCAGGGTACAACCTATGTTCCACTAAGATCTACATTGGCAGAACTGGATGGCAAGCTAACATATGCAGCTGAAGACACCATCTATGCGGTGGTGGATGGCAAAAAAATCACGTTAAAAAGCAAGCTGAAGAAGATCAACGGCGTCACCTACGCCCCGATCCGTGTTGTGGGAGATGCTGCAGGCTATGAGGTTCGCTGGGATGCAGCATCACGTACTGTAATGCTCACGGCGGCGGCGACAGGCGGAACGGAAGAAACAGCATCAGCAGGGCGCGGCTTCATGTGGGAAGTGGAGAGCGGCGGAAACACCGTGTATCTGGTAGGCTCAATGCATATTGCGGATGACAGCTTCTACCCGCTGCGCCCGGAATTTGAGGAAGCTTTCAGCGAATCCGATTATCTGGGTGTAGAAATTGATGTCAGCAAAGCCGCAGATGCAGAACAGCAGCAGCTGATCATGGACATGGGCATGTATCAGGATGGCACAACACTGAAGGACCATATCTCCAGCGGCACCTATGCCAAACTTGGGGAGATTCTGAAGAAAAGCGGCCTTGCACCCAATGCGATGGATGCGTTTAAGCCCTGGGTAGCGGAAAGCACAATCAGCAGCCTCAAGGCGGCCAAAGCCGGTTATGAAGCAGCAGCTGGAATCGATCTGTATTTTGTGCAGAAAGCAATAGAACGCAAAATGCCGGTGCTGGAGCTGGAATCCTACGAGTCACAGCTGGGCATGTTCAACAGCTTCTCCAAGGAGCTTCAGGAGAAAAACCTGCGTGCTGTCCTCGACCATTTTGGTGAAATGGATCAGACGGTAAGCCAGATGGCTGAAATGTGGAAAACAGGCAATGAAGATCAGCTGCTGGAGCTCACTAACAATTTCTCCGATGATGAGGAGTATGTAAAAGCGATGCTCATCGACCGCAATATCGGCATGGCCGATAAAATCGACGGTTATCTTAAAAACGGCAAAACCGAAGAATACTTCATCGTGGTTGGAGCGGCTCACTATTTGGGTGAACACGGGGTGATCAAGCTTCTGGAAGATCAGGGCTATAGGGTCGTGCGGAAATAGATCGCGCTATGCACATTGACATATCGAATATAATCGATATAATGTGAAGCATGGAACCTATTGGTGTATTCAAAGCGTTATCCAACGAAACCCGACTCCGCATTTTGAAGTGGCTGAAGGAACCGGAGAAGCATTTCCCTAAACAAGGCGCTCACCTGCCCAAGGAGGTAAATTACAAAGGCGGAGTATGTGTAGGGGATATTCAGGAAAAAGCCAACGTTTCTCAATCTACGGTTTCCCACTACTTGAATATGATGCAAAAAGCGGGACTGCTGGAATCCGTGCGTCATGGTCAGTGGACTTATTATAGAAGAAACGAAGAAGTCATTCAACAGCTGGCTGAATACTTAAAAACAGAAATTTGAGGATCAATTTCTGTTTTTTTTACTCCATAATATCTATATTCCTAGATATTTAATTATTCAAAAAAGGAGATATTTTAAATGCGATTTATATTTTATGTACTGGCTCTTTTGGCTGGAGCAGCACTCAGCTTTGAAGGAGCAATCTATGCTGAACTGGGTAAGAGCATTGGACAAATCGAAACGAGCTTTTATAACTTCTTTATGGGAGCGATCATTATGGGATTGCTGCTGATTTTCTTTCGAAAAGGAAAGATATCCTATGCTTTTGAAGCACCCCGGTGGACTTTGCTTGGAGGTGTACTCGGCGTTGTATATTTAACCTCCATTGTCGTCAGTGTTCCTTTTGTTGGTGTGGGTATCACCATGGTTGCCGTAATTATCGGACAGTTAGTCATGAGTATGGTGATTGAACATTTCGGATGGCTGGGCAGTAAGAGAACGGGAATCAACAAAGAGAAAGTTTTCGCCGTTGTTTCCATGGTTATTGCACTGATATTGATCAATTAGGAGGTTTGTCAGCATGGGTTTATTTATGATTTTGTTTACATTGATTGGCGGTATTACATTAAGTGCACAATCCTCCATCAATGGTACGTTGAGTCAGAAAGCAGGAACGATAGAGACCACATTTTTAACATTTCTTACAGGGACGATGTTTTTGACGATTTTTATTTTGTTTTTCGGAAGCGGCAATGTCCTTGCACTTTTCGAAGCACCGAAATGGCAGTTAAGTGCGGCATTTTTAGGTACGATGTATCTGCTTCTGACCGTCATGGCCGTGCCAAAGATTGGGGTTATTGCGGCTAATATTGCCGGTATAGCAGGCCAGCTGATCATCGGTGTGGTTATCGATCATTTCGGGTGGTTTAACAGCATGGTCATCACATTGGATGTGAGACGTGCTTTTGCCCTACTGTTTATGATGATTGCTCTTTATTTTATTTATAGAGGAAATAAACGCTCCGTCAAGGAAAGCACTGTACAGCAAGTTTAAATTGAATATGAATGAAAAATATCGCCGCTGCATACCTTTTTCTATCCTGCTGCCCATCTCTTGAACTGGCATGTTATACTAATTAAGTGAGCCGTATTCCAAACACGACAGGACACTTATGGCGATCAGGAGCGTAAAGGAGCGGGCGCGGCATGGATATGGTTAAGGTGTTTATTTCCCAATACGGTTATTTTGCAATTCTACTTTTGTTAGCTTTTGGTATAATCGGGCTGCCGATACCGGATGAAACGCTGATGCTGTTTGTCGGTTATCTGGTTTCCATACATGTACTGAACTTTATACTATCCGTCTTGTTTAGTTTCGTGGGATCGGTAGCGGGGATGACGATCAGTTATCTCATCGGGAAAAATATAGGCTTTGCCGTAATTGAAAAATACGGAAAGTGGATCGGATTAACATCCAAACGCTTCGAAAAAGTGAGAAGCTGGACAGCAAAGTATGGAGCATGGGCGGTATTTTTGGCTTATTTTATACCTGGTGTCCGTCATGCAGCTGGATATGTATTCGGTATTACCAAAATGAGATTTAGAAAATATGTGTTATTCTGCTGCATTAGTGCAGCTATATGGTCCGTACTGTTTGTATCGATCGGATATTATGTAGGAGAAAAATTGTCTTAACGTATAGGTTTCGAAGCAACCCTGGGGCTCAAGCGCCCAGGGTTTTTTTATTTTGTAAGCAGCATTTTAAAAATATATGTTTAATATTTTATTGAAACATTTTATATTTATAAGAAGAAAGTGAAGGGGAGGAAGCCCATATGCAGCAGAAACCAAAATATGCAGGGTATTTATTTGCCCATTTTAAAGGAGAAGAATATGAGGATGGCGAGCAGGTGTATTTTGCATTAAGCCAAGGCAATGATCCGTTGAACTGGCAGACCTTGCACGGAGGGAAACCGGTGCTTGTCTCGGATCTGGGTGAGAAGGGAATTCGGGACCCTTACATTGTACGGTCACCAGATGGCGGCCGTTTCTATATGGTGGCTACAGACCTTCGGATTTATGGCAATGGAGACTGGGAACGTGCGGTAACGTCCGGAAGCCGCAGCATCATGGTATGGGAATCACAGAATCTCATCGACTGGTCGGGGCCGGATATGGTGGAGATTGCTCCTTCAGGAGCAGGATGCGCCTGGGCACCAGAAGTGTTTTATGATGAAGAGACGCAGGATTATAAGGTGTTCTGGGCTTCTATGATGAATACCGGGCTGCAGGACGAAGATTCGAGCCGCTACCATCGAATGATGTATGTCTCAACCAAAGATTTCCGGACCTTCAGCGAGCCTGAAGTCTATATGGACTATGGGTATTCGGTGATTGATACGACGATGATTCAGGAGAAGGGCGGAATTTACCGTTTCTCCAAGGCGGAGCATGTTAAACATGTGATACAGGAGAAGGGGATGTCTTTCCATGATTCAAACTTTAAAATGCTGAATGATCATGTAGAGACTCCGTTTATGGCAAGGGGCGAGGGGCCGATAATCTTCAAGTCGAATACGGAAGAGAAGTGGATTCTTTTTATCGATGAGTATGGATTAAGAGGATATATCCCGCTGGAAACGGATGACTTGGATTCAGGGAGCTGGCGTCTGCCGGAGCAATATTCTCTGCCAGGCACGCTGCGGCACGGTTCGGTGATCCCGGTCACGACGGAAGAGTATGACAGACTTCTGGAGTATTATGGAGGAGGAGAAGAGAATGGAATATAATCAGCCGACATTAAGCGGAGCATGGGCAGATCCTTTTTTACTGAAGGACGGAGAGGACTATTATTTATATCCGACGAAGGACAGCGTAGGCTGGGTGTATGACAAGTTCCATGTGTTTCACAGCAAAGACTTAATGCATTGGGATGGCCCTTATCTAGCTCTGGATCTGGCGGATGTCAGCTGGGCCAGCCAAAGCGCCTGGGCGCCTGGAATTAATAAATATAACGGCAAATACTACATGTATTTCTCCGCAGAAACTCAAATCGGTGTGGCTGTAGCGGATTCTCCGCTGGGACCGTTCCGCGATATGCTGGGACGTCCGCTGATCACAAAGGATGAATATAACTGTCAGAGTATTGATGCCGATCTGTTTGTGGATGAGGATAACCAGCCTTATCTGCTGTGGGGACAGGGAAAGTGCTGGATTGCTCCGCTGAATGAAGATATGGTGACCTTCAAACGCGAACCTGTGCTGCTCTCCAAACCATTGTACACCGCACGCGGCAAGGATCCTGATGTTTTCGATCACGGCGTTTATAACGAAGGCCCTCATCTGCAAAAGGTGGATGGCCGATATCTGCTGACCTGGAGCAATTACGATACCCGGGATCCCCGTTATCAAATTTGTTATGGTGTCAGTGACCATGTGTATGGACCTTATGAGGCACCGGAGGATAATCGCGTGACCCGCCCCTCGAAGCAGTTCTACGGAACAGGACATGCATCCATGGCCCGGTACGGCGAGGGCTGGGTGCTGTGCTACCATCGGCTGATTGATCCAAAAGACTCCAAGCTGCGGGAAACCTGCATCAGTGTCATTGAGTTTCAGGATGGCAGACCTGTAGTCAATGTGGATACAACGCTTGCGCCTGTCGATTGATCTATGAACAAGAGCTGTCTCAAAGGTTAAACTGAAGTGGCGGTATCAGGGGGCTAAACCCTGCATCGCCGCTTCTTTATATTTCGCTGTAATCCAATTGACGATAGTCTAATCAGACTATATAATGTGTTTTAGTCTAATTAGACTAAAACGGGAGATTAAAGGAGTAAATATGAAATGATAAAGTCATTTTTAATGTTGGGGCAGTCGAATATGGCGGGACGTGGATTTTTGCATGAAGTGGATCCTATCTATCATGAAAAAATAAAAATGCTGCGCAATGGACAGTGGCAGATGATGACAGAGCCCATTAATTATGACCGTCCGGTTTCCGGTGTAAGCCTGGCGGCTTCTTTCGCTGATGCCTGGTCGAAAACTAATCCGGGTGAAGAAATTGGTTTGGTTCCTTGTGCGGAAGGCGGAAGTTCCCTGGATGACTGGCATCCGGAAGGCATCCTTTTTCAGCATGCATTGTCTGAAGCCCGCTTCGCCCTGCAGTCCAGCCAAATCTGCGGAATCCTTTGGCACCAGGGTGAGAGTGACAGTTATCGTTCGCTGCATGAAACTTATTCCAACAAGTTGACGCATATCATCGAAACCCTTAGAAATGAATTAAAGCTTGATGAAGTACCTTTAATCATTGGCGGACTTGGTGATTTCCTTGGGAAGACCGGTTTTGGACAGCATGCGACAGAGTATGTGCAGGTCAATGAACAATTGCAGCACTTCGCTAACGAACAGCGGAATTGTTATTTTGTAACAGCGGCGGATTTGACCGCGAATCCTGATGGCATCCATATTGACGCGGTTTCGCAGCGTAAATTCGGTTACCGCTATTTCGAAGCTTTTTCGAAAAAGTGTCATGTTTTGGAACCCATCCCGGGGGAGGAGCAGTCGCTGAAAGTGAAAGACAGCTATTGTAAAACAGAACAGATTTACCTTCATAGCATGGATTTGGCTTTGGGTAAAATCACGTACGGGGAATTCGAGGCACAGTTGGCCAAGGTGATGCAGCCTTGATCCCCTTACTCATCCTTGGTTTGCTCATCCAAAATCCTGGCGCTCATGGCTACGAATTACTGACTCTAATGGAAAAACGTCAATACCAATACATTGTGAACTTCACGAAGGGGTCGTTTTATTACAATCTGCAGCAGCTTGAAGAAAAAGGCTGGATTAAACAGATTCAGCAGAAATCTTCAACCCTTGGACGTGAGAGCCGGAACTTTACAATTACGAAATCTGGAATGGCTGAGTTTGAACAGTTAATGGTTAAATACGGTACCAAATCAGAATACGTGAACCTGCAATTTTATGGAGCGCTGCTCTTTGCGGGTGAATATGATAAAGACAAACTGCTGGAACTGATCCAATCGCAGATCGACCAGACTAAAACCCGAATCGCGCTCCTTGATGAATACCTGTCCAACACACAGGAATTTCCCGGCACAATGGATTACTTCCGCCGCATGAACGAAAATTCCCGTTCCCATCACTTGGTTAACCTAGAGTGGTTTGAACAATTGAGAGCAGAAATCGAGGGACACATTATTTGAACCGACAGTCGCTCACAACAGTAAAAAGGGCCTGGTCTCAAGTAATAAAGCTTGAGACCAGGCCCTTATAAATTTATTTCAATGCCTTGGCGATGAATGAGAACACAATAATGATGAAATACACCATAACAATGTGCTGGATCGAGAACATAAACATTTTGTGCGACCAGATCTTCGGCTCCGCTTTATTAAAGCTGGTGAAGCTGAGTATGAGCCAAGTCATGTTGATGATAAATACGATACCGGCCACAATCGGGCTGAACGGCCAGAACAGGAAGCTCGAGGCTGCCAGCATAATCAGATAAATATTCGTCTGAAGGTATGTGCGCTCAATCCCTTTAACAACAGGAAGCATCGGAACACCTGCTGCCTTGTATTCATCAAAGCGACGGATCGCAATACCGTAGAAATGAGGCATTTGCCACAAAATCATCGTGACCACAAGCGCCCATATGCCAGGGTGGGTGTAATCATGAGAAATCACGGACCAGCCGATCAAAGGCGGGACTGCGCCCGAGATACTGCCCACTTCCGTGTTGTAGACGGTTCTTCGTTTCGTCCACATGGTGTAAGGCACCATATATAGAAACAAGCCGAGCAGAGCGAAGAACGCAGCCATAGGCGAAGCAAGCAGCAGCAGGCCCGTTCCCGCAGCTGTGAGCAGAATGCCCAGCAGCAGACCTGTTCGAGTATCGACCTGGCCCGTAACAGTCGGGCGGGTCTTGGTCCGCTCCATAATCGCATCAATGTCCCGGTCAAACAGGTTGTTGAATGCTCCGGCAGCACCAATGACGAATGAGGAACCAATCAGCGAAAAGATGATGCTCAGCAGATTACCTGGGATGGAGGCGTCATACACGTACAGTGCCATACATAATCCGGTGAAGACAGCAATCAGGTTGGATTTGATAATTCCGGTTTTGACCGTCTCTCCAAGAGCTTTAGAGAAAGACTTATATTCAAGGGCCATCTTGGGTTGTGATCTATTATTTATAGTCATCAGCGGCTCACTTTCCATTATAATAAATTCATATGCCTTACGATTATATCACTCTACGCCCGACAATTTGCGTTAAAGTGACATTATTAATAATAATGTCAATATTTCGCAGGATCATTTTACTCAAATAAGATAATCTTACCACAAAACTATGGGTTAGCAGTAGTGAATTTATCTCAACCTAATCAGGATATATTGACCAGCCCCATAGTATGGAAATCAATTCCGCATGTAAAACGCTTGCAAGGAAAAATAAGATGTGATATCTTGAATGTGTAATCGGTTACAGGTTATTTAGCGAGCATGATGTAACGGGTTACACAACATTCACGATGAATTATAATCTATATAGAATGAAATGATAGAGGTGAGTCCGGAAGATGGCAACCATTAAAGAAGTAGCCAAGGCAGCAGGCGTATCGGTGGCTACCGTATCGCGTGTAATGAACCAGAACGGTTACGTGCATGAAGATACACGCCGCAAGGTTGAAGACGCAATCCGTGAATTGAATTACACACCGAACGAAGTGGCTCGCTCCCTGTACAAGAGGAAGTCAAAGCTGATCGGTCTGCTGCTTCCGGACATCACCAACCCTTATTTTCCGCAGCTGGCAAGGGGTGTGGAGGACCGGCTGCAGGAGCAGGATTTCCGCCTGATCTTCGGCAACAGTGACGAGAGCCGGCAGAAGGAGACGGATTATCTTCAGACCTTCCTGCAGAACAATGTCGTGGGCGTCATTTCCTCTACAAATGCGCCGGATCATGATATGTACACCGGTCTTGGAATCCCGGTTGTGTTTTTGGACCGAACACTGAATGACAACCCAGCGGTATACGCAGATGGACGAGAAGGCGGCAGACAGGCAGCCACAGAACTGGTGAAGCGAGGCAGCACCAACATTACGATCATTCAGGGACCGGCCGATGTGAGGCCTGCAATGGATCGTTTTCATGGGGCGGTCGAAGCGCTGGAGTCATCCGGCACTTCCTATGAGGTGCTGAAGACGACTTCGTTTTCCTTCACGGAGGCGGAGGGCTGGGCGAAGGAACTGTTCCGGAGGTATCCGGATAGTGACGGCATCATCGCCAGTAACGATATCGTAGCGTCTGCTGTGCTGCAGGAAGCGGTGGGGTTGGGCAGGCGGGTCCCGCAGGACGTGCAGATTATCGGCTTCGACGATATTCCGCTGAGCCGGCTGCTGATACCGTCCCTGTCGACCATTCACCAGCCTGCCTACGAGATGGGCCGGGAAGCGGCGGATCTCATCATCCGCTTGATCGAAGGACAATACATCGAATCTAGACATATTCAGTACGCTGTAGAATTTATAGAACGGCAAACAACGCGAAAGGTGGAATCCTGATGGCTAAAATTACAGTGGTGGGAAGTTCCTCGATGGACCTGGTTGTTACTTCAGCGAAACGTCCGGGAGCTGGAGAAACCGTGCTGGGGGAAAGCTTCAAGACAGTACCGGGAGGAAAAGGCGCCAACCAGGCGGTGGCTGCGGCGAGACTGGGAGCCGAGGTCACGATGATTGGCTGTGTGGGAGATGATCACCTGGGACAGGTCATTTTGGACAATTTCAAAGCCAATGGTGTTTACACCGCCTATGTGGAACCGGTTACAGGCGTGGAGAGCGGGACGGCACATATCGTTCTGGCAGAAGGGGATAACAGCATTGTTGTTGTCAAAGCTGCGAATGATCGAATTAGCCCGGGATATGTGGACAAGGCGATCCAAGCCATACGAGAGGCTGATATCGTCATGATCCAGCAGGAGATTCCCGAGGAGACGGTCATTCATGTCAGTGAGCTGTGCCGGGCTCACAACATTCCGCTTATTCTAAATCCGGCACCGGCCCGTCCCGTTCCACAAGCTGTCATTGAAGCGGCATCCTACATCACGCCAAACGAGCATGAAGCTGAAATTTTGTTTGAAGGTCAGCACCTTGCAGCTATGCTGCGGCGCTATCCTGGCAAGCTGCTCGTAACCGAAGGCAAGGCAGGAGTTCGGTATTTTGACGGCATTCAAGAAGTTGTGATTCCCGGCTATCACGTGGAGGTTGTGGACACAACCGGAGCAGGAGATACCTTTAACGGAGCACTTGCTGTGGCGCTTGCCGAAGGCAGGAGCCTTCCGGAAAGCCTGAAGTTTGCCAACCGGGCTGCTGCACTGTCGGTGACCCGCTTCGGGGCCCAAGGCGGTATGCCCAGCCGCAGCGATGTGGAAGGGAGCTTATAAAATGAAGAAGCACGGCATCCTGAACAGTCATATTGCAAAAGTGCTGTCCGATCTCGGGCATACCGATACCATCGTCATTGCAGATGTGGGGCTTCCGGTTCCGCCGGGAGTTCCCAAGATTGACATTGCTCTGAACCTGGGTACACCAAGTTTCAAAGAGGTGGTGGACACCATCGCCCGTGACATGGTGATTGAACGCATAATTCTTGCGGAGGAGATAAGGTCAGAAAATATGGAAACACTACAATATATGCAGGAACAATTTCCGCAGGAAGACCTACAGTTCTGCCCGCACGAACAGTTCAAGGCACTGACCCGGCATGCCAAAGTCGTGATCCGCACCGGGGAAGCAACACCCTATGCGAACTGTATCCTGCAGGCAGGCGTTCATTTCGGCTAGAAGGAGGAGAGCATCATGAACATACAGATGAGAAATATTCATAAATCCTTTGGCACGAACCGGGTTTTAAGCGGTGTGGATTTTGATTTGCGTGAAGGCGAGGTCCATGCGCTTATGGGCGAGAACGGCGCGGGTAAATCCACGCTGATGAATATATTGACCGGCCTCCACAACCGGGATGAAGGCTCCATACAGATTAATGGCAGTGAGACATCATTCCGGAATCCAAAGGAAGCCGAAGAGAACGGGATTGCTTTCATCCATCAGGAGCTGAACATCTGGCCGGATATGACGGTACTGGACAACCTGTTTATTGGTAAAGAAATGACCTCCCGTTTTGGGGTTCTAAATATGAAACAGATGAAAGCACTCGCCGCAGAGCAGTTCGCGAAGCTGTCGGTGAGTATTCCGCTGACCCAGGAAGCCGGGGAATGCTCGGTCGGCCAGCAGCAGATGATTGAAATCGCCAAGGCGCTGATGACGAACGCTAAGGTGATCATTATGGACGAGCCGACGGCAGCGCTCACCGAGCGGGAAATTACCAAGCTGTTTGAAGTGATTCGCGCCCTAAGAAAAGAAGGCGTTTCCATCGTGTATATTTCGCACCGGATGGAAGAGATTTTCGCCATCTGTGACCGGATTACGGTCATGCGTGATGGCAAAGCAGTGGACACGAAAGATATCCCGGAGACGTCATTTGACGAAGTGGTCCGAAAAATGGTCGGACGCGAGCTCACCGAACGCTACCCTGCAAGACACCCCGCGCCGGGTGAAACTGTGCTGGAAGTGAAGGATCTGAAGCGCAAGGGCCGCTTTGAGGACATCAGCTTCTCTGTGAAAGCTGGTGAAATCGTAGGTGTATCCGGACTGATGGGCGCAGGACGGACGGAAGTGATGCGAGCCATCTTCGGCCTGGACCCGCTGGACAGCGGCGAGATCTGGATCCGCGGCAAAAAAGTGAACATCCGCAAGCCCGATGATGCCGTGAAGCATGGCATTGGCTTTATCACCGAAGACCGGAAGGACGAAGGTCTGGTGCTCGATTTTTCAGTACGTGAGAATATGGCACTGCCGAATTTGTTCAGCTTCTCTTCCAAAGGATTTATCTCAGGCAAAAAAGAGCAGGAGTTCGTCGATACCCTGACGAAGCGCCTGCAGATCAAGACACACACCACCGAAACGGCGGCGCGCAGTCTGTCGGGCGGTAATCAGCAGAAGGTCGTCATCGCCAAATGGATCGGCATCGGTCCAAGTGTGCTCATTCTGGATGAGCCGACCCGCGGCGTGGACGTAGGGGCCAAACGCGAAATCTACCAGCTCATGAACGAGCTGACCGATCGCGGCGTAGCTATCCTGATGATTTCCTCGGAGCTGCCGGAGGTACTCGGGATGAGCGACCGGATCCTGGTGGTCCACGAAGGCAGAATTACAGGTGAAGTGGATGGAAAGCAGGCCACGCAGGAACACATCATGACTTTAGCAACAGGGGGACAGTGACATGACAACCATCAACGACATTAAGGCAGAAAAAAGCTTCAAGGTCGGCCATTTGACACAAAAGCTGGGTCCGCTGCTCGGACTGATCATTCTGATCCTCATTGTGTCCGTACTCAATCCGAGTTTTCTGGAACCACTGAATATACTCAACCTGCTCCGTCAGGTATCCATTAACGCGCTGATCGCATTTGGCATGACCTTTGTCATCCTCACCGGCGGCATTGATCTGTCTGTCGGTTCGATCCTGGCACTCTCCAGTGCATTTGTTGCCAATATGATGGTGGCCGGAGTCGATCCGATTCTGGCCATCATTATCGGCTGTGCTGCAGGCGGTGTGATGGGCCTGGTGAACGGACTGATGATCACGAAAGGGAACATGGCTCCGTTTATTGCCACATTGGCGACCATGACGATTTTTAGAGGACTGACGCTGGTGTATACGAACGGTAACCCGATCACAGGCCTTGGCGACAGCCTTGCTTTCCAGCTGTTCGGACGCGGTTATCTGTTCGGGATTCCGGTTCCGGCCATCACGATGCTGGTGACTTTCGCTGTACTGTGGGTGGTGCTGCATAAAACCTCGTTTGGACGCAAAACGTATGCCATTGGCGGTAACGAAAAGGCCTCGCTGGTCTCCGGAATCAAAGTACCGCGCGTGAAAATCATGATCTACTCGCTGGCAGGTATGCTGTCTGCGCTGGCCGGAGCGATCCTGACCTCCCGTCTGAATTCCGCGCAGCCAACGGCAGGCACATCGTATGAGCTGGATGCCATCGCAGCCGTCGTGCTCGGGGGAACGAGCCTCGCAGGCGGACGCGGCCGGATTGTTGGTACGCTGATCGGTGTGCTGATTATCGGAACCTTGAACAATGGTTTGAACCTGCTCGGTGTCAATTCATTCTACCAAATGGTCGTAAAAGGGATCGTCATCGCGATCGCTGTGCTTCTCGACCGGAAGAAATCCGCTTAAGGGGGTAATTACTCATGAAAAAAACAACGTTGTTCCTCGTCTCCCTCATGCTGATCTTTATTACCGGCTGCTCGATGGAGCCTCCGGAATGGGCCAAACCGAAGCTGAATGGAGATGTGAAGGAACTTAAAATCGGCCTGTCGATTTCTACACTGAACAATCCGTTCTTCGTTTCTTTAAAAGACGGCGTCGTTGCGGAAGCCCGGAAACAGGGGATGGAAGTCGTCGTTGTCGACGCACAGAATGACGCTGCCAAGCAGAGCAATGATGTGGATGACCTGATCCAGCAGGGGGTTCATGTCCTGCTGATCAATCCAACGGACTCTGCAGCCATCTCCAATGTTGTGCAGACGGCAAACAGCATCGGCATTCCGGTCATTACACTGGACCGTTCTGCGGATCAAGGCGAAGTTGCCGCATTGGTTGCGTCCGATAATGTGAAAGGCGGCCAAATGGCTGCTGAATATATGGTGAAAGAGCTTGGCAAGAATGCCAAAGTGATTGAACTAGAGGGCGTGCCGGGTGCATCGGCAACACGTGAGCGCGGTCAGGGCTTTCATAATGTGGCGGATCAAGAGCTGAACGTGGTAGGCAAGCAGGCTGCGGACTTTGACCGCACGAAAGGCTTGAATGTCATGGAAAATCTGCTGCAGGGGAACCCGGATGTCCAGGCGGTTTTTGCCCATAATGATGAGATGGCACTGGGTGCACTGGAAGCGATTCAAAGCTCCGGCAAGGACATCATGGTCATCGGCTTTGATGGCAACGAAGATGCGCTAAAGTCCATTGAAGCAGGCAAGCTTACAGCGACCATCGCCCAGCAGCCGGAGCTGATTGGTCAGCTGGCGGTCCAGGCTGCAGTAGATGTGCAGCAGGGCAAGGAAGTACAGAAAACCATCCCGGCACCGCTGAAGCTGGTCGTGAAGGAATAGAGCAGAAGCAGTGCATGATTCAGGATGTTAAGTGAATGATTAATATGCTGAAATGTTAACCGGCTTTACGCTTTACGCAGCTCCGAAGGGGTTCTGCCCTTCAGTGTCTTGTAGACGCGGTTAAAGGTTCTGATGCTGGTAAAGCCGCATTCCAGCGCAATATCCAGAATGCTGTCTTCCGTCGTCTCCAGTTTGATTTCGGCCAGGGAGACGCGCACGGTATTCAGATATGTTTTAAAAGAGATGCCCAGCGTCGACTTGAAGGACCGGCTGAAGTGATAGGGATCGATATTAAAATGTTTGGAAATCGACTCCAGCGTGATTTCTGTGCGGCAGTTCTCTTCGATGTAAGACAGGATTTTCTGCATGCGGGCCCGCTGTTCGTAAGGTTCCTTACCCTTCGGAATGCATGTCACCGATCGCTGCAGGAGGGCGCAGAACTGAAGCAGTGTCCCCCGGATCATCATGGATGAGCCGGCAGCCGGGTTCTCGGTTTCCCTCTGAATGGAGTGCATCAGCTCAACCAGCTGGGGACGGAGCTCCGGCTGGGGAGTGAAGTAGGGAGAAGTGAATTGAAATTCACTTGGCCATATTCGTGAAGCACCCAGCAGCTCAGGCTTGAATATAAGCACGGTTGCCCTGGAATCCATGCCGGCATATTCAAGGTAATGGATGTCATTGCTGCCGCAGATTATGAATTCGCCCTCAAAAACCTGCCGTCTCTCCTCATTGACTCCGAGCACAAGGCTGCCGGATTCGACATAAATGATTTCAACCTCCGGATGGCAGTGGGCATGAAAAGCGATATTATTGTGGGTAAAGATGTGCAGCGGCAGCAGGCTGTCAAATTTCCAGTTTTGATAAAAGAATTTCATGGTAACCACCACCTTGTCTGCGGCAGCTCGAAAGATGGAAGAAGAAGTAACACTTTCGGCAATTCCATCATAGATAGCGCGCGGTGGTTTGTCCAGAGGGGCAGGCCTGCAGAGGTGAAACGTTCCTATTAGAAACTAAAACAAAAAAAACCGCTCTTCGGTTAAATGGAAGTGTGAACAGCCATTTACGAAAAGGAGCGGTTTTTTTGTAGCGTTATCTGCATCTGCTCAAGCGCATCATCTTCAGCACAGCGAGCGAAGGGTTATAGCGGTGTATATTGGCTTTTCATCTCATAATAGCTACCGGCATCGGAGGACAGATGAAAGGCCCACATGGCTTCCAGCACATGATAAGCCAGCTCACCGCTCGCTTGATGGCGGGTGCCGTTCTGGATAGCCTCTGCCATATCAGCCGGACCGAGTCCCCGGCTGTTGGTGGCATTGCCTTCGGTCAAAGGCACTTCCGTCCAGGCCTCATCGCCAAGCCTGCGGTATTCCACCGTACCCCCGAATCCGTTCGGATTAGGAACCTTCAGGCTGCCTTCGGTGCCATGAATTTCAATTTGGGGAAGCTCACTTCCGCCGAAAATGTCAAAGCTGGTAATGAGTGTTCCTATAGCACCATTCTCAAATACCATCGTTCCGGCCACATGCGTTGGAACCGCGACAGGGATGATCTGTCCGCGTTTCTTTTCACTTGTGATGGTTCGCTCGGGGAATGCCTTACTGGTCATGCCTGCCACACTGCGGATTGGACCAAGCAGCTGAATGAGCGCCGTGAGGTAATACGGGCCCATATCGAACATGGGGCCTCCGCCTTCGGCATAATAGAACTCTGGATCCGGATGCCAGTTCTCATGCCCCCGGCTCATCATGAACGCATTGGCAGATACCGGACGGCCGATTAGCCCGTCACGCACAACCTTTAGTGCAGTCTGAAGACCTGCGCCGAGGAAGGTATCCGGGGCGCTGCCGACATAGAGGTTTTTCTGCTTCGCCAGATCCAGCACCTGCTTGCCCTGCTCCAGCGTCAATGCGAGCGGCTTCTCAACGTATACATGTTTACCCGCCTCTAGGGCCTGCAGACATACATCCGCATGGACACCTGGAATCGTCAGATTAATGATCATGTCAATATCCGGCATGGCCAGGAGTTCCTCAGGGGTACAGGCGACCGGAATCTGATGCTGTTCAGCCTGGCTTCGCGCTTTCTCCAGATCGAGATCTGCACAAGCTGCCACTTCCAGAGAAGAAAAGGTAGGGATATTCTTCATATAAATGCCGCTGATATTTCCACAGCCGATAATGCCTGCTTTAAGTTTTTTCATGTTCTCATCTCCCATGATTGCGTTATACTTGACTGTCGTCCATACCGGAATAGGAGGACGGCCCACCGGCAGCTTCAATTGCCTCCGGGGTATTCTTGCCGCCCGCTGCCCACAGGAGTCCGCGTGTCATCAGCTCCCTAACCTCCGGCATGTCTACGATATCGGCGTGGTGTCCCAGCGCGTTGTAATACACCCGTCCAGTTCCCCACCGTTTCGTCCAGACGACCGGCATGTCCACAGGACTGTTCAGACGGTGAGGACCGTCCGCAGTCGGAAAGCGTGTGGTAGCCAGAACTTCTACGGCCGGGTCAACATGCAGGTAATACTGCTCCGACTTCACCGCAAAGTGAGACATCCCCTCAACGAGCGGGCTGGAGCTGTGTTTGATCTCCACGGTATATTCGACACCGTCGTTGCCGGGATGTGCCACCCACTGTCCGCCGGTCATAAACTGCCAGTCCACATTGGTACGGAAGGCATCGCACATCCCGCCGTGGCAGCCGGCAAGTCCAGTTCCGGCTTGTACCGCCTCCGATACATTTTTGACATATTCACCTGGAATTTCGCCCATCGTCCATACCGGAACGATCAGGTCCAGCTCTTTCAGCCGGGCTCCGTCCTGGAACGCATCCAGCGTATCCGAGACCTCAACCTGAAATCCGTGCTCTTTTAAAATATTTTCAAAAATTCCGGCTACCTGTTCAGGCTCATGTCCATCCCAGCCGCCCCATACGATCAGTGCTCTTCTCATCTTCATTGACACTCCTTATTCGTTACATTTCCGAGATGGATACCCAGCGGCGTTCTTCAATAGAACGATCCACGGCTTCCAGCACGGCCTGGCATTTAACCCCATCGGCAAAGCTTGGTTCCGGCTGACGGTCTTCCTGAATGGCATTGGTGAATTCAAGAAATTCATGAATGAACGTGTGTTCAAAACCGATCGTATGACCCGGCGGCCACCATGCTTCGGCATAAGCGTGAGACGGGTCTGTCGCAACTACGCGGCGGAAGCCCTGCACATCCTCATCGTCAGAGGTAAAGTAAACCTCCAGTTCATTCATGCGTTCAAAATCAAACCGGACACTGCCGAGACTGCCGTTAATTTCAAAAGAATTGGTAGAGCGGTGTCCTGCTGCAAAGCGGGTAGCTTCGAAACTGCCGAGCGCTCCATTGCTGAACCGGGCTAGAAATAGGGTCGCATCGTCCACCGTAACCTCACCCCTTGGTCCGTCCTTGCTGCCCTTGGCGCTGAGGCCGGTCATTTCGGCAGCCAGCGGCCGTTCCTTGATGAATGTTTCGTTCATACCGATCACTTCATCCAGATCTCCCACGAGATAGTGGGCGAGGTCGATCAGGTGAGCACCCAGATCGCCGTGGGAACCGGAGCCGGCAATATCCTTCTGCAGCCGCCATACGAGCGGGAAGTCCGGATCCAGAATCCAGTCCTGCAGGAACCAGGCACGGAAATGATAGATTTTACCCAGGCGTCCGCTGGTGACAAGCTTCTTGACCAGCTGCACGGCAGGGGAGAAACGGTAATTGAAACCGGTCATATGCTTGATGCCGGCTTCTTCTGCCGCTGTCAGCATCTCGCGAGCGTCCTGCAGGCTGAGTGCCAGCGGTTTTTCGCAAAATATATGCTTTCCGGCTTTTGCAGCAGCCAGTGCAATTTCCTTGTGGGCATCGCTTGGTGCGTTAATATCAATGATGTCAATATCATCTCTTGCAATCAGTGACTTCCAGTCACTCTCCGCCTCGGCCCAGCCAAACCGGGATGCAGCTTCCTGCACGGCTTCCGTATTACGTCCACAGATCACGGCCATTTCGGGCTTTAATGCATTCGGAAAAAACATCGGCAGTGCACGATAGGCATTGCTGTGCGCCTTGCCCATAAATTTGTAACCGATCATTCCAACTCGCAGTGACATGTAAGAACCTCCCTGATTTTTAGAGAATACTTTTAAAGAATACATGGTGATGATTCCGTTATGATAACGTATACATTATAAAGAATTTCGAAATTTTCCGCTCGCCAGTTTATGATTCATTATGGACAAAAATTGCACATGCCAGCATCAACAGGCCCTAGGCCGAATGGTTAATGGGGGATGGGACCGGGTATAAATTCTAAAAGTAGCTGGCAGTGTGAACGACCTTCAGAAAGGAATGTGGCTATGGACTCTATATTGTTTTTGATTCTTGCCGGCTTGTATGCCGTGCTGACTGTCTGGGGTATTATGCTCTATGAGCGTGATTCTTCGCGGGGACTACGATATCTGCTTTTTCTCGTGACACTCGGACTGGTGTGGGATAATGGGCTGATTGGAGCCGGAAAGTGGATTGGAGAGGGGACGTTTCTGGAGACACTGAGCCTCAGCCGGTTCTGGATTCATGCACTGTTTACGCCATTGCTGACACTGGTGTCCCTTGACCTGATTGTGAAGGCAGGAGGAGACTGGGCGAAAAAGAGGGCTGCTGTTTGGGGTGCCTGGCTGTTTACGATCGCTCTCGTGATTTACGAGCTGGTGACGGAAACCCTGCCGCTTACCGTGAAGCCGGAATGGGAATACGGTGCGCTAAGATACGTATCGGCAGATGAATCCTCGGGACCTCCGCTTATGGTTATTGCGATTCTGATTCCGCTGTTTGCAGCAGGGATTGAGTTATGGCGCCGCAAAGTGACGCCAGTGCTGTTTTGGGGTACGCTGCTTATGCTGATCGGCAGTGCGGTACCGATTCCGATCGAGAGCTCTGCGGCGACCAATATTTTTGAATTAATCCTGATCACGTCCCTCTGGTACTCCATTCAAAAGGTGCTCACGGTACGTTCCAGCTGACTTTAGCAATTCATCTGTGTCATACTTGTAAAAACAAGCTATCTAAAGGGAGGATACTATGGCTTTAAACACAGCAATCATAGGTACAGGATGGTTTAGCGGGATGCATGGAGATATTTTGGCCCGAATGGACGGGGTAGCTGTCAAGGCGTTCGTCGGCACAAATCTGGAGAAGGCAGAGAAGGCCGCCAATAAATACGGCGCAGCAGGGTACGACAATGTGGAGCACATGCTGGATCAAGTCAAACCGGATGCGGTATACATTTGTGTACCGCCGTTTGCCCATGGAGATATCGAGCAGCAGCTTCTGGAGAGAGGCATCCCTTTTCTTGTGGAAAAGCCGCTGGGAGCAGAGATGGAGACACCAAATAGGATATTGCAGAAACTGCAGCAGTCCGGACTCATTACTTCGGTGGGCTATCATTTCCGCTATACGGATGCGGCTGCACGGGCAGCTGAAATGCTGCAGGGCCGGACAGCTGGCATGGCGCTCGGCTACTGGATGGGGGATATGCCGCAGGTATCCTGGTGGAGGAAGCAGGAAGGATCCGGTGGACAGTTTATTGAGCAGACAACGCATATCGTAGACCTGCTGCGCTGCTTGCTGGGTGAAGTTGACGAGGTATATGCTGCGTATGGACACCGGGTCATGCAGGAGCGGTATGAAGGTGTGACGGTACATGATGTGGGAACAGTCACTCTGAAATTAAAAAGCGGTGCTGTCGCAACGATCTCCAATACATGTATCCTTCCCGAAGGAGAACAAGCAGGCTTGACCATTTACACCGAGCAGGGAAGCCTGGATGTAAAGTCAGATAAGCTTATCGTCAAAGAAAAAGGGAAGCTGATGGAATATCGGAACGCAGGAAATCCGTATCAACGTGAGAATGAAGCCTTTATTCATGCCGTACGGACAGGCGATGCTTCAGGTATTTTATCTACATATGAGGATGCTGTGAAAACGATGGAGATCACCTATGCGGCTTTACGCTCTGCGGAAACGGGAATGCCTGTGAAGCTGTAGGCAAGAATGATATACGATGGATTACATATAATGCGAGTTTGCTGCAAAAAAAACATGGCGGTGTCAGGGAGATGATCCTGGCACCGTCTTTTTTCGTGTAAATGCTGTATGCGAGCGCCGCAGACATTCAGGAAACATTCAGCCAAGCCTAAGCTTCCCGTAATATCCGGCTAAGTTCCGTTTCAGGTTGGCGGCCTATACTTGGAAATGTAAGACACACCAACTTAAAGGAGCGAATGAACATGAAGAACAAACATATGGGCATGAAACTGATGGCAGGGACACTAGCAGCTGGTCTGCTGCTGGGAGGAGCCGGATATTTGCAGGAACAAGTATTTGCCGCTTCAAGCACAGACAGTGCCTCAAGTTCGGGCAATCTGGGAACATCACCCACTACAGACACGGGAACAGGAACATCGCCGGGATCCGGCAAACTGGACGGATCATTCGGCAAACGGGGCCATGGACCTGGCGGATTTGGCGGAGGACAGATTTTTACGCATGCAGCCGAGATCCTGGGTCTGGAGGAAAGCGAGCTGATGACAGAGCTTCAGGCCGGTAAAACATTGACTGAAGCCGCACAAGAGAAAGGCGTTACTCGTGCCAGCCTCCTTGAGAGGCTCACGGCTGCGATGACACAGGACCTGAACCAGCGTCTGGATGATGGCACACTGACCGAGGAGCAGGCTGCTGCCCAGAAAGAAAAGTGGAGTGAACATCTGGAAGACATGGTGGACCAAAGCGGCTTCAAGCCGGGAGGAATCGGTCAAGGCCGGGGCGAGGGGCCAGGTCATCGCTTTGGTGATGGCGCAGGTCATGGACCGGGAAGATTCGGAAGCCTGGAGGATGCTGCCGACATTCTCGGGATGAGTGAAAGCGAGCTGCAGGCTGGCATGCGGGAGGGGAAATCGCTGGCTGAGCTGGCTGAAGCCAAGGGCATCTCGGAATCCCAACTGATCCAGAAACTGAAAGACAGCATGACGGAGCCCCTGAAGGAGTGGGTCAATGAGAAGCGCACAGCTCCGGATGCACAGAGCGGAGCGGAAGCATCTGATTCAGAGACTGATGCCACCTAAGAACAGCAGACCGTTTTGCGGAGAGGAGGATATTCGATGAGTTCAAGAAGTAAGATGTCCTGGTTATGGATTACTGGCGGTGCCCTGCTGCTGCTGTGGCTCGGATTCCACGTGGTATCCCTGCTAGGACAAGCAGGTCATGCTGCTAGGCACCCTGTTTTCACGCATGGGGGACGCGGTCCGGGACAAGCTCATGACATATTGTTTTATAGTCCAGCATACGGTCATCGCAGCGGTGGGGCTGAGGTGTGGAACGGCATAGGACTCCTGATGGTCAAAATCATGCTGCTGGCAGGCTTCACAGCTATAGCGGCGAAAGCTTCCGGTATGCTGAAATGGACGGGTGCTGCGCTGGCAGTGCTGGCGCTGATGAGCATGGCGACTCCATTTTTGGGACTGGTGATTGCGGGTGTCATCTTCCTGGCTGCCCGCCGGATCAAGCGTCTGGATCATCGTTTTAATCAACCGCTGCCTCCTGTGATACATCCGGAATATGACATGAATTCGGCATACGGATCTTCGTATGAACGAGGGAAAATGCTGGACGAGTGGGAGCAGAACAGCCGCGGAGAGGAGAAGTAATCATGGGGATTTTTGCAAGAGTAAAAGAAATGACGTCGGCAGATATGCATCATCTGCTTGATCGCATGGAGGATCCCATTCCGATGGCGAAGCAGTATATCCGTCAGGTGGAGGAGCAGCGCGAACAGGTGCAGCAGGCTCTGATTCAGCAGCAGTATACCGGGCAGCAGCTGGATCTGCTGATCGCTGGCTCCCGGGCGCTGGTGCAGAAAAGGCAGCGTCAGGCAGAGCTTGCTGTAGAGCGTGATGAGGAGAACATGGCTGAGATCGCTCTGCAGGACAAGCTCCATCATCTGCGGCTGCTTCAGGACTATGAGGACAGAAGACAGGCAATCCGGGAACAAGGAGATAAGCTGAGGGATGTGCTGGTGCGTCTGTCAGACCTGCATCTGGATTTGAATAACCGACTGGCCTTTCAGATGTCACGTCTCCATGCGGCTGAAGTTTCGAGATCTGCGGAGGCTGTGCTGCGTGATTTGGACACCGGACGTATCATCCGTGGGTTTGACCGGGTGGAGCAGAAGCTGGGAAGCTTGGACACCAGGTGGGCAGACCGCCGTTCGTATGACGGCAAGCTGACAGATACAGATGCCTCATCCCGGCTGGATGCTTTTGAAATTCAGGCGTCCATTAAGGCCGAGCTTCAATCCATCAAGTCAGCTATAGCAGCAAAATAAATATTAGCAGACAAGGCTGTCCCGCATCGTACAGGGGACAGCCTTGTTGTGTGTAAAAAAGTGATTCATCACGGTTGACCTTAACGCTGCGTCAAGGTGTATATTGAAAATGCCAGGAGGTGAGAGCATGGAATACACGATTCAAAAGCTTGCCCGGCTGGCCGGAGTAAGTACACGAACGCTTCGCTACTATGATGAAATCGGACTTTTGAAGCCGGCCAGAATCAATTCATCAGGCTACCGGATCTACAGTCAGCCCCAGGTCAACCGTCTGCAGCAGATTATGTTCTACCGCGAACTCGGACTTTCGCTGGAAGCGGTGAAGGAGTTGATGGATTCGCCCTCTTTTGACGATCTGGCGGCGCTGAAGCAGCATCATGAACATCTTCTCGGCAAAAAACAGCAGCTGGATCTGCTGATCCGTAATGTGGAGAGCAGCATTGCAGCCAGTGAAGGGAGAATCGTCATGAGTAATCAGGACAAATTCGAAGGCTTTAAACAGAAGATGGTGAAGGAGAATGGGATGAAATATGGGGAGGAGATCCGCCAGAAGTACGGTGCAGAGCGCGTGGAGTCATCGAATCAGAAGCTGATGAATATGAGCGAGGCGCAGTACAAGGAGGCGGTCTCCCTGGAGACCGAGATCAGAGAGGTGCTGGCGGAAGCGATGGACCAGGAAGATCCGTCGGGCCCGCTGGCGCAGCAAGCAGCCGAACTGCATAAACGCTGGTTGACCTTGTACTGGAATGAATACAGCAAGGAAGCGCATGCCGGGCTGGCACAGATGTATGTAGATGACGAACGGTTCAGGGCTTATTATGATGCACAGAAGCCGGGAACTGCCGAGTTTCTCAGAGATGCGATTAATATTTACACCGGAACTACGGATGAAAGCCGTTAATTGCAGGCCTGTATAAATCATTCACGACAGCAAAAAGGCACTCCACGTCTGCAGTACATGCAGTTCTGGAGTGCCTTTTCTGCGTGTTGAGCTTACTCCCGCGGAACTCTCCTCGCCACACCGGTGACGACCGCGGCTTTGACAACCCTTTCGCGAATGGCTTTCACGACATTTTGATTGAAGACACTTGGAATGATATAGGAAGCATTCAGCTCATCAGCGGGAACGGCAGAAGCTATAGCTTCTGCGGCAGCCAGCTTCATCTCTTCATTAATAACCGTTGCCCGGCAGTCCAGCGCAGCCCGGAAAATTCCCGGGAAACACAGCACATTGTTGATCTGGTTCGGATAATCTGAACGCCCGGTCGCGATAACCCCGGCAATATCCTCTACCGCTTCCGGCTGAATTTCCGGCGTCGGATTCGCCATGGCGAACACAATCGGCTGTTCCGCCATGGACAGCACGTCCTCGCGTTGCAGCAATCCGCCTGCGGACAGTCCGATGAACACATCAGCTCCCCGTATGACTTCGCTCAGCGGCCCCTGAACCCGGTTGGGGTTGGTATGCTCGGCATACCACTGCCACATAGGATGCTCATAGGTTTCATCACGGGTTAATGCCCCGGCACGATCTACCCCGATAATCTCTCCGACACCTGCGGATAATAGGATTTTGCTGCAAGCTACGCCTGCGGCACCAATGCCGCATACGACCACTTTTACCTGATCAATGGATTTGCCGACCACTTTCAGGGCATTGATCAAAGCAGCGTACAGTACAACCGCCGTGCCATGCTGGTCATCATGAAAAACGGGAACGTCTAGCTCGTCCCGCAGCCGCTGTTCAATCTCAAAGCAGCGGGGTGAGGCGATATCTTCCAGGTTGATACCGCCGAATGCAGGCGCTATCGCCTTGATGGTGGCTATGATTTCTTCCGTATCCTGAGTGTCCAGGCAGATTGGAAAAGAATCCACCCCGGCAAGCTGCTTGAACAGCATCGACTTGCCCTCCATGACCGGCATGGCTGCATAGGGACCGATATTGCCCAGTCCGAGAACGGCACTTCCGTCCGAAATAACAGCCACTGTATTTCGCTTGATGGTCAGTGTATACGCTTTCTTGGGATCTTCCTGGATCGCCGCACAGACCCGGGCGACATCCGGGGTGTAGACACGGGACAGATCATCCCGGTTCTGAATCGGAACTTTAGGCTGGGTTTCAATCTTTCCGCCCAGGTGCATGAGGAAGGTGCGGTCAGAAATATTGACCAGCCGGACACCTTTCAAGCTCTGGACGGTCTCTGTGACTGTGCTGATGTGAGCGCTGTCCGTTACCGTAATGGTAATGTCCCGCACGGTGATATCCCCGCTGGATTGAATAACATCAATCGCTACCATATCACCTCCGGCTTCAAATATAGCGGACGCCACCTGGCCAAATTTGATCTCCTTGGTGTTCATTTCAAGTCTGAGAATGATACTCTTGCCTCCGAGCCCCGTATGTTCCACAGGCAAACCTCCTCAAGTCAATGTGATACATCTGTCCTTACATTAGTAAGGCTTCGAGAAGAAGGGGATGAATTCCTTCCGTTGATGGACATCCGTGACGGAGGACATCCATGAGCGTGATTCATTTTTTAGCGAAAATTCGAGTAAGTAAGATGCCGCTCAGGATACCGAATATGATGCTAACGTGTAACTTGGACAAGATATTGGTAAACCATAGAGGTGTGCTGTCTAAAAAGAACACGGAGAACGATGCACAAAAGAATGTAATCAGAAATGGCAGTACTAATGCGTAGTTGATGCTGATTTTTTTCTGTATGATCTTGATAACATGGGGCCAATCAAAAATGATACCCAGACAAAGACTGAGCATAACGATTTTTAATCGTTCCATGTTGGCTGCAGGAGAAATCTCCCTAATGTATTGGTACATCCTTACGTAGAAATGGTCCATTGCGAATAGGATAAATACTACAGCGGTTCCCACCACTAAGAATATGAGTATTTTTTTCACTTTTAATCCCTCTTTTGTGATGATAGTAGTTTGCTTTTTTTAATTTTACCATTAATTTCCTTGATTACTCAAAGAGAGTGAGCAGCGATAAGCTCTTGTATGCGCTGAAATAATAGATTAGGCTTCCCATAGCTTTAAATAACGGATAATTCACAAACTCTAACTTCCCACTGAAAATAACCGTGCTGTGTTACAATAACCGGTATACTAAATCTACGCAGGAGATGATTAAGGCAATGGACAAATCCATTAACGAACAGGAACTGGCGGCATTTATCGCACAGAAGACACAGGCTTCAACTCAGGATATCCGGCTTGTGCTGAAGCACGAGGAAGCCTATATTCAGAAGGCTCACAAGGATGCAAAAGAAGAGGTCGACATTGACAGTGACGATCTGGTGGACTATATCCTGGAACAGAAAGACATCAAGCTGGATGAGCTGACCGTGGAGCGGATCCTGGAAAGCGAGATGGAATACCTTATCCAGAACGGCCACGCGGAATATATGGACTAAGCACTCCGCGAAAATAAACAGCTCATGACACCGCCGTAATTCACAGGGCGGCCGTCATGAGCTGTTTGGCGTGTGCTTTGTATATTCCAGCAAGTATAGAATATAGATAGTCTATTCGGGAGGTATTCAGGAGCCGGAAATCGAAATAGGTACTCGAAGATTACAGAGTGATGAAAGGAAGGGTGATATGTCCCGAATATTAGAGGAGATCAGGCAGCGGGCACGAGAGTCAGGTATTGATCCGGGCGGCCTGGACGACATCGATGTGATCCGTACAGGTTCCGGGGTGCTGAGTGAGCTTCCGGGCTACTTAAAAGACAAGGGAATTCAAAACATTCTGATGATTACCGACAAAGACACCTACGAGTGTGCGGGGCAGCGTGTGGAAGTTATGCTGAAGCCTGTTTTTGCCGGTGTTCACCTTACTATGCTGAAGGAAGATACCAAGGGCGATGTGCTGGCAGATGAGCCTTCCCTGCTTCAAGTCATCCTGGACATCCAGAAGCATGCGCCGCAAATTGTGCTGGCTGTCGGCAGTGGAACTGTTCACGATATTACACGCTATGCGGCATATACGGCCGGGCTTTCTTTTGTTGCTGTACCTACAGCATCCTCGGTGGACGGCTTTACCTCAAAAGGTGCCCCTATCATCATCCGCGGCGAGAAGATTACCGTGCAGTCGATCGGACCATCAGCTGTATTTGCCGACACAGATATTTTGACCAAGGCACCTGCAGCTCTGGCAGCTGCCGGTTTTGGTGATATGCTGGGCAAGTATACGTCTTTGTTTGATTGGAAGTTCGGATCTATTGCGGCTGGAGAGCCTTATATGGAGCTGGCCGCCGATTTGACGCGCTCTGCGCTGCAGAACTGTGTGGATCATGTCGGTCAGATTGCCAGCAGATCCGAAGAAGGCATTCACATCCTAACCGAGGCGCTGATCCAGTCCGGCCTGGCTATGCTGCTGTGCGGACAGTCGCACCCCGCTTCCGGAGCTGAACATCACGTATCTCATTATTGGGAGATGGAATACATTCGTATGGGCAAAAAACAGCTTCTTCACGGCGCTAAAGTCGGCGCAGCCTGTGTGGAAATATCGAGGCTTTATCAGCGGCTGGCCGCAGAAGGGCCGGATCCATGGAGCTATGAGGCTTCAGCTGGCAGCGGAGAGACCGGAAAAGCGGCATCTGTGTATGTACACTGGAATGATATCGCTTCCGAGCTGGCCCGTCTTCCGGATTCCGGCACTCTGTCTGATCTGCTGCGTAAAGTGGGAGGCCCTGCATCACCGAAAGAGCTTGGCATCAGTCATGACCTGCTGGAACGAAGTATGAAGGATGCTCACCGGATCCGCATGAACCGGTATACGATGCTTCGTGCAAATAATGAACGAAACCGGGAACAGACATGGAGTCTGCATTCTGCAAGCGGAAAATAGCACTTTTTCTTCAAAAGATGCCTTATGGTCAATAGACCGGGCGTCTTTTTTTGTGTTTTTTTAACCGGTGGTCATCCAATGGTGCTTGAATAGCTGTGTATGCGCTTCATTTTCAATATAGTCTTAAAGTATGAATGTAGGCTTAATAGCGTAGAAGAAGAAAATTAATCCGTTTTCAAAACTTTTTCAAAACTTTTTCTTCAAAACTTGTCATGTACAGCCGATAACAACATATGTGGAGTCATTACATCCGATTTAGACCACCTGTGCTGATCTCATTACATGGATAGGAGTTCCTTGTCCCTTTGAATCTTAGACCAACACATACGTTGTGGACGAAATACAGGATAGGACCCCAGAACTATATTTAGGGGGAAATTTGCAATGCTCAAAAGTCTTAAGCAAAAAATGATTTTGATGATCTGCCTGCTGCTGCTGCTCAGTATGGCAGCAATTACCACTGCGAGTTACAGAAGTGCTTCTACACAGTTAGAGCACAGCATTGACGAAACGGCTGAATTGGGCGCTGAAAATTTAGCGGGTGAGATTAACGCATTTATCGATACTGAGATTGCCAAAGTGGAGTCTGTCGGAAAGCTGCTGACAGGCAATAAAAATAACGACCTGGCGCTGATCAAGCGGGCACAGGAGGCCAATCCCGAATATGAGACCTTCTTCTTTTCTCATGATCTGACGAGCAAGAACGTCGTGAATTTTTTGGGTGAAGTCACAGATGTATCGGATCGTGTTCATTTTCAGGAAGCAGGCAAGGGCGAAGGTAAAATTATTGTCTCCGAGCCGGTTACATCCAAACGTACAGGCAATAACATCGTCACACTGCTCGTTCCTTTAATGAAAGATGGCAAGCAGTACGGATATATGGGATCCACACTGCCGATCAATACGGTGCAGGAGAGTGTATCCAAGTTTAAATTCGGGGAAACCGGGTATGCCTTCCTCCTCAGTGAAAAAGGCCTGTTTATGTGGCACCACAATAATGATCTAGTTTTGACTCAGAATGTAGAAGATTTGGATGTTCAGCCCGTTAAGGATGCCTTTCAAAAAGTCATTCAAGGGGAAAGCGGATCTTTTAACTATCTTAGAGATGGAAATGCAGACTACTCGGCTGCTTACGCGCCGTCGACTTACAACTGGGGTGTGTTCGTGACAGCACCAACTAAAGAGCTGTACGCCCCGATTACCGAGCTGACTCAGACGCTCCTTATCATTGCGGTTGTAGCGTTACTCATAGCGGTTGCCGTGGGCTATATGTTTACTGACCGTCTTGTGAAGCCGATTCGTAAATTGAATCAGGCTGTGAAGGAAGTGGCTGCAGGAGATCTTACCCGGACGATTGAAGCGGATGGCAAGGACGAGATCGCTGTGTTGTCCAAGGATTTCAACCAGACTGTACTGCATCTCAAGCAGCTGATCAAGGGAGTCACCGCTTCATCTCAGGAAGTGACGAAAGTGACGTCCGTGGTTTCTGGCGGGATTGAACGTTCGAAAGAAAGCGTCGATGTCATCGGGTCTTCTATCCGTCAAATTGCAGATGGTGCGAAAGTTCATGCATCGAGCTCTGAAGAAATCTCCGTATCCATGAATGATATGGCCAGCGGCGTTGTCAAGATTGCTGAAACCTCCTCTATGGTCTCGGAAGCTGCACAGGAAGCGGCGAATCAGGCGGAATCGGGAGCTGTTGTGGTGCAGCAGGCTGTAGGTCAGATCGACAGCATTGGTCAGGGAACGGCTAAAGTAGGAACCGCAATCGGCCGTCTGAACGAGCGTTCCGAAGAAATCCAGGAAATTCTGGACTTTATTACCGAAATTACAACTCGAATTCGTCTGTTGTCCCTTAATGCTTCGATTGAAGCAGCAAGAGCCGGAGAACATGGGCGCGGCTTCGCGGTCGTGGCCGAAGAGGTAAAGAAACTCGCGGGTCAATCCGAGGAATCCACGGACCAGATTGCACGTATCATTACCGAAATTCGCGAAGATACACGCAATGCGGTAGAGGTTATGGACGTCAGCCGGAAAGACGTAGAGACCGGTATTGTCTTAATTGAGGAGGTTCGGGAGAAGTTTGCGAACATTCTGGAGGCTTCCCGTAATGTCGCTGAGCACATTCTGGAGGTGTCCGCCGCTTCTGAGGAAATGTCAGCAGGATCTGAACAGGTAAGTGCATCAGTGGAAGAGTTGAAATCCATAGCAAGCCTGACATCAGAGGATGCAAGACATGCTTCCGAGGCTGCTGATGGCCAGATTCAGTCGATCGGTGAGATTGCAGCATCTGTTAAAGATCTGGAATCGGTCGTGGGCGATCTTCGTCAAGAGCTTTCCAAATTCAAAGTCTAATCATACAGAAATGATTGCTTTCCCCAGGCGGTATTTCATGATGCCGCTTGAGAGGGGGGATGCCTGCAGCAAAGAGAGTCAGGGAAAGCCATCATAAAAGTATTACCGCTACAGAGAAAGAACAAACACTACAGAGAAAATTGGAGGAAATCACACCATGTCTAACCAAATCAAAAAAGTACTACTTGCCGGCGTCATCAGTCTTTCACTCGTAGGAACTGGCTTCGCAGCTAGCGAACTGCTCAGCAGTCCTGCGGCATCGGCAAAATCGGCTTCGGAGCTTGCTCCAGGTAAACAGAAGAAAGCTTTTGCATCTCAGCTGGACGAGATTATCGACAGAGGATATATCCGGGTAGGTATGACAGGCGACTATAAGCCATTTACATATTTGAATCCTGAAAATAAGCAGTACGAAGGTTATGATGTTGACGCTGCTTATGAATTGGGTAAAGATCTGGGTGTTGAAGTGCGCTTCATTAACACAACCTGGTCCACTATGATGAAAGATCTGCAGGATGACAAGTTCGATATCGCAGTCGGTGGTGTAACACGGAATACAGCAAGACAAAAAACTGCTTATGTGTCTGAGGGTTACGTATCTTTTGGTAAGGTGCCTTTGATCCGTGCTGAAGACAAGGACAAATACAAGTCTGTGGAAGACATCAATCAGCCTTCTGTACGCATCGGTGTAAATCCGGGCGGTACAAACGAAATTTTCGTGCGTGAGCATTTGAAAAATGCAACCGTAACGGTCGTTCCGAACAACCTGGACGTGCCTCATCTGGTTGCTGACGGTACTTATGATGTGATGATCACCGATACGGTTGAAGCGATCACTTATGCTAAAGCTGATTCCAGATTGTATGCAGCGCTAACTGACACGCCATTCACTAACAGTGAAAAGGGCTACATGATTCCTCGTGGTGATTTCGAGTATGCAAGCTACCTCGAAATGTGGATGGATGAAATGGAGCTTCAAGGCAAGTTCGATGAGCTGGACAAAAAGTGGATTCAATAATCAGACAAGCGCAGCCTGACCGCTGCTGCAGCAAATAGAATCATAGATTATACAAAGCCTTCCCGCAGTGATGATGGTTACTCATCTATCGCTGCCGGGGGCTTTTTATTTCATCAGTGCCATGTTTATCCCGTTTCCGATCATCATGCTGCCGATGATTATGATTTATCTGTTCGCACAAAAATGGATCATCAACGGAATTACTCAAGGAGCGGTGAAGTAAATGATGGTTGTGCCGGCATCGGCAAGCTGCCTCAGTATCGCTGTATACATTTTTTAATAAGGTTGTTTTTCAATCTTATTTATCCAAAAATAGAATATATTATCTCCATAAGCCTGATTTTCGGGCTTATTTTTTTGTTTTCTACCCATTTCTCGCCTGTAGTAAGCGATTCATCAAGTTTAAGATTGATTATCAAGCTTAAACTTTACCACCCTGGAAAAATGAGAGAATTAAGCTTGGTTTCCAAGCTTATTTTAGTGCCGTCTCACGGATATGAAATTCGAAACAACGACTTTTTGGGAAGGGCACATCAGCCCCGGACGGCTTAGTCCAGCTGGTCTATATTAGGAGTCACGGCGGATCTGGTCCAAATTCACATTGAGGCCTTATCATTTAATGAAGTGAAGTAAGGCCATGGGCATGGTATCATAGTATATGGAAGCGCATTCGAAAGACAGTCATTGGAAAGAGGGTTAACATCTTCATGAAACAGTGGATTGGTTTGGATATCGGCGGTACAGGAATCAAAGGGGCGCTGGTGGATCAGGATGGAATCATGAGTGAACCGGTCGCAGTACCCACACCTGCACTGGAGGGAAGGGAGCGGATTCTCGAGGCGGCAGCAGGCCTGATTGGCCAGCTGGAGCAGCAGGCGTCCAGTCACGATATTGCCGGAATCGGCATTGGTACCGCAGGACGCGTCGATCGGCAGACCGGCAGCATCGTGTATGCTACAGACAACATGCCAGGCTGGACCGGAACCGGGATCCGGCAGGAGATCGGGAAGCTCTTTCCTTACCGTATTTCTGTAGAAAATGATGTAAATGCAGCCGCTTGGGGAGAGGCCTGGCTTGGTGCAGGCAGAGATGCCCATTCTTTCGTGCTGGCTGCCCTTGGAACCGGTATCGGCGGTGCCTTCGTATATGAAGGGCGCGTGCTGCCCGGCCTGCGCGGCGGGCTGGGTGAAATCGGCCATCTGATCATGGATCGGGAAGGAAGCCTCTGCACCTGCGGTCAGCGGGGCTGCTGGGAAACGCTCTGTTCCGGGACAGCGCTCAGCCGTATTGCGCGGGAGACTCATGCTGACTGGAGCAGCCGGTTTCTGGTTCAGGCGTACACGGAAGGTCATCCTGATGCGCTTCAGGCTATGGACTTGTACTTGTCTGATCTCGCTCGCGGACTGATTTCGGTACAGCAGGCTTATGACCCTGAAGTGATCGTACTGGGCGGCGGGGTGTCAGACGGTTACCCGCTGTGGAGCAAGGATCTTCAGGATAAAATCTCGCAGTTTAGTGTAGTTCCCGTCCGGCTGGCCAAGGCGGAACTGGGCAACCGTGCCGGCATCATGGGTGCGGTGAAATGGGCAATGACCGATACAACAGCGTAGCTGATAAAAAGGACTGGAGGGATTGACAATGAACATAGCCATTATCGGCTGTGGCACGATGGGCATGACCTATGCCTACAATCTGGGGAAGATGCCGGGCGTGAACGTATCCGGAACCGCAGATTTGCTGAAGGAACGCGCACAGGATGCGGCGAGTGCAAGCGGCGGCAAGGCTTATACGGACTGGGAACAGATGCTGGACGCCGAGTCTCCGGAAACCGTTGCCGTCTGTGTGCCGACATATTTGCATAAAGAATTCGTGATCAAGCTGGCACGGCGCGGCATCCATATTATATGCGAGAAGCCGGCTGCGCTGACGCTGGAAGATGCCCGTGAAATGAAACAAATTTGTGAGGAGCAGGGCGTCCGGCTGTTTATCGGCCATGTGGTACGTTTCTTTCCTAGCTATGCAGATGCCATCCATAAGGTGCGTTCAGGAAAGATCGGTACGGCACAGATGGCTCATTTTAAACGTCATGGATCTTATCCGCAGGGCAGTGAGCTTTGGTATCATGATCCTGCGAAGAGCGGAGGCGTCATCATGGATCTGATGATTCATGATATTGATTATGCCTGCTGGCTGTTTGGCGATGTAGAGTCCGTCTATGCCTCTGTTACAGATCCCTCCATTTCGGGAATAGAGTATGCCCAGATCACGCTGAAGTTCCAGAGCGGTGCTATTGCGAATCTGACCGGATTCTGGGGATATCCGGGACCATTTACAACACAATTCGAGATTACCGGTGACCAGGGATTGATCCGCTATGACAGCAATCAGGTGCAGTCACTGGACCTGAAAACATTGGCTGGACTCTCCAAATCACAGGATGCCGTACAGGTGCCTTCAAGTCCGGCGCTGCATGATCCGTACTACGGTGAAGTCAAACATTTTATCGAATGTATTCAAAGCGGCGAGGAGCCGATCGTCAGCATCTCTGATGCCTGCCGGGCGGTCGAAGTGGCCCTGGCCTGCAAGCAGTCAGCACAGACCGGACAGCCGGTTCCGATGGGAGGTACTGCATCATGAAAACATTGAAGATCGGTTTTATCAGCTTTGCGCATATGCATGCTGTCAGCTATCTGAACGCCATGCTGGAGCGCGCTGATGTCGAGGTAGTAGGTATTGCTGATGAGAATCAGGAACGTGTGGCGCCATTTACGGAGAAACACGGTATCCCTTATTTTGAAAATGCCTCTAAGCTGCTCTCCCAGGAGATCAATGCGGTCGTCATCTGTTCAGAGAACGCGCGTCATGCTGAATTGACCCGTGAGGCAGCTGCGGCAGGAAAGCATATTCTCTGCGAGAAGCCGCTGGGCTTGTCGGAGAAGGAGATGCTGGACATGATCCAGGTGTGCAAGGATAACCATGTACAGCTGATGACCGCATTTCCTTGCCGTTATCTAGCCTCTGTCCGTGAAGCGAAGGAAGCTATTGATGCCGGGAAGATCGGACAGATTATCGCGATGAAGGGGACGAACCGCGGCACAATGCCGGGAGGATGGTTTCTGGAGAAAGAACACTCCGGCGGCGGCGCGGTGCTTGATCACACCGTCCATGTCATGGATCTGATGCATTGGTTTACCGGCAGTGTGGCAGAGCAGGTGTATGCCCATGCAGGCACCCTGTTTCATGATACCGCCATCGACGATGCGGGCATGGTCCATGTGAAATTTCAAAATGGCGTGTTCGGCGTCCTGGATCCAAGCTGGTCACGTCCAAAGAATTTCCCGACATGGGGTGATGTGACGCTGGAAGTGATCGGTACAGAAGGTACGCTGTATATTGATGCTTTTGCCCAGAAGAATGATGTGTACAGCGATGCCGGCGGCAAGACAGCTGCCTGGAGCTTCTGGGGAGATAATATGGATAAAGGTCTGGTCGACAGCTTTGTGGACAGTCTGCTGAATGGCAGCGAGGTTGCCATCAGCGGTGAGGATGGCTACTATTCCGCACGTGTGGGTCTGGCTGCATACGAGTCTGCTGAAACCGGCAAGCCGGTAGCATTAAACAAACCGTTCTAATCTAAGACAATGAGAAAAGGACGTTCCCGCGGTCACAGCGACCGGCAGGGAGCGTCCTTTTGTATCTGTTCGGAGCCTGTAAGGCTGCGTGCTTTGCTTACCCTTGCGATATCCAGACAATAAAGATAATGGCAGCCAGCACGATGCGGTAGATGGCGAAAGGCACCAGCTTGATCCGGTTGATCAGCTTCAGGAAGAAGCGAATCGAGACCAGGGCGAACAGGAATGCACTGATAAATCCGGCGATAAAGAACGGCAGTGCACTCATCGAGAAATACTCCAGATTCTTCATCAGGGACAGGAAGCTGGCACCGAACATGATCGGTACGGCCATGATGAAGGTAAAGTCTGCGGCTGCGCGGTGACTCATCCCGAGCATAACACCGCCCGAAATCGTGGAACCCGAGCGGGAGAAGCCCGGCCAGAGCGACAGACATTGGAACAGGCCGACACCCAGTGCCTGCTTGTATGTAAGCTGGTCCACGCTCTCAGTGACGGGCGTTTTACGGCTGGAACGGTCGGCTGCAATCATCAATACAGCACCGGCTACCAGGCCAATCATGACCGTTTCTACGGAAAATAAGTAATCGTCAATCTGGTCTTTGAAGATGACACCCAGCACCCCGGCAGGAATCATGCCCACAATAACCTGTGCGAGCTTGAGACGTCCGCCAGAGGCAGGAGTTCCGCTCTCACTCTTCTTTCGTTTGATCCCCAGCAAATCCATGAACCGGCTCCAGAATACGATCACAACAGCCAGAATGGAACCGAGCTGAACGACAATTTTAAACGTATTGGCCACATATTTTCCCAGGAATTCCTCGGACTGCAGCCACATATCATCGACGATAATCATATGTCCGGTGGAGGATACGGGGGCGAACTCGGTCAGCCCTTCCACCATACCGAGAATAATCGCCTTCATAAACAAGATAAAATCCATAACGTTCTAAACCTCTCCCTATTTCAAAATAAATGCTTATTAATTGCTGCGCTTCCGCAGCTTGCGAACAAACAGCACCATGAATACGATCGCAGCCACCGCGATGACAGCGTACGCTATATTTGAGTATACATCCATAAAGGTCAGAATGTCTTCCCAGGAGTCGCCGAGAAATGCGCCCAGCGAAACGAGAATCACATTCCAGATCAACGTACCCGCAGTTGTGAACAGCAGGAACATGCTGAATTTCATGTTGGACATGCCGGCCGGGATAGAGATGAGGCTGCGGATCAGCGGAATCATCCGGCAGAAGAACACCGTCCAGTATCCGTATTTATCAAACCAGCGGTCAGCACGGTGGATATCTTCTTTTTTGACACGGAAGATATGTCCCCAGCGGTCCACCAGCTTCTCCAGATTCTCTACATCCAGCAGCAGCCCGATGCCATACAAAATAACCGCACCCGCCACGGAACCGAGTGTAGCTGCAATGATGACACCTGTGATCGTAAGACCGGTATAGGTGGTCATAAAACCGCCGAACGTCAGGATCACTTCCGATGGAATGGGCGGGAAGACGTTCTCCAGGGCAATCATTAGAAAAATACCAAAATATCCAAACTGCTCCATAATATTCGTGATCCAGGCTTGCAATGAGTTCACCTCGTTTTAGATTTTCAATCCTATACAGAGCTGCTTGCTCCCTCAGTCTTTCTCATTATAATAGCGTCTGTTCTGGTTGAACAGCACCGCTTGCGGCCGGTGAAGTTTTGTTATGAAAGTCAGGGTATCCATTTATAGGAAGGAAGGTAAAAATGTAGAGTGATTGCAGCATGAAGGAATGTGTTATATAAGAAAGTGCTAGTGATCAAAAATTTTGTTGTGGAGGTTTACATGAAATGAAAGAAAACCATATCCCTTTGTTTGAATCTTACTTATTAAAAAAAGGAATCGAACTGAAGAATCGGATCGTTATGGCTCCCATGACGAATTATTCCTCACATGAGGATGGAACGGTATCAGAGGAGGAGCTTAACTACTATAAACGACGGTCGGACGGTCCAGGAATGGTGATTACAGCATGCACCTATGTCACGGCTAACGGAAAAGGCTTTCCGGGTGAATTCGCGGGCCACACCGATGCTATGATTCCCAGCCTGCGGCAGCTGGCAGAAACGATTCAAGCTGGGGGCGCCAAAGCCATCCTGCAAATTTTCCATGGCGGGCGTTCCTGTCCGCCGGATCAGGTAGATGGTGATGTGGTCAGCGCCAGTGCCGTGGCTTCAGAGGAGCGGGGCGGAGGAGCACAGCCACGAAGCCTGTCCGATCAGGAAATCCGGGACATTGTCCGTGACTTTGGCGAAACCACACGCCGGGCCATTGAAGCCGGCTATGACGGTGTGGAAATTCACGGGGCTAACGGCTACCTGATTCATCAGTTCTTCTCTCCGCATTCCAACCGGCGGGAAGATGAGTGGGGCGGCAGCCTGGAGAAGCGGATGGCTTTTCCGCTGGCGGTGGTAAACGAAGTAACACGGGTCGTCCGTGAGCATGGTGACAGACCGTTCGCGGTGGGATACCGCTTCTCGCCAGAAGAAGCTACAACCCCTGGCTTTACACTGGACGATACCTTGGCGCTGGTGGACAAGTTGGCGGATACGCCGCTGGATTACCTGCATGTGTCCCTGATGAGTTACGAGGTGAAGCCGAGGACGGGGCCGGACGTTACCCGTACCACGATGGAGCTGCTGCTGGACACGGTGGGACGGAGAAAGCCATTCATAGGTGTCGGCTCTGTTCACACGCCGGATCAGGCGGCAGAGGTGCTCGCAGCAGGAGCGGCGCTGGTAGCATTGGGACGTGAGCTGATCATGGAGCCTGACTGGGTGCAGAAAGTGCAGCATCAGCAGGAAAATGGGATCCGCACGACCGTGGGTCAAGAGGATCAGGAAAAGCTGGTCATCCCGGGTCCGCTCTGGCACCGCATTATGAATGTGCCGGGCTGGTTCCCGGTACGATAGAGGAAAGGCCAAGGGCCGTTTCGCAGTGGGATACACGCGGAACGGCTATTTTTGCATTAGACAGCTTTCAGATCCTGTGATATGTATGATAGAACGCCAAACTGGATTGAAGAAAGAGAGTTTAATATGCCATATACCTTAATGATTGTTGAAGATGAACACCAGCTTCGCGGAATTACTGCCGATTATCTGCGCAGCACAGGTTATGAAGTGCTGGAGGCAGCAGATGGTAATGAAGCGCTCCGCATGGCGGAGGGGAAACAGATTTCCCTGTATATATTGGACTGGATGCTTCCCGGCATGGAGGGCGATGCTTTGTGCCGTAAACTTCGGGAAAGCACACAGGCCCCGATCCTGTTCTTGACGGCGGTGTCGGAGGAGATGGACAAGCTGTCTGTGCTGGAGATCGGTGCGGATGATTATATGACCAAGCCTTTTTCCATCCGGGAGCTGGCGGTACGGGTCAAAGTGCTGCTGAGGCGGGCTTTTGAGATGAAGGAAGGCGGCGAATCAGACGGAACGATGCACGGCAGCAATGATGCGGAATCCGATGTGCTGAAGCGCGGGAGACTTGTGCTGGACATAAAAAAACATGAGGTTTTCGTGAATAGCAATCCGGTAGAGCTGACCTTCACCGAATTCAAAATTCTGAACATACTGTGCAAATCCCCAGGCCGGGTATACAGCCGGATGCAGCTGCTGGAACTGGCTATGGGATCGTCCTATGCAGGTTATGAACGCACCATCGACACCCATATCCGAAATCTTCGAAAGAAGATTGAGCATCATCCGGATGAGCCGGAGCTGATTATTACCGTCTTTGGTGTAGGCTATAAATTCGGGGAAAATTTATGAGTATCATGAAGAAAATCATGCTGATTTTTGGTTCTATACATACGCTCATCAGCTTCTTGTACATGAGTCTGTATGTATGGCACCGGGAAAATGTCCACTCCACAACACACTTTTGGAGGGCTGGCGGGGTATACACTGGAGTAATTCTGTATTTGCTGGGGCTTGTTGTCATATATGCGGCGGCAGCCATATCAACACGTACGTACAGGAAAAATCTGAAGCGGTTAGAAGAGACATCTCCTGTCGTCTGGAGAGAGCAGTTTGAGGATGGGCAGAGAGATGAGTGGGGACAGCTGCTCATGTATATTGGACATCTTAAACATCTCCAGCAAAAAGAGACGGATACGCATGAAAGAATGCTGGCGGATGCAGTGCACGAAATGAGGACCCCGCTGTCCGTCATTCAAAGCCGGGCAGAAAGTATGGTTGAAGGGACTATTCCCTGCCGTCCAGAGGAGCTTATACCGCTGCTGGATGAAACATCCAGGCTGGGCAGGCTGATCCATGATTTAAAGGAGCTGAGTCTGGCGGAGTCCGGGAAGCTCAGGCTCAATGGTGAATGGGTGGATTTTGCCGGTATAGTGCGTGGAGTATGGGAACTGCTGGGGCATGAAGCTGAAGCCAAAGGGATCTCATGCAGTATTTCTCTTCAGGAAGCCAAGGTTTATTGTGATCGCCAGCGCATGGAGCAGGTGCTGGTGAATCTGATCGGAAATGCGGTCAATTACACGCCAGAACAGGGAAGTATTACTGTAGAGTGCCGGGTGCGGAGCTTCGAGCTTCAATTTATGGTGCGAAACTCGGGAGAAGGTATACCGCTTGAGCATCTTCCGTACGTGTTTGACCGCTTCTATCGTTCCGACCGCTCCAGGCAGCGTGCTGGCGGAGGAATGGGCTTGGGACTGTCAATTGCCAAACACTATGTGGAGGCCCATGAAGGGAAGATTTCTGTGGACAGTAATTCCGGTGAGGGAGCGGAATTCGTATTTTCCATGCCGCTGTTTCCAGCATCTTGACAATTTCTTCACAACATCTTGAAATGATCTTGAAATCTTCTTGGTATTCTATGACCCATAGGACAAGAGGAGGAGCTATGGGATGAATAATCAACAACAGCTGCTTCATTGCAGCGGTGTCAAAAAAATATACGGCAAAGGCGAAAGCCGGACGGAAGCTCTGCGGGGTGTCGATTTCTCGCTTCAGGCAGGAGAGATGACAGCGATCATGGGACCTTCAGGCTGCGGCAAAACGACGCTGCTTCACTGCCTGTCAGGCATGGACAAGGTGACGTCCGGTGAAATCTGGTTCAGAGACCGTCCGGTTCACAGCCTGAAGGAGAATGAAAAGGATAGCCTTCGAGGCACATCCATGGGATTCGTGTTTCAAAACTATAATTTGATCCCGGTACTCACAGCGGTAGAAAATGTAGAGCTGCCCCTGTTAAGTCAAGGTGTCTCTCCGGGAGAATCCCGCAAAAAAGCGGTGGATGCGCTTGGGAAGGTCGGTCTGTATGAGCGCAGATTTCATAAACCCGCTCATATGTCGGGCGGACAGCAGCAGCGTGTCGCCATCGCGAGAGCGATCGTGCATAATCCGGGCATTGTCTGGGCGGATGAACCTACGGGTGCACTTGACCGCGAAACGACCGGGAAGGTCATGCAGCTGATACATCACTTGAACCGGGAAGAGGGTACGGCTTTTGTTATTGTGACACACGATCCCGACATTGCAGCTATGACTTCACGTATCGTCTATATGGACAGCGGGAAAATCATTCATGAGAAATCCGGAAGCGGCAGGGGGATGTAAGCATGCTGTACGCATTTTCACTCCTGGGGCTGGCTATCGTGCTAATGATGGGGTCTTATATGAGAAGACACCCACACTTGAGACGCATGTCCTTTCGTAATATATGGATGCAGAAGAACAGAAGCCTTTTTGTGTTGTTCGGAGGAATGATCAGCACGATGCTCATTGTGTCGGCACTGCAGCTGCAATTTTCGATGAACCGCAGCGGTCAGGATTACATGCAGCAGAACTACGGAGCTGTAGTCGGGGAAATCAGCTCGCAGCGGGAGCGGGTAACCGAATTTAACGGAGATGCAATCAATCAGCTGTATCGGGATATGTCCACGGACGGATATTATGACGGTATGTTACCGGCGGTGATGGGGCGATTGACCGTGTTTAAACCGGATCATACCGGCGCTCCCGATGACATTCAATCCGGGGTAATGCTTTTTGCATTTCCCAAGGACTTGTACCCGGAGCATATGGATGCAGCTGGAGGAGAGGCCAAGTCCTACATACGTCAGGCGGCATCATTGGTACCACCGGTTAATGAGGTTTGGCTGGATTCCCGCACGGCCAATGCTTTGAAGGCCTCTGCCGGTGATCAGGTCAGCATAGTGCATGAAGGTGAACCGGTATCGCTCACAGTGGGGCAGGTTGTGGATGCCAGCGGACTGCTTCTTTACCCGGGGGCAGAACGCACTGCCCTTTCTATGGCAGTTCATCCTGATACTGCAGCGTCACTGCTCGGCATCAAGTCGGGCAGTGCGAACCGGGTGCTGCTGCTAAGCAATGATCTTCGCACATATGCGCCCATTCAAGGGGGATGGAGTCCGGTCTTTACGGCGAACGAAGCCTCGCATGAGCTGGAGAAAAGCACCAAGCTGCTCCCGATCTTTACGATAGCGAGCCTCACTTCCATTGTGATCGGGATGCTGTTCATGATCAATCTGTTTCATATGATTACAGAGGAGCGGAGACAGGAGATCGGGATTTTGCGAGCGATCGGTCTGAATGCATCACAGACGCGCGGGCTGCTTCTGCTTGAAGGCTTCTGGTACGCCGTATTTTCCGGAATGATTGGACTGGCGGCCGGTGCAGGCCTGTCGGTGCTCTTGGTTCATCGTCTGGGAGATGGCCTAGGTCTGCTGCTGCAAACCGAGAACGGCAGTGTACTCAGCTTTCAGCCGCACCTGGATCTCCTCAGCTTTACCGCAGCCTTCGGGATCGGCCTGCTGCTCACGATGCTTTCTGTTGCTGTTGTCAGCGGAAGTCCGCTTCGAAAAAGCATTGTAGAAGCTTTGAAGCCAGCGGCGGCTAATCCAGATATCGCAGGAAGACGGAGCTCAGCTATGAAGCTGATCGGTGGAATTATGACCTGTGCTGTGTTAATAGGGTCTGTCAGCTATTCCTTCACGGATCATTTTCTGACCTGCGTAAGCTTTCCGGAAATCGATCTGTTCGGCATTCTATTGTTCTGTTTCTTTATACTCCTGCTGGCTGCTATCACAAGTATTCTGCTGCTTCCGGTTCTTCTAAAGCTGCTCTATTCCCTGCTTGCACCTTTGAGCAGGTGGAGAGGGATGCTGATGATTTCACTGCGCTACCCGCTCTATTACAGCCGGAGATCCGTCTTGCAGCTGCTGATGTTCGCAGGGGTTCTGTTTCTGACCTGCTTCGCAGCCGTTTTCGGCGAAAATGCCGCCGGGCACTTTGAGGATTTTGACTCGCGGCGGGCTACAGGCGGCTTTGAGCGTTATGCTGCTGTCGACTGGAATCTGAGCGAAAAGCAGCTGGAAGAGAAGATTTACAAATCTCCTTCCGGGACAGTAGAGCATATCCGGTCGGCCGTTATCGAACGAAAAAAACTGGACTTTGGCTATAACCTCTCTGTATTTGGAGTTACCCCGAAATACGGGGAGCTGCAGGAGCTGAATATCGTAGAGCGGGCGCCAGGTTTTGCGAGTGACAGTGAAGCCTGGCGGAGTCTTGCTGAAAATCCCGACTTGATTATCGTCAGTGATAACTTTCTGGGCGCGGTCGGGCAGCCCGAGCGTGCTGCCGGTGACCGTTTAATCTTTCGGGAAAGGGGCTACCCCGGACGAGGCGATGGAGCTCTATTCCAGATTGATAAAAAGATAGCGGCCATTGTGAAGGTCCCTGCTAACGCATTAAATATTGCGGCAGCTCAGGGTGTATGGATGTCCCAGGAGTCTTTTGCAGAGGATGTAACGAACGGACCTGTTTCGAGTCTGCTGCTGTTTAAAGGAATAGCAGATCAGGAAGTACGGGAACAGGAATGGCAGGTGCTTGAAGAGAGTCTGACGGCTATGAACATATATCCCCTGTTAGATCCAGAGCAGATGAACGAAGAAGGAACGGGTTTTCTTCGGATTTTCTTCGGACTGTTCGAGGGCTTCAGCGCACTGGCTGCCCTGATCGGAACCACAGGACTCGTGCTCTTGACACTGCGTTCTTTCGCAGAACGCAAGCAGCAGTTCGGCATGCTTCGAGCCATTGGCGTTAAAGGCAGCCATATTCGAATGGGCTTCAGCCTGGAGAGTGGAGTCATTGCCATCCTTGGTATTACCATAGGCGTTCTTGCCGGAACGTACGGCGGGTATCTGATGATTCAGGCTTTCATGCAGGATGGTAAAGAAGCATTTTCCCGTGAGGTGGTTAACTATCCATGGATCAAGCTTGCCGCTTATTATGGCGGAGCCATCCTGTTGACCTATCTGTGCGTTGCGATCCCTGCGCGGAAAGTGCAGCAGCTGCCCCCGGCAGAAGCCTTTCGTTACTTGGAGTAGACAACAATAACCAGGCGCCAGCCTGCCCCAGATCTATGATCTTCAGGGCAGGCTGGCGCCTGGTTTGCTGTATACCCGCTTGTGCAGCTCAATCGGTTAGCGGCAGGGTTACGGAGAACAAGGTTCCTTTACCCACGATACTGTCAGCGGAGATACTTCCACCGTGAACTTCTACGATCGATTTCGTAATAGCCAGCCCAAGACCGGAGCCGCCTGATTTACGGGTCCGGGAAACATCGCTCCTGTAGAATCGGTCAAACACATGAGGCAGGTCCTCTTCCTGGATGCCGGTGCCGTTATCCTGCACGGTAAGCAGGGCCGACTGCTTCAGTCTACTCAGCCTCACGGAGATACAACCCTTGTCGGGATCGGTGTGCTGTACGGCATTATAAAACAGGTTGAGCAGGACCTGCTTGATCTTGTCAGCATCACAGAAGCAGCACAGATCAGGCTCGATTTCAAAGGAGGCTGCACGATTGCCTGCGAGTATGGTCAGGTTCGGCTCCATTTCAGCTGCAAGCTTGTCCAGGCGCATCTCCTTCAGGACCAGCTCCGGCGAACGATCCAGCCGAGCCAGCAGCAGCAAATCTTCAATTAATTTTTTCATGCGTCCGGATTCACCATGCATGCTGCGCAGGGAGGATTGCAGCTGCTCCTCCGAAATACCTCCCCGAAGGAGCACCTCCAGAAAACCGTGAATAGATGTCAGCGGTGTCCGCAGCTCGTGCGAGGCATCTGCGATAAACCTCCGCATCTGCTCCTTAGCTTCGACTTCCAAGCGGAAGGAGTGATCCAAACGTTCCAGCATCCCGTTAAAGGATTGGGCAAGGCGATCAATCTCTTCCTGTCCCTGCCGCGCTGGAAACCGCTCATTCAGATTGCCGGCATCGGTACGCTGGACGGCGGTCACCATGTTATCCAGCGGAGTTAGGGTTTTTCGCAGCAGCGGCAGATACAGCAGCACTCCGCCTGTCAGGGCGAGGAGCGAAAGTACCGCAAACGTAACCAGCTGGCGGAAAATTACTTCCTGCAGAGGAGCAGCATTGACGCCCATCTGCATCATACCCTGAGGCGAAGACGGGTTTCCCAGCAGGCGAAAGACAATCAGCTGCTCATCCCCGTCAGGGCCCTCCACCACCCGATATCGCTCTGCATCCGGATAGGTGGAAGACTCCAGAATAGCAAGGTATGAGGCAGCATCCAGCCTTGGCGGCGCATAATCGTTATCCGGCAGTGCTTCGAACTCCCCGTCTGCGCCGATCCATGCCAGTGAGGTTTCCGGAAGAAACAATAACGGCCTGCGCCCGGGATCAGGATCCGAAGCTTCTTCCGGCGGTACCAACCCATGGCTGCGTCCTCTTCGGTCAGGCAGAGCACTGAACGCATCCCTGAACTCCATAGGCAGGGCGCGAAGCTGTCTATGCATCATATCAGCCTGATTCCGAAAGATAACATTGCGCATCAGCACATACTGCAGAAACCCGATCAGAAGAAGAAGAATAGCAAGTACAATCAGTGAGCGGGACAGCAGCTGATATCGAAGCGATCGTGGACCTTCGGTAATCCTTTTCCAGTGCGTCATGGGAGATCCAGCCGGTATCCGGCACCTCGAAGCGTACGGATCACCGTATGCTCCTTGTCACCCAGCTTTTCACGGAGGGAGCGGATGTAGACTTCTACAATGTTGTCCTGGCCGCCGAAATCATAGTCCCACACCCGATTTAAAATGCTGCTCTTGCTCAGCACCGATCCGTGTCTGCTGATGAGCAGCTTCAAAAGGTCATATTCGGTTGGTGACAAAGCCAGCACATTCCCGTGATATGTAATTTGACGTTTGCGGTCATCGACCCGGAAGGGTCCGATCATTGCTTCTTCCAGCAGACCCGGGAACTGATTCCGGATTCGTGCGGTGATCCGTGCCAAAAGTTCTTCGAAGCTGAACGGTTTGGCCATATAATCGTCGGCTCCGGTCAACAATCCCCGTACGCGGTCATCCACCTCGTCTCTGGCTGTCAGCATGATGATGGCAGCATTGCACGCGCTGTCTCTCAGCTGGCGGCATACCTCCATACCGTCCATGCCAGGCATCATGATGTCGAGAATAATGAGATGGGGCTGAAACGGTTCTGCAAGTGTGAGTGCGGTAAAGCCGTCTTCTGCGAGCATGATCTCACAGCCCTCCTGCTGCAGTCCCAGCTCAAGAAACTGTAAAATATGAGGCTCGTCGTCCACCAGCATGATTTTGACACCCTGCAGCGTATTCATAAGAAAGTACCTCCCGATCTTGTCTGAATCCTATGTCTTATCATACACCACAAAGCTGAAAAAGAGCTGAAAGGAACATGATGTGGTCAATTCTATGTTAGAAGAAAAACACAGCTTGAATCTATCTTAACCCTAAGATATTATAGATTTGATTTAGACAAAAGGAGGCAAGAGGACATGAATGGAAAGCTGTATCCCGCGGATCTGCAGGGTAAAGGTGTTTTGGACGGCGGAAGGATTATCGAGTCCAAGCCCATTGGCTTATCGGGAGAGGGCTCTGCGGTTACGCGTGTAGGCCCGCTGTTTTACTGGTCCTGGTTTCAGTCGCCTCTTGATGGATATACAGGCTTGCATGCACACCAGGGATTTGAAATGATTACCTACATGATTCAGGGCAAGGCCGTACACCAGAACTCGCTGGGAACAACAAGCGAAGTCGAGGCGGGCGGGCTGCAGCTGATGCGTACAGGCTCCGGCGTGAAGCGTGAAGAGCGTTTTGTCGGTCCCAATGCAGAAGGCTTGCAGATATGGTTTGAACCGCATTTGCGAAATGCACTCAAGCTGAATCCCTCTTACCGGCAGTATCGTTATCACGATTTTCATGTGGAGCATGGTGAGGGTGTTATCAGAAAAACGGTTATCGGTAACCGTTCACCCGTAGATTTAACGGTCGATGTGAACATGGTGGATGTGAGAATGGAACCTGGTAAAGAAATGAACTTTTCCTTGGGTAAAGGCCGGAGTATGGCAGCTCTTGCACTGCGGGGCGGAGGCAGCTGGAGTGCACAGGAGAACAGTACAGGTATAGAACGGCTGCCGTTTCAGCATAAGGATTTTATCGTATGGAAGGGAAATGACGAAGGGGCGCTAACGCTTTCCTTGAAGGCTGAGGAGTCCCTGCGTATGATATGTATTGATGTTCCCGAAGATCCGGGCTATCCCTTGTATGCCAAAAAGCCTTAGTATCACCTAATCCTAGCAGGCTGCTAAGAGATATTTTTCTCAAGGCAGTCTGTTTGATTTGGACAAAACAGGAAAATTGGATTTCTATAATTATGAAGATATACCATACAAAAGGCGAAAACGAGACTATAGTCCTTTAACTTTGGAAAAAAGAGGAGGGGTTATCTGTGTAAATGGGTGCATGCCTTCCCGGATGTGTTGCCGATATAATGGGTTCGGGAAGAGGGAGAGGGGACCTCTCGAAACCTGATTTTTACATCTGGGAGGAATACAGAAGATGAATTCGAATATGACAAGTCATTGGAAAAAAATATGTGCCGGAGCACTTTTGTCTGCGGCTGTTTTGGGTTCCTTCTCCATCGGTCCTGCAAGCTCGGCTGATGCAGCAGCAAGTGAGGGACAGGCTTCAGGAAACGTGTATCTGCGCAGTAATCCATCGGCGGCCGGAGAAGTGGTTGCCCGAATCTATAAAGGAGACGATGTAAGCATTTTGGGAGAATCCGGAAGCTGGATCAAGCTCAAAACAGCTGCAGGTAAAACCGGCTATGCTTCATCTCAATATATTACCGCAGGCGCTGCGGCAAGCAGTGGAAGCAATAATGCCGCAAGTGCAGGGACAAGCAGTGCTTCGATCGAACGTGTGATTCAGGCCGGAATGAACTATCTGGGGACACCCTACGAGTTCGGATCTGACCGTAATACAACGACAACGTTTGACTGCTCTGATCTGGTGCGGCAGGTATTCCTGGAAGGAGCAGGCATCAAGCTTCCGGCCAGCTCTCGTACCCAGGGTGCATGGATTCAGGATCAAGGTACCGCCGTGTATAACACGGGAGATTTGAAACGGGGAGATCTGGTGTTTTTCATGAGCTATCGTGGTTCGTCCGCTTCAAGCTATGCCGGGGTGGACAAGTCCAAGCAGACGATAACACATGTGGGGATTTACCTTGGCGATGATAAACTTCTTCATACGTACTCGAATGAAGCGGGCGGCGTGCTGGTAGGTGACTTCAGCGGATCCTGGAAGCAGCGCTTCCTCTTTGGTGGCTCTGTCCTGAAATAGCGGTATCACAAGGTATTTGATTTTTCGGTCCAAATCCCGTATCGTGGACACCATATTATCATGAGACTGTGAAGCAGGCAGCACATGAAAGAGGTGACACCATGAACGGGCAAAACCGCTCTGACATCCGGCCAGGGCTCGAGGTGGATATTGTCCTGAAACAGGATCAGCGTACTGGAAAACTAACACGCGGGATCGTGAAGGATCTGTTAACCAATTCACCCCGTCATCCGCACGGGATTAAGGTCCGCCTTCAGGACGGACAGGTAGGCCGTGTGAAGCAGATTTACCAGGAAACGTAAAATTTAAACAAAGAACGCTTCTGTAGGATTGGAACTTTTCAGATTCCATGATTATAGGAGCGTTTTTTTTGTTTAAGCCGCGTGTAAAAAGGTTGAACTAAATAATAGGAAGTCATCGTTTATGGATTTAGACAGGACGAATCGAAGAAAAGAGGTGTTGGGACTAATGGCATATACCCTGCAGGATATAGTCCGGATTTCTGGTGTCCGCTTGGAAACACTCCAAGAGTTTCTACAACAGGGATTGCTGCATGGGTCCCAAAAGAAAGAAGATGGAGAAGAACTTTACGGGGAAGAACAGCTGCTGCGGCTTCAGTTCATCCTCTTTAACCTGGAGCAGGATGTTCCCATGGAAGAAATGGCGCATCATCTGGAGGAACAGGAGAAGGATCCCATTGCCACGCTTGTGTCCCATAAACAATGTTTCATTGAAAAAGTACTGCGTATTCAAACCATCGTAGATACGATAGATTTGACAACTTCTTATTTGAAAAACGGGGAGAAGCTCGATTTTGAGCGATTATATATCGGTTTGAGTTCCGAGGATCATGGAGAAGCCTGTGGAGATTCCGGCGCGCCCGAGGAGGCGGAATTATCCCGGCAGGGACAAGAAGATGAGGACCCCAGCCGCTGGTCCAAGGAGGATTACCTTAGTACCCAGAAGGAAGCGGATGGCATCTATCTGGACCTGTGCCGGGCAATGGAATCCGGGCTGACTCCTAACCATCCCGAAGTCCAGAGCATCATTCACAGGCACTATAAATGGGTGTGCAATTTTTACACGCCGAGTCAAAAAATATACAGCGACCTGGGTGAACTATATGTTGAGCAGGATGATTTCAAAAAGCTGTATGATGTATATCATCCGGGCCTGGCCGAGTATTTACGGGATGCCATGAAAATATTCGCCGACAAACAGCTTTAAGCAGGGGTCACTCTTCTATGATTTATTGCTGCAGGCCGGACTCTAAAATGTGCACGAACTGTTCCAGAAATTCGCGGTCTTCAGCCTGAAAACGGCTCTTTAGCGGACTATCGATATCCAGAACCCCGAACAGGGAGCCGTTTCTCATCAGAGGAATCACAATTTCGCTGTTGGAAGCAGCGTCACAAGCGATATGTCCCGGAAAGGCATGTACATCCTCCACAACGAGTGTGGTGCGACTTCCTGCAGCCGTACCGCAGACGCCTCGGTGTAACGGGATACGTATACAGGCGGGAAGCCCCTGAAACGGACCAAGTACCAGCTCCTTACCGTCGAAAATATAAAATCCGACCCAGTTAATGTCCTTCATAAATTGATTTAGCAATGCGGAGGCATTTGCCAGATTGGCAACCGCGCTGGGTTCGTCCTGAATCAGAGCTTTCAGCTGTTGAAGTACCTGAGTCTGCTGTTCATGGCGCGTACCTTCATAGGGAGCATTTTGGAACATGAATTTCACCTCTGTTATATAGGATTCCAAGAGTTTCTATAAGATAGTATAAACGCTGTCAGTTCGTCAAGTGAGCTGCCCTGCAGGTGAAGCACAGTACCTCTCTTGATTATGCCGATGGGATTCCGGGTAATGTATGAAGGTGCAAGTTTATAGTTCAAAAGAGTGAAGGGAGAGAATGAGTCCATGCGTGCAGATGTGCAAAACTTATTTATTGGTATCCATATGCTCTATCACGCACAACAACGTGATCTCACCATCAGCGATATGCAGCCCGAATTGGAACGCCACGGTTACCGGGTTGGTGACCGGGAAGTGAAAGCAGAACTGGAACGGCTGACCCAGGAAAATTTTCTGACCTCTCATGGTGAGGGCTACAGCATCACCGGTGCGGGCATTGAGGAGTTTAAAAGGATTCAAATCAAACTCAAGGAGCTGTGCAGCGAGGTGTTAAAGCCGCTGGATAAAGGCGAGGCCGCTGACGTACTTGCGTGATAACCGGATGCATGATCCGGTCAAATAGACCAAAATAAAGACATGGCGATGCCGGGATTATCTCCTTAGACATCATCATGTCTTTATTTTTTGCTTGGTCTAGACGCTGCCGAGGGACTGATCCCGCATGAGAATCTTCGATACAGAAGGCTGTGCATCATAATCTGCTTCCTGGGCTTCTTCAGAAACAGTCCGCTCTCCCCAATATTCCTGGAGGAATGAGTTCACTTCCTTACGGTATTGATGCGGCCCGATATGATAGGCATTGGCATGAACGGCACCATCAATCAGAACGAGCCGCTTTGGTCCCTGCTTGGCCTCATACATCTCAATACTCATCCGGGTGGGGACGTAGCGGTCCTCTTTACCGTGAATAAACATCACCGGCAGCGGACTGTTCTGCACCGACCGAATGGGACTCACCTGTTCAAAGCTGAATCCCGCTTTCTTCTGAATGCGGCGATTCACCCACCGGAAAAAAGGCACAGACGGCAGCTTGTTAAGCTTCGTAATCTGGTATTTCATCAAGTCGCTCAGGTCGGAATAAGCACAGTCGGCTATCGCCAGCTTGACCTGCGGGGCAGCAATGGACAAGTACTCCAATACGGTGCCGCCCCCAAGAGATTGGCCGTGCAGTCCAATTTCAATATCCTCACCATGCTGTTCCACCAGCCAGTTCACCCAGCACTGAACATCGTATTTTTCATAATAGCCATATGTGGTAAACCGGCCTTCGCTTTGCCCGTGACGGCGCTGATCGATAAGCAGGACATTACAGCCTTCTTCTGTAAACATATCGATAAATTGTGCGGAAACCGCTCTCGAAGCGGTATATCCATGTACAATGATCATCCATCGTTTGGACTCCGGATCTCGCTCAATGGCTGCACCAGACAGTTTAAGTCCGTCGCTGCTTGTGAGAACGACTTCTTTTTTGACCAAGGCTTCGTAACGTTCTCTGCTGTAAATTCCCAAGCTTTCAAGAACCGTAAACAGCTTAAGGTCATTCTTGACTCGCATCTGCGTGATCTGTACATACCCGTACTCCGTAATCCCGGCAGCCAGGATGATCATCAGCAGCACAATGGCAGCCGCAATATACATAGGTCATCGCTCCTTCTTATCCACCTTCGCTGCAGCGAAACAGATCTGCTCATATTGACGAGAATAGAGATCATCACGCAATATAGAAGCATCAGCCCGATATCGGATCTGCTGAAACGGCATCATATTATTAATTTATTGTATGAGACATGACTTAGTATCACCGAAAATGCACCTTACAAGTCAACATTTTTTAAACATGCAGCGCCCGCTGTGAACCAGCAAGTTTGCAGGGGGAGTGCCATAAAAAGGAGGAAGGGCGTGTACATTTGTGCAGGAATGATTCCAGAGCTTGCAGGCAGCCGCCTCCGTTTAAGAAGGCTCACGGAGCATGACAGGGAGGATATGTACCAGTGCTGGACTGACCCTGAAACGGTACGGCATTTATATTTGCCGCCGGTCAGGACAACAGCAGATGCCAAAGAACTAATCCTGCTGCTGAACCAGCTGTCTTATAGTGAAGAGGTGCTCCGCTGGGGGATCGAATTACTGGAAACCGGTGTCGTCATAGGATCATGCGGTTTGAATACCTGGCAGTTGAAAGGTGCATTTCGTGGTGAATTCGGCTGTGAGATGAGCAGTGCATACTGGGGACAGGGGTATATGGCAGAGGCAGCCGGGCTGGTTATGGAGTTTGCTTTTGCAGTGATGGGGATCAATCGGCTGGAGGCGCTGAGTGATGTGGAGAACGAGAGGGCGGCTGCCTTTTTAGGGAGATTGGGATTTACACGCGAAGGCAGGCTCAGACAGTACCGGAAAAAGGCAGAAGGTTTTTCAGATGCCTATTTGTTTTCCCTGCTTCGGGAGGAATGGCAAACTGGATAAAATGGAAACAGGAGGAAAAGGGTAAACATGCTTATTCAATATGAACCGGGCACCTCGCTGCTGCACCGATGGGATCCCTTGGGCAAGCTGACAGCTTTGATGTGTATCGCAGTCATGGCGATGCTGTGGGAAGGGACGGCCAGCCACGCACTGCTGCTGCTTATGTGTGTGCTGGCAGCCCGGTGGGGCGCGTCCATGTCATGGCATCGTATGTACCGAGGTGTCAAACTGATTGCGGCCGTGGCGCTTCCGTATTTTATACTGACGGCAGTCACCGTACCGGGCGAGACGGTTTGGATGCAGTGGGGACCACTGCAGCTGAGTGCTGAATCGGTGGATCAGGCCGGGGAGATGAGCCTGCGGATGATCAGTCTGTTTTTGTCATCTTTGACTTATATATTTACGACAGATCCGCAGGAACTGGTTGCGGAAATGGTGCGAAGGCTGCGCATCCCTTACCGGTTTGCCTTTGGCATTTCAGCTGCGCTTACTTTTCTTCCGCTGCTGGAAGAAGAAGGGGCCGTGATCCGGTCTGCACAGCTGGTTCGAGGTCATCTGCCGCCATCAGGTCTGAAGGGACGCTTGTCCTGGTGGGGAAAATTTATCATCGCTGTACTTCTGAACAGCCTGCGCAGAGTGCAGCAGACGGCTGGGGCTATGGAGTCGAAAGGCTTTGGTGCATATGATCATCGAACCTTCCGGAAGGAGACCATCATACCCTGGTGGAGCCTGCCGCTGGTGATTCTGATGCTGGGTCTGACCATCGGTTCGAACTGGTATGTCTAAATTGTCAACCTGTATGTAATTAAAAATGGTTGACGTTTAAAGGCGAAGAAGGCAAAATATGAATGGGACTGTATTTGTACACCCATACATAGTGAAGTGAAGAAAGAGAGGAACGTAACATGCAATCATTTCCAAGACGTTTTACGACCCAGGATATTGTTCTGATGGCTATGCTGGCTGCGGTCAATGCTGTGCTGACGGTGTATCTCAGTCCGGTCAACAAGCTGCTGACCGGACTCGGTGGACCTGTAGCCACGTCCGTAACGACAGGTCTGTATATTGTTTATGGTCTGCTGGCTTATTACATTATCCGCAAGCCGGGAACGGCGGCAATCACTTACGGCATTGGCGGAACGATCCAGGCGCTGACCGGTCCCGTGTACGGCATTGCGGCCTGTTTTGTAGCAGCTGCCTGCTATATGGTTGTAGCGGAAACTTTGTTTGCCTTGCTGCGCTACAAGAAGTGGGGAGCAGGTGTCATGATGCTGGTCGGAGGCGCGATGGTACCTTTGTGGTTTGTGTTCGCCGCTAATATGTTTGGCTACACAGCATGGTCCACCGGTGTGCTTGCAGGGGCGCTGGTCGTACGTATTATCAGCGGAATCTTCCTCTGCGGGCTGCTGAGCAAAGTGCTCGGGGATGCGCTTAAGAAGACCGGCCTGCTCCGGCGTTTTGCGCTCGGCGTAAGCGGGTGAAGCTTTGACGAAGACCGCAGCAGTGATCTGTAAGCACCTAAGCTACTGCTATGAGGGGGAGAGCCGTTTATCTCTGACGGATGTGAATCTGCATATCGAATCCGGACAGTGGACCGCGCTGATCGGAGCCAGCGGCAGCGGCAAGTCTACACTGTGCCAGCTGCTGAACGGCTATCTTCCGCGCAGCGGCGGCGGTGTTCGTGAGGGGTCACTGCAGGTTTTCGGCATGGACCCCGCAGAAGCGCCGCTGCCTGAAATTACAATGGCAGCGGGGGTGCTGTTTCAGGATCCGGACGCGCAGCTGGTCCGGGGGATTGTGGACGACGAGGTGGCCTTTGGCCCCGAGAACATGTGTGTGCCGCCGGCAGAGCTGCAGCGGCGGATCACCTGGGCGCTGGAGGTAGCGGGCCTGGCCGGCCTCCGCAGCGAACCTGTGCGCCGCCTGTCCGGTGGACAGCGGCAGCGCACGGCCATGGCCGCGGTGCTCGCGCTGCAGCCGCGGCTGTTCGTCTTCGACGACGCCTGCGCGAGCCTGGATGCCGCGGCGCAGGCGGACTTCCTGCAGCTGTGTGCCACGCTGCAGGGGGACGGCCGGACGGTGGTCACCGCGTCCGGCCGTTTCGACGATGCCGCGCGTGCCGCAGGGCGCGTCATCGTGCTGGACGGCGGCCGGGTCCTGCTGGACGGGCCGCCGGCAGAGCTGCTGCGCCGCTGCCGGGGGCAGCTGGCGGAGCTGGGTTTGCTGCCTCGCCCCGCAGGGGAGGCAGCTGCGGCTGTGCCGCCTGGGCCCGCGCTGGTGATGGTGAAGTCGCTGGACTTCACCTATCCCGGCGGCCGGCGGGCCCTGGAAGGCGCAGCCTTCGCGCTGCGCCGGGGCGAGTGGGCGCTGCTCACGGGCGAGAACGGCTCAGGCAAGACGACCCTGAGCCGGCTGCTCATGGGGCTGCTGCCCGCCCCCAAAGGTGCCATCTGGCACCAGGGCAGGGACATAGCCGGTCTGCCGGTCCATAAGATTGCCGGCCATTTCGGCTATGTATTTCAGCAGCCGGAGCATATGTTCACCTCCCAGACAGTGTGGGAGGAACTGATTTACGGCCTGCATGGCGGTTTGCCGCCAGCCCGCCGCCCAGAGCTGACGGAGGACCAGCGTCTGCGGGCCCGGCAGCTGCTGGAAACCGCGGGACTGGATGCCCGGCTTGAGGATTCACCGTATCTGCTCAGCCGCGGGGAGCGGCGGCTGCTGGGCATCATCAGCCAGTTGATTGTACCCAAAGAGCTTTACATCATGGACGAGCCAACAGCGGGTATGGATTACCGGGATATCGACCGGATTATTTCCCTGTGTCGGGACGCCTGCCGCCGCGGATCTGCCCTGCTTATGATCACCCACGATCCTGGTATTCTGTCCCCAGAAGCCTCGCTTCATCTTCACCTGGAGGATGGAAGGCTGACATCTCTGCCGCGGCAGCATGCTTGTGACTAACAGGCACGCTGTTCCTTAAAGCATATCGTGGACGAAGTTTTATCTCCGCCTCATGTACATATCTGGGACAGTATTTCCCTTGTCTCATAAGCATGTTCTGTACGGCGCAATATGAAGTTATCTGCACCGCGCTATCCAGAATCACTTGTCACCTCCGCTATAGGAAGGTTTTTCTTTAATTCATCCTATATAGCTAGCAAATTGAAATAAGCCTGTTTTTCAAGCTTATTTCTCTTGAAATCGAAGCAATTGTCTAGATAAGCTTGAAATTCAAGCTTATTTTTTTTATTTCACGCCGATTTCTCGTGTATCATGGCATTTCAGCTAGTTTAAGACTGGTTTTCAAGCTTAAACTGCCAATTAGCAGAAAAATGAGCGAAATAAGCTTGAAAATCAAGCTTATTGGGAGCGACGCGGGTAGCGTCAAGTATTCTGTGTAGTAAGATTATCCAGCGGGAAGCTGGATGTTGTATTAGGTTTTTGTTCTGGTGGAGGAGGCAGCGAGTTTAAGCCATGGAAGACTAAGATTTGCTGCCTGGTCCACTCCTTAACTTTTCGCGGTACATGGTGTCGAATGCTGCTTTTGTATCGCGGTCCATAAAGCCACGAATGTCTCTACCGCACCACTTCCCGTTGTAGTCGGTTGCCTGCAGGTAGATGATTTTTTCAGCCGCTGCAATGTTCGTTTAACTATTCATCGGTTTGAGACGTTTGCGTACCTCTTTGTTCATTCGCTCGATCGGATTTGTCGTATAGATGGCAGGCCGAGTGAGCGCAGGGTACTTATAGAAGGTTAATAGTGTCGGTAGCTGCTGTTCCCGCTGAAGATGCCCAGCGCCTTTTTTAAGATGACCAGTTCTTCTTCCAGGTCTTTGTTCCGCTGTTTCAAGTCTTTGACGATCTTGTCATGATTGCGCAAATTTCCGCTCCCTACAAAGGGCTCGTCCGGAAAACGCCGCTATTTGGCGACCCGCTGGCGCAAGGTGTTAATAGGAATATTCAGCTCTTCGGCAATCTCCGTAAGGGGTTTACTGTGCTGCTGAATATATTTCACCGCAGCGGCTGCCTTCAATATATGCCTCATAAGCCTCGCATCTCAATTGCCTGCAACCCCGGCCCCTTTGTTTCGTAGAAAAGAAAAGCTGGATCTTATACACATCATTACATATCACAAAGATCGCGAGGGATAAGCGTATGACAGAGGACGCAGGCAAGACCACGGCGGCCGGCAGTCTGGTGCTTGAAGTACATATTGAGGAAGCCGGGTATGAGCCGGGCAAGCCTCGGATACATGATATTACTTTTGACGTAGCGAAGGGTGAGTTACTGGGATTAATCGGACCGAACGGCGCCGGGAAAAGTACGACCATCAAAACAGTGCTCGGTTTGCTGAAGGATGCCAAAGCGAGGATCGTTATCGGCGGCAATCCGCCTAGATACGCGTACGTACCGGAGCATCCTGTCTATTATGAGGATCTCACGCTTTGGGAGCATCTGGATCTGACAGCCGCGGCTTTTGGACTGGAAGATACTTTGTTTGAGGCACAGGCCATGGAACTGCTGCGGCAGTTCGGGATGGAGAAGGTGAAGGATCAGCTGCCCGGCGGATTTTCAAAAGGGATGAAGCAAAAAATGATGCTCATGATCGGCTTTCTCTCACGTCCGGACGTTTATATCGTGGATGAGCCATTCATCGGTCTGGATCCAAGGGCTACCAAGGATTTTCTTAAACTGCTGGAGAATGAGAGACAGCGGGGGGCGGGAATTTTGATGTCCACTCATGTGCTGGATACCGCAGAGAAAATATGCGACTCCTTTGTGCTCATATCGGAGGGACGGGTCGCTTCAAGAGGTACGCTGGACGATATCCGACGCTCGGCGGGACTGCCGGAGGCATCGTTGTTTGACTGCTTCGATGCGCTGACGTAGGGGGAGTGGAAGATGAAAAATAGCAAACCCCGCTCATCCTCTCATATCCGCAAGCCTTCCCAGCTGTTCAGGCGCAGGCTTTTTACATATTGGAAGCAGCAGCTCGCGGCTGTCCGTTCCGTTGCAGACTGGACCGTCATGCTCTACATTCTGGTTCCCGGACTGCTGCTGGGTGGAGGCATCTACAGAGAACTGTGGACGATGCCGCTCCCGGCCTGGCTGGAATGGCTTCCCCCGCAGACTGCAGCTGCGGTACTGCTGTTTATTTACTCCGGCAGCATCGTTTTGTTCGTAGAGGAAGCGGATGCCCTCTTTCTAAGGCAGCAGCCCCGCTGGATGCAGCTCCTTCGGAGAAGAGGCATGCTGTACAGCCTGAGTGCTGCTGTTGTGACAGGAACATGCATCACCCTGCTTCTTCTGCCTGTACTGCTGCGGGGATTTCATTTGAGCGGACTGCAGTTAGCTGGATGGGTGCTGCTGGCCGTTGGTATCGGATGGAATGCCAGCCTGCTCACGCACACTGTCAAAGTCCGATTTGCAGGTATCCGTAAGATCATACTATCCGGACTCGTACGCAGCCTGTCCCTAATCATGCTTCTCGTTATTCTGGCTGTTCTGGGAACTCACCCGGCGGCTCTGCTGACTGCTGGGGGGCTGCTGCTGGCGGTTTCTAATGTGCTCGTCAGGAGAAAGGAAATAGAACACCACACCTTTACGAATGATGTCAGGGAAGACGCGAAAGTGCGGGTGCAGCTGACAGAATTTGTACTTAAGCAGGCGGTAGGCAAGCCGCCCCGTGTCCGCAGTAAAGCCTGGCTGTTCAGCAAGTCGCGCAGGATCTATCGCCGCAATACACCGGATAGAAGGTTTGCTTCTGCGGGTGTTAAAGCCTTTCTAAGGCAGCCGGAAAGCCTGCTGCTGTATGTGCAGATTTCTGCTGTCGGCATCCCGGCGGTCCTCTTTCCGCCAGGCATTATCAAAATCATCGTGTACGCCGGGATCATGCTGCTGATCGCCTATATGCTGCATCTGCGGTGGAAGGCCTTTTCTGAATCGGATTTTTCCAAAATCATGCCCTTTACGATGGACCAGGAGATGAAGGCCGGGACGCTCGCGGTACAGACATTAATGATCCCGCCTGGCGTGCTGCTCTCATTGACCCTCGGCTTTACGCTGGCACCGGGCTGGATGGGATGGCTGTATGGAGCCGGTGCTGCGGCAGCTTCTGTATATATATTTCCTCCCTTTTTTGCACGTCCTTCGCTGGGCCGAAGGGACGAATAAGTAAGAATAAGTACACTTGGAAAACAACAAAAACCCGGCATACAGACCATTACGGATCTGTATGCCGGGTTTTTTCGTCAGAGAATAGTCTCCATCTGCATACAACTTGGCAGGAACATGCAGACTGAAGGCAGCAATTCCGCCGAGTGTTACAGGTAAGACGCCGATTCTGCGGCATGCATGCCTGCCGTATACCCGGTTGAGAAGGCGGCAGTTATGTTGTACCCCCCGGTATACCCGTGGATGTCCATAATTTCGCCGCAAAAGAACAGGCCCGGCATCAGCTTGGATTCCATCGTCTTCGGCTGGATTTCCTTCAGGCTGACCCCGCCGCCGGTCACGAATGCTTCTTTAAGAGACCGTGTGCCGCAAGCTCGAAATGTGAATTTTTTCAATACAGAGGAAAGGGCGCTGACCGCATGTTTGGAAACCACACTGCATACGGTGTCTCCATCTACCTCAGCCCGTGAGAGCAGCAGTGGAACCAGCCGTTCCGGCAGCCAGCCTTTGAGCACATTTTTCACCGCTTTCTTGGGCTCCTCTGCAAACCGGCTCCGAATCTCTTCTTCGGCAGCGCCTAAAGACAAGTCAGGAAGCAGATCAATCGCCATCTCCACATTCACCGTATTGAATTTCATCTGGACCTGACGGATAAACTGGCTGCAGCGCAGGGCGATCGGACCCGATACCCCGAAGTGAGTAATGAGCATATCGCCGCGGTGCCCGATCACTTTTTTACCCTTCGGATTCCATACTGACAGCTCGACATCCCGGAGGGACAAGCCCTGCAGTTCTTTGGATGAAATCCACGTTTCTGTAGATACGACGGGCACTTCAGTAGGGTAAAGCTCCGTGATGGTGTGGCCTGCTGCTGCAGCCCATGGATACCCGTCACCTGTAGATCCGGTCTGCGGCACAGACTGCCCGCCAGTAGCAAGCACAACACAGCTGGACTTGATTACTGTTCCATTTTTGAGACGAACTCCGGCTGTTCTTCCATCCTCGTACAGGATGCGGTCAACCGGGCTGTTGGTACGGATGTCGGTTCCAAGCTCTTTTACCTTGCCCACCAGGGCATTGACGACGCTTGATGCTTTATCGGAAACGGGAAACATGCGCCCGTTGTCTTCTTCTTTCAGACGGATCCCCAGCTGTTCAAAAAACTGCATAATATTGTGGTTATTAAAGTGTTGAAAAGAACTGTATAAAAACCGGCCGTTTCCCGGAATGTGAGCGATCAGCTCGTCGGTATCCTTGGCGTTGGTGACATTGCAGCGGCCCCCGCCGGAAATGCCCAGCTTTCGTCCCAGCTTGTCTCCCTTGTCAACAAGAAGAACGGATGCGCCCGCTTCTCCGGCTGCGACACAAGCCATCAGGCCGGAAGGGCCTCCTCCAACCACGATGACATCATAATCTGACATGTTCATTTAGCTCCTTTTGAGGTCATTCATCTTATCCACTATTATAAACGACTTCGCACCTTCACCCAAGTACATCCACGATGGATAAAGAATGCAGCAGCAAGCCATAATAAAGCCATCATGTGGAAAAAGGAGGCTTGCGACATGTCCAAGAACGATTCCAGACAGCAGGAACAGCAAAAGCAGGAGAACAAGAGCCGTCAAGGGGAAAACATCACAGATAAAAAGACAGACGGCGTGAACAAACCGTCTACGTAGTGTCCTAGTAGAGCAGCAATGGAAGGCGGATTCCAAGCGGAATCTGCCTTTTTTACAGACTGTACATATCTTGCTTTCATGTCTAGGGGTTGTATAATATAGATTATGATACTTTGTATTCATATGTAACAAACTTGTTTATATAAGGAGTGGAAGAATTATGGGTATGTCTTTTGATCGATATATGCGTGATATGGTTCAGCCAATGCGTGACGAGCTGACCAGTCTCGGTATCAAGGAACTGACGACTGCGGAAGAAGTAGAGACACAGCTTCCTGGAGCGGCAGGAACTGCACTTGTTGTTGTGAACTCGGTATGCGGCTGTGCTGCAGGTCAGGCTCGTCCGGGTGTGGCCCGCGCACTGGAAGGTGACATTAAGCCGGATCACCTGTTTACCGTGTTTGCAGGACAGGATAAGGAAGCGACAGCCAAGGCTCGTGAGTACTTTGCGCCGTATCCGCCATCATCTCCGTCCATCGCTCTGTTGAAAGACGGGGAGCTGGTTCATTTTATTGAACGTCATCAGGTAGAGAACCGCTCCGCAGAGGAAATTGCGGCAGATCTCGCGGATGCGTTTGATCGTTACTGCCGTTAATCTTTAATGACAGTAATCATTCAGACCCCGAAGCATTCGGCGATCCCGAAGCCAAGGGGTCTTTGTGTGAAGGTAGACTAACAATGCGGTGATTTCGAAAGGAGCCGGAAAACATGAGCCTACAGGAACAGATTATTGCTGAACTTGGTGTGAAGCCCACGATCAATGTGGAGCAGGAAGTCAGAAAACGTGTGGATTTTTTGAAATCGTATGTGAAGGATTCCGGTACCTCGGGCCTGCTGATCGCCATCAGCGGAGGACTCGACAGCTCTGTAGCCACTGGCCTGTGCAAGCTGGCAACTGATGAGCTGACAGAGGAGCTTGGTAAGGAATTCAAAACACTCGGTGTTTTCCAGCCATACGGCACGCAGTCGGATATCGAACACAGCTATGAGACAGCCAAGGCGTTCAACCTGAAATATACGGTGGAGACGAACATCGAGGAAGCCGTCAATGAGATTGCGCTTGAGGTAGAGCATGGCTTGAAAAACATTGGTGTTCACCAGCACGTCAGCATACCGGGTAAAGGAAACGTTAAGGCAAGAACGCGCATGGTGATCCAGTACGCCATTGCTTTTGAACAAAATCTGCTTGTCGTAGGCACTGATCATGCTTCCGAAGCAATCACCGGCTTTTACACCAAGTGGGGCGACGGCGCCGTGGATATTACGCCACTGAGCACGCTGAACAAGCGCCAGGTTCGCCTTATCGGTTCGTATCTGGGGGTTCCGCAGTCCATTCTGGATAAAGTACCGACCGCAGGCCTGTGGGAAGGACAGACCGACGAGAAGGAGCTGGGCATCACATACGAGGATAACAGCGATTACCTGGAAGGCAAGGAAGTGGCTCCCGAAGTTCGTGAGAAGCTGGAAAGTTACTACCGCAAAACCGCACATAAACGCAATACCATCCCTGGCATTTAAGATGCTGAGCAAAGAAGAAAGCCCCGAAGCTCATAGCTTTCGGGGCTTTTATATGAAGGAATCAAGGGAGCTGGTGCATTGATATACGGAATCGGACATGATGTGCTGGAAATCAAACGTGTAAACCTGCTGCTAAGCGGAACTCACGGCCAGAAATTTATGGAACGTGTCCTGACAGAGTCGGAACGACAGCTTGCAGAGGACAGAAGCGGTCGAAAGGCAGAGTTTACTGCCGGGCGTTTTGCGGCAAAGGAGGCACTCAGCAAGGCTTTTGGCTGCGGAATTGGTGCTAATATAGGCTTTTTGGATATGGAAGTATTGCCAGATCGTCTGGGCAGACCGGTTGCAGCCATTTCGGGAGCTGCATGGTCAAGGCTTGGGATTGCCGATCCCGAGAACTATCTCATTCATCTGAGTATTTCGCATCAGAGTGAGCTGGCCTCTGCTTTTGCGGTGATTGAGCGAAAGGGAGATTGATTCATGGAACATTTTGAGCAACAGCGGTATTTTAGCACGGAACTGCTTCAATGGTATGTTGTCATTAAGCGGGATTTGCCGTGGAGAAGACACCGGAATCCGTATTTTATCTGGATCTCGGAAATTATGCTGCAGCAGACCAGGGTCGATACGGTAATTCCTTATTTCAACCGGTTTATCGAGAAATTTCCAACTGTGGAGGCTTTGGCGGATGCGCCCGAAGATGAGGTGCTGAAGTGCTGGGAGGGACTCGGTTATTATTCCCGGGCAAGAAACCTGCAGGCTGCGGCACGGCAGGTCAAGGAGCAGTATGGCGGCATCATGCCGAGCGGTAAGGAAGAGGTAGCCGGGCTGAAAGGTGTCGGACCTTACACGGCTGGCGCGATTCGCAGCATTGCGTTTAATCTGCCGGCTCCGGCGGTGGATGGCAATGTCATGCGTGTCCTGTCCCGCTATTTTCTTATTGAAGAAGATATTATGAAGATTCGGACCCGGAAGCATATGGAGGAGCTGGTCATGCAGCTGATTCCGGAGGGAAGAGCATCGGACTTTAATCAGGGGCTGATGGAGCTGGGTGCACTGGTATGCACACCGAAGTCACCGAAATGCCTTACCTGTCCTGTGATGGAACACTGCAGGGGCCGTATCGAGGGCAAGGAAGATCAGCTTCCAGTTAAGACCAAAGCCAAGCCTCCCCGCCCGGAGTACCGGCTGACTGCCATTGTGGAAGGGACAGGAGAGCATGCAGGCAAGGTGCTGATCCGCAAACGCCCGGATACCGGGCTGCTGGCAGGCATGTGGGAGCTGCCTCATGTGCCCGAATCACCGGATGTGAAGCCGGGTGCTTATGTGCCGCTGCCTGATGAAGCAGCAGCGGACAGGCTGGGCGCTGCGCTGAATGCGGAGCATATTCCCGCCTCAGGAGGGGAGCATGTCATGAATGCGGAGCATACATTCAGTCATATTATCTGGTATATGCGTGTGTACCGCTATGATGGGCAGGTGCCGGAGCCTGCCGCTCCACTTGTTGCGGCTGAGCAGGCTGCTGCCTACGAGACAGGAAATTACCAGTGGATCCGGAAGGAAGATATGGAGCGGTATGCGTTTCCGAATGTGTTTTTACGCATTTTGAATGATTATTTTGAATAGAACACTCTTCACAGCAGCAGATCATGTGCGGACAGGAAGGCTTATAATGCCATCCTGTCTTTTTTATGTTTTACCTCCGATTCATCCCGCGTTGACAAGGAGTTAATATATATAGGCTATTCTATACCTCATGACATCCATAAGGGTAGAGATGATGAGAAAACCCGAACGCAAGCTCCTGCATACGGGAGAAGTGTGTCCGGGCTCTTTGTGCTGTCATGTATCATGCAGATTCGGTTGGGGAGGTCATCTACATGCTTAAACATTACGCGGTTAAAGTCATATCTATAGCGCTCTTGCTGCTTCTGCTTCTGAATGCTTGCTCTGCACCGGAGCGAGAAAGTGAATTTACGACTTGGAGGCCGAAAATCGGAGAGCTGGCTGTTCGATACTTTTATTTGGAATCCAAGGATAAATCGGGTGATGCCATCTTGGTAACAGCCCCGGACGGTAAGAACATCCTGCTGGATGCGGGGATTCCTGAGGCCGGACCTAAGCTGGATGAGATGCTCCGTACTCTGGGGGTGGATGAGCTGGATATCGTCATCAACACGCATCCGCATATTGACCATATCGGCGGACTGACGACCCTTCTGCGAACTCTGCCTGTCCAATCCTATTATTCGAACGGCATACCCCATACAACAGATACCTATTCGAAGGTTCAATCTGCGCTCAAGGAGAAGGGAATTCAGGAGCAGCATCTTCAGGAAGGTGATCGTCTGGAATTGTCGGATGATCTGCACATTGAGATCTTAAATCCGGAGGCTGGCAGCGGTGAGCTGGCAGTCGAGAAGCGATCCACCGAAGAACATAATAACAAATCTATGGTGCTGTTAATGGTCTACAAAGATACGAGGATTTTATTTACGGGGGATATTTACAAAACGGCAGAATATGAGCTGATGAAGAGGTATGGAGAACATTTAAAGGCTGATTTGATGCATGCGCCTCATCATGGAGATATCACATCTTCATCCGGCAAATTTATCGATACGGTGGGTGCAGAACATGTCATCATCAGTGCGAACATTTTGCAAAGCCTGGATGTGATGAAGCGGTACGAGGACAAAGTCGATCATGTATGGAATACAGGAATCAATGGAAACATGCTGTTTATTTCAGACGGAGTTCATATTCAAGCCTTTCCAGAGAGCATAAATACAGATAAATGAAAAGCAAATGAATAAATAATCCTTACATGGAATTTACACTGCATTAATTTTGTGCTGATTGTTGGACGTTACATTAGATGGAGTCAAAGGGGGAGGACAATATAGAAAAGCCGGATCTGAAGGTATTCCCGATCATTGCATCCGTTACCCGGATGGATCAGCTCGAAGCAGCTATGAGCAGCAGGGTGGATCGAGTGATTCTTATGGCTGGTGATATTTTGAACTTGTCTGAGATTGTGGACAGCCTGCATCAAAGCGGGAAAAAAGTGTTTGTACATTTGGAAATGGTAGGCGGTATCGGCAGAGACAATGTGGCTGTACAATACATAGCTGACCGATTTGGCATTGACGGTATTGTGACAACCAAGACCAACGCGGTGGCTGCAGCACGCCAAGCTGGCATCATGTCGATACAACGGGTTTTTGCCATTGATTCTGCCGCGGTGGAAACAGCTGTGAAAATGATTAATCAAGCTCGTCCTGATGAGGTGGAACTTATGCCGGGCCTCATGCCGCGAGTCATAGCTGATATGAAGAAGAGAATAGAACGACCTTTGATTGTAGGCGAATTGATCCGTAGTGAACAGGAAATTCACCTGGCTTTGGAAAGTGGAGCTAATCATATATCTACAGGTGCTGTTCAGTTTTGGTGAAAGACATTGTTCTGCAGCTTCTGGGTGGAGACCCCAGAGAAAACCCTGGAGAAGCAGAGCAGTCATTTTAAGGAGTTGAAAGGGGTCTTACACACATGAAGATGAAAAAATGGTTAAACACGGCGCTTGCGGTCACGCTCGCTGTGGGACTGTCGGCTTGCGGAGGCGGAACGGGAGAAAATGAAGCGGCCACGGCATCAGCGGATCCGGCAATGAAAGAGGACACTACACCGGTAACGATCCAGTACTGGCATGCTCACGCAGAAGCCCAATTGGAAGGGTTGAACCGAATGATCGATGAATTCAGCCAGAAATACCCGCATATTACCGTGGAGCCGGTGTTCCAGGGCGCTTATCCGGATCTTCATAAGAAGCTGCAGGCCGCTGTGGCCGCAGGCGATGTACCGGCTGTGACGAACGTAGAGGTTGCGTCATTACCTAATTTTGCAGACAGCGGTGTGTTTGCAGATTTGACTCCATATATTGAACGTGATGGAGTCGATACAGCCGATTTCTCCAAAGGCATGCTGGATGCCTACAGCTATAACGGCAAGCAGTATGGTTTTCCGCTGATTGTCAGCACGAGTGTGTTTGTTTACAACAAAACGATGCTGGACGAACTTGGTGTGCAGCCGCCTCAAACCTGGGACGAGATCGACGCTTTTAATGAAAAGGTAACGGTCAAAAATGGAGACAAGACGGAACGTTATGCCTTCTCAATTCCAGGCTGGGATACATGGTACTACGATCCGTGGATCATTAACGGGGGTGGACAGATCTTGAACGATGATCTCTCGGCATCGGCTGTACAGACTCCGGAATCTCTCCGTTATATTGAGAATTTCAAACGCTGGATGGATGAAGGCAGCATGCACATGGGCTTCGGAAAAGGAGCGTCGGATAATATGCGCCAAATGTTCATGGGCGGCGAGATCGCTATGGTAGAGCATACCTCAGCCATGCTGAAAATGTACCAGGAGAATGCGGATTTTGAGGTTGGGGTATCTTTCCTGCCAGGTGATCAGAAGCGTACTTCCAATATTGGCGGGGCAGGCATTGTCATGATGGAAGGTACAGAGGGAGCCGAGCAGGAAGCGGCTTGGAAGTTTATCGAGTTTATGACATCGGCAGACCAGAACATCGAATGGGCGGAATCGGTAGGCTACCTGCCGACACGTAAATCTGCGATTGAGTCCGATAAAGGCGACGCGTATTTTGAAAGATGGCCGCAATATAAAGCCGTATATGAGCATTTTGATGAAGTAACACCTCGTCTGCAGCATCCGGCATATCCGGAATTCAGCGCAGTGTATAAAGAAGTGATCGGCGAGATGATTCTGAATCAGCAGGATCCGGTGCCGCTTATGAAGGACGCGGAATCTAAAATCAACGATATTCTGGCGGACTATGAGTAATTTGACTGTGAGATCAAGTGAAAAAACAACGGAGGCGGTGCCCGGCAGGGCATCCGCTTCTACTTCTAACCGGACATCGTACAGTACCATAGAGAAATGGAAGGATTTCGCCTTTGCCCTGCCTGCTCTCGGTTTTCTGGGCGTATTTCTTTTTTATCCGATGATCTATTCGGTATATATCAGTTTTACGAACTGGAATATGACCCGGCCGGTTAAGAAGTTTGTCGGTGTGGATAACTATACGAGGCTTATTTCCAACGCAGATTTTTACCAGTCCCTGAAAGTCACCTTGATATACACCGTTATGGATGTGGTGCTTACACTGGCCATCGGCCTGCTGCTCGCGATGCTGCTCAACGTTAATTCTTCCCGGTTGTTCGGCTTGATCCGCGGCGTGATTTTTATGCCTTATTATATCTCTATGGTGATCGCTGCCATGGTTTTCACCTGGATCTACAACGGACAGTACGGATTGCTGAACCGCATTATCACCTTATTCGGCATGGACCCGGTAGAGTGGCTGATTAATCCGGAAACGGTGCTGCCGGCACTTGTGACTGTGTCGATATGGAAGGGTGTCGGTTTCGCGATGATTTTGTTTATTGCCGGGATCCGCAGTATTCCGAACGAATACTATGAGGCAGCGGCAATGGATGGAGCAAGCCGTTTTCATACATTTCGGAATATCACACTGCCGCTGTTATCTCCAATGACACTGTTTCTCGTCATCACGACCTTTATCTCCTCTATGCAGGTGTTTCAATCGATTGATGTGATGACGAATGGGGGACCACTGAAGAGCACCAATGCAATTGTATATTGGATTTACACGATGGCTTTTGCGGAGTTCAAGACCGGCAGAGCCTCTGCCCTGGTTATGATTCTGTTCGTAATCATTATGCTGTTAACCTTGCTTCAATGGTTTGTCGGCAGGAAGAAGGTGCATTATGAAGGATAGAAGAATGGCGGGGGATACGCACTATCGCGCTTTGCATGCTGCAAGGGTATCTCTAGCGCTGGCCGTCATGCTGCTTATGGCCTTTCCGATTTACTGGCTGCTGGTCAGCTCGCTGAAGACCGGAACGGAGATGCGCATGGCGATCCCGACGTTCTGGCCTGAGCGCTTTGCCTGGGAAAATTATGCCGAGGCATTTCGAGTCATTCCTTACGCCCGGTTCTTTGCCAACACGCTGATCATGGCAGCAGGCTCTATCCTTCTGCAGCTGAATGTAGCCTTGATGGCTGCCTATGCATTTGCCAAGGGACGTTTTTGGGGTCGGGATTTGATGTTCTTTCTGGTACTGGCCGCTCTGATTGTACCAGAGCAGATCACATTCGTCCCGACATACGTCATGATGTCCAAACTGGGGTGGCTGGACACATTTTGGGCGTTGATCGTTCCTCATGGTGCTTCTGCCTTCGGTATTTTTCTGCTGCGTCAGTCGTTTAAATCTTTAAATAATGATGTGCTGGAGGCGGCACGGGTGGATGGAGCCGGGCGCTTCGCTATCCTGTATCGCATGCTGCTGCCGATGGCTATGCCCACGGTAGTTACACTAGGTATCCTGATTTTTATATCCTCTTGGAATTCGTATTTCTGGCCGCTGATCATGACCAACACCGATGACATGCGTGTGCTGACAGTCGGTATTGCGATGCTGCGGGATTCCATTGCCGGCAATGAAGCGATGTATTTTAACGTGATCATGGCTTCCAGTGTGATGGCGATCCTGCCGATTATTATTATATTTACTGCGATGCAAAAGCATATCGTTGCGGCGATGGCCAACTCAACCTTCAAATGAGGGCTTGGATATCGGATTGTATTAAAAAAGGTGACCCTGAAATTAAACTGTACCCCTTGTAAAGGACATTTTAAAAAAGGTTAGGATACGTGAAGAAGCTGTTGCCTGTATGTTGCAGGCGGCAGCTTCT
>NZ_JABBPN010000018.1 GCF_012933385.1 Paenibacillus lemnae
CAAGCAAAATAGTAGAGGCTGTCTCATAAGATCTTAGATCTTGTGAGGCAGCCTCTTTTGCTGCCTAGGGGACGCTTGACCAAAATAGGGGCACCTCCGTGAAGAGGGGAGGGAAATAAGCTTGAAATTCAAGCTTATTTGGCTCAATTTTCCGGCTTGATTCCGTTTAAGACTGAATATCAGTCTTAAATTAGCTGAATCACTAGCTGCAGCGGCGAAATCGGAGTGAAGTACCAAAATAAGCGTGGAAAACAATCTTATTGCGTAAATTTCTTCTGTTTTTGTGAAAATAAGCGTGGAAAACAGGCTTATTAAGGATGTTATCCTTCTCACTGGGAAGAGTCCAGGCGGACACAAGAGCTTCAACAAAAAACTCGCCACCTCCGGTGCGGCAATATCTTGGCCATCTGCGGTAATGATGGCGGCAATATCTAGTCACCTCCGGTACTAAAGATGGTAATATTTCATCACCTCAATGTGCCCCACGATCCACTTTATTGCGTGCGAACATCATCCTTGTTCCTTACCCTACCAGCCGATGAGGTTGAAGGTTGAAGGTTGAAGGTGGAAGCAGCACTGCATGGAGCTGACCAAATAAGAGGCCCAGGAGTGTAGGACGCAGCCAAGCAACCAAAACCACAATGGTACTGACGTCGTGTTTTTTTTTATTTTATTTTTAGTACCAAGTACTAAAATGTGATGGTATAATGAATGAAAACCCTCGGAGGTATCCATGCTCATTAAATCCCTATCTAGAATCACAGCAATTGGAACATACGTGCCTGACAAGATCCTGACTAACAATGATCTGCAGAAACTGGTAGATACCAGTGATGAATGGATCTTGCAGCGTACAGGTATGCGGGAGCGCAGGATTGCCGAACCTGACCAATTTGCCTCAGACCTCTCGCTAAAAGCGGTAGAGGATATGGTGCGGCGTTACGGTGTAACTGTGGAAGATGCGGATATGATCCTGGTTGCGACAAGTACCCCGGAATATATGTTTCCAAGTACCGCTGCTCGTCTGCAGCACAAATTGGGGATCAAACATACCGGTGCCCTTGATGTAAATGCAGCCTGCGCTGGATTCACGTATGCAATTCAATTGGCTGATGGCTTGATTACGAGTGGGATGTACCGGAAAATCCTGGTAGTCGGTGCTGAAACGCTGTCAAAAATAACCGATTATACGGACCGGACGACCTGTGTTTTGTTTGGCGATGGGGCGGGTGCGATTTTAATGGAGCGTAATATGGATCAACCCTCTTTCTTCGCTTCCATTACGGGTACCTTTGGGGAAGGCGGCATTAATCTTTATAAAACCGCGCTCGCCGGACACATGGACGGACAGGAATTAAAAAACGGCTCCATTGTACAAAATGGACGTGAAATATATAAGTGGGCTGTACGCAACGTGCCTGAGGGTATGAAGAGACTGATGGAGCAAGCCCATCTCACGGCAGAGGAAGTAGATTGGTTTGTTCCGCATAGTGCTAACCTGCGCATGATTGAGGCCATTTGTGAACGAGGCCCGATTCCGTTGGAACGAACCTTAACCAGTGTGGAATACCGCGGCAATACCTCGGCAGCATCAATACCCCTTGCGCTTCAATTAGGTATTGATGAGGGCAGACTTCAAGCTGGCCAGAATGTGCTTTTGTACGGGTTTGGCGGTGGAATGACGTATGCAGGTACGCTATTGCGCTGGACTATCTAAAGCAAAAGCTCTCCACGAATCATCTTTATCTTTAACAAATTAAATGATAACTAATACCGACCCACAGCAGATTCACACTGCTGTGGGTTTTGTTGTATCGTAAAAATTTCCACCAACATTCGGAAGTTTACCTCCTCAACTTAAAATCGGTTTTTCGCTAGACTGAAGAAAGAAATAAAACGATGTTGAAAGGGGTAGACACATGTACAGAAACAAGCGATGGACCGCCATGCTGCTCAGCATGATGATGGTTTTCACCGTGGCGCTTACGGGATGTGGAGGAGGAACTCCGGCAGCAGAAGAAACGCCGCCAAGCACTACCAAAGAAAATACATCTGAGGGTAACGAGGAAAAAGGCACTGACGAAAAAGTCGAGCTCAGCTTCTGGTCTTTAGGTACGACCAACTATGAAGATCTGGCGAAAGAGTATACGAAAGAGCACCCGAACATTACATTCAAATTTCAAAACACATCGGACCAAACGGCACATCACAATAACTTGACGACAGCATTGTCAGCGAACTCCGGGGCGCCTGATATTTTCATGCTTGAGATCGCCTTCATTGAGCGCTTTATTAACGCCCAAGATAAATTCTACAATCTGTATGATCTGGGTGCTAAAGATATTGAAGGTGACTATCTCGACTGGAAATGGAAACAGGCGACATCCACAGACGGTACCTTCCAGCTGGGTCTGCCAACTGACGTTGCACCAACAGTCGTTTACTACCGGACCGATCTGGCTGAAGAAGCCGGACTGCCGACAGAGCCTCAGGAATTTAGTGCTGCCATTGATTCTTGGGATAAATTTGCTGAAGTAGGCAAGCAGTTCAAAGAGAAGACAGGAAAACCTTTTGCGGATCTGACTGATCTGGTGTACAACGGACTGCGTGATCAGTCCGAAAATCAAATTTACTTCAATAAGGAAGATGCTTCATTTATCGGAGACACCAACCCGCAGGTGAAAAAAGCATATGACTTCACCATTAAAGGCATTCAAGAAGGCTGGGTTGGTGATTGGACACTCTGGTCTCCGGAATGGAACAAAGCGATTAATGACGGAGGATTCGGGGTTCTGCTCGGACCGGCTTGGATTGCAGGTACGATCCGCAATGCCAAAGATTCTGCAGGAAAATGGAAGATCGCTCAAATGCCTGAGGGCGCTGGAAACTGGGGAGGCTCATTCCTGACACTGCCGAAAGAAGGAAAGCATTCGAAAGAAGCCTATGCCTTCATTTCCTGGCTGGTGAACAAAGACAATCAGCTTAAATCCTTCAAGGAAAGCGGATTATTCCCGTCCATTCCGTCCGTATATGATGATCCGGCGTTCAGTACGGTGCAGGATGAATTCTTCAGCGGTCAAGTCATCGCAGAAGCTTATGCTGAAGCTGCGAAAACTGTAAAACCGGTTTATTATGGACCACTGCATGACCAGACCGATACGATCATCAAGAACTCCCTCAAAAATGTGCTGGAGAAGAAAGCAGATCCGGCTAAAGAATGGGAAAGCGCAATTAAACAAATCAAGGCACTGGTGGATCGCAGTTAAACAACGGGGTCCAATCCCGGTCAAATCCCGGAGGCCCATGTAACTTATATCATCACTATTATCACAATCATCCGGTTGAGCCTGGAGAGAAAGCATCTCTTCAGGTCCGACCGGATTTATCCTTGACACCGGAGGTGCATCATGGCAGAACCTGCTGCTGCAGCAACCACATCGCCGAACATGGCGAAACGCAGCTTATTGTCTGAAAGAGGACGAAGCCGATTAACGGCGTATTTGTTTATATCCCCGTTCTTTATCCTGTTTGCTATATTCGGATTGTATCCGATTTTATTTACGATTTATTTATCCTTCTACAAATGGGATGCGCTTGGACCTATGAAATATGTAGGGTTCAGAAATTATGAATTGATTACAACGGACCCAACCTTCTGGATTTCATTCAGCAATACGCTGATCATGGGACTTATGGGTACTTTACCGCAGGTGATCGTGGCGCTTTTCGTAGCGGTCATGTTGAATTCGGCCCTGAACAAGTACAAGAATATATTCCGCATTCTTTATTTCATGCCGAACATTACATCCATCGTAGCCGTTACCCTGGTGTTCAGCACCATGTTCGGCAACAATGGGATGATTAACTGGCTTCTGACAAGCACAGGACTTGATAGTGTTCCCTTCAATTCCGGCTGGTGGGGAGTGAAAATTGCGATTTCCACTATGGTGATGTGGCGCTGGATGGGGTACAATGCGATTATTTTCTTGTCCGGTCTGCAAAGTATTCCGACAGATATTTATGAAGCGTCACGCATCGACGGAGCTAACCGCAGACAACAGATGCTGTTTATTACACTGCCGCTGCTGCGTCCATTTATTCTTTTTGTCACACTGGTGTCAACGATCGGTGCTCTTCAGCTCTTTACGGAGCCTTATGTATTTCTAGGGCAGTCCGGCACAGGATCCACACGTCAAGAGGGAGTCACCATGGTCACTTACCTTTATAATGAAGCCTTCAAGAACGGATTCTTCGGTACGGCAGCTGCTACAGCAGTGCTGCTGTTGATTGCGACCATCCTGTTCTCTTTGCTGAATATGATCATCTCCAGCCGAATGGGCGGGGAATCAGGAGGGAAAAAAGCATGAGCACAGCCATCATGAGCAAAAGAAAACCGGATGAACCTGGCCTGATCTCGAGAGTGCTATTTTATCTGCTGCTCGGGTTTGGAGCGGTCCTGTCGGTGTTCCCGTTCTACTGGATGTTTGTTGTGGCGAGCAACGACAAGACGGCCGCTTTCCAAATCCCGCCGCTTCTGATCCCCGGCACCGAGTTTTTTAATAACTTCTCTCGCGTGTTGGAGCGTACTGATTTTTTTAAGGCATTGATCAATTCCCTCATCGTTTCGACCACAGTTACCTTGTCCGTGGTATTCCTGTGCACGCTTGCAGGATATGCCTTTGCCAAATTTGAATTCCCTCTGAAAAAAACACTGTTCGTGTTTGTCATCGGAACCATGCTCGTACCAGCACAGCTTGGTGTGCTCCCGCTGTATGTCATCATGGCCAAGCTCCAGTGGATCGACAGCTACAAAGCGCTTATCGTACCTGGAATGGTGAATGCCTTCGGCATCTTCTGGATGAGACAGTACATCTCCTCTGCCGTGCATTCTGAGTTAATTGAAGCAGGACGAATGGATGGCGGAGGGCATTTCCGGATTTTCTGGAATATCGCTATCCCTGTTGTGACACCTGCGATGGCCACGCTCGGCATTATCAATTTTATGAATGTGTGGAACGATTTCTTCTGGCCGCTGGTCGTCCTGAAGAACAGGGAGAACTATACGATCCAGATTGCCCTGCAGCAGCTGTTCACCAATAAAGACGGGCTGGACTATGGCATGATTATGTCCGCTACATTTGCTGCAACGCTGCCGCTGCTCATTGTATTCCTGCTGTTCAGCCGCTGGGTGATCTCAGGCTTGACATCCGGAGCTGTGAAAAGTTGATTTTTCAGAAAAAGATATGAGTCAGAAGGCAAGGAAGTAAACCATGCCATGAAGAATAATAGACATAGGAGATAGGGGGAAAGAATGTGAAACTCCGTCGAAAAATCCTGTTGGCTATTATTCTTCTTGTTTTTATTCCGGTGATCGCCATGGGCAGTGTATCCTATTACAGCTACTCTCATGTCATGGAGAAGAAGTCCAGTCACTTCTATTGGATTTCTCTGCAGGAGACAGATCGAAAACTGAAGTTCGCATTGAACGAGATTACGACGATATCCAATTTGGCCATCAGCCAGCCGCAGCAGGCGGTTCAGCAAATGCTGAAGCAGCCGGAATTGGCCGTGACCTACAACCGCCGCCAGGAAATTAATAATCTGATTAATCATCCGATGATTACATCCTTTGCCTTGTATACCCAAGAGAAGCTGTTGTATTCGGACAGTAATGCTTTTTCATATGAAGAGTTAAAGGAACAAAGCTGGTATTCCCGTGTAGAGAAAGCGGAAGGACGTCCGGTTTGGGTAGGGCCAGGTGAGAACGGTTCGGCTTCTAGTGAAAGCGGTTCCCCCATGCTCATTCAATCACGTATCATCAAGGACTACTATTCACTTGAGGATATTGGCACACTGGTGATCTATGTCAAACCGGATCTGCTGGATCAGGTGTTCTGGGAAGCGGCCACGCTGAAGCAGGGAGATATTCTGCTGGTGAACCAGGATGGGAATGTTGTTTTTGACAAATCCGGAGAACATATTGGCGAGAAAACAAACTTTCCTTTTTTACAGGATAATTACAGCAACGGCAAAGGGTTTTATGTGGACAAATATCTGGAGAAACCATCGCTCATTACCTACCTGCCGTCTCATAACAAGGAGTGGTTTCTGGTCGCCATTACCGAGAGCAAGCTGATCGCATCTGAATCCGTATACATTCGAAATCTGGCTCTAATCCTGGGAGGGATTTCGCTGCTGTCTGCTTTTTTGTTTGACCGCTTTTTTGTACGCCGGATGGTGAAGAGCATCATTGGTGCCGTGAATGGCATGAAGAGGGTCAAGCACGGGATTTTTGTACCGATTCCTGTCCAGGGCAAGGCGGATGACGAGACCGATCTGCTAATTGACGGCTTCAACCGGATGAGCACCCAGATTCAGGAGCTGCTGGAACAAATCCAGACCGAACAAGCGAGGAAAAAAGAAGCAGAGCTTCAGGCGCTCGTGGCTCAGATCAATCCGCATTTTATTTACAATTCTCTGGAATCCATCAATTCCATGGCTGTTCTTCAAGGCAACAGGGATATCAGCAAAATGGTCATATCGCTAGGTAAGCTGCTGCGAATCAGTATCAGCGAAAATCAGGAGCTCATACCGCTCAGTATGGAACTGGAGCATGTGCGGCATTACATGAACATCCAGAAATTTCGTTTTGAGGACCGGTTTGATTACGAAATCACCATTCCCGAATCACTCAAATTTTACGTCACACAAAAGCTGATCGTGCAGCCGATTGTCGAGAATGCGCTGTATCACGCGATTGAGCCGATGGAAACCCCAGGCTTTATCTCCATTACAGTCCATGATGCGGGGAATGATCTGCACATTGATGTGAGCGATAATGGACCCGGATTTCCTGCCGAGACCCTGATGCAGCTGTGGAAAGAAGAGCAGGGACCTGTGAAAAAGTACCGCGAGAACGGGGTGGGGCTTAAAAATGTTCACGAGCGGCTTGCCATCCGGTTTGGCGGATATTACGGCATCATGATCTGTTCAGCACCCGGTTATGGATCGACGATCCGAATCACCATACCCAAGGTGCAGCCATGAAAGGAGACAAAGGATGAAAGGCACAAGACGTTTTAAAGAATGGGGATGGATTGTGCTGTATGTGTGTCTGATGGCGGTTTCCGTAGGATGGGTGGCCTCACAGGACCGGGAGCCAATTGAAGAGGATCAGGAGGAGAAGATCACGCTGACCTTCCGGCATTTCTGGAACAAGGAGCATGACCGTCAGGTGCTTGAGATCGTGAGTGATGTGATTTCCAGATACCAGGCCGAGCATCCCAATATCAAAATCAATTTCGAGGGTATGGATCAGACGATTCATCGTGAGCAGAAGCTGAAAAGCGAGATGGTTACCGGCAACCCTCCTGACATGTTTGTACTGTTCGGAGGTGCCGAAATCGAGCCTTATGTTAGATCCAACCGTTTGATGGATCTCTCGGATTTTATAGAAATGCAAGGACTGAAGGACCAATTCACGGATCTGCAGCTGTGGACATTTGATAACCGGATTTACGGCCTCCCAATGGAAGGGCATGCAGAGCCGCTTTATTATAACAAAGTGATTTTTGATCGGCTGGGGATGGCTCCGCCGGAAACGCTGAAACAGCTGGATGATGTGATAGATACCTTGAAAACAAACGGAATCATTCCGTTCGCAGTGGGCAATGAGGACAGATGGCCTGCCGGTATTTTTGCGCATTATCTTATGGACCGGTATGCCGGGCCTTCCTTGATACAGCGTCTGGCCCAGGGAGATGACGATGTGAGGTTTCATAATACGCCGTATTTGGAAGCTTTCAAACATCTTCAGAAATGGATTGCCGGGGAGGCCTTCAGCCCTTCGTCAAACCAGCTGTCTACAGAAGATGCAATCAGCCTGTTTACGAAGGGTGAAGCGGCGATGTATCTGAACGGGAACTGGGATATCAATCTGTTTCAGAGTGAGAGCGATCCACATTTCCAGCAAAAAGTTGGGGTCATTCCATTCCCTTCATTAAATGCTGGTGATGAGAAGTCGATGGCCGGTGGATATACAATTGGCATTGGTTTATCGTCCGAGCTGGAGAACAGTAAAAAAGAAGCAGCACTTGGATTAATGAAGGCTCTTTATACAAGGGAGGTTCAAGAACGAATTGTGTATGAGGGTCTGCGTATTCCCTCTATGAAAATTCCGTTTGACCCCGAGCGGACAGGACCCGTTTTCGCTCAGGTCATTGAGCTTTTGGAACAGAGCCCGAACAGCTTTCTGCCGTATGACAATGTTCTATCGCCTGAGGTGAAAAAATCGTTTCTGGAAGTCATTGAGGATATGATCAGCGGAAAAACGGATGCTATGACTGCACTGCGGCAAATTCAGCAGTCTTCCGTCACCTACTGGGAATTGCGAAGAAATTCAGGGGGATAGCGAAAGGAGGATACCGCTGTGCGGGATCGCGAATCACAATACCGTGTTATCCTGGTCGATGATGAGCCGATGATTCTAAGGAGTTTGAAGGTGGCCATCCCCTGGGAGGAGTTGTCCATGGAGGTCGTCGGGGAGGCCCGCAGTGGAGAGGCAGCACTGGCGCTGGTCCGGGAAATGCAGCCACATATCATGATCAGTGATATCCGCATGCCGGGCATGGACGGCATCTCCTTGATGAAAGAAGTGATGATGGAGCATCCTCAGCTGATTTTTATTTTTATAAGCGGTTATGGAGAGTTCGAGTATGCCCGTGAGGCGCTGCGGGAAGGTGCATTTGATTACCTGCTGAAACCGATCGACCATGACGAATTGACCGAAACAGTCCGTAAAGCTCAGGTATCCCTGCAGAAGCAGGCGGAGAACGACAAGCTGATGAATTCTATTCAGACACTCTCCCTGCTGGCCCGGGAACGGATGTTTACGGAGCTGATCGAAGGAAGCCGAAGTCCGCTGCTGGATATGCAGTGGCTTTCCCACAATGAGCTTGATCAATGCTGGTACATGGCAGTGCTGCAGCTTGATCAGTACGAGAAGCTGGAGAGGAAATGGAGCCGGGATGAGAAGAGGCTCTGGCTGTTTGCGATTCGCAATATTCTGGAAGAATGGTTTGAGCAGAGCGGCGGCTTAACGGTGTTTCCATTTCGAAGCGGCGAGTGGCTGCTGCTGTTTCCGGAAGGATACAAAGAGCACCAGGAGAAGCTGGGACAGGAATTGATTTCACTGATCAAGCGGAATACGAAGCTTTCAGCCTCCATCGGATTCAGCCGCACGATGGCAGGGATGGAACGACTGGGTGAAGCTTATGAGACTGCTGTCGGGGCGCTGTATCAGCGATTTTATGCCGACAGTGAGGGCGTATACTGGGCCGCTCCGAGCAGAGATTCTACAATAGAACATGGTTCTTATCCGAAACAGCTGGAAGCCGATATGCTGGAGAGCATCCGGACACTGGACCGGGAACGGATGATGCATCTGGCCGATGAGCTCAAAGTCTATCTGGAGCATCATGGATTTCAGCGACACGCGGCGGAGCGGATTCTGGTGGAGCTGTCCGTGGTGCTGTTCAGGCAATTCAGGCATATGAAAACTGGCGGGGATTGGTCCCTTGAAGGCCATCTTCAGGACATTCATGTTGCAGGCACACTAAAAGATATGATTGTGGTACTTAAGCTGGCTTTAGAACGCTGGATCCAGGAAAGTATGACAAGACCAGCTAAAGAAGATGTGCACTCCGTCATTCACAAGGCCCAGGTATACATTGACGAACATTATCAGAAGGATCTTGCCATTGAAGAAGTGTCAGAAATTACCGAGCTCAGTATTAGCCATTTCTGCATGCTGTTCAAGCAGGTCACAGGCTATACCTTTGTAGAGTACTTGACCCACTGCCGAATCGAAAAAGCCAAGATGATTTTGAAAAACAGTCAGGTTAAGGTTTATCAAGTGGCGCCGCTGATCGGATATCAGGATCCTCGATATTTTACCCAGGTATTTAAAAAAATAACCGGCCAAACGCCCTCGGAATACCGGGAATCGGCTTCGGGAATTGATACAATAAAAAAGTAAGTAACTACTATATTGACAGTTACTTAGATGTACGGTACATTTATCATATCAAGAAATACATCTGACATTGATAAAGGAGTGCAGAACCATGGAATTCAAAGGCATTCATCACGTATCCGCTATTACGGCAAAAGCTCAGGAGAATCATGCTTTTTATACCAAGGTTCTAGGCCTCCGCTTAATTAAGAAAACGGTAAACCAAGACGATACCTCGGTGTATCATTTGTTCTATGGGGATGAGAAGGGAACGGCAGGCACGGAACTTACCTTTTTCGAACTGCCTATGGCAGGACGAAATAGAGACGGGAGCAGCAGCATTTCTGCTGTATCACTCAGAGTCCCTGATAACGGATCACTGCTGTACTGGCAGGACAGACTGCGGCAGCACGGGGTAACGGTGGAAGAGATCAAGGAAAGAGCCGGGCGCAAGACACTTGGGTTCAGGGATCCTGAAGGGCAGCGGTTAATCCTCGTATCCGATGAGTTTAATGATGGAGAGGCCGGAGGCCGTCCGTGGAGCCGGGGGCCAATTACACTCTCCAATGCGATAACTGGCCTGGGTCCTGTACGTTTGACGGTTCCCGATGCAGAGCCAACAACCATGGTCTTGACCGAAATTCTCGGTTTCCGCCATAAAGGACAATATGCTTCCGATGTGGAAGGCCAGCCGAATATTCTAGTGTACGAGACCGGTGCAGGCGGCAGTGGTACAGAGGTTCATGTGGAGGAGCGGCATGATCTTTCGCCCGAACGCCTGGGACGTGGTGGTGTGCATCACGTGGCTTTTCGTGCCGAGGATGAAGAAGAACTTCGCCAGTGGATAGAGCGTATTTCAGCTGCAGGTATTCCTAACTCGGGATTTGTGGATCGCTTTTACTTTAAATCCCTGTATTTCAGGGAACCGAACGGTATTCTGTATGAAGTGGCAACAGATGGCCCCGGTTTCGCGACAGATGAATCTCTGGATTCCCTTGGCGAATCCCTGGCGCTTCCACCATTTTTGGAGCCGCATCGCAGTGAAATTGAATCCAAGTTAAAGCCGCTGGATATCACCACATAAAAAAAGACACCTTACGACGGGGAAGAACCCCATATGTCGGAAGGTGTCTTTTTATTACAGACGTTTTTTTTTGCTGCAATACCTAAGCACTGCTTAATGTGGTGTAATTAAGAGCGACGTCCGCGTCTCATCGAACCCATAATCAGGCTGACGATGAATACCAGCACGACCGCACCAATAATGGCTGGTACGATGAAGAAGTCACCAATTTCAGGACCCCAGTTACCAAGAATCAAGCTGCCAAGCCATGCACCGATGAAACCGGCAATGATGTTACCGATAATCCCGCCCGGGATGTCCTTACCCATAATCAGACCAGCGATCCAACCGATAATACCACCAACAATTAACGACCAAAGAAAACCCATGATTATCACCTCGTATTATAATTTATTTGTCTGTGCTTTACTATTAACCAAAGAAGCTGTTTTTAAACAGTTAGCTATTTAAAAAATATTGGAGTGCTTTAGAATGGAATTGACGAAAATAACTTTCTCGTTATATATTAGTCTTGAAATTTGTTTTCTTTGAAAGGAAGTCGAATCCTATGGGTACATTGGAACTGTTAGGGCTTAAAAGCCAATTGGTGGTTTCATGTCAGGCGTTAGAGGGGGAGCCTCTCCATAGCTCCTTTATTATGGGGAGAATGGCACTCGCTGCACTGCAGGGCGGGGCAGCAGGTATTCGCGCTAATACCGCAGAAGATATTATCGAGATTAAAACACAAGTCAATCTCCCGGTGATTGGTATCGTGAAACGGGATTATCCGGATTCGCCGGTGTATATTACGCCTACAATGAAAGAGATTGACGAACTTACAGGTGCTGGTGCAGAAATTATCGCTTTGGATGCTACCAGTGATCCTCGTCCCGGCGGGCTTACGCTTGCGGATCTGGTGAAACAGGTCAGGGATAAGTATCCTGACCAGCTGCTGATGGCGGATATTTCGACAATCGAAGAAGCGGCTGCGGCCGACAGCCTGGGTTTCGATCTCATTTCCTCCACCTTGGTGGGATACACGTCCTCAAGTAAGGGACAGAAGGTATATGAGAAGGACTTTGAAATCTTGAAGGCAATCATCAAGGCTGTAAAAGCTCCTGTAGTTGCTGAGGGTAACATCCTGACACCCGAAATGGCCAAACGCTGTATCGAACTGGGTGCTTACAGTGTGGTAGTGGGAGGCGCGATAACCAGACCGAAGCAGATTACGGAACGGTTTATACAAGGGATGAAATGAAATCAATTGATATCAAGGAAAATGATAAAAATACCCTTTCGGGCAGACATGTTAACATGTCTCTCGATAGGGTGTTTTTTGTGTTTGTTATGGGGTCTCTTCTTCGGCTGCGGTTTGATTGGTTTTGTGATAGAACGCCTTCAGTGTATTTTCACGATTGCGCAGCAGCTCTGTATCCTCAAGCAGCAGAAAGGTGATCACATCCAGGACATAATTAATCGCCAGCTGGCTATTAATAAATCTGGGTTCACCTGTCCGGTGCATACTGGGCGTAAAGAGTGAAATGTCAGAAAGATCGGTCAGTTTGGTGTGATTATAATTAGTAATGCTGATGGTTCCCGCTCCATTTTGCCGGGCAGCTGCAAGGGCATCAATGACTTCCTCGGTTAAGCCGGAATTGGACAGGCCGATCACGAGATCATGTTTGTTCAGCAGGGATGCACTCATGATCATCATATGAGAGTCTGTAATGGCATCGATGTTAATATTCATGCGCATGAGCCGGTACTTGAACTCCAGGGCGGATAAACCGGAGCTTCCAAGGCCGTAGACCTGCACACGCTGTGCGGATTTAATGCGCTGAACGACCTGCTCAATCTGGTTCTGCTGCAGCATATCTGCCGTAGCGTTGACAATATCGGTGTACAAGTTCCGAACCTTGGAGAAGCTGTCATCCGACACATCGGGGTCATCGGTTTCACGGTTTAAACGGATTTTGAAATCGACGAAGCTGTCACACTTGATTTTGCGGCAGAAGCGGGTGATGGTAGAGGTGGAGGAGTGCGTCTGCTCAGCAAGCTCCCGTATGTTAATATTGTGAATGGTATTTTTAAACCGGATAATATAGTCGGCAATTTCTTTTTCTTTCATGGAGAAGTTCCGGTATTGAAGCTGAAGCTCATCCATGATGCTGGGCCTTGACATAGGTTTATTCACCTTCCGGATAAGTAGTGGATTATACAACCCATTATAGCGCTAAATGATCGTCAATGAGAAACAGGAAAGGAAGAACAAGCATGTACAAATTGTTGATTGTAGAGGATGACCCCAAACTGGCAGCGCTGCTTCAATCCCATATTCAGCGGTACGGGAATGAAGCGGTTCTCGTGCAGGATTTTGAACATGTGCTGGAACAGTTTCAGGATATCAGGCCTCATATGGTACTGCTGGATGTGAATCTGCCAAGTTATGACGGATATTATTGGTGCCGCCAGATCCGGTCGATTTCAACTTGTCCCATCCTGTTCATTTCGGCTCGAGACGGGATGCCGGATCAGTTGAGAGCACTGGAAAGCGGAGCGGATGATTATATAACCAAACCGTTTCACTATGATATGGTCATTGCCAAAATTCACAGCCAGCTGCGAAGAAGCTATGGCGATTATGCGACTTCGTCGCAGGAGCGAAGGGTAGAGAAGGAGGGGCTGGTTCTGTTTCCGGAGCGGATGGAAATGGGCCTTGGGAATCGGAGTGTAGCATTGACCCAGAAAGAGACGATTCTGCTTGAAACCCTGCTCAGCCGGAGTCCGCGCCTTGTCAGCCGGGAACGCATTTTGGAAAAGCTTTGGGATGATACTTTTGTGGATGACAACACGCTGAGTGTGAATATTACCCGTGTGCGCAAACGGCTGGCAGAGCTGGGGATTCAGAATGCTCTGGAAACCGTACGGGGTTCGGGATACCGATTGAATGTCGTATGGAAGGACAGGTGAGCAGGATGAATAAACTGTTCTGGAGAGAGCATCTGCCCCTGATCCTGTTTTCATCGTTACAGCTGGGTCTGGTGCTGCTGGTGTTCTGGTTTGACGGCTATAATGATGTTCTGACAGCAGGCTACGCGGTTTTTCTGGGCCTTATGGTGCTCTCCATTTATCTGGTTTACCGTTATATCAGCCATCGGGAACTGTACAGGACGCTTTCACGTCCCGTGCATTCGCTGGAGGAATCCCTTCGTCATCATGAATCTGCACCGCTGTCAGCTGCCTTGAACCACCTGATGGAGGAGCAGTACCGGCAGTACCGGAGTGTGATCGAGGAAAAAGAACGCCGGCAAAAAGAGCATATGATGTTCATGAACCAGTGGGTGCATCAGATGAAAACCCCGCTGTCCGTCATCGAAATGATTACACAGGACGATGACAATGATGCTTATCGCAGCATTTCCGAGGAATCTGACCGAATCCGCAGAGGACTGGACATGGTCCTGTACATGTCGAGACTGGATACGTTCGAACAGGATTTTAGTGTGGAAATCGTGTCTTTATATGAGGCGGCTGTAGATGCCGTGCATGAGAACAAGCGTTATTTTATCCACAGCGATGTTTATCCCGAAGTGTTGATCGATCCGGAGCTGACGGTGCAGACCGATGGAAAATGGCTTCGGTTCATTCTGCTTCAGCTGCTGTCCAACAGCATCAAATATGCTGCCGGGACCGGCAGCAAGGTTACTGTGCAGGCATCCTCTATAGAAGACGGCGATGTCATGCTGGAAGTATGCGATCGGGGCATGGGCATTCCCAAATCGGACCTGGCCCGAGTGTTTCACCCATTTTATACCGGAGAGAATGGCAGAAAGCTGAAAGAGTCTACTGGTATGGGGCTCTATCTGATCAAGGAAGCTGCCGATAAGCTGAATCACCCCATCGAGCTGCAATCGACACCGGGTGAGGGAACCGTGGTGCGGCTGTGGTTCAAGAGGTAATCTGCTTAGAAACCTTACATGAATGTAAGATTCGTGAAAGGTGGATCGATAGGATAACACCGGATTCATCGGCTACACTGGATCCATAGATCAACGAAGTGAAATGAAAGAGAGGCTTTTGGCTATGGAAATCTGTTCGGTGCAAAATCTCGGGAAAGTGTACAAAGGGGCGGTGTCTCAAGTGGCATTGTCCGATATCAATCTCACGATCCAAGCAGGTGAATTTGTAGGTATTATGGGTCCGTCAGGCAGCGGCAAAACCACACTGCTTAATATGATATCCACCATTGATACTCCGACATCCGGAAAGATCACGATCAGTGGACAAAATCCATTCACAATGTCCCAGGATGAGCTGGCAATGTTCCGGCGCAGGGAATTGGGGTTTGTGTTTCAGTCTTTTAATCTTCTCCATACCTTAACCGTTAAAGAAAATATCCTGCTTCCACTTACTCTGGACGGGGTGAAGGTTGCGGAGATGAACGACCGTATCGCCCATCTTGCAGACAATCTCGGGATCACCCCGATCCTGGACAAGCGTACGTATGAGATCTCAGGCGGCCAGGCCCAGCGTACTGCAGTGGCCCGCGCTTTGATCCATCAACCTAAGCTGTTGCTGGCGGATGAGCCGACAGGGAATCTGGATTCCAAATCTGCCAGAGATGTCATGGAGATCATGGAACGGCGCAACAAAGAGAACCGGGACACCATGATGCTGGTGACGCATGATCCGGTAGCAGCCAGCTACTGCAACCGGGTCGTATTTATTAAAGATGGACAGCTGTACAACGAGATTCATTGCGGCGACAACCGGGGCGCTTTTTATCAAAAAATCCTGAATGTATTATCACTGCTGGGAGGGACAGGCCATGAATTTTCGCCAGTTCGCCCTTAACAACGTCCTGCGCAGCAAGAGAACATATATCGCTCATTTTATGAGCAGTGCTTTCTCTGTTATGGTGTTTTTCATCTATGCGATGCTTGCCTTTCATCCGAATCTGGAGAATGGGATCATGTCCTCCAGCGGAACCGTAAGCCAGCTTGGTACGATGGGGATGAAGGTTTCGCAGGTGATTGTGTTCGTGTTCTCGTTCTTTTTCCTGCTCTATTCTGTCGGCGCTTTTATGAAGGTGCGTCAAAAAGAGTTCGGTATTCTGCTCGTGCTCGGCATGTCGCGCAAGCAGCTGAACCGTATGCTGTTCATCGAGAACCTGGTCATCGGAGCTGCCGCCATTGCAGGAGGCATCGGTGCAGGCCTGATCTTCTCCAAGCTGACCCTGCTGATTAGTGCAAGCCTGCTTGCGGTGGATGAGGGCCTGCCTTTTTATGTCCCGGGTAAAGCCGTGCTGCTGACGGTAGGGGCGTATGCCGTTTTGTTCATTGTGGTCGCGTTGTTTTCATCGATCCTTCTAAGAAAAGGGACACTGATTTCGCTGGTGAAATCAGACGAAACACCGAAATCTGCTCCCAAAGCGTCGGTCTGGCTTGCCATCCTTGCGGTGCTCCTCATGGGAGGCGGGTATGTGATGGTGATGGTATTTGCAGTGCTGCAGATTTTTTCACTGCCCCTGCTGTTTGGCGGGGTCGTGCTTGTTATTACAGGAACGTATTTTTTGTACACCCAGTTCAGCGTCTATTATATGAAAAGACTGCAGCGTAAACCGCATGTTTTTTTTCGGAAAACCAACCTGCTGACCATATCCGAACTGATCTACCGGATCCGGGATAATGCGGTCATGTTCTTTATGGTTACGATAATTTCAGCCTCGGCGTTTACTGGCATCGGCACGGCACTCACAGTCGGAGATCCCGGGTTGTCCGGCATGGAAAACCCCTATGCGTTCACTTTTGTTTCTTTTGAAGAAGATCGTAAGAAGGGGGAGGAACAGCTGAATATGATTCGTCATGAGCTGGAGCAGTCCGGTATTCAGTATCGTGAAGCAAGTTTTAATTTGATGACCTCCGATAACGGATATCCCCTGATCACGTTGAGTCAATATAACGGGCTGCTGGCATCCATGGGGCTCGAGGAAAGTAGTCTAGCAGGAGATGAAAGTATTTTGACACCCGGAAGCGTGGGGGAACGCAACCGGCTTCGCCTGGAAGGTGTGGACACCGAGGAAATAGAGATCATGTCCGGTATATTGGCCGAGACCGTAAAGGTGGTCAGAGCTGAAGAGTTGATCGTAATTCCCCATTTATACGGGAATGCGCTTGTGATTCCCGATGATAGGTTTCAGCGGTTTCATGCTGCTCAAGAGGATGAGGTGACCGCTCCGGTCCATCACACTTTTTATGTAGAAGATTGGAAGGAAACAGGGGAGGTCTCTTCTGCCATCGCAGCCGCTCTAGATCAAGGTGACGGGGAATACAGCAGCTATTTTACATCGCTTTACTCGGAATGGAAAAGTTCCCGTCAAGAAAACGGTGTAATGCTCATGGTCAGCGGTTTGATCGGGATCGTGTTCTTCACCTTCGCAGCCAGCTTTATTTATTTTCGGCTTTACGCCGATTTGTCCCGGGATGAGCAGCAGTACCGGATGATCGCCAAAGTAGGTCTGAGCCGCCGTGAGCTCCGAAAGATCGTCACACAGCAGCTTGCCATCATGTTCTTTCTGCCGATCGTGATCGCGGTCATCCACAGCGGGGTCGCCTTCCTGGCACTGCAGCAGCTTGTGGATTTCTCAATCCTGGGCCATACCATCAAAATCTTTATATTTTTCCTGGGTGTTCAGATTCTGTTCTTCTTGATCACTCGCTGGCGCTACCTGGACCGGATGTATAAGACGATTCAATAACCGAGCTTCCAACCAATTGAAAAGGCTCATTACGGGTAAGGTATAAGTAAGAAGCCGTTATGACTGAACTGGAGGGATAAAGATGAATGAGCACAGTATGCTGAAAACAGGTACAGTGGAGACCGAAGAGGTAGCTCCGGATATTCTGTCACTGCGTACCGTCATGGTCAATTTGCTGATGGTGGGGGATCGCCAGGCAGGAGACTGGGTATTAGTGGATACAGGTATGAGTAAATTTGAGGATACCATTGTAGAAACTGCCGAAGAGCGCTTTGGCAGGCCGCCGGCATGCATCATTTTGACGCATGGACACTTTGATCATGTAGGTAATGTAAAAGAGCTCGCTGACCGCTATAACATTCCGGTATTCGCTCACCAACTTGAGCTGCCTTATCTGACTGGGGAGGCGGATTATCCGCCAGGTGATCCCAGTGTCGGCGGCGGGATGATGGCGCGATTGGCGAAGGCCTATCCGAACGATGCAATTGATCTCGGTTCGACCGTTCAGGCCCTGAACGAAGATGGCAGTGTACCCGCGCTGCCGGAATGGCGCTGGATCTATACGCCGGGCCATAGTCCCGGGCACATCTCCTTGTTCCGCGAGCGGGATGGTGCCCTGATTGCCGGCGATGCGTTCATCACCGTCAAACAGGAATCCGCGTTGGCCGTTGTCGGTCAAAAGAGGGAGCTGCACGGCCCGCCAATGTATTTCACGCCGGACTGGGGTGCTGCGGAAGAATCGGTTCAAAAGCTGGCTGCGCTCAACCCCAAAATAGCCGTCACGGGTCATGGTGTGTCCATGTCCGGCGGCGAGCTGCAGGAGTCCCTGCACCGGCTGGCGACGAATTTCAAGGAGCTGGCCGTACCGGAGCAGGGCAAATATGTGGAGGACCGTAAGAAGTAGGTGGGAATGGATGACTGGAAGATGACTGTGAGAAGTAGATGTGAATTTGCCAAAGGGGCTGTTTCGCAAGATCTTGGATCTTGTGGGGCGGCCTCTTTTTGCTGTGTGATGGTGGGACGCGTGCGACACGTTAGATAGACTAAAGTTAACAGTTACCGTTCTGGATGGCTGCGAGGGCAAGTGATCTTACGACCGCTGCGGCATCTCCCAAATCACTTGTCACCTCCGCTGAAGGTTCCCTTCATAGAGCATCATGAATGGCGAGTGACTTAGGCCAACTCTAACGGACTCCATGTCCGTTAGAGCCGTTACCACATTCACTCGCTCACTTGCACATCGCAGCCTTCATGAAACGGATACATCCCAGACAATGAAGTTAATGAAGTTATTGACCGACTGTGTATTCGCATGTAATTTATTAGTTCATTCTATATAGATGAGTGAGTCGGATGAGTTGCGTCAGTCGCGTCAGTCGCTAGGAATAAGCTTGAAAATCAAGCTTATTTGTCACATTTTTCCTGCCGCGTATACGTTAAGCCTGAAAAACAATCTTAAACTCGCTGAAAGTCCGGCTGTGGATGAGAATTTGGAGAAAAGTGGAGAAATAAGATTGGAAATCAGGCTTAATGTGACAATGGCCCTGTTTTTTCAAGAAATAAGCTTGAAAACCAAGCTTAATCATGGATGCTGCTTGGGACTGGACTGGACTGGACTGGACTGGACTGGACTGGACTGACTGGACGGGGATAGGCACTGTGGCAGGGGGCAGCTCGTTGAGAAAGTGATCTACGACCAAAATTGGCAGCGACAATACAACGGCAAAAACGGAACGTGGTATAATAAAAGTTATGAGAAAGGGGGAGGGCTATGAAAGCATTGGTGTTGGCAGAAAAGCCGTCGGTAGCAAGAGAGATTGCGCGGGTCATGGGGAGCCGCGAGAAGCACAAAAATTATTTTGAAGGACCTAAATATGTCGTGACCTGGGCGTTAGGCCACCTGGTGGGGCTTGCAGAGCCGGAAGACTATGATCATAAATATCAGACCTGGGCGCTGGAGGATCTGCCGATTCTGCCGGAGCGCATGAACCTGAAGGTGCTTCGTGAAACGAGCCACCAATTCAAGACGGTTCAGCATCTGCTGAAGCGCAAGGACATCGACGAGATGATTGTTGCAACTGATGCAGCACGTGAGGGTGAACTGCTGGCACGCTGGATCCTTCAAATGGCGAAGTGGAACAAATCGTTCAAAAGGCTGTGGATTTCGTCGCAGACGGATAAAGCGATCCGAGAGGGCTTCGCTTCCCTAAAGCCAGGCAGTCAGTTCGACCGGCTGTACGAATCGGCGCGCTGCCGTGCCGAAGCTGACTGGATGGTCGGGCTTAACGTTACACGTGCATTGACGTGCAAGTTTAATGCACAGCTGTCCGCCGGACGTGTTCAGACGCCTTCGCTCGGGATGATTATGGAGCGGGAGAAGGAGATCGTAAACTTCCGTTCACAGGAGTACGATACAATTAGCCTCGATTTTGGCGCCTTTGAAGCGGCATGGCGGGGTTCCGGCGGTGACGGCCGGATCTTTGACCGCAAGCAGGCCGAACTGCTGAAGGAAAAGCTGGACGGACGAACCGGACGCGTGATCACGGTGAAAAAGAGTGAGAAATCCGAACCCCATCCGCTGGCTTACGATTTGACAGAGCTGCAGCGGGATGCCAACCGGCGCTTCGGTTTTTCTGCAAAACAGACGTCCAGCGTGCTGCAGAAGCTATACGAACAGCATAAGCTGGTCACCTATCCGCGGACAGACAGCCGTTACTTGACCAGCGATATGGTATCTACTTTAAAAGAGCGGCTGGAGAGCGTAGCGATTGGACCGTATGCCGCACTGGCCCGTCCGCTGCTGCGCAAAAATCTGCAGCCTGGCAAACGGATCATCGATGACAGCAAGGTGAGTGACCACCATGCGATCATTCCAACCGAGGAGACTGTGCTGCTGAACAAGCTGAGCACAGAGGAACGCAAGCTGTACGACCTGATCGTACGGCGGTTTATCAGCCTGTTCTACCCGCCGGCTAGATATGATGCTGTATCTGTAACGGTTCAGATCGAGGGAGAACAGCTGTACGCCAAGGGAACGACCGTGAAAGACAGCGGCTGGCGTGAAGTATACGGCGGCGATTATGATGATGAGAGCGACGAGGACAATCAGGACGCGGGCAGTCCCGGGCCTTCCGGGAAGCTGCTGCCGCCGCTAACCGAAGGCGAGCAGGTCACCGTTCGCCGCTGTATCGTCAAGCCGGGCCGCACCCAGCCTCCGAAGCGTTACACGGAAGCTGCGCTGCTGACCCAGATGGAGAAGCATGGTCTCGGTACACCGGCGACACGCGCCGATATTATCGAGAAGCTGGTCAGCTCTGATACGATTGAGCGGCAGGGCTCCTCGCTGCACCCGACAGGGAAGGGAAAACAGCTGATCGAGCTGGTTGCCTCCTCACTTCGGACGCCGGAACTTACAGCACGCTGGGAAGCTGATCTGGAGCGGATTGCCAAGGGACAAGGCAAGCCTGAGCCCTTCATCCGCGGAATCCGGGAGATGACAAAGGAACTGGTGGCCGGCGTCAAGGGCAGTGAGGCGGAGTACAAGCCGCACAATGTCTCGAACAGCCACTGCCCGGACTGCAATACTCGGCTGCTGGAGAAGAAGACCAAGCGCGGCAAGCTCTTGGTATGCCCGAGCGATGACTGCGGATACAAGCGTTCCGGCGAGAAGCGATTGTCCAACCGCCGCTGTCCGCAGTGCCACAAGAAGATGGAGATGAAAGAAGGCAAGGCCGGACTCTTCGTCCAGTGTCTGGGCTGCGGCATTACGGAGACACTGAACAAGGACAGCAAGCATATCAACAAGCGCGAAGAACGAAAGCTGGTTCAGCAGTACGCAGGCAAGCAGGAATCCGTCGGCAACAACCTCGGTGAGCTGCTGAAAGCAGCCATGGAGAAAAACAAAAACTGAGTTTGGATGCCTGCAGTATGAACTTCATATGAGATGACGTTAAAACCACTGGTGAGGGTATCAACCTGTCGCCGGTGGTTTTTATTGGCTGTTCATGACATCTCAATTGTGGGATAATTAGGAAATTGTTGAAAGGAGGAAGCTTATATGAATCAAGCAGAACCTGTTATATCCATTACAGATTTAAGAATGAGATACGGAGATCGGTTTGTGCTGAACGGGATTGATCTTCAGGTCCATCCTGGACAGATCATTGGATATATCGGTCCCAACGGGGCCGGAAAGAGCACGACGGTGAAAATTATGCTGGGACTTGTGGAGGGTTACAGCGGCGATGTGCACATTTTTGGGCAGAACATTGCGGAGGCCGGGCCTGAGTACAAACGAAGAATCGGTTATGTGCCCGAGGTGGCAGAACTCTACGATACGCTGACAGCCCTCGAGTATTTGAGCTTTGTGGGTCAGCTGTACGGAATGAATGCCGGGGATGCAGAGTTTAGGAGTTTACATCTAGCTGAAATTCTTGGGATCAAAGATGCATTTAACAGCCGGATATCATCGTTTTCCAAAGGAATGAGGCAGAAGGTGATGCTGATCTCCAGCTTGCTGCATAACCCGGATATTTTATTTCTGGATGAGCCGCTCAGCGGTCTTGACGCCAACAGTGTCATGGTTGTGAAGGAGATTCTGGAGCTGCTGTCCAGCCAGGGGAAGACGATTTTTTATTCCTCTCATATTATGGACGTGGTCGAGAAAATCAGCAGCCGCATTATTCTGCTTCATGATGGGCGTATCGCCGCAGACGGCAGCTTTGACGAACTGAAAGAAAAAAGCCTGGAAAGCAGTCTGGAAAATATATTCACACAGCTGACAGGCTTTGATCAGCATCGGGAGCTGGCGGAACGGTTTGTTGCTGTGGTGAACGAGGTGGGTGAATGAAGGAATTCCGTACGTTAAAGCTGCTGGACCGGTTTCGGACTCCGCTGGAAAAGATGGGGATTCAGTATCCTCAGCTGAGGCTGATTCTGCAGATCAAGCTGACGATGGACGGGCGCAGGCCTCCCACCATCGCGGCTCACAAGAAAGATTCCGACAATCTTTTTATATCTTCCTTATGGCTGTATGGATTGGTTGGATTAGTGTTAATTCCGTTCGTGCTGATGGAAGGCAATGACTTATTCAAAATGAGTATTGTATTCTCCGTTATTTTCTTTATGGTGTCAACCTCACTGATTTCCGACTTCTCCGCTGTGCTGCTGGATATCCGGGATAAATCGCTGCTGCTGTCCAGGCCGGTCCATGCACGTACGATGAACATGGCCAAAGTCATACATATTCTTGTGTATATGACGCTGGTTACGGCTGCGCTTACGCTGCCTTCTCTGCTGGCCTCACTTTTTAAGCAGGGTCCCGCTTTCTTTTTGATTTATTTGGTGGAGATCATATGGCTGGACTTTTTAGTGATCACCCTGACGGCCCTGCTCTATTTTTTGATTCTTCGATTTTTTAATGGAGAGACCCTGAAGGATATGATTAATTACGTGCAGATTGGACTGACTGTTGTCATTACCGTGGGTTATCAGCTGGTGTTTCGTTTATTTAGTTTCTCATCGCTGTCCCTGAGTTTTGAACCTGCGTGGTGGCAGTATCTGCTGCCTCCCGTCTGGTTTGCCGGACCTTATGAAATGCTGCTGAACAGGCAGGTTACCGGTCATTATCTGGCTTTTACACTGCTTGCCTTGATTGTTCCGATCGTGTCTCTTGTGATATATATTCGGCTGATGCCTCTCTTTGAGCATCATCTTCAGAAACTTGCCGAACAGGGAGAAGCCGGAAAGCGGCGGCTTGTTACTCTGCAGAATATCATCGGAAGATGGATTTGCGGGAACAAGGATGAAGCGGTTTTCTTTCATTTTGCTTCAGTCATGATGTCCAGAGAACGGGAGTTTAAGCTGAAAGTATATCCATCTCTCGGCTTATCGCTCATTATTCCGTTTATATTCATCCTTACGAGCCTGAGTACCGGCAATAGCTTAGCAGAGATCTCGTCAGGCCGAAGTTACTTATTTATTTATTTCTGCGGGGCGATGATTCCGACGGTCGTTATGATGCTGAAATACTCAGGCAACTATAAAGGCTCCTGGATATTCCAGGCGATTCCGCTGAAAGATATGAATGACATCTATAAAGGAACGCTGAAGGCTTTTTTATCCAGATTGTTCATCCCCTTATATCTGTTTGAAGCTGTTGTGTTTGTTTCTGTATTTGGAACTCGCATTATTCCTGATCTCATCGCAGTGCTTCTTAGTTTGTTCCTGTACACGTACATCTCCTACAAACTCCTGGGCAGGAATATGCCGTTTGCAGAGCCGTTTCAAAAGGTTCAGGGAGGGGGAACGACAGCCAAACTGTTCGGGATGATGGTTGTTCTGGGCCTGTTTGCCGGTATCCACGTTATCGCATCCAGAATGGATTATGGTACCTACTTGTTTATAGTTATATTATTTGCTCTTAACTATCTTGTCTGGAGGCGCGGTTTCGCCGGTCGGGTCGAGCAGACTTTGAATAGTGGATTGTAGATGAAGCGTATAAATCAAAAATATAGTAACTTAACTTTCCAAATGTTAGGATATAATGGAATAATTATGATTTCGAGTGTACAAAGGAGGAGAAAAATATGAGTGATAACCAGAAGAATATTCAATGGGGTATTATGGGTACGGGCTGGATTGCCGAAAAGTTTGCAGGAGATTTAAAGTACGCAGATAACGGGGAATTGGCAGCCTGCGGATCCAGAACGGAAGAGAGTGCTGCAAAGTTTGGCGAGCGGTTCAGCATCCCGCGTACTTACGGCTCTTATGAGGAGCTGGTTCAGGCCCCAGATCTGGATGCGATCTATGTGGCGACTCCTCATCCAGTGCATAAAGACAATGTACTGCAGGCACTTCGGGCCGGAAAAGCCGTGCTGTGCGAGAAGCCCTTTACGGTGAACAGCGGCGAGCTGTCTGAACTGATTGACTATGCCAGAGCACATAAGCTCTTCTTAATGGAAGGCATGTGGACACGGTTCCTGCCGGCTATCGTCCAGGTTCGTAAATGGGTCAGTGAAGGACGGATTGGCGAGGTTCTTATGGTCAAAGCTGAATTCGGTTTCAAAGCAGAACTGGACCCGGAACACCGATTGTTCAACAAGGAACTTGGAGGGGGGGCACTGCTGGATGCCGGCATTTATCCCGTATCGTTTGCATCGATGCTGCTGGGTTCAGATCCAAAAAACATCTACAGCACGGTCCATTACTGCGAAACGGGTGTTGATGACCAGTTTTCCGTACTGCTTGAGTATGAAGACGGCAAGTCGGCATCCTTGAGCGGCGCAACGCGCCTCAACCTGACGGACGAAGCCGTCATCTATGGTACACACGGGCGGATTCATGTTCCGGGATTCTTATATGCCCATGAAGCGGTTCTTCATGAAGCAGATAAGGATCCGGAGCACTTCAGACATGAGCGGGAGTTCAGCGGCTATGTTTATGAAGCAGAAGAAGTAGGCCGCTGCCTGGCCGAAGGCCGGACAGAGAGCAGTGTCATTCCTCTGGAGGAATCGCTGAATATCATGAAGCTGATGGACACCATCCGCGGACAATGGGGACTGAAATATCCATTTGAAGATGACTCCCAGCCGCAGCAAGCTTTGGCAGAAAACAATCAGGCATAACCTTGCCTGAAATGGCTCACGCTAGTAACACAGGAGGTGAAGGGCCATGCCGTTCCACAAGCCGAGAAAAAGTGAAAACCAGCAGAACAAATCCAGTATTCTGGAGGAGAGCAAGACGCTGAAACCTCAGAAGGCCCAGCATGTGGTTCCAAGCCTGAACGAGATTCCGAAGCAGGAATCCTAGTAAAGTATCGCAGCTAAAGCATATCTTAGGATGCCCCCTGAATTGTGTTCCATTCCTGCCGGTTTTATAATAAAGCCAGGGAGAATGCATAAGGGGGCTTTTTGAGTGAGAACAGCACTGGGGTCATGGTTCGTGTTTATTAATCTGGTAGCATATCTGGTTATGTCGGAGGACAAGCGCCGTGCGCGTATGGGCAGGGACCGGATCCCGGAAAAAACACTGTTCCTGCTGGCTGCTGCAGGGGGAGCCTTGGGTGTCTGGGGAGCGATGTACCGCAAGCGGCATAAGACCAGACACTTGTCTTTTACGCTCGGCGTGCCGTTACTGGTGTTCGTGAATGCTGTTTTATATACATATTTGTGGAAGTGATCTGTTAAGCACAGCGCAGGTGCAGGTTCGTTTCATCTTGTTGAGATCACGGGTAATGGAGAACGACTCTCTTTAACCCAGGAAATGAGGTGGTACCTGTGCTTTTCAAAAATATCTTGCTTGCTTATGATGGATCCGAGGTCTCGGTCAAGGCACTGGGGCGGGCCGTTGAACTGGCCAGAGTTACACCGGAAGCGTCTCTTGATATTGTGCATGTATATGAATATCCGCGTTTTTTTGTGGGGGAAGGCATTGCGCCGATTCCAGCTTCGGTCAACAAGGAAATTTTCGACCTGGCAGAACAGACCACGAATGAACTTAAGGAACGGATGGCGGAGGCCGGAGTCGAAGGAAATGTGCATATGATTCAGGGCTCCCCGGCGGACGTCATTCTGGAATATACGGTGCAGCATGATGTGGATTTGATCGTCATCGGCAGCCGCGGACTGAACGGAATCCGTGAGTTTGTACTGGGAAGCGTCAGTCATAATGTTGTGCAGCATGCGGGTGTGCCGGTGCTGGTCATTAAGTGAAGAACAGGATAACGACAAGGACTAGAGGGATGCCGGAGGGCATTCCTTTTTTTTGAATGGTTCGTAAATATAAGGTTTTACAAAAAACGAACATTAAATTTTACAATTATCTAAACGTTCGTGTTTAGGTTGACATCCAGTGTTAGAGATTGTTAAACTGATCATATAAAAGATGAATTTATAACGTAAATGATTTAGAGTATGATTTATAGCATGAAGTGATTAAATAATTTATATGTCTCGTATAACGCCGGGAATACGGCCCGGAAGTCTCTACCCGAAAACCGTAAATTTTCGGACTACGAGGGAATACGGCGGACCGGCAGTCAGCTGCCGCCAGAACAGCCTGCCGCTTTGCCGGCAGCCGCTGTGTGGACGCGTCCTGTGCCTTTTATGATGTTGTCATAGAGAGGGTCCGGTATTCCCTTTAGTCCGGGTACCCCTGCGAAATTGCATGGCGGGAACCTGGTTTTTTTTATAATATAGTTGTTAATCTTGGGGAAAGCGGGTGTAGCATGTCGGTACAAGCAGCAGTCATTATGGGCAGTCAATCGGATTGGGAAACCATGTCTCATGCATGTGAGGTGCTGGATGATCTGGGCATAACATATGAGAAAAAGGTGGTGTCCGCTCACCGGACGCCGGATCTGATGTTCAAGTATGCGGAAGAAGCGGAAGGACGCGGGATTCGCGTCATTATCGCCGGTGCAGGCGGTGCGGCTCATTTGCCAGGAATGGTGGCAGCCAAGACGGTGCTTCCGGTGATCGGCGTTCCGGTTCAATCGAAGGCATTGAATGGGCTGGACTCGCTGTTGTCTATCGTCCAGATGCCGGGCGGCGTGCCGGTGGCAACCGTGGCTATTGGCCGCGCAGGTGCGGTCAACGCTGGACTGCTTGCAGCCCAGATTCTGGGGGCTGGTGATGCGTCGATCCGTGCAAGAGTGCAGGAACGCCGTGACCGCACCCGGGACGAGGTGCTGAAAGGCAGTGACAGTCTATGAGTGACGTCAAGGAACGCAGTGGAAACCATGCCGCTCACAATCATGTGCTTCCGCCGGGCTCGGTCATTGGCGTACTAGGCGGCGGCCAGCTCGGCCGGATGATGGCATTGGATGGTATTGCGATGGGCTATCGCTTCATCACGCTTGATCCGACCCCTGATTCACCGCTGGGACAGCTCGCACCCCAGATTACCGCATCCTATGACGATGTGCAGGCAGCGAAAGAGCTGTCATCCCGGGCGGATGTGATCACGTACGAATTCGAGAACGTGGATGCCGGTGTGGCCTCGCTCCTGGAGGAGCAGTCCTACGTACCGCAGGGAAGCACGCTGCTGTACACGACACAGAACCGGCTTCGTGAGAAAGCAGCCATCGAAGCAGCCGGCGTACCTGTTGCGCCTTACCGGGAGATTAAGAGTCTGGCTGAACTTGAGGCTGCGGCTTCAGAGCTGGGGCTTCCTTGTGTGCTGAAGACAGCGACCGGTGGCTATGACGGCAAAGGACAGGCTGTGCTCAGAGAAGGCGGTCAGCTGGAAGAAGCTTATAACAGGCTGTCTTCAGGCGGTACGCAGCTGGTGCTGGAGAAATTCATTGCATTCAGCAGTGAAATTTCGGTCATTGCGGCACGGACGCCGGCAGGAGAGGTTAGAAGCTTTCCACCCGCGGAGAATGTGCATGTGGATAATATTTTGCATGTTTCGGTTGTGCCGGCCCGCATTCCAAGCGAGATTCAGCGCAGAGCCTGTCAGCTGGCGGAGCAGGTGGCCGAAGGTTTAGGAGCTGCCGGACTGCTCGCTGTTGAGATGTTCTTGACAGAACAAGGTGAGCTGTACGTCAACGAAGTGGCTCCCAGACCGCATAACTCCGGTCATTATACGATGGAGGCATGTGTGACTTCCCAGTTTGAGCAGCATATTCGTGCGATCTGCGGACTGCCTTTGGGGGATACTACACTGCTAAGTCCTGTGGTCATGGTTAACATTCTGGGACAGCATCTGGAAGAGGCCGTAAACCGTGTGACACAGAGAGATGAATTAGCGGATTCGCTCGGCATTGTGCCGAAGCTTCACTTATATGGAAAGAGCGAAAGCAAGCACGGCCGCAAAATGGGTCATATCAACCTGCTCTGCGGTGATGTGGAAGATGCTTTGAAGTGGATAGAGCAGACTAATATTTGGAGGCTTAATCAATGATTGAACGTTACAGCAGACCGGAAATGCGGGCCGTATGGACCGAGGAAAACAAGTTCAGAGCGTGGCTGGAAGTAGAATTGTGCGCATGTGAGGCGTGGGCCGAGCTGGGCGTGATCCCGAAAGAGGACACCGTGGCGCTGCGTGAGAATGCTTCATTTGATATTGATCGGATTTATGAAATCGAGCAGGAAACCCGTCATGATGTGATCGCTTTTACACGCGCCGTATCAGAAAGCCTGGGCAGTGAGCGCAAATGGGTGCATTACGGGCTGACTTCCACAGACGTGGTGGATACAGCGAACGGCTATCTGCTGGTGCAGGCGAATGAAATTCTGGAGCAGGATCTGCTTCGGTTTATCGGAATTTTGCGTGAGAAGGCACTGGAATACAAGCACACCCCGATGATGGGCCGCACGCACGGCGTTCATGCTGAACCGACTACGTTCGGTCTCAAAATGGCTCTGTGGCACGAAGAGATGGTCCGCAACCTGGAGCGTTTCCGCCATGCAGCAGACAATGTACAGTTTGGCAAAATTTCCGGTGCTGTCGGCACGTATGCGAACATTGATCCATTCGTCGAAGAGTTCGTCTGCCGGAAGCTGGGCACCAAGCCTGCGCCGATCTCGACCCAGACGCTGCAGCGTGACCGTCACGCTGAATATATGGCGACCCTCGCACTGATTGCGACATCGCTGGACAAGTTCGCCACCGAAGTGCGTGCCCTGCAGAAGAGTGAGGTTCGCGAGGTGGAAGAAGCATTTGCTAAAGGTCAAAAAGGATCCTCGGCGATGCCGCACAAGCGGAACCCGATCGGCTCCGAGAATATCTCGGGTCTTGCCCGCGTGATTCGCGGACATATGGTTTCTGCATACGAGAACGTGCCGCTCTGGCATGAGCGCGATATTTCCCACTCCTCCGTGGAGCGGATCATTCTGCCGGATGCGACGATGCTGCTGAACTATATGCTGAACCGCTTCGGCAATATTGTGAAGAACCTGACCGTATTCCCTGAGAATATGAAGCGCAACATGGCGCGGACCTTCGGTGTTCCGTTCTCCGGGCGTGTTATGACGAAGCTGATCGACAAGGGCTTCAGCCGCGAGCAGGCGTACGATACCGTACAGCCGAGAGCGATGCAGGCATGGGAAGAACAGCGCCAGTTCCGCGAAATCGTGGAAAGTACACCGGAAATTACAGAAGTGCTCAGTGGTGAAGAGATTGAGGATGCCTTTAATCCAAGCTGGCATCTGAAGCATGTGGATACGATTTTTGACAAGCTGGGCTTGAAATAGAACAAAGGCCGCTGTCTTACGCGGCCCCCTCAAAGGGAGTGGAGAATATGGTGTCTCGCGCGCTGTCCACAGCTGTGGACCTGATTGATGCGCCGCTGCTGTACAAAGGCAAGGTAAGGGAGCTTTACGATCTGGGGGAACATTTGCTGATTGTGGTCACAGACCGCATCTCGGCATTTGATTATGTGCTTGATCCGCCGGTGCCTGCCAAGGGAACCGTGCTGAATCAGCTCAGCAGCTACTGGTTTGATCTCACCAAGGGTCTGATCGATAACCATGTGGTCCATACCGATGTACGGGAACTGGGTGCTGTCGCCAAGGATCCGGAAGCGCTGGACGGACGGGTTATGGTATCGAGGCGTGCGGAACGCATCGATATCGAGTGCGTGGTCCGCGGTTACATTACAGGCGGAGGCTGGCGTCAGTACCAGACCACCGGTGAGGTGAACGGCATCAAGCTGCCGGCGGGGATGCGCAAGAATGAGGCGTTTCCGAAGCCGATCTTTACACCGGCTGCCAAGAACGATGTGGGGCATGATGAAGATATCTCCATGGATACCATGAAGGAGATGGTCGGCGACGAGCTGGCATTGGAGCTTCAGGAGAAAAGTCTGATGCTGTACAGCTTTGCCCGTGATTACTGCGCCGAGCGCGACATTATTTTGGCAGACTGCAAGTTTGAGTTCGGCCTGCTGGACGGCAAGGTCATTCTGATTGACGAAATCTTCACGCCCGATTCCTCAAGATTCTGGGATCAGAGCAAATACGAGCTGGACATCGAGATTGACAGCATGGATAAAGAGCCGGTCCGCAGCTACTTGGCAGGAACCGACTGGGACAAGAACAGCAAGCCTGAACCGCTGCCGGAGCATGTGGTGGATGAAACCACGCGCCGGTATACCGATATTTACCGCCGGATTACGGCATCCGAACTTAATCATTCCTAATTCATATACGATACCGAGGAGGAACAAAGAAGACATGTTGAAAGCAAAGGTATATGTCACCATTAAGCAGAGCGTTTTGGATCCACAGGGTGTTGCGGTACAAGGCGCACTTCATTCCATGGGTTTTCAGGAAGTGGAAAGCCTTCGGATCGGCAAGTATATGGAAGTTGAGCTGAACACGGATGACCGTCAAGAGGCGGAAGATCGTCTGAAAGTAATGTGCGAGAAGCTGCTTGCGAATACGGTGGTTGAAGATTACCGCTATGAACTGGAGGGCTAACAACCATGAGATTTGCAGTACTCGTATTTCCCGGTTCCAATTGTGATATTGACTGCTACAAGGCGGTAGAACAAACCGTAGGCGAGCCTGTGGATTATGTCTGGCATACCGCAACGGATCTGTCCCCTTATGATGCGATCCTGGTGCCTGGGGGATTCTCCTATGGTGATTACCTGCGCTGTGGTGCTATCTCCCGGTTTGCCCCGGTGATGAATGAAGTAGCAAAAGCCGCAGAGCAGGGCAAGTTTATCCTTGGCATCTGCAACGGATTTCAAATCTTGACGGAAGCGGGCCTGCTCCCGGGAGCCCTGCGCCGCAATGAATCGATGAAATTCCGCTGTCATGACAGTGTACTGAAGGTTGTTAATAACGACACACCATTCACCCGTCACTATGAGGAAGGACAAGAGATTGTCATTCCGATTGCGCACGGGGAAGGTAACTATTATTGTGACGAAGAAACACTGCAGAAGCTGCGTGACAACAAGCAGATCGTGTTCACATACAGCGGCAATCCGAATGGATCGGTTGGCGATATCGCAGGGATCTGCAATGAGCGCGGTAACGTGCTTGGCATGATGCCGCATCCGGAACGCGCAGTGAACAGCCTGCTTGGCTCCGAAGACGGAAAGGCAATGTTTACATCCATCATTCAGACCTGGAGGGATACGCATGGCGCAGCAAGTGTCCGCTAAAGAACCTACCGCAGCACAGATTGCGGAACATCGTTTATATGAGCAGATGGGCGTATCGGACAGCGAGTATGATCTGATCTGTTCGTTCATGGGACGCAAACCCAATTACACAGAAATCGGCGTATTCAGCGTCATGTGGTCCGAGCATTGTGCTTACAAGAACTCGAAGCCGCTGCTTCGCCGTTTCCCGACCAGCGGTCCGCGGGTCCTCATGGGACCTGGTGAGGGCGCTGGGATTGTAGATATCGGTGACAATCAGGCCGTAGTATTCAAAATCGAAAGTCATAACCATCCATCCGCTGTAGAGCCTTTCCAGGGCGCAGCTACGGGTGTAGGCGGCATTATCCGCGATATTTTTTCCATGGGTGCAAGACCGGTAGCGATTCTGAACTCCCTGCGTTTTGGCAGGCTGGAAAGTGACCGTGTGAAATACTTGTTCGAGCATGTTGTCTCCGGTATCGCGGGTTACGGCAACTGTATCGGTATTCCAACCGTCGGCGGCGAAGTGGTGTTCGATGAGAGCTATGAGGGTAATCCGCTCGTCAATGCGATGTGCGTCGGTATTATCGATCATGACAAAATCCAGCGCGGTGTCGCCAAAGGTGTGGGCAATCCGGTGTTCTACGTAGGGCCTCCTACCGGACGTGACGGTATTCACGGCGCGACCTTCGCGTCGGTGGAACTGACCGAAGAATCGGAAGCGAACCGTACGGCTGTTCAAGTCGGCGATCCGTTTATGGAGAAGCTGGTCATGGAGTCCTGTCTGGAACTGATCAACTCCGGCATCGTGCTGGGTATCCAGGATATGGGCGCGGCAGGTCTCACATGCTCCAGTGCGGAGATGGCGAGTAAAGCAGGCAACGGCCTGGAGCTGTATCTTGATCAGGTGCCGCAGCGCGAGGAAGGCATGACGGCATACGAGATGATGCTGTCCGAATCGCAGGAACGGATGCTGTTTGTTGTGGAGCCGAAGCATGAAGAGCAGGCACGTGAAATTTTTGAACGCTGGGGCGTCATTTGTGCGAAGGTGGGCAAGGTGACTGACGACGGACGACTCAAGCTGCTGCATCATGGCGAAGTGGTCGGCGATATGCCGGTCCATGCGCTGGTAGATGAGTGTCCGGTGTACAACAAACCGTCTGCCGAGCCGGCATATTTTGCAGAGCAGGCTGCAGTGGATACGACCCGTTATGAAGAAGTTAAAGATCTGGGCGGAGCGCTGAAGCAAATTATGGGCTCACCGAGTCTAGCAAGCAAAGCCTGGGTTTACGATCAGTACGATTACATGGTCCGTACCAGCACAGCGGTGCGCCCTGGTTCTGATGCAGCCGTCGTTACCGTTGACGGTACACGCAAAGCCCTGGCGATGACCACAGACTGCAACGGCCGGTATGTATATCTGGATCCGGAAACTGGCGGCAAGATCGCTGTCAGTGAAGCAGCGCGAAACATTGTCTGCTCCGGTGCAGAGCCGCTGGCCATTACAGATAACCTGAATTTCGGTAGTCCGGAGAAGCCGGAAATCTTCTGGCAGATGGAACGCGCGGTGGACGGTATGGCAGAAGCCTGCCGGGTACTGAACGCTCCGGTCATCGGCGGTAATGTAAGTTTATATAACGAGAATGCCAAAGGCGCCATTTTCCCGACCCCTGTCGTCGGTATGGTCGGCCTGATTCATGACATTGATCATATTACAACACAAGGCTTCAAAGCCGAAGGCGATCACGTATACCTGCTGGGTGAAACCTTCGCCGAGCTGGGCGGAAGCGAGTTCCAGTCTGTGATGCATGGCGTGTCTGAAGGCCGCCCTCCTGTGCTTGATCTGAATACCGAGAAGAAACTGCTCAGCGGTGTACTGACAGCCATTCAATCCGGCTTTGTACGCTCTGCGCATGATGTATCGGAAGGCGGAGTTGCCGCAGCGCTGGCCGAAAGTTGTATCAGCGGCGGTGTTGGTGCAGTCGTTCAGCTGGATACAGAGCTGAGAAATGATGTGGCGCTGTTTAGTGAAAGCCAGTCTCGGATCGTATTGTCGGTCTCTCCAGAGCATACATCCAATCTGGAGCAGCTTCTGAAAGAGGCGGGTGTTCCATTTGCAGCCATCGGCCGCGTAGGCGGCAGTGAGCTGAACATCCGCATTAACGGTGCTTCCGCAGTGCAGGAGCCAGTGGAGGTTTTGAAAGCCGTCTGGGAGGATGCTATTCCATGCCGCATGAAGTAATACCGCAAGGATTATGGACAGGCGATTATTATAACGAGGGTACAGGAAAAAGCGATATCTTTGACAAACTGAAAGAAGAGTGCGGGGTGTTCGGCGTATTTGGACATTCCGATGCGTCTTCACTCTCCTATTATGGACTGCATGCCCTGCAGCACCGGGGAGAAGAGAGTGCGGGCATCTGTGTTTCAGACGGCGAGGAATTCCGTTATCACCGGGGCATGGGACTGGTCAAGGAAGTGTTTGACCGGGACATGCTGGAATCGTTGTCCGGCGACATGTCCATCGGCCATGTTCGCTACTCCACCAGTGGTGACAGCAAGATTACGAATGCCCAGCCGCTGGTGTTCAAGTATCGCGAAGGCAATCTGGCCATTGCGACGAACGGCAACATCGTCAACGAACCCAAGCTTCGCCATGAACTGGAGAATGCCGGCTCGATCTTCCAAACGACCAGTGATACCGAGGTCATCGCGCATTTGATTGCACGGTCGCCGAAAGATTTTGTTGAAGCAGCCAAGGAAGCGCTCAGCCGTCTTGTAGGCGGGTATGCCTTTCTGCTGATGACGAATGACAAGCTGCTGGTAGCGTCTGATCCGAATGGCCTTCGGCCGCTGACGATGGGACGTCTGGGTGACGGCTATGTATTTGCTTCCGAGACCTGTGCCATGGAAGTGATCGGTGCGGAACCTGTGCGCGATATTGCGCCTGGTGAACTGCTGATCCTGGACAAGGACGGCCTGCATGAAGACCGGTATACCGAGCCGGGCCGCAAGGCACTGTGCGCGATGGAGTACATTTATTTCTCCCGTCCGGACAGTGATATGAACGGCTCCAATCTTCACTCCGCCCGCAAACGGATGGGCAGCAAGATGGCGTTGGAATCCTTTGTGGATGCCGATGTCGTCACAGGCGTCCCGGACTCCAGTATTTCTGCAGCGATCGGTTATGCCGAGCAGACGGGCATTCCTTATGAGCTGGGCCTTATCAAGAATAAGTATACTGGCCGAACGTTTATTCAGCCGAGTCAGGAGCTGCGCGAGCAGGGTGTGAAAATGAAGCTCAGTGCGGTGCGGCGTGTTGTGGAAGGCAAGCGTGTCGTAATGATTGACGATTCGATCGTACGTGGAACGACGTCTCGGAGGATCGTGAATCTGCTGCGCGAAGCCGGAGCGACCGAGGTGCATGTTCGTATCACCTCACCACCGTTCAAGAATCCTTGCTTTTACGGCATTGACACGCCGGACCGACGGGAGCTCATCGCTTCCTCCAGAAGCGTCGATGAAATCTGCCGGGAGATCAATGCGGACAGCTTGTCCTTCTTGACCCCGGACGGTTTGATCGCTGCGATTGGGGGCTATGACGAGAGCAGCCCGAACGGCGGTCTGTGTCTGGCCTGCTTCGACAATGATTATCCGACCCAAATTGATTTTGGCGGCGAAGAAAAAATGGGCTGCAGCTGTTAGATGATCATAGCAGTGCCATCAGGTGCTCCCGATGTGGGGGCACCTGAGGCATGCTGCTTATCTGGCGAGCTAATATAGATTAATGAGTTTACAGAATGAACTAAAAACAAAACCCTTCTATAGCGGAGGTGACAAGTGATTCTGGAGAAGCGCCAGCGGTCGTAAGAACACTTGCCATCGCAGCCATGCAGAACGGTAACTTTTTACTTCAGTCTATATTAATTAATGTACTGAGACTTTCAAGGCATGAAACATATCAACCATCATTCTCTAAAGGAGTGTATCGCGCGTGTCTGATACTTACAAAAACGCCGGTGTGGATATTGCGGCAGGCAATGAAGCCGTCGAGCGTATGAAGAAACATGTCAAAACCACATTCAGGCCTGAAGTGATGACGGATCTGGGCGGTTTTGGCGCACTGTTCCAATTGAATAAGGGCAACTATGAAGAGCCGGTTCTCGTCTCGGGTACCGATGGCGTCGGCACAAAGCTGAAGCTCGCATTTGCGATGGACCGTCATGACACCATCGGAATCGATGCTGTAGCGATGTGCGTAAACGATGTCGTGGTACAGGGTGCGGAGCCGCTCTTTTTTCTGGACTATCTAGCATGCGACAAGGTCATTCCGTCTAAAATCGAGTCGATCGTCAAAGGGATCGCGGATGGCTGTAACCAGGCTGGCTGCTCGCTGATCGGCGGAGAAACGGCGGAAATGCCGGGTATGTACAGTGAAGGCGAATATGATATTGCCGGTTTCACTGTAGGAATCGTTGATAAGAGCAAAATGATCAGCGGCCAGCATATTGCAGCAGGTGACACGGTGATCGGCCTTGCATCCAGCGGCGTGCACAGCAACGGCTTCTCCCTGGTTCGTAAGCTGCTGCTGGAGCAGTCCGGTTACACATTGGAACAGGAACTGCCAGAGCTCGGCGGTCGTCTGGGTGATGTGCTGCTGACCCCGACCAAAATTTATGTCAAACCGCTGCTGAAGCTGTTGAAAGAGATTCAAGTCAAAGGTATGGCACACATTACGGGCGGCGGATTCATCGAGAACATTCCTCGGATGCTGCCGGAAGGTGTGAATGTCGAAATCGACTACGGCTCCTGGCCGATTCTCCCGGTGTTCAAGCTGATGCAGGAACAGGGCAGCATTTCGAACAAGGACATGTTCACTACGTTTAACATGGGGATCGGCATGGTTGTCATCGTATCGGAACAAGATGCGGCACAGGCACTGGATCTGCTGAAAGGAAACGGTGAAGAAGCGTATGTGATCGGACGCGTTACTTCAGGAGAGCGTGTGGTGACCTTTACGGGGGCGGAAGTGTAATGGCGGCTTACCGGATTGCCGTGTTTGCTTCCGGCACCGGAAGCAACTTTCAGGCACTGGTGGATGCCCAGCGGCGCGGGGCGCTTCATGGCGGTGAAATTACGCTGCTCGTATCCGACAAGCCCATGGCGCCTGTTGTGCAGCGTGCCCGGGATGCCGGCATTGACGTTTTTCTGTTCCAGCCAAAAGATTACAGCAGCAGGGAAGATTATGAGCAGGAGATTTTGACAGAGCTGGAACGGCGTGAGGTCGATCTGATCGTGCTGGCTGGCTACATGCGGCTGCTGACTTCGGTGCTGGTTGAGCCTTACAGCGGGCGGATGATCAACATTCATCCTTCGCTGCTGCCTGCTTTTGTAGGGAAGGACGCGGTTGGACAAGCGCTGCAATACGGTGTGAAAACTACCGGCGTTACGGTGCACTACGTCGATGGCGGCATGGACACAGGACCAGTCATTGCCCAGCGGGCGCTGGATATCCTGCCTGAGGATGATCAGGAGTCTTTGACGAAAAGGATTCACAGTGTAGAACAACAGCTGTATCCTGAAGTCGTATCCTGGTTCGCACAGGGCCAGGTAAGACTGAACGGCCGTCATGTGAGCCTAAAACGAACGTGATGCGACAGAATAACTGATCCAGCCTATCAGCAGACAAAACTTGTAACGTGGCGGGTCTGTTCGATATTTCTCGGGAAATACTCTTTCATATCCGGGGTATCGACAGCATCACCTCAAAAAGGATAGCGTGTGAGTTGAACTTTTCAACAAATAGGGAGGAATCTTACGTGAGTATCAAAAGAGCACTGGTCAGCGTTTCAGATAAAACAGGAATCGTGGAGTTTTGCCGCGAATTGGCTTCACTCGGCGTCGAAATTATCTCCACAGGCGGGACAAAGTCTCTGCTGGCAAAAGAGGGCGTGCCGGTCATCGGCATTTCAGACGTTACCGGATTTCCCGAAATTCTCGACGGACGCGTAAAAACGCTGCATCCCGCCGTACACAGCGGTTTGCTGGCGGTACGTGACAGCAGCGAGCATCAGCGCCAGATGCAGGAGCTGGGTCTGGACTACATCGATCTGGTTGTGGTCAATCTGTACCCGTTCCAGGAAACGATTGCGAAACCGGATGTCGAATATGAGGATGCGATCGAGAATATCGACATTGGCGGTCCGACCATGCTGCGCTCTGCGGCGAAAAACCATGCGTTTGTCAGCGTCGTGGTGGATAGCGGAGACTATGCGGCTGTGCTGGAAGAAGTTCGTGCCAGCGGCGATACGACACTGGATACCCGTAAACGCCTGGCTGCAAAAGTGTTCCGTCATACCGGTGCATACGACACGCTCATTTCCGAGTATTTGTCGAATGTGACAGGTGACCCGCAGCCGGAGCGTTTAAGCGTCACTTTTGAGAAAATCCAGGATCTTCGTTATGGCGAAAACCCGCATCAGAAGGCAGCATTTTACCGCAAGCCGCTGGCTCCGTCGGGTACGTTAACTACGGCAGAGCAGCTGCACGGCAAGGAGCTTTCCTACAATAACATCAATGATGCCAATGCGGCACTGCAGATCGTCAAGGAATTTGACGAGCCGGCTGTCGTGGCGGTCAAGCATATGAACCCATGCGGTGTAGGTGTAGGCACGACTGTAAAAGAAGCCTATCAGAAGGCTTACGATGCGGATCCAACCTCGATCTTCGGAGGCATCGTTGCGGCAAACCGTACCATTGATGCAGATACCGCCGAGCTGCTGAAGGGAATTTTCCTGGAGATCATTCTGGCACCAGACTTCACACCAGAAGCGCTGGAGCTGCTGACCAAGAAGAAAAATATCCGTCTGCTCAAAATGGGTGAGTTCGGATCTGCGAAGGAACGCAAATCGACCCTGAATGTAACGTCCATCGAGGGCGGCATGATTGTACAGGAGAGCGACGTGCATTCCCTGGATTCCGCCGATCTTCAGGTGGTAACGGATCGCAAGCCTACCGAGGAAGAGCTGAAGCAGCTGTTGTTCGGCTGGAAAGTCGTTAAGCATGTGAAATCCAATGCGATCGTGCTGGCTGCAGATGATATGACCGTCGGTGTGGGTGCCGGCCAGATGAATCGTGTCGGATCTGCGCGGATTGCGATCGAACAGGCAGGAGAGAAAGCATCAGGCGCGGTACTGGCTTCAGATGCGTTCTTCCCGATGGGAGATACGGTAGAGCTGGCAGCAAAAGCTGGTATCACAGCGATCATTCAACCTGGCGGATCGATTAAGGACGAAGAGTCGATCAAAGCGGCGAACGAGCATGGCATTGCTATGGTATTCACCGGTGTCAGACATTTCAAGCACTAAACAAGGAATGAAGGAACCGCATTCCGGAAGCGGGGCGGGAAACTGCGCTTCCGGCGATGGGGTTCTTTTGCTGTATAAAACATTTATGCTATAAAAGATGATACGGGTTATAACCATGACAATGGAGGGTGAATTATGGATATTTTAGTGATCGGCGGAGGCGGACGTGAGCATGCCATCGTGTGGGCGCTGGCGCAGAGCCCGAATGCAGGAACGATCTACTGTGCACCGGGAAATGCCGGTATTGCCCAGGTTGCAGAGTGTGTACCGATTGCTGTGGGTGAATTTGAGCAATTAAAAGATTTTGCTGTGGAAAAAAAGGTGGGCCTGGTCGTTGTCGGACCGGACGATCCACTCGCGGATGGGATTGTCGACGTGCTGGAAGAGGCTGGACTGGCGGTATTCGGACCGCGCAAGAATGCAGCCGAGATTGAAGGCAGCAAAACCTTTATGAAGGATCTGCTGCATAAATACCAGATTCCGACTGCGGCGTACGAAAAATTCGACAACTTTGAACAGGCACTGGCTTATCTTCAGAGCCAAAAAGCTCCGATTGTCATCAAAGCGGACGGCCTGGCGGCTGGTAAAGGTGTAACCGTAGCCCGCACGATGGACGAGGCGGAGCAGGCGCTGCGTGACATTATGGAATCGAAGGTATTTGGGGATGCCGGCAGCCGTGTCGTGATTGAGGAGTTTCTGGAAGGACAGGAGATGTCCATTCTGGCTTTTGTCGATGGTGAGACTGTGAAGCCGATGTCGGCAGCTCAGGACCACAAGCCGGCCTTTGACGGGGATCTTGGACCGAATACGGGCGGAATGGGTACATATTCCCCGCTGCCGCATATTCCGGAATCCATTATCGAAGATGCGGTAGAAAATATCATCAAGCCGACAGCGAAAGCTATGGTGTCTGAAGGACGCCCGTTCCGAGGTGTGCTGTTCGCAGGTTTAATGATTACGCCTGAAGGTCAGGTTAAAACGATCGAGTTTAATGCACGTTTTGGCGATCCTGAAACGCAAGTGGTGCTTCCTCGGCTGAAAACCGACCTGCTCGAGGTCTTTTTGGCAGCGGTTAACGGTAACCTGGCGGATCTTACTCTGGAATGGCGTACAGAAGCTGCTGTATGCGTGATTTTGGCTTCCGGCGGTTACCCGGCATCTTATCCGAAAGGCCTGCCGATTTCGGGTCTGGACAGCACGGATGATACGTCGATCGTATTTCATGCCGGAACCTCCACGAATGAAGAGGGAGCATGTGTTACAAACGGCGGACGAGTCCTTGGTGTCGTGGGTCTGGGTGAAGATATCACATCTGCCCGCCAGAACGCTTATAAACGCGCGGAGAGCATTACATTTGAAGGCAAGCATTACCGTACGGACATTGCAGCCAAAGCTTTAAAATAAAGCGCAGCAACGATGTTTAAATTTTCTCCCGATTAAGGTATAAATGAAGGACCTGCTGCATAGCAGGTCTTTTTTTTAATTCACGCGCAAACGTTTGTGCAATAATGAGCCATTTTTAGCATTATTCTTGCATGAAAGCTGGCAGTAAGCATATATTTTATTTAAAAAAATGTGATATCTTTCGAAAAAGAGAGAAATCAGCCGTTATATGAAGATAATTTAAAGTTAGATGGCAAAATCACTATGTGCAAACGTTTTTACAATACCTGACGTCTGTTGTATGATGTTTTCAGTGAATGAAGCGCTTTCTCATCAAAGATGGCCCAGTTTAATTTCATCTCTACATAAAATAATAGTGAGTATGAAATTTTTCTGAAATCGTTTGCGCAGATTTCAAAGAACGATATATCGAGAGGGGTTATCTTGGAATGAAGATGAAAAAAGTTCTGACACTTGCTGCTGCGTTTACGATGGCATTCTCCATTACAGCATGTGGAGGCGGAGGTAATACTGCATCACCTGAAACACCTGCACCGGCACCTGCACCGGCAGAAACGGCGAAAACCGATCCGCCTCCTGCAGATGCACCTGAGTTCGCACCGGAAGAAGGCGCAAAGCTGGTAGTCTGGGAGAGTAAAGATGAAAGAGCTTATACTGACGAAGTAATTAAAGCGTTTACTGAAAAATATGGTGTAGAAGTAACTTTGGAAGAGATGGCACCTACTGATCAGCTGACCAAGCTTTCACAGGATGGACCATCCGGTCTCGCAGCAGACGTAGTCATTTTCCCTCATGATCAGCTGGGCAGAGCTGCATCTTCAAATCTTGTGGCGCCTAACGATGTGTTTGAGGTAGAAACAATACAAGCGAATACAGAGTCTGCGATCCAGGGCGTAACATATAACGATACATTATACGGGTATCCTCGCGCGGCTGAAACCTATCTGATGTACTACAACAAAGAATTGATCCAAGAGGCTCCTAAAAGCTTTGAAGAAGTTATTGAATTCAGCGAAGGATTCACAGACAATGCTAAAAATAAATACGGCGTTATGTGGGAAACAGGGAACCTGTACTTCACGTACCCGTTCCTGGCTTCGAATGGCGGTTATATCTTCGGAAATAACGGTACAGATGTAAAGGACATCGGTCTTAATAATGAAGGTGCAGTAAAGAGCATGGAGGTTTACCAAAGCCTGAACAAGGTGCTGCCTGTTAAAGCAGGTGACATCACTCCAGACATCAAGAGATCCCTCTTTACCGCAGGAGATCTGGCGATTGATATTAACGGTCCTTGGGAGCTGAGCGCTTACAAAGAAGCACTCGGCGACAACCTGGGTGTGGCTCCAATTCCAACGATTGCCGGGCAGCCTGCTGTATCCCTTGCCGGGATCAAAGCTTGGTATGTCAATGCCTATACTGATTATCCTAAAGCAGCCCGTCTGTTTGCAAACTTCGCAACAAATGAAGAAAATCAGCTGAAACTCAGCAGTCTGGTTGGCTCAGTTCCGACAAACAAAGCTGCTCAAGAATCTGATCAAATTAAAAATGATCCTTATGTGTCTGCATTCACCGAGCAGTTTAACAGCTCTGTTCCAATGCCATCTGTTCCTCAGATGAACAACGTCTGGTCTCCGGTAGGCGCGGCTCTGACTGAAATTTGGGATAACAATAAGGATATCAAAGCTTCCTTGGACAACGCTGTGAAACAGCTTCAGGAACTGAACAGCGGAACAGGGGAAGCAAAATAAAAAAAGAATAGTAAAAATGTTTGTGAAAAAGATGTTCACCCGCCGTAAGCCGGCGGGTGATTCCTCGATTATACGGAGAGGAGAATGGATGGAGCATGCGTCAACATCGAACAACAGCAGCCGTATTGTCTGCAATATGTATGGGATTCGGTCAGTTGTATAATCGCCAATGGATTAAGGGAATCATCTTAAGCTTAATTGGAATCGCAGGCTTGTATTTTTTCATTACAAGTATTGGAGGTTACCTCTGGGGAATTATCACGCTTGGAGAAAAAGGCAATCATTTTGAAATGGTTGACGGAATGAACAAGCTTGTACGAGGCGATCACTCAATTGAACTGATGATTGAAGGGCTGATCGTACTGCTCTTGCTTGCTCTTTATCTGATTGCATATTATGCAAATATTAAAAATGCATACAACGCGGGAAAGCAAAGGGATTTGGGCCAAAAGCCTAATACGTTCATGAAAACCCTTAACTATATTTTTGAAGTCAAATTTGCGCAATCCTTTCTAACTCTCCCGGCGATTGGGATTCTATTCTTTACGATTATGCCAATTATCTTCATGGTCATGCTGGCCTTTACTAATTATTCCGCACCGAACAATACACCTCCTGCCAATCTTGTGGATTGGGTTGGTTTTGAAACATTCACCAGCCTGGTTGCTCTAAAATCGTGGAGCCATACGTTTTATGGCGTACTGATATGGACCCTTATCTGGGCTGTACTGGCTACAGTTACCACATATTTCGGCGGTATGATGGTAGCGCTTCTTATTCAGCAAAAAGGCATTCGCTTTAAAGGCGTATGGCGCGTTATTCTCATTATCCCGTATGCAATTCCTCAGCTGATCTCTCTGCTGGTCATGCGCAACCTGTTTAACGGCCAGTTCGGTCCGATCAACCAATATTTTAAATATTTTGGACTTGATGGTCTTCCTTGGCTGACGGATCCATTCTGGGCGAAGGTAACGGTAATTGTCGTTAATATGTGGGTCGGTATCCCGGTATCAATGCTCCTAATTATCAGTGTATTAACAACCATCCCGAAAGACCTTTACGAAGCAGCGGAGGTTGATGGTGCTACAGGGTACCGGAAATTCAAAATCATTACCCTGCCGATGATCCTGTTCTCGACAGCTCCGGTGCTGATTGCACAGTTTGCCGGAAACATTAATAACTTTAACGCGATTTTCCTGCTGACCAATGGTAATCCAGTGGTCGGAGACTATCAATATGCTGGAGCCACAGACCTGCTCGTTACCTGGCTCTATAAGCTGACACTGGATCAAGAGCGATATAATATGGCCTCTGCTGTCGGCATCATCATTTTCCTGATTATCGCGAGCTTCTCCATTTACAACTACCGCAGATCGAGATCGTTTAAAGAGGAGGACATGATTCAATAATGGGAATCAAGCTGAAGAACACTATTCGTCTGACGCTCAGTTACATTCTTCTCGTTATCATTGCTATCTGCTGTATTTATCCAGCTGCTTGGGTAATTCTTTCATCTTTACGTCCAGGTAAGTCCTTGTACAGTAAGACGTTCATTCCGGAAACCTTTACAATATCACATTATCAGGAACTGTTTACGTCTAAAACATTTATGTTTACGACCTGGTATGGCAACACATTGAAAATTGCTGTCATATCCATGCTGATTGGTACCCTGCTGGTACTGCTGACCAGCTACTCGGTCTCCCGTTTCCGGTTTAAAGGACGCAAGAATGCATTGTCCACCATTCTCGTGCTGGGAATGTTCCCGGGATTTATGAGCATGATTGCGATTTACATTCTGCTGAACTCCCTTGAGCTGCTGAATACGCATATGGCATTGATTATAGTGTATGCGGCAGGTGCCCCCCTCGGAGGTACATTGATTATGAAGGGATTTCTGGATACCATCCCTCGGAGTCTGGATGAGGCGGCCAAGATTGACGGGGCAACGAATTTTGCGATTTTCCGCAAAATCATTCTTCCGCTCTCCAAGCCGATGATCACCTACATGGCACTGACGCTGTTTGTCGGTCCCTGGGTTGATTTTATCTTCGCCCGTCTGGTGCTTCGGACACCGGAGAATTGGACACTGGCTGTTGGCCTGTGGGATTTAGTCAACTCTCAGCAGAATAGTAACTTTACGCTTTTTGCGGCAGCGTCCGTACTCATCGCACTGCCGATTACGATTTTGTTCGTATTCCTGCAGCGTCTGCTGGTAGACGGCATGACGGCAGGAGCAAGCAAAGGCTAAGTCTTATATATCAATAATTCTACCAAGAGAAATGACATCAAGAGACACAGGCTGAATCATGCTGTGTCTCTTTGTTCTAACAGAAGAAAACTGGGGGTACATAACGTGGATATGAAGCGCTTACAATTTAAGTCGGTTGGAATGAAGCTGTTTGTGGTTTTTTTTGCAGCCATTGTATTGTTGTCTTCAGTATTGGGGTGGATTTCCTATTCTGTTTCCAGAGACACGGTACTGGAGCAGGTATCGGAGGCTACGTTGGGACAGGTCGCTCAGGCTGGGGACAAGATTGACTTCTTGTTCGCACAATATGAAGGGTTGTCGAAGCAGCTGGCGGTAGATACGTTACTTCGTGAGGATCTCGTTACGGTCAGTAATCCTGGTGTAGGCATCGTGGAGAAGACAGCTTCTGAGACGCGAATCCGCGAACGGTTGAATGGCATTGTCAATATGGATAATAAGCTGCAGGGTGTGCGTCTTGTAGCCCTGAATCTCGGAACCTCGAACTCGTACAGCTCGGTTGGAGCATCAGGTACCACGTCATCGGAAGCGATTAAGACAAAAATAGATCAGGTTGTGAAGGCCAATGGGCAGACCGTCTGGTTCCCATCCGAGGCCAAAGGTTTCATGGGAAATGAAACAAAGGCGACAATCAGTATGGGACGTTTGCTGAAGAACCTGAATTTCCCACAGGCGACCTATGTATTAGTCATGGATGTGAAGGAACGCGCTATTGGTGACATGCTGGGTAATGTCCAAATTGGTCAGAACGGCAAGCTTCGGGTACTGACAGCGGAAAACCGGATTGTTTACGATCCGGATGTGAATAACCTGATGCAGACTTCTGAAATCGTTGTGCCTGCAAATAGCGGAGATCAGGGAACATTTTATACCGAGCAGGATCAAATGGTCGTGTATCAGCAGATGAAGACCGCACCTTGGCTTCTGGCCGGATATGCGCCTTCCGGGGACTTTTTGCAGGCAACGGACAAGCTGTGGATGGTAACACTGATTGTTGTTGGAGCTGCTATTCTCATCGCCGTGCTGATTGGCTTGTATATGATGAGGGATATCGGCAAACCGCTGAACGACATTTGTCTGTTAATGGAAGAAGGAGAGCAGGGCAATCTGCAGGTAAGGACAAGCTTTCATCGGCAGGACGAAATCGGCAGGCTGGGGAAAAGCTTTAACCGCATGATGGAGCAGATATCAAACCTCGCGGATCAGACCCGGTTGTCTGCTCAACAGGTGCTGCTAACAGCGGGAGAGCTTGCTGAAGTGTCCCGGAGTACCTCCCAGTCTGCCGGGGAAATCGCTGCTGCGATGGAACAGATTTCGCAGGGTGCCGGAAGCTTGGCGGTTCAGGCAGAGCAAGAGAATCATCTGGCTGATCATATCGGAACTCAAATGAGCAGGGTGACAGAGTCCAATACCATTATGCAGGGAGCCGCAGATGATGTGCTTGAGGTTGCCGGTGTGGGCAGCGGGCATATGACCCGATTGGTAGAGAAAACGGAACAGATTAATCGTGTGAACCGTAAAATCGTTCATGATGCCGAGCAGCTCAAGGAAAAAACGTCTTCTATTCATAAAATATTGGAACTCATGAACGAGATCACGAAACAAACCAATATCCTGTCGATGAATGCGACGATTGAAGCAGCCAGAGCGGGCGCGGCAGGAAAAGGATTTATGGTTGTGGCTGATGAGATCCGGGAGCTGGCCGTGCGTTCCAAGCAATCTATTGGAACGGTAGCTGCCATTACAATGGAGATACATCAGGAGGTTCAGCATGCGGTGGATGCTCTGAAAAATTCCTCTCCGATGTTTGATGAGCAGCTGCATTCCGTCCAGGAGGCTCAAGAGGTGTTCGGAAATGTGCGGCAGCAGATGGACGGATTTCTTTCAGAAATACAGGATTCCACGACATCGATACAGGGACTTCTGGACTCTCAGAAGCTGTTGACGGATTCCATCACATCCGGTGCATCCATTGTGCAAGAAACGAATGCCGCCACGGAGGAGGTTGCTTCCATGTCCGCCGAGCAGCATCGGGTAAGCGAGAGACTCGTGTCATTGTCCGGCACGCTGGAAAAACTGTCAAAACAGCTGGAAGAGTCACTGGTGCGTTTTCGGACATAGGGAATTCAACCAAATATAAATATTAAAGTTGAAATTATAAAAAACCTGTTTTTTTTACTATAACTATGTTAGTATCCATATTATTACATGGTACAAAAAGGGAGATGATTCGCATGGATAAAAGATTTGGTTTTTTGTTCATTATCGCTGTAGTTATTGTTGCTTCATCCTTTTTTTATTTCAACACAACAAGTCAAGCTTCGCCACCAGATGAAAAAGAGGTTAAAGAGATTTTTGAGAAATACTTCGATGCGATTGAGAAAGGAGATGTTGACACTGCTATTGGTCTTGTTATCGATACGAGGTATCAAGATATAGGAAGCCAACGAGCTGGATATCAAACAGCAGTTAAAGAAGATGTAATTTACAGCATTGAAATCGATTCCATTGATCAAGGTGACTCGAGCTTTATGAGCAATGCCGTTAACAAGAGGCTTGCTGAGGAATATGAAGACAGATATTTTGTCGATTTGGCTGTAGAGAATAAGACAAATGGAGAGTTTAAAATTACAATGCCAATCGTCAAGAATCAGGGAGAATGGAAAATTTTAATTTTACCGACGGAAATTCCAGCTGCTTAAATACAATTGACCCTCTCACAAGAGTGAAGATCTGTGAGAGGGTCTTCTTATTTTGTGGATCAAATTAAGTTGTTTTGTTTAATGCTTACGGCTGCCAGTTCACATTAACTGTAGCTGTTCCGGAGGCTGGAGCTGTGAAGGTACGGTTGCTGCCGCCTTCCCACGTGGTTGTGGAACCGCTCTTTTTCAGGAATTTGTAGTTAATGGTTGCTCCGGCTGGAACACTGACATCATAGTACCAGGTTGGATACTGCGTGATAACCTGGTTGTACATTGGACCGATGGCCTTGGCAGGATCCCAATTGCCCAGTTCGCTGACACTGCCAGCCAGGTATACATTTTGGCCGAGGGAGGTCGTGGCACCATTCACGATAAAGCGTACGGTGACCTGCTCTCCTGTAAGAACTTCAAAATTATCGTAAATATTGCTTTGCGTTCCGCCCGCATTGGCTACCTTGACATTGTACTTGCCTGGGGTAACGGCAGGGATATTTACTTTAATCTGGCTGTCTTCCCAAGCTGTAATGTTCGTTCCTGTAACTGCTGTCGTTCCGAAATATACAGTGCCTTTGGTCGTACCGAAGCCGCGTCCATCGATTGTAACGGTTGTTCCGGCTTTCGCCATCATTGGGCCTACATGGCCAATGACTGGTGTAGTTTGAGCATTCGTTTTCTCCCATACTGCTACAGCGCCTGCACCAAGGGTAAAGGTGTTCACAGCACCGTTACTGCCAGCAGTGATCGAGCTGCCGCCCAGTGTGCCGCCGAGAACATCGGTGTAAGTTCCAGCAGGCAGGGACGTATTCAAACCGCTGATGGAAGCCGAAGTGCTCAGGTTGCGGTTAATGGCAACAACAGCTGTGCTTGATCCGAACTTACGTTCATAGATGATGACATCATTATTGATCCAGCGCTCCTGTGTTGAACCATATGCGATGGCCGGATTGGATTTACGCAATGGAGCTAATTTTTTAACTACGTTATAAGCAGTGGTCGATGTGGAGAACGAAGAGATGCGAGCACGGTTAGCAGGATCGTTTCCGCCAGCCATATACTGCTCGGTTCCATAATAGATGGCTGGTACGCCGCGGGAGGTCAGCGTAAAGGCAAGTGCTTGCTCCAGTTTGCGGTTGATGCCGGTGTGGAATCGTTCCATATCATGGTTATCGATGAAGGTAACCTGGTCATCAACTTGAGCGTAATCCACTGCGGTACCGTTCAGCATAGCATTCAGGCCGTACATATTATCTGTGCCGTCACGGAATACCTGGCGGGTCTTCTGAGCAAAGCGGAAATCCAGGAGGCTCATGCCGATTTCGTTTGCGAATTTATGATTTTCCGCGCTTACTTCATTTGCACCCAGAAACCATTCCCCGAAAGTGAAGACTGGCTTGTAGTTGTTAATCGTGGCCATGAAGCTCTTCTGCCAGCCGAACGGCATATGCTTAACAGCGTCCACCCGGATGCCGTCGATGCCGAGGTCGAGCCACATTTTCACGGCGTCTTTCAAATACTTGTCTACAGTGCTGTTGTTATGGTTCAGGTCCGCGAGATCATAGAGGTTTTTATAAATGCCATTTTCCGTGGAGGAGAAGTCGGTGCCTCCGTTATGATGGAACAGGTTTTGCGTATCGTTCGTGTAGCCGCCGAGCAGGGTGCCGTTATTATACAGCTTGCCGTTCTCTGCAAAGGATGGGGCATCAGAGGAAGCAGGAGAGGTGTGGTTTGGTGCAAAATCAATGACAACTTTGATATTCTTGGCATGTGCAGCTGAAATCAGATTCTGAAAATCGGTGAGGGTACCGTAGGCTGGATTGGTTTTCTTGAAATCCCTTGCCCAGTATCCGTGATACGCCGTGTTGTTCACGCCGGAATAGTTAATGACACTATAAATATTCTCTACAGGCTGAGAGATCCAGATGGCGGTAATGCCCATGCCGGTCAGGTACCCATCGTTGATTTTGTTAATAATCCCCTGCCAGTCGCCGCCACAGTACAGCCTAAGATTGGTGCAGGTGCCATCAAATGCCGATCCGGTCGGGTTGTTTGCGGCATTTCCATCGGAGAAGCGATCCGTGAAGATTTGGTAAATGACGTCTGTGCTGAAGTTCTGCTTGTTGGAGACGGAGGTATCCGGTGCTGCATGGGCTGGTGTGAACAAGCCGGCGGAAAGGGAGAGGGCGAGTGCTATTGCGGCGGAAATACGGGACCATTTTTTCATCATCGTAAAATGCCTCCTTAAATATGTGGTTTTCTTATGTAGGGCCAAGATGCGGATCTCACGACTTGTTCTGTCCTGCAGGCTGGGGCTATCATCCTCCTTGCTATGAAGACCACAAAAACCCCGGCGTCTCAAGAAGAGATACCGGGGTTGTCCAATCACCTATAAGGCGCTGAAGCATGGCCCTCAAATTAATCTAGTTATTTCCAGTTGCAAGAATATTTTATGAGAAAGCGCCTTCATTTGTCAACAAAAACAATCAAAATTTTATAATAAAACTTATAATATTCTCAAAAATGTATGATTATAGATCATAAGATGGGGGAATTTGCAGATCTGGATGTCAACTGTATGTGAATTCGCCTAAAGAGAAAGGAAAGTTTTTGTGAATAGTTCCAATTTATATACTGACACTGCATGATTCCTCTGATATAATAAATTACGTTACGGGGGAACACGTACGGTATAACTTCAGAGATATAGAACTAGGAGAGGCCTGCCAGTGATGGACAGGTCTCTTTATATTTTCTGATCTGTTGCATTTTCAGAAATTCATGATATTATTAACTCATAAATATCTTAATATTAAGATAAATTCAGGGAAGAATAAGCGGTAAACGCAAAAGTCAGGAGGAGAATGATATGCCAAGAACCACAGGGATTCACCATATTACTTCTTTTGTTCAGGATCCGCAGGGTAATGTAGATTTTTACGCAGGTGTGCTGGGGCTGCGGCTTGTGAAGAAGACGATCAATTTTGATGCGCCGGATGTGTATCATTTTTATTTTGGAAATGAAGCAGGAAGTCCGGGAACGATCATGACTTTCTTTCCGCATCAAGATGCACGGCGGGGAAGTGTCGGCGGCGGTCAGGTAGGCATTAGCGTGTTCGCGGTGCCGCCAGGCAGCCTGGATTTCTGGAAAGAGCGGCTGACCGGATTTGCGATCTCCTTCGACGTAGTGCAGCGTTTTGGCGAGCAATATATCCGTTTTCATGATAACTCAGGACTGCTGCTGGAAATTACGGAACGTGAAGAAGGCACGGAGAGCAGGTGGTCGTTCGGGGGCGTGCCGGCGGATAAGGCGATTAAAGGCTTTGGCGGTGCGGTGCTGTTCAGTATGAAGCCGGACCGTACGGGTGAGATCTTGAACGGACTGCTCGGGCTGGAGCGCGTGAACGAAGAAGGCGGCTGGGTCCGTTACCAGGCAAGCGGAGATATTGGCCAGATCATCGATATGAACACCAAGGATTTGGAATGGGGCCGCGGTGGCGCGGGCACAGTCCATCATATTGCCTGGCGTGCAGCCGATAATGAGCAGCAGGAGCAGTTTCGTCAGGAGGCCGAAGCCGGCCGGCTTCAGCCAACACCGGTCGTGGACCGGCAGTACTTTAATGCCGTGTATTTCCGGGAACCAGGGGGCATATTGTTCGAGATTGCGACAGATCCGCCGGGCTTTGCCAATGATGAGCCGGCAGAACATCTGGGTGAGAAAATCATGCTCCCGTCATGGTTTGAACCGCATCGCGAGGAATTGGAACGGAATCTGACACCTGTTGAAGTACGGGTATTGAAAGGAGCGGAATGAGATGGAGCATCGTCATGTGTATCGCAAAGGCCGTTCGACAGAGGCTCCAACGCTGCTGATGCTTCACGGTACCGGCGGGAATGAGGAGGACTTGCTGCCGCTGGCGGAAATGTTCTCTCCGGAGTCAGGGGTGCTGGGCGTGCGGGGGAATGTATTGGAAAATGGGATGCCGCGCTTTTTCCGGAGACTATCGGAAGGTGTCTTTGATGAGGAGGATCTGATCCAGCGTACAGAGGATCTGAAGGCTTTCCTGGATCAGGCGGCAGAGCAGTATGGGTTTGACCGCAGCCGCGTAGTGGCTGTAGGGTATTCCAACGGCGCTAACATCGCTGCGAGCCTGCTGTTTCACTACGCCGATGCTCTGCGTGGAGCGGTGCTGCATCATCCGATGGTGCCGCGGCGCGGTATAGAGCTTCCGGACTTGTCCGGTGTGCCGGTGTTTATCTCCGCAGGCAAGCGCGATCCGCTCTGCACGCCGGAGGAGAGCGAAGAGCTGGAGTCGCTGCTGACAGAGGCGGGTGCAGACGTTAAGCTGCACTGGGAAGCCGGCGGCCACCAGCTTAGCCGCGCTGAATTAGGCGCGGCGTCGGTGTGGGTTAAAAACCAGATACTAAAATAATGAACGAAAGCCCGTCCGGGGATGAGACATCTCGGACGGGCTCTTTTTTGCAGCAGCAAATAGGGCCCAAACCCCGCTCACGCACTGAAATGTATGTGGTTTTCCACATACATAGGGCCCAAACCCCGCTCACGTGTGGAAATGTATGTGGTTTTCCACATAAATAGGGCCTAAACCCCGCTCGCGCCGTGGAATGTATGTGGTTTTCCACATACATAGGGCCCAAACCCCGCTCGTGCGTGGAAATGTATGTGGTTTTCCACATACATAGGGCCCAAATCCCGCTCGCGCCGTGGAAATGTATGTGGTCTTATACATACAGCCCCTGGTTCTCTAATCCGGTGTCTTGATTTGTAAAGGGGGCGGAATAAGCCAGCCTTTTTCCTTGTTCATGCGGAGGATATGGAGGCCAAAACGGGTTTTAGTGACATGGTACTTCGCGAACAATGCGCCGATATCTTCGCGGATGGATTGGCCCATAGCCATACTGCAGGCAGTATGGCCTGCGGCGTTATCGATGGCGAGTTTGGCAGCGATCTCGGGGTCGGAGAAGCGTGCGCCTGCTCCAGCATATTCCGCAGCAAATGCTTCAGGTCTTTGTCTCCCGCGTGGTTCAGATACGCCTGGTAACAGGAGATGATACCTTTAGCGCCCATGGAAGCTGTCCAAAGGCCATAAATTTCACCGTAATGCATCGGCTCGTCTTTCGGAAGTGCATACAGTAAGAAATGGGATTTAAAATGGGTGAATGAAAGGGTCCGAAAGCCGGCTCAAAAGTGCTACAATAGAAAACAGACAGAACATGAAGGCTCGGATCATAAAAAAATCCAGAGTGACAATCGTGAGAGTGGAGTGGAATCAATGGAAGAAACACATACAGAACCTAAAACGATCGGCATGGAAGACATCGTACGAGCGCATCATATGCTGCGGGAAGTAATTGTGCGGACACCGCTGCAGCGGGATGCTGTGCTGTCGGCCCGATATGGCTGTAATGTATATTTAAAGCGGGAGGATCTGCAGGTCGTCCGTTCTTTTAAAATTCGCGGGGCCTATAACATGATCCGGAGCTTGACCGAAGAGGAGCGTGCAGCGGGCATTGTGTGCGCGAGTGCAGGCAATCATGCACAGGGAGTCGCTTTTTCATGTAATGCTCTGAATATCCGTGGGAAAATCTACATGCCCAGCACCACCCCCAAGCAAAAAGTGAAGCAGGTCAAACGTTTTGGCGGGAGCAGTGTAGAAGTGATACTGATCGGAGATACGTTCGATGACGCTTATGACGAAGCGATCAAGGTGTGTCATGAGCAGGGCATGTCCTTTATCCATCCTTTTGATGAAGCGCGGATTGTGGCAGGCAACGGAACGATCGGCATGGAGATCATGGAGGAGCTGGATGTGCCGGCCGATTATATGTTTGTGACCATTGGCGGCGGAGGTTTGGCGGCAGGGGTTGCAACCTACGTCAAAACCGTCAGCCCGCTGACCAAGCTGATCGGTGTCGAGCCGCTGGGTGCGGCATCTATGAGTGAGGCCAAGGACCAAGGGGGCGTCGTGACCCTGGACGAAATCGATAAGTTCGTGGACGGAGCAGCCGTCAAACGTGTCGGTCATCTGACTTACGATATTTGCAGCCAGCATTTAGATGACATCGTCATGGTTCCGGAAGGTAAAGCATGTACGACGATCCTGAGTCTCTATAACGAAAATGCAATCGTGGCGGAGCCTGCGGGTGCGCTGCCTGTGGCAGCCCTCGACCTGTATGGCGAGCAAATCCGGGGCAAAAATGTCGTTTGCATCATCAGCGGCGGCAACAATGATATTGACCGGATGCAGGAGATCAAGGAGCGCTCACTGATCTACGAAGGCCTGAAGCATTACTTTATGATTAACTTCCCGCAGCGGGCGGGTGCACTGCGTGAATTCCTTGAGGATGTGCTCGGTCCGGACGATGACATTGCCCGGTTTGAATATACGAAGAAGCATAACAAAGAAGAAGGCCCGGCGCTGGTGGGCATCGAGCTGCTGCATCCGGAGGATTACGCACCGTTGATCGAGCGCATGAACCGCAAGGGGCTGGAATATACCGAGCTGAACAAAAATATGAATCTGTTTAACCTGCTGATCTAAAGCCATAACAAAACCCTGCTTCTCGTATGAGGGCGGCACTTGTGCCGATTCTCTTCGAAACAGAAGCAGGGTTTTCGTCATTTCAGGCACGCATAAAGAACAGCTTCGTGCCGGCCAAGCCGATTGCGAACAGCGCCAGGCTTACCCATGGCGATACGCTCAGCACGGGCAGCATAGGACTGAGCAGGATGCCTCCGCCTACGATGGCTGCCAAAACAATAAGATATACTGCCATGCTGCCAAAGTTTAGACTGCGCTTGTTCTTATCTTTGGTAAAGGTAGTTCTTTTCATCCAGCTCATGACCAGATGAATGAGAACAAAAGAGCCGCCGGCAATCAGCAGGAGGGTAGACAAGCGGACCTGAGACATTTTTTCCACATCGCCGCCAAACCAGATGGCCAGCAGTCCAGCCAGAGCCTGCGGCAGAAAAAACCAGGTCAGGGCAACCCACGGAATCATCAGGCTGAGCTTCAGGGTGCTCATTGTATCCGGTTTGGGAAGGTTTTCTACCAGATCCGCACAATAAGCCTTGGGATCCGTGCCAAATACGTCTTCAGCGGTTCTGCCCTGCTCCTGTGCCTCGAGAATATGCTGTGCCATTTCCAGCAGGAGCTCCTCGCCTTGCGTCTCATCGATTTTGCTAAAACGTATGTAGACGACCATATCCTCGTAATAGTTCAGGTTGTCAGGGGTCATTTGCGCCTGCAGCCGGTTGTTCTCGGCAATCATTTTTTTAACATTCATGATGTGGTTCCTCCCTGTGAAGATAAAATGTGATCAACACTGCTTCTAAGTGTCTCCCAATGCTCATGAAACTGGGCCAGCGCAGCTCTGCCTTTGTCTGTCAGCGTATAATATTTGCGCGGCGGGCCGCCTGTTCCGCCATCAGACCGCATCGTTCCCGAGATGAGCTGATCTTTCTGCATACGCAGCAGGAGCGGATAGATGCTGCCTTCACTGACAAAGGTCAGTCCGCTAGCCGCAAGCAGTGTGCTGAGCTCGTAACCGTAAACCTCTCGGTCTTTCATCAGGGATAAAATACAGCCTTCCAGTATTCCCTTCAGCATCTGGCTTTGTGTGGTCATAGTAAAAGATGACTTCCTCCTTCATCCAACAGCTGATCGCCTGGACCCCTAGTATATTGCTTAACCAATGTCTTGTAATACAAGTTAGTATAAACTCATCTATATTGTAATGCAAGGCATTGAGAGCAATTTGTGAATAATAGCCGCAGCACGCATAAATTTCATCGGCCTTTTTCACACTAGTAAGAACCCTAAAGGCCAATATGGAAAGGAACGATGAGACATGTTTGATGATGAGTTCAACGTACAAAACCCGGAACGTCAGCTCAAGGGAGCAGATGGGAAGGAAGCAAAACGCACAGATGCCCAGTCCGAAATGATGAGCGATCCAGCAGATACGACGACAGCAGCGGCGAGCATGTGGGACCATGAATCCGGCGATGAGGAATGGATGAACAACTGGAGCGGACGCGTAGAGACACACAGCATGTTCCGCCGAAGCTACGAATAAAGGCGTGCTGCGCGTGCGTTCAGACATCCTGAAGCCTTCGCGTTGACAACTTTTATAGAGGATGCTAAGATATTTTTAATTAATTCATATTAAACTTATCGGAATTATCCATATATAGGAGAGTCAATGGGAGGAATGGACATGGAACGGCAGATCACGATTCGTCATGGGCAGCAGGAGTTAACAGCCAGTATACATTATCCGGCACAAGAAAAGGAAGCTCGTGAGGGCTGCCGGCGGGTGCCGCTGGCTGTCATTTGCCATGGCTTCGTCGGCAGCCGTATCGGTGTTGACCGATTGTTTGTAAAGACAGCGAGAGAGCTGGCAGGAGACGGGTACATGGTCATTCGTTTCGACTATATCGGCTGCGGGGAAAGCACAGGAAACTACGGTGCGGAAGGACTGGAATCCATGATCGCCCAGACGCGGGCCGTTCTGGACTATGGCATGAGCATTACCGATGTAGATCCCTCTCGTGTGACCTTGATCGGACACAGTCTTGGAGGAGCCGTAGCCCTCCAAACCGGAGTGCGCGACCGCCGGGTGAAGAACTTGGTGCTTTGGTCAGCCGTCGGGTATCCGTTTAGTGATATTGTCAAAATTACAGGTCGAAAGGTATACGACGAATCCGTAAAAAGCGGCGCAGCAGATTACCTGGGCTATGACTTTACCCCGGCATTCTTCGAATCCCTGGCGGCAGGACAGCCGTTTCAGGAAGCTCCAAAGTTCAGCGGTGATGTGCTGGTCGTTCATGGAACCTCGGATGAAGTCATACCGGTCGATTATGCGTTCTTGTATCAAAAGGTGTTTTGGACCCGTCCGGAGGGGCGCTGTGATAAAGAAATCATTTTTCAAGCGGATCACACCTATTCAGCAGGAGAACCGCGTGCACAGCTGCTGAACCGGACCCGGGAATGGCTGAAAGAACTGGAACAGGTCCAGCGTGACTGGCAGCACTGGAGTATATAGACAGCGGTAAACGAGAGAAAAGACATATCGGTGCCGGGATGATCTCCCTGACACCGACATGTCTTTTTTATATGAACCTTATTTCATTACACAGCCCGCTTCTTGAAGAACGGGATGCCGCCGCCCCGAGGGGTATGCTGTCCGCCGTCTCTGCGGAACAGGCCGCGGAGGTAAGGGAGCAGGAAGCGGTCAAAGCCGATCTTGCCGGCATTAGCCGCAGCGACGATGATGAGGACTTCCATCAGAAGCAGCTGAACATTGGTGCTCACGGTACCCGATAAGAGGAAGGCGGCATTCATGACCAGACCCATCAGTGCAGCGAAGGTGGTGAAGGTACCGAGGATGAGTCCAAGACCGACTAGGAACTCACCGTACGGGATCAAGACGTTGAAGAACTTCACACCCGGCAGTGCCGCACCTTCGAGAAATGCCGCCCACCAGCCCTGTACCGCCGGATGATCGCCAGCCGCTTTACCGATCGCGCCCTGAAGGAATCCCTGAGCATCAAAGCCGCCCGTCATTTTGTGCCAGCCTGCGGTCAGCCATTGATACCCGACATAGATCCGGATAACGGTCAGCAGCCACATTGCAATTTTATTCTCTCTCAGCCATTGGTTAAACATAAAAACCACTCCTTTAATGTTTTGTTGTTTTAGTTGGAAGATGATCATCTCTTTCATGTCTTTATTATACGTGAAATAATTCACTTAATGTGTGATTAAAATCACAAATTTATGGCGAAATGTTGAACATGATTCAGGGACAAACCCGAGTTTTTGTGATTAAATGTAAATAATAGTCGGACGTCGGATGAATGAAGAAAAGTGAACATATACGGCCATATGGGAGTGGTCCGTCATACAGGGGGAATTGACCATGATGAATCGTAAAAAGGCCGCTCTGCGGTCAGCGCTGCTGTCTTTGGCAGCGGCTATGCTGCTGAGTGCATGCAGCGGAGATAAAGCAGCTGAAGCGCCAGCAGTGACGGAGCCAGTCCCGGCACCGCCGCCTGCGGTGGAAGAGCCGGTGGAAGCACCGCCTGAGGAGGAGAAGGAAGTTACCGCAGCTGAAGCGGCCCCGCTGACCGGACTGGCGGTGGAAGAGGCCTCAAAGAGACGGCCGCTCGCCGTCATGATCAACAACGCGCCGGCTGCAAGGCCGCAATCCGGTCTCAGTAAGGCGGATATTGTCTATGAAGTACTTGCTGAAGGGGGCATTACACGTCTGATCGCCATCTATCAGAGCCAGACAGGAATCGAGACTATCGGTCCGGTACGGAGCATTCGACCATATCTGATCAATATCGGGGAGAGCTTTGGCGGTGTTCTGGTTCATGCAGGCGGCAGTCCGGAAGCCTACTCCATCATCAAGAATCAATCGAAGCAGGATCTCGACGAAATCGGCAGCGCAGGGTCGTATTTCTGGCGGTCCAGGGATCGCAAAGCACCGCATAACCTCTATACAAGTGAAGAAAATCTGCGACAAGCTGTCGCGAAGCATAATTATCCGCAGGAAATAGACATACCGGCATTCACCTTTGTGGAAGATAATAAGGCCGACCGGGATGCAGAGCTCATCGATATCGATATCGAGCCAGCCACCCGCGTTGACATCCACTTTTTGCTCAAAAGCTATTCTGTGGGCTACACCTACGATGATTCAAGCCAAACGTACAAAAGATCCATTAACAACCAGCCGCATATCGATCTGAATGATCGTTCCGTGCTGGAAGCTGCGAATGTGGTAGTGCTGGGGGCGGATCACCGGGTGCTGGACGATGTAGGCCGCCTGTCGATTGATTTGCAGCGGGGCGGGGAAGCCATGCTGTTTCAGCGCGGTCAGGTGATCCGAGGCGAGTGGATCCACAAATCCGGCGATGTGATCCGATTTGTGAAGGACGGGAAAGAGGTGCCATTTTATCCCGGAACTACCTATTTTAATGTCGTCCCTAATTCTCCGCCGTTCGAGAGTCATATTACGATCAGCAATCCTTAATTCCGCTAAGTCGGCATATGTAAAAATGGATGTGTCAGAGTGATACTTTTATGTACACATGGTTATATAGATGTGATAAGATATTCAAGGTTGTTTTCTGTTTTTTCGACATAAAAAGCAATTATCCGTAAAGGGGCTAGAATATGAGAGCGAAGAAAAAGGATATATTTTTTCAAAACCTGGAGAACATGGCCGACACCGTTGTACAAGCTGCTGATTATTTTTCACAGCATGTCACAGACCTGAAGGATGTTCCGGGATTTGCCGATCAAATGAAAAAGTATGAGTCCCAATGCGATACCTATACCCATACCATTATCACCGAGCTCAACAAGACGTTTATTACGCCGATTGAACGCGACGATATTATGGATCTGGCAACGACGCTGGATGATGTGATCGACGGACTGGAGGCTACGGCCTCCCGCTTCTATATGTACAATCTGGGTCAGCCGGACGAATACATGATTCAATTTGCTGAAATTTTGCGCCAGTCCTCTTACGAGATTCAAAAGGCGATTCACCTGCTGTCCCAGAAAAAGCTTCTGGCGATCCGGGAATATACGATTCGTCTGAATGACCTGGAGAACCAGGGTGACGAGCTGCTTCGCATCTGTGTCAAGGAACTGTTCGCAAACGTAACGGATCCGATTGAACTGATCAAGCGCAAAGAAATTTACGAACGTCTCGAGACCACTACGGACAACTGCGAAGACGTGGCAAACAAGCTAGAATCTATTATTATGCGTAATTCGTAAGGGAGTCCTGTAAACTATGGAAACAACCACGCTTGTACTGGGCCTCGTCGTATTTTTGGCCTTGTCATTCGATTTTATTAACGGATTTCACGATACGGCGAATGCCATAGCGACCTCGGTATCGACCCGGGCGCTCAAGCCGCGGACCGCGATTATACTGGCAGCATCTATGAACTTTGTGGGTGCGATGATGTTCACCGGTGTTGCGAAGACCATCGGCGGCAGTATCGCAGATCCGTCCAAGCTGGATAACGGGATACAGATCGTCATAGCGACATTGATCTCGGCGATTATCTGGAACCTCGTCACCTGGTGGTTCGGCATTCCGTCTTCCTCTTCTCATGCCTTGATCGGCGCGCTCGCCGGCGGTGTGTTTGTAGGGGCAGGCAGCGACGCGCTCAACTACGGCGGTTTCCGGGATATTATTTTGGCCTTGGTGTTATCACCGTTGATTGCTTTTGTCGGCGGTTATCTCATTATGCAGCTGCTGAAGGTGATCTTTGCCAAGCGCAGTCCGCATAACGTGAACAAGGGCTTCCGGACCATGCAGATTTTCACGGCTGCGCTGCAGTCATTCACGCACGGTACGAATGATGCACAGAAAGCGATGGGGATTATAACCTTTGCACTTGTGTCTTCGGGTCGGCTGAATGAGATGGAGGTCCCCTTGTGGGTAAAGGTGTCGGCTGCGACAGCGATGGCACTTGGTACCTCGGTCGGGGGCTGGAAGATCATCAAGACAATGGGGACGAAAATTTTCAAAATCGAGCCGATCAACGGTTTTGCTGCTGACTTTACGGGAGCAACCGTCATCTTTGGAGCAACCCTGCTCCACCTGCCGATCAGTACAACACATGCGATTACCTCGGCAATCCTGGGTGTCGGTTCCGCAAAACGTTTCTCGGCGGTGAAATGGTCCCTCGCAGGCCGAATTGTGATCACCTGGTTTATTACCATTCCGATTACAGCGGTACTGTCGGGCTTAATTTTCAAAATTTTATTTTAACATTATAGATATAATATAAAAGAAATAGCTGGAGAGCCAATCGGTAGATTGGCTTTTTGTTTAGGCTGCTGATGCTGAGTAGACAGGAGGGACGCGGATGATTCGCACATTGGCGGTGACGAAAGACGACCAGGCGGTGATCGGAGTGCCGCTGGAGGAGCTGCAGCTGGAGGAATATGCCTGGGTATGGGTGGATTTTAATGCGCCGGATGCGCAAGAGTCTGCGCTGCTGAGCACCTATTTTCATTTTCACCCGCTGGCGGTCGAGGATTGCCTGCATATTTTGCAGCGTCCAAAGCTGGATTACTATGAGGAGCTGCAGTTTCTGGTGCTGCATGCGCTGGATCCGGTCACTCTGGGAGCCGTGGAGGTGGACTTTTTTCTGTCACCTAACATGCTGGTGTCGTTTCATATGCAGTCCCTGCCGGAAGTCGATGAAGCATGGGAACGCGTGACGGAGCATGCGAAGAAGGCGCTGCCTGTCGAGAACGGATCCACATTTGCAGCCTATACTGTAATGGACAAGCTGGTGGATCAATATTTCCCGAGCCTGTTTGCAATCGAAGATGAGCTGGCAGAGATCGAGAGCCAGAGTGCGGAGGAGCCGGTGGAGAATCTTATGAGCCAAGTGTTCCAGCTTCGGGCGAAGCTGCTCAAGCTCCGCCGTACCGTCGTGCCGATGCGTGATCTGCTGTACCGGGTCGTGAACTCGCAGCATGTCCAGCGTCACGGACACCATGCCTATTTCTCCGACGTGTACGATCATCTGCTGAAGCTGACGGACATGATTGAGGCGGACCGGGAGATGACGTCAGATCTGCGGGACAGCTATATCTCCCTGAACTCCAATCGGATGAACAATATTATGAAGACGCTGACGGTCATTACGACCATCTTTATGCCGCTCACCCTGATTGCAGGAATTTATGGGATGAATTTTGACAGAATGCCCGAGCTGCACTGGCGTTTCGGGTATGGAGCAGTGCTGCTGCTCATGTTTGCACTCGGAGGCGGGATGGTGCTGTGGTTTATGCGGCGCGGTTGGTTTAAGTAGATGGTTTCAGATTTGGCAGTTTCTTGCATCTTTGCAAAATCCGATTCAGAGCTTACATGACGGGTAAGCATGAGTAGGAGGGATTAAGCGTATGAACACAAAACAGGAAATTGCTCAGGACAGCCGGCAAGCGGGTTCCAACGAGCGGCTGCGAACCCGAATGAAGCGCAGACTGGCAGCGGCGGCCCGGAGGAAAAGAAGGCTGACTGTCACCAATCGGTACGAGACGGGCATGGTGCTGAGCGAGATTGTGACCGGTCTTTTTTTTATCGCCGGAAGCATCTGTATGTTCTATCCGCAGTCCAAACATATCCCTACCGTCCTGTATCTTACCGGCAGTATTATGATGCTGCTGAGATCCGGACTGAGAGCGTCATACTGGTTCCGTCTAAAAGAGCTTCAAGCAGAAAATGCGGCCGGCGGGGCCACCGGAGGCGGGGATTGGACACGCTGAGAGTCATTGCAGAAAAAACGGGGTGCAGCACAGACGGTGCTCCTTCAACATACTTTAGCCTGACCGGGGAAATGAACTGCCCAGGTCAGGCTTTTTTGCGGGAATATGATGTATAGGATCACAGACTGGCATATGCAGCTTCCGCCTAGGATTTTGTGCGTTTGCGGGTGCCGGTGTTAGGGCGGCGGGTACCGGATTTTTTGCGGCCCTTGGCGGGGCGGCGTCTGCGCGCGGGATATTGAAATTCATCCTGGCCGGGACTTGAGGAAGAGGATTTCTTTTTACCGAGGGCTCCGGCGAAGATCGACATCATAGGCGCAAGCTGCTGAAAGCCCTGCATGACCTTCTGTACCTTGCCCATATTGGCGATGAGACCATCGATGCCTCCCATGCGGTCAATGATACCTTTTACATCAATGTTGCTGAGATTGAGTCCTCCCAGCAGTCCTGCCAAACCGCCGCTGGATGCTGCCGGAGTCTGGGGGGCGGAAACGGCCGGTAGATTGGAAACCGCGTCAATCGGCGCTATGGATGGCTGAGTGGAGCCGGCATAAGAAGGGTAGAAAGAAGACGTCTCCACCCCAGCAGGGTAATCGGAATAAGGCGTAACCTCAACCCCGGGATAGGATGACGCTGGCAGTGACTCACTCAGTGCCCGATGGGAGGATCCGTTTCTGCGGTGATGATAGTAATGGTGATGTCCTGACATGTTTATCACTTTCCTTTGTTGGTTGGTTTACTATACTGTATGAGTTAGGCGGGCTAATGTACTGGGCGATTGCCCTGCTTTGAGGGGTCAGAGATCCAAACGGGCGGGTGCCTATTAGATTCAATCGAAAAAAAGCTGGCACCTTTTTCCTGATCTGGCGGGGATCGGACGGACAGTCTTCAACGCGTGAAATCGGTAACGCTTGAAAAGACGGGGTCCGCTCGGGTACAATGAAGGAACGAACAAGTAACGGTAGGGGATGAGGCCAGTGCAATTAAAAAAATTAAATGATAAAAGCATCGATCAATTGTTCGAAGCGGTTCTAACCTTGAAAAGTGTGGAAGAGTGTTATGTGTTCTTTGATGACCTCTGCACCGTGAATGAAATCCAATCTTTATCCCAGCGTCTAGAAGTGGCGCGCATGCTCGGGAAGGGTTCAACATACAACCAGATTGAAGCAGAAACCGGAGCCAGTACAGCGACGATCTCGCGGGTGAAGCGCTGTTTAAATTACGGGAATGACGGGTATAAAATGACGTTGGAGCGTCTGGGGCGCTAGGATGATAAAACCAGGCGTACTTGTGATCAGCCACGGCTCCAGATCAGACTCCTGGGTGGCGCTTGTGGAAGAAGCGGTTTCTTCTTTAGCGGACCGAAGCCACCTGCCGGTGGTATCTTCTTACCTGGAACTGGTGGATGGCAAGCTGATTCAGGACGGGATTACTGCACTGGAAGACCAGGGTGTCACAGACATGCTGGTTATTCCGTTGTTCGTCTCCTCCGGGAGCACACATGTGGATGAGATTGCTTATGCGATCGGGGCTAAGGCCGAACCGGATATGGAGACCGATCTCGCGCCATTTCAGGTGAAGTCCCGGGTGCATTTCGGAATGCCGTTTGACGATGATAACGATATTGCTGCGATGGTATGGGATAAAGTGAAGGCTTTGTCCGTGGAGCCTTCCCGTGAAGTCATTCTTATGGTAGGCCATGGCAGTCCGCATGAGCTGTTCTGGCGGCGCTGGGAGAAAATTATGGCTTCTCTGGCTCAGCGGGTGGAGCAGGTCAGCGGCCTGCGGGCGGACGGTGCGCTGCTGAATCCCGGAAATGTCCAGGAGCAGGTGAAGGCATGGCAGAAACGCGGGTACGAGGTGATCGTGGCTCCGCTTTTTTTAAGTAAAGGATATTTTACCGAGAAGATTATCCCGGAACGACTAGACGGCTTACTGTGCCGCTACTCCGGTGACACGCTGCTGCCGCACCCGCGGCTGCCCGACTGGATGCTGAAGCAGGTGGAACATCTTCTCGGATCTTTGAAATTATAAATACAGGTGGCGTATGGTACATGAGAAAAGCACGTTTAATCTATAATCCGACCTCCGGGCGGGAGGAAATGAAGCGCCGTCTGGCGGATGTGCTGCAGCGGCTGGATAGTGCCGGTATTGAAACCTCCTGTCATGCGACGACGGGTGAAGGCGATGCGACCCGTTCTGCGGCGGAAGCTGTGGAACGGGGGTATGACCTCATCATCGCCGCCGGAGGTGACGGCACCTTGAACGAAATCGTGAACGGCATGGCAGGCAAGGATAATTTGCCGCCACTGGGCGTATTTCCGCTGGGAACGACGAATGATTTTGCCCGGGCGCTTGGCATCTCGAAGAATTGGGAGGACTACTGCGATCTGGTGATCCGCGATGTGACCCGTCCCATTGATGTCGGCGTAGCCAACGACCGGTATTTCATTAATATAGCAGGCGGCGGTACACTGACCGAGCTGACCTATGAGGTGCCCAGCCGTCTGAAGACGATGATCGGGCAGCTGGCCTATTATCTGAAGGGGCTGGAGAAGATGGTCAGCCTTGCTCCGCAGGAGCTGATCATCCGCGCGGCCGGCCAGCCGGAAATCCATGATGAGTTCATGGTGTTCCTCATGGCCAACAGCAACTCTGTCGGCGGCTTCGAACGCCTGGCCCCCGGCGCCAGCATCGACGATGGCATGCTCGACGTGATTGCGCTGCGCAAGTGCAATCTCGCGGAGTTTGTCCGCCTCGTCAGCCTGGCCCTGCGCGGGGAGCATGTGAATGACAAGAAGGTCATTCACTTCCGGACCAACTACATGGAGGTTTCTTCTCCGGGTCCGGTCCAGTTGAATCTGGACGGCGAATTCGGCGGCGTGCTGCCGGGCACCTTCCGCATCCTGCCGCATCATCTGCGGATTTTTGCTTGAGTGGGCTCCCGTCGGGGAGCTTTTTACTTTGGTGGGGGGGCTCGGTAAGGATGCACTGGTGTTGGCAGCAATGGTGGGCGCTCCGTGCCTGGTATCGATCTTCCGATCGCTGTTGGTGTTGAACATGCCTGAATGTATTATTGAGATGTACATGTTCAACACCAAAGGCGAACGCTTCGCTTCTCCAGCTCGATTCCAGTCCCTCCGCTAACATTGCTGGTTTTTAAGGGCATCCTTGTGAGCTAGTGGTGAGGGACGGGGTTGGGGCGGCTGCGTGCCGGTTGGCACTTCGCTGTTAGTACAGGATGCACTTCTTATGCAGCAATCAATGGGGGCGGCTCCGTGACCTGGATCGATCTTCCGATCGCTGTTGGTGTTGAACATGCCTGAATGTATTATTGAGATGTACATGTTCAACACCAAAGGCGAACGCTTCGCTTCTCCAGCTCGATTCCAGTCCCTCCGCTAACATTGCTGGTTTTTAAGGGCATCCTTGTGAGCTTGTGGTGGGGGAGGGATGTGAGGGCGTCGCTTCGAAGATGGAGGCTCAGGCAAGGAGGCATTCTCAAGTTAAGCCATGGGGGCGCTCTGGGGCCTGATTTTTATTTTGTAATTCAAGTATAGATGTCAAAGGTATCGTGGATACCTTATCATATATAAGCAGTGACCCAAGTTTGAACGAGAAAGAAGTGAACAGCAAGCATGAAGAAGAACCGCAGCGGACACTCGCGCCGCAGCTATAAAGATAGTAAGCCCTCCGCGGCGATCCTGGATCTGCCGGTGGCAAAAAACGATGAGACTGTGATCGATATTATTGGAATGAACCATGACGGAGAAGGGGTTGGCCGGGCAGAGGGCTATACCCTTTTTGTGCAGGGAGCACTGCCGGGGGAAAAGGTCCGAGTAAAGGTACTCAAGACCAAGAAACAGTACGGTTACGCCAAACTCGTGGAGCTGGTGGAAACCAGCCCGAGCCGGATTTCTGCGCCTTGTCCGATCTATGACCAATGCGGCGGCTGCCAGCTGCAGCATATGGACTATGCCGCTCAATTGGAATGGAAGCGTCAGTTGGTGGTGGACAACCTGGAGCGGATCGGGAAGCTGCGGGTGAAAGGCGGGAAGCTGGACACAGAGCAGGTTGGTCAGGCTGGACAAGCAGCCGGTGCAGATGAGGCAAACAGCATTCTGGTGCGGCCGACGCTCGGGATGAGTGAGCCTTGGCGCTACCGCAATAAATCTCAGGTTCCGATCGGTGTTACGGAAGGCGGCCTGGTCGGCGGTTTCTATGCCCGTGGCAGTCACCGGATTGTGGATATGGAAACTTGTCTTATTCAGCATGAAGAGAATGACAAGGTGGTTAACCGTGTGAAGGCCATCGGCCGGAAGCTTGGGATCTCTGCATATGATGAGGAGACTGGTCAAGGACTGTTGCGGCATGTGGTGGTGAAGATCGGTTTTGCTACAGGTGAGATGATGATCGTCCTCGTGACCAATGGAGATAAGATTCCTCATCTGGATGAGTGGATCGCGTTGATCCGGGAAGAGCTGCCGGCGGTTGTGAGTATCTGTCAGAATGTGAATATACGGAAGACGAATGTTATTTTTGGCGATGTGACTCGTGTATTGTGGGGCCGTGAGGTCATTCATGATTACATCGGAGATGTGAAGTTTGCGATCTCTGCGCGTTCGTTCTACCAGGTGAATCCGGCACAGACGGAGATTTTGTATGGAAAAACGGTAGAATACGCTGGTCTGACCGGGAACGAGACCGTGATCGACGCATATTGCGGGATCGGTACGATCTCGTTGTTTCTGGCTCAGCATGCCAAAAAGGTCTACGGCGTAGAAATTGTGAAGGAAGCGATTGAGGATGCACGTGGGAATGCTGAACTGAATGGTATGAATCATGTGCAGTTTGAGGTTGGTGCGTCCGAGGACGTCATTCCAGCCTGGAAAGAGCAGGGCATCGAAGCCGATGTCATCGTCGTTGATCCGCCGCGCAAGGGCTGTGATCCACGGTTGCTGGAGACGATTCTTGAGATGCAGCCGGAGCGAGTGGTGTATGTGAGCTGCAATCCGAGCACGCTGGCAAGGGATTTGAGGATTTTGGAGGATGGTGGATATCGTACGGTGGAGGTGACACCGGTGGATATGTTCCCGCATACTACACATATCGAAACCGTTGCTTTGCTGACAAGGAATTGATACAGGTCTATAATCCCTTGTGTATAAAGGGCTTTAACACTGTTACAGTCTTAGTGAAATGATTATAACAGAAGCTAATAACAGCATTTGATGTGAAATTGATGTGAAAAAGCAAATGAAGCACCAGTAAATGGTGATAATTCGACATAAAAAAAGACACTTTCAGCATTCAGCCGAGTGTCTTTTTTTCTTGCTTTTCTTTGCGTGAAGTAAACAGTGAATCGAATTTATCAGCTGCAGCTTGATCCGCAGATCGGAGGGAATGGCCATAGATGTTCATGGTAGTTGTGATATTGCCGTGACCTAGTCGTTCTGAAATGATCTTAGCATGAACACCCTGGTTAATAAGCAGCGTCGCTGAAGTGTGGCGTAGATCATGAAAGCGAATATAGCGCATTCCATTCTTCTTAATGAACTGTCTGAACCACAGATACGGGCGTTCATGGTGAAATGGTGTCCCATCTGCATGAGAGAAAATAAAGTTCCACTCCCGGCCTTCCCGATCCTTACCGTTCCATGCATCCTTTAGCTTATCACGCTCTTTGATCCTGTGGGCGTAGTATTCGCGCAGCTCCTCCAGCACTGAGCCTGGGAGAGAGACTTTCCGCTTTGAATTCCTAGTCTTAGGTTCCTTCACAATGATTTCGCCTTTAAGGGCTTGTACAAGCGTTTGAGACACGTCTAGAACGCCTGTCTTCCAGTCAATGTGCTTCCACTCTAAGCCCAGGAGCTCACCGCGCCGCATTCCCGTTGTCAGTGCAAGAGTGATCATCATACGCCAGTGAAAAGGCTCTTTCTCAAGCGCCTGGAGGAGCTGAGAGACTTCTTGTTCATCATAGGGGATGATTTCTTTACTGATTACCTTGGGCTTCTTCACATCCTTTACAGGATTGTTCTTGATGATCTTCCACTCAACAGCTCGCGAAAAGATGTTCTTCAGCAGCCGGTGATTGATCTCTATAGTAGCAGAAGCAAGGCCGCCGCTCTTATTGTCCCCTCTGCCGCCATCTTGTCCTAAGCTCTCCAGGAAGTCCACAATGTGCAGCGGCTTAATATCTTCAAGTTTCATATGTCCAAAGGTCGGTACGATCCGTTTCTTCAGGTGAGATTCATAAGCGATTCGAGTTTTATGCTCCAGCTGCTTAATTGAATACTTTGACCGCCATTCTACGATGAAGGCATCAAATGTCATCTTCTGTGGAGTGATATACTCACCGGCTAAAACCTCCTGCCGGAACTTTGAATATTCGTCCTCTAAATAGTTCTGCAGCTTCTTAATGGTCTTCAGCAGTGCTTCATCCGTGATTGTGATGGTCTTTGTTTTCCTCCCATACTTCCCTCCAGGTCCTTTACCTGTGTACACAGTAAAGAACCATGAGTTATCACCGCGCTTTTGGATGTTCGGCATTCTGTTCACCCCTTTCGATTATTGAGCTTGTCCGGAATGACCCTTAAGGAATCGTCGTCCACTGTTTCGGGATCTTGGACAGGCTCAGGTATTTTGTACGTTCCGTTCTTGATCGCTCGAAGCAGCGCAGTTGCAATGAGGTCATGAATAAAGTCCTGTGTTTCCTGAGGGAATTGATTGATGTGCATACGCAATGTCTCCCTTTTAATTTTTAATTTATACCTACGTATTTAACGTTTTTACGGATTAAGTACCTGAAACCCTTGGTGCGTAAGGGTTTAACCTGCTTTTTCACCTACGTATTTTGGTCGTATTAATGTACGTATTAATCAAACGATTGTTCATTAGGAAGCAAGAGTTCAATCATGTTTAGTATTCTATTTTTTTCTTCCTTGGATAATTTGCGTCCTTTATATGATAATCCAGGTCTTTTAAGCACAGTAGAAAGTTCATTGTCCATCAAGTCGAGTAACGTATCATCCTCGTTCTCGTTGGTGATTAAATTTTCTAAATATTCTAATGCGGTTGAGTATGCTTTCCAACGTTGTCTGTCGTTAAGTGATTTTTCGAGGTAGTCCTCCTCTCTGAGAAGCTTTAACCTCTCTTTGAAAAAACTTTCGGCAGAATCAAGAAACAAACTTGGACTTAGCTTCAGGTCTTGCGATGCTAAAACTTTTTCGAAATCGGATGCTAAATCTTGTGGAAATTCATCATTAACAAACAACTTTTCCTTTATCAATTCGATCGTATATAACAACCCTTTGTAAGAAATAGCATTCATTACTTCTGGCATTTTTCTTAGCGATCTGTTATTTGATTGATCGCCAACGGGAGAGTGCCCGGCTTTATGAAGTAAATCCATATATGAAATGTTAAGCGGATCGGCTAGTTTTTTCAGAATGTCAGGCGAAGGAATTCCCCGTTCACCACGTTCTAATTGTGAAATATATGAATGCGATACACCTGATAATGAATCTAGTTTTCTCATGGTCAAATTAGCATTTTTGCGTAATTCGCGTAGGTATGATCCGAATTCTTTTGCTTCCACTTGTAACCACTCCTTTTTACAATATTATTAGCACAAAAGTACACAAAAATACAGTTTATTTTATAAAAAGGTTGCAAATGAGTGTACACAATGATATTATCTGGTTACAAAAGAAAACACACAAATGTAAACAAAGGGGGTGAGGCTAAACTATGAACAGAAAAACCATAGGCGATCTACTGGGAAAGATCCAAGTAACAACCTATAAAATCAACCAAATGTTAAATCGCACGGCTTTCGTTACATTGAGTAATTGCAGAGACTTAGTAGATTTAGAAGTTCGTATTGTGGAAGATCAAAGGGAAATCTATTTCAAAGCTGTGCAGGTGATCGTAACTAAAGAAACTGCATTCGAGTTGAGGAAAATTCTGAAGCAACTTAAACAACTCACAACAATTAAATGAAAAGGCGGTGGTTAAATGCAAAAAATCACATTAACGGTTACTGAAGCTGCTGAACTGATCGGCGTGTCTCAAACCACAATCTATACGATGGCCAGAGAAGGGCAAATCCCTCACGCAAGAGTTCGAGGGCGGATTCTGTTCCATCGGGAAGTAATTGAGTCCTGGCTGCGCGGTGGGTTCCAAGAAACACAACAGGCATAGGCGGTGAATGAGCATGAATGTCGATAAGATACCAGCGGAGCTGAAGCAAAGGAAACAATGGATCGTCTGGAAGCTCGAGAAACGTACCGGATCGGCAAAACCTACAAAGGTCCCGTATACCGTAGACGGTGAACGTGCTTCTTCAATGAACCCGGATCACTGGACAAGCTTCGAAAGCGCACTGGCAGCGTATGAGAGCAACAAAAAGGTACTCTCTGGCATCGGGTATGTTTTTTCTGATTCGGATCCGTACACAGGAATTGATATTGATGATTGCATCGTTAAGGGGAAGGTACAGGAAGATATTAAAGAAGTAGTGATCATGTTGAATAGCTACACAGAACGCAGCCAGAGCGAGAAGGGGCTCCATGTGATTGTGAAAGGGAGAATACCGGGGCCGAAGAATCGAACAGGCAAATTTGAAATGTATGAACAGGGCCGATTTTTTGTAGTCACCGGCGATCATGTGCTCAAGACTCCAGAAACGATTGAGGAACGCCAGAGTGAATTAACCTTGCTGTATGATCTCTTATTTGTAGATGAAAAGCCGCGCCTAAATCATAATGTGCCCACTTCCATAACCTTGAATGATCAAGAAGTTATAAAAGCAGCTGAGGAAGGGGGAGATGGCGAGAAGTTTAAGCGGCTTTATTCCGGGGACTTGAGATCATATCCAAGTCAAAGTGAAGCCGAAATGGCCCTATGTAATATATTCGCACTCTACACAAAGGATCGTGAGCAGATCGATCGACTATTTAGAAGTAGCGGTATGATGCGTGAAAAATGGGAGCGCGAGGATTACCGGGAACGAACCATAAGCAATGCTCTCGTGAGGGTTGCTGAGCAATACCAAGGCAAAAAAAATACGCCAAAAGGCGTACATTCATCAGCTAACAACAGTTTATCACAACTAAATGAAGTTGACGAGTCCGAATATGAGTTCGGTTTTGAAACAGTTGCGGAATGGGATGTAAGGCTGAGTGAGTTAGCGTTGCACGGTCTTGCCGGTGATGTGGTCAGGCTAATTGAACCTCATACTGAAGCCGATCCTGCAGCACTTCTAATAAACTTCTTAACGATGTTTGGAAACATGATAGGTACAGAACCGCATTTTGTGGTGTCAGGTGGCGAGCATAGAATGAAACTGTTTTCCGTACTTGTGGGAGCCACGTTCAGAGGGAAGAAAGGAACCTCGCTTGATCCAGTCCTAAAATTAATGAGTGCAGCTGATGCGGAGTTTAATTCTCGAAAAAAGTCTGGCTTATCGAGCGGTGAAGGCGTTATAACGGCAGTTCGAGATGAAATGATTGAACAACAACCTATATATGAAGGAAGCGGAAAGGATAAGCGACATACCGGTGAGTATGAGGACGTCATCACAGATGTGGGTGTCCAGGACAAGCGGCTGCTGATCGTAGAGAGTGAATTCGGCTCAGTATTGAACGTTTTACGCCGAGAAGGAAATACACTTTCGGCCGTTATCAGAAATGCTTGGGACGGAAGCGGTGATATAAGAACGCTCACCAGGAACCCGTTGAAAGCCACTAACACGCACATATCCGTTCTAGGACACATAACGCCGGAAGAGCTGAGAAAGCTTCTAACAGGTAACGAGATCCACAACGGCTTTGTAAACCGGTTTCTATGGCTTTATGTCCAGCAGTCTAAGTCACTGCCCAGCGGCGGCGAATTTCATAAAGTTGATGTCGGGCCGACGGTCGAACGGATCAAGGAAGTATTGGAATTTGCCATGAACGGAATGCCCAGGGATGAACAAGGCAAACAAATTCCTATGGAGCGTGATGCCGCAGCTGCTGAGCTATGGGAGAGAATCTATGAACCTATACAAAAGGATGCAGGAGGAATAATAGGATCAGCTACAAGCCGGGTTATCCCATATCTGATGCGACTAGCTTGCATTTATGCCTTATTGGATTTGTCTCATACAGTGAGGGTCGAACATTTAAGGGCAGCGTTAGCATTGTGGCAGTACTGTTATAAATCCGTAGTGTTCATCTTTGGAGAACAGAACGTTCAAGACGATCCTATCATCCACAGAATCATAGAAGAACTGAAAAAGAACCAAGAAGGTCTAAGTGCTACAGATATTTTCAAAGGGATATTTCAGAACAATGTTTCTTCTAAAGACATTCAGGCAGCAGTTAAAAAACTGACAGATAACGGCCTGGTTACAGTCGAAAAAGAAAGTAGCGGAAGAGGTAGGCCGCGACAAAGAATCAGGTTAAACGCCTCAGAAAAGGTGCCAGGTTAATTAATCCGTAATTAATTCATCATTAATAAGTGATGTGAAAATAGCTTCAAACCCTTACGCACCAAGGGTTTCAGGTACTTAATCCGTAAAAACGTTAAATACGTAGGTATAAATTAAAAAGTACTTGAAAGTGGTGAGATTCATGCCTACTGCTGATGAACTGATCTATGAAGCTGAGATTGAAAAGATGGACAAGAGGGCGAGGGCGGCAGGGTTCCTCACTCTGTGTCCAGGCGAAGTGTATACCTGTCAATTACACCGGACCACACATGTGTTCATCATGCTTGTGGGTGAGAAGTGGAGTGCGTGGCGTGAGACATGGAAAGAAGGCAAACGGCACTCGAATGCTCAGAAGACTATAGTCGAGAACGTCCCATTTGAAATAGCGATACAGAAGGCTAAAGGTTACTCACAATTTATTTCAAAGAAAAGAGGATGATTCATATGTTCGAAAACAAAGATTGCTCGCTGGGTTCTAATTCTGGATATTGGAATACGCTTAATGGTCTGAAAGAGCAGCGCAAACTGGATCCGTTGGTTTTTGGGGAAGTAGCATACGAAGCCGGCATGAAGTTCGTTGTTAAGGAAATGGCCAGATCAAGACATATGAGCGATCCGGAAATCAAGGATTTCGAATGGAGAGGTGATGACATAACGCAAGCCAGAGAGAAAACCAAGACGCTTATGCAGCAGCTGAAGGAAGTCCTCAGCGAAGAACATTACAGGCTTGTGCTGGAACTGGATGATGCGCTGTCTTTGGAAATGAATTATAGCCAGGAGCTGCAGTACGCCAACGGCTTTTGGGATGGCTACAGATACGTGCGGCTCTTAGAGTAGGAGGGCATTCTTGTGAGCAAGGAATTGAGAACCTTTGAGATACGGTTTCAGAACAACGTGGTCACGATCAGCACAGACCGATCAAGACTCGGCACACTGGAAGCTTTGGTCACTATCATATTCCATGAGTTTCACCGGAAGAGTCCGGAAGAGTTTGATGGCTTTATGATGCGTATGAATCTGCTGCATGAGTTCACGAAACAACGGAAGGAACACATTGATGGAGAACCGCTAAATGACAATGCGTTCTGGAGATCCGCTGATAAGTGAGAAGAAGGCTACAAACCATTAGGCATTTGAAGGAGGTGATGACTATATGAGTGAGTACGATTTCAATAACGAGCGAGAGAGGAAACGTTTTTATGGTAGCGCCAGTTGGTTGAGACTCAGGCAGGAAGTCCTGAAGAGAGACCACAACGAATGCATTGAGTGTGCGAAGGAAGGGAAGGTAACGACCAGAGAAGCAGCTGTATTGGAGATTGACCATATCCAAGAGATAAAAGACAGGCCTGATCTCGCGCTAGATATTGATAATCTGCGCACTCTTTGTAAGTACCATCACAATGTGCGGCATGATCGGTTCGATGGGAGAGTGCAGCAGGAGAAAGTGCGCAGATGGGATGACGAACAGTGGTGATGATGCCCCCGGCCTGAATCTTTTCAGGCTCATACTTTTCATTCTGGACCGGTGGGGAGTCGATTCCGTAGATTTATCGCGCGCGCGTGAGGGGGGGTAGGGGTGAAATGGATGAAAAGAAGCTCAAAGCGATCAAGGACGAGCTTCTAAAGCTGATCGATAAAAAGAGCAGTGTCCAGGTGGAGAAAGTGGATCGATATATTAACCTGGTCCGCAGCTATTACCTGCTGGATGCAGCGATCGAGGAACACGGTGTCATGATCACAACGGAGAACGGGGCACAGCGATTCACAAAGCCAAACCCTGCCATTGCTGAGAAGAACAAGGTTAACAGCTCATTGATTGCTCTTGGTAAAGATTTAGGTCTAGACACACTTGTCGAGAGAGGTTCCAGGTCAACCATAAGCGACTTGATTTAGCGTATCGGATACAGACGGGGGAACGTATCCGAAAATACAGATTCGTGGGAAAGAGGGTTAAGCATGAGGCATTTTACAAGACAGGACTATTTCAAGTCATTTAAAAACCAGTCACACGCCGGGCAGCTGAAGAAGATTAAGAGGAATTTTAAAGCAGAACGGATTGGAAACGGCACCACATTAATGACGATCTACGGGTTCATTGGAAACTCACAGTGGGAAGATTCCATTTCTGCGGCGGACGTTGATAACGCGTTAAGAGGTGTCACTGGCGACATCAACATCAACCTGAACAGCCCGGGTGGCATACCTTTTGAAGGTATATCAATCTATCAGCGGCTCAAAGAGCACAAAGGTAAGGTGACCATATACGTAGATGGCTGGGCCTGCGCTGCCGCGTCCGTTATCACTATGGCAGCAGATAAAACGATTATGGGACTTGGCGCCATGATGATGATCCGCGAGGAGAGCTCGTTAGTGGTGGGGACTAAGTCTGACATGCGAAAAGTAGCTTCCGTATTGGATGAATTAGATGAACGTATCATCGAAATTTACATGACGAAAGCCAAGGTCAGCCGCGATAAAGTCCGGAGCATGATGGGTGCAGAGGCGTGGCTGAACGTTCAAGAAGCCGTGAACATTGGTTTTGCCAACTCAACGGCTGGCAGTAATGGCAAGCAAAATAAAGCCTTAAGCATTCTTTAAATAAGATCCGTGGAGGGATAGTACATGAAAAAAGTAAAGCTGATTGATGCCAATGATTACTGTGTTGAATCGAGAAAGGCAATTCAAATCGTTCTTGAAAGAGAGCGGACGCTGGGAAAGAAACTCAAGATCAGGGACAGGCTTGAGCTGGTAAGAAAGCACAAAAATCATGCCAAGTCCCCCGATGAACTTGAAGCATTGGAAGCACTGGAGAAACAACTGGAGAGAAGGATTCGATTCAAACAAATCAACGAACGGGCTATTCCAGAAGAACATAAAGAAAAGGTGTTGCGGAATGCAGCCGTTGAACTCCAGGAAGCGAACAAGATGTCAGATGACTTGAAAGCTCAGATCAGTTCTCGTTATAAGCACCTGGAGGATGAAGTCATTCCTCTAATCGCAAGCATTGGAGATCTCGAGCGAATCAAGGGGGCCCCGATGCAGGTCAACTTCATCATTGATTATGAAATCGGAGAGGATACAGTCTTCAAAGTCGAGAACATCATTCGGCAGCTGGGTCATTCACAGTGTGAAAAACTGGCCAATGATATAAATTTCCACCTGAGAAAAGCGATCGAGGGCATGAAAAAGCTAGAGCGTACTGCTGGTTCCAAAACGCAAAAGGAAGGTGAAGAATAATGTCCAAATTAGAAAAAGAGATTGCAGAGCAAGAAATGTTAACGCCGCTGTTTAGCTACCCTTACCAGGTTGTGGCTATATCAGATCAAGCTAAAACGAACTTTGGTCTATCCCTAAAAAAGGGTGGACCCCTTGAGAAATTGAAGGATCTGTTTAAAAGAGCCGAGGAGCTGCATCATTCCCCCTTTGTAGGCCAACGCACCTTTTACTATGACGATCCGAACGAACCTGAAAAGGACCGTATTGAAGCGACTAAAGAACTTGCAAAGCACAACATGGCCTATGGTGGCATCATGGGGATTTCTTACAGAAGAAATGGTTACGCCTCAATCAGCCATGCCACCCCTTTGGAAGAGGGCAAAGATTACAAAATCAAGGTAGGCGAAAAAATCATTCACGAGCAGCCTGAGAAACTGACATTCGATGATATTAAAGCGCTGTAAGGGATCTCATTATCAATGAACGGGGGCGTTGATCATCCATAAAGATGTGCTGGATACAATCATGAAGGACTATTCAAGACGGATCAAGGAGGACGATCTGGAGCTTGAGGAATTGAAAGGTATGTTTGAAGTACAAGCCAAGCTGCTAGGTGAATACCAGAAAGAAATGTCTAGCCTGGAACAACATATCCGGGATCTCGTGAAAACACATGAAGAGATAGTGGAGTTTCACAAAGGGATCATCCTGGAGCATGATTCGATGAAAGAATTCATTGAGGATCAGAACCTCAAAAAAGAGTACCAAGAACATAACGTCATAAGGACTTTGGGTATGGCACAGACGCTGAATCAATCTAAGGATTGACGAATACCCCGTAGTTACTCAGCCCTTTCCAGCACAGTGGGAGGGCTGATTTTATAAAAAAACGCAAAAAAAGGTGGTCGGTATTCATGGCAGAAGACATCGAGGTATCAAACCTAGTCACAAAGCTATCCGTTGATGACTCAGGCTTAGAGAAGTCAATGGCGGAGCTCACACGCCGTATGAAGACGGTACAGTCTGAATTTCAGGCAGCATCGTCCAAGTTGGGAGATCACGCGAAGTCACAGAACGCGCTGCGGACCAAAGCAGACTCTTTAAACAAACAGATGGAGTTACAGGGGCAGCGGATCGCTAACCTGAAACAGAAGCATGAAGAGGCTGCCCGATCCAAAGGCGAGGATGCCAGGGAAACTCAGAAGCTTGAGGTCCAACTGAACAAGGCAGTGACAGCTTATAACAAGATGCATCATGAGCTGCAGGCAACGAACAAGGAGCTCGAGCAACAGGCCTCAGCGTGGAATAAAATTTCCGGTGTCCTGGACAGCGCATCTAAGAAAATGGACGACGTGGGCCGGAAGATGTCAGCAGCCGGGCAAAGCATGTCTTTAATGGTTACAGCGCCTTTGGTCGCTGCTGGTGGAGCTGCTATTAAGACTTCGATCGATATAGAGTCGGCTATGGCCGGAGTTAAAAAAACCGTCGACATGACAGCGCAAGAGTTCGATAAGCTTGAACAAGAAATCATGGACATGTCCAAGCAGTTACCGGCATCAGCGGTTGAAATTGCCAGTGTCGCTGAAGCGGCTGGTCAACTCGGGATCAAGAAAGAAGCTATTATGGGCTTTACCCGGACAATGACTGATTTGGGTGTAGCAACCAATATGAGCGCTACAGAGGCGGCAACTTCCTTGGCGCGACTTGCCAACATCACAAATATGCCGCAGGACAACTTTGACCGTCTTGGCAGCACTATCACAGCGCTCGGCAATACCTTGGCCACAACAGAAGGTGAGATCACTGCAATGGGTCTTAGATTAGCTGCAGCAGGTAATCAGGTCGGTTTAACAGAGGCTGAAATCCTTTCTTTCGCCGGGGCCTTATCATCTGTAGGCTTAGAGGCTGAAGGTGGAGGTACGGCTTTTTCAAGGGTTATGATTGAAATGGATATGGCGGCCAGACAGGGCGGAGACAGTCTGAAGACATTCGCTGCTGTTGCAGGTATGTCCGCAACTGACTTTCAGACTTCATTCAAAACGGATGCTTCAGGAGCTCTTGCGACATTCATTGAGGGATTAGGGAGAATGTCCAAGGCTGGGGGGGACGTATTTTCTGTCCTTGATGATTTAAATCTTTCTGAGATTCGCGTACGTGATTCTTTACTTCGTGCTTCTGGTGCAGGGGATTTGTTCCGGACCAGTTTAGAAACTGGAACAACAGCTTGGGAAGAGAATATTGCACTGGTCAATGAAGCCAACGAACGTTATGGGACTACTGAATCCCAGCTTGAAATGATCGGCAATAGGATTGTGGCCGCGGCGAAAACGTTGGGAGACGAATTAGTTCCGGTTTTGATGGCGACTCTTGAAGCTCTTGAGCCTTTATTCCAATCCATTGAAGAAGGCGCTCAGTGGTTTGCTGGTTTAGACACCGAAGGACAACAACTGATTATCACTTTAGCGGCGATAGTAGCAGCAGCCGGGCCGTTGTTGTTTGTAGCTGGTCAATTGGTGATTAGCATAGGTGCTTTAATCCCAGTCGTTAAAAATTTAGGAACCACTTTCATGTGGTTGACAACCACTCCCTGGGGTTTAATTGTAACAGCTGCTGCAGGCGTCGCGTCCGCCTTTGTTGCTATCAAACTTAGCATGAGCGAGGCAAAAAAGTCAGCTGAAGACCTGGCTAAAGCACAGCAAGATCTTCAAAATGTTCAGAAGAACGGCATTGATCGGAGCGAAGTAGAGGCTGCAGAAGAGAAAGTCAAAGCTTTAGATAAATTAACAGAATCTTATAAAAAGCTGGTCGCTGTAGCCGCAGACTCAGATTCAGCAAAAATGGGGAACAACGTCCTGGCTCTGGACTCAGCAGCCAAAAAACTGGACATCAGCATGGGCGAGTTGGATAAAGAAGCACGTAAATTCGGCATAACTTTAGATTTCATCGACGACAACGGTAAAATCACAGCCAAGTCATTGAATCAGCTTACCAATGCAACAAAAATATACAGCCAGGCAATCAAAGACGCGCAGAGAGCTACGACTACTGAAATAAATGAATCAGCTAAACAAATTGCGATGGAGAAGCAGAAGGTCAATAGTGTCAAGAATCTTCTTGATACCTATAAGACAGCAAAAAAAGAATCTAATGAGTATAAGAATGCACAATCAGAACTAGCCCAGATGTATCCGCATCTTAGCACAGCTACCGGTCTCAATGTTGAAGCCATAGAAGGTCTGATAGGTGCTCATGAGAAAGAAATCAGCCTGGCGTGGATGAATCTTCAAATCAAAGCCCGAGAAGCTAAACAAGAGACAGACACGGCCATAGCCAAACAGCAGGCGGCTATAAAGATCGCTGAGGGTATTGCCAGAATCACAGGCGAAAGCGGTCTGGCTGAAATGGCTTTGAATCGAATGAATAACGAGTTGGCGCGATTGCAAGCAGAGGCAGTGAATCTCAAAAAATTAATTAACATGAAACCAGACGATTTCGAGTTACCGGAACTCAAAATCATAACAGTAGGTGGAGGAACGGGGGGTGGCAGTGGCAACGGAAAAGGGAAAGGCACTGGAAGGAAGGCAACCACTCCCAAAGCCCCTAAAGCACCAAAGGCCCCCAAAGCGGCAGCGTACGAAAACAAAGGGTTAGACGAGGCATACAAACAGCTTGAGTACAAAAAACGCATAGATCAGATGACACTCGAAAGTGAATTGAAGACGCTTGAGCAAATCAAAGCCAAGCACATCAAAACCGCCGACGAGCGCATGGAGATTGACGCCCGGATCTATGAAGCAAGAAGGGCTATTGGAGATCAGTCACTTGCCCAAGCGCTTGATGACATGGACAAGGCCAAGGCGCTCGGTAAGCTGACGGAAAGCGAAGAGATCAATCGCCTGAAACGAATCAAGAAGCTGTACGCTGATTCAGCCGAGGAACGCAAGCAAATTGATGACAAAATATTTGATGCGGAGCTCCGGAGGGAAGAGGCGAGGAAAGAAGCCTTAAAAAAGAAAATAGAAGAAGAGAAGGAACTGCGTAAGTCCGCGACGGAATACGTCTCACAGCAGCTACAGGCCGCCTATGAGGACCGCTTGGCTCGGGAAGAGCTTACAGCCGAGCAGCAATACAAGCTTCAGGATCGGTTGCTCAATGATCAGATTTACCTTTGGAACAATTATCTCAAAAAAGTACTGGCAGATAATCGGTACACAGCTGAGGAAAAGAAGCAGATCGAGCGTGAAGTTACGGAAGAAGTCCGAAAGCAAACTAATGAACGATTAATCCTACAGCGCAACTACGAGAAGGATGTTGCGAAGCTGCTGGAGGACGAAAAGAAAGCCAAGATCGACAATATCAATAAACTCTCCACGGATGTACAGAACGCACTCAAGGCTCAGTACCAAGAAGAGAAGAACGCGGCTGAATCCAGAATCCGGGACGCGCAGCAAGCCAATGAGGATTGGAAAAAGTCTCAATTAGACGCCATCAAAACGGTGTATGATGCCCGAGTAGATTCAGCGCAACGTGCTGCTGACGCCGAAATAGCAGCCATTGAAAGCACGTATAACGCCCGGATAGAGTCCATCCAAAAAGAATTGGATGCCATGAATCAGGCTGAAAAGCAAAAGAGTCGGGCTGAACTGGACGCTGAAGATGCTAAGAAGATCACGCGTCTCGAAGGTTTGATTGAATATGAAAACGATGACTTCAATCGGCAGCAGCTGCAGGAACAGTTGAACAAAGTTCTGGCGGATCAAAACAAGCGTCATCAGCAAGAACAACTCCAGGACCGCAAAGACGCTCTGAAGTCAGAGCAGGACGAGCTCAAGAACCGGCAAAAAGAAGAGATTGATCTAATCAAGCAGCAGTTGGCTTCAAAGAAGGAATTGATGGCAGCCGAGTATCAAGCCCAGCAGAACAACATTAATGCCATGTACGAATCTCAGAAAGCTTCGCTTGATCAGCAAATGGTTGAGACTCAGGCCCATTACAACCGGCTGCTGGAAGCCAAGAACATCCAAGCTGAAGCAGAAAAGATGATCATTTCAAAACAGCAAGCCGAGATTCTTAAACTGATTAAAGATTATGGTTCGGGGTATAGACAAGCCGGGGAGACATTGGGGGAACAGTTAGTCCAGGGATTCCAGCCGCAGGTGGACAGAATATCACAAATGATTTCTCAGATCACATCGCAGATGAATGCAGTTAGGAGTCAAGCTGTAGCTTCAATGGCTACTGTATCCCAGGCTGCAGCCGGTAAACAGAATCAATCTGGCAGCAACTCAAAGGCTCCGGGCGGCACGGTTCAAGGTACTGTGGTTTCGGTGACTCAAAACTTTAATACCCCCGTCACATCACCAAGCGATATTAACCGGGCAGCAACCAAAGCAGCGCAAAACTTGGCCACAAGACTATAAAGTCCCTTCAAAGTGACGACAACCTTATTAAGGCTCCCATGTGGGGGCTGTTTTTTTTGATTAGTAAGTTGCCAATGCTGACATATCAGGGTACAATTCACCTTATCGACATTCAAGGCGGTGTTATATGAAATGTTTTTCATAGATGAATCTGGAAGTATCCCGAAATTTTTAGATCAACGTTTTAAAAATAGATATTTTGTAATTAGCTTTGTGCACACTAATAATCCTAAGCATCTTAAAAATACATACAAAAGGGCAATAGGGTATCTGAAGGGAAAACATATTGATTTTTTTGAAAATTTAAAAGATCCTAAAGAATGCAAGGCGTCTGAAATGTTGCCATACATGAAAGCTTACATTCTGGAAAAATTGGCTTCTAACACAGATATAAAAATAGGATATATGGTAGTTAACAACACCGAAATTCAGCAAAGATTCAGAGACAAGCCTGGAAGATCCTTTAATTATTTAGTTAAAATTATTATGGAAAACTTCAGTCTGACGAAAGAGGATATTATTAATCTTGAATTAAATATAGACAATAGGAATACTGCGCTCGAAGGATTAACGGAGCTGGAAGGTTATTTATATAATGAACTAGTTTTAAATAAGGGGACTGTCGACTCTGTAAAAGTTAACTATCTTGAATCTTGCGATCACTACAACATTCAAGTTGCTGATCTTATTGCGAATGTTATTTATCAAAAATATAGATATCACGGAATGCCATTTCCCAACTATAGCGATATAAACTATGATATTGATAAAGTACATCCTTATACACCAGAGTATCTTCATCAAATTGTAAAGCGCCATATTGTTGTGCCGTATAAATATCCTCCTTCAAGAAACCCTGCGTATAAACAAGTAAGTGCAGCAGTTCAAAAATAAAATTGACAGATATTTTAAATCATGATAAGATACGCGTACAGTATTCAAGTAAGTCCTCAATAGGCGCGATTAATCACGTAAGCTGCCTGTGTGGTAGCCGCTCTGAGGCTAGGATATTGTCCCTCTTAGAGGGGTGGAATTTACATAATCCGAAAGTATCGGTAAGGAGAAGTCTCACGAGAGCTGGTGAGGCTTCTTTTTTTTATATTATTACTCTTACAATATTATACAATGTGATATTATGAATTTAATTTAATTAAACTAAGGTGGTATGTATATGTTGCAAGATATTAAAGTTATTGGCGCTACATTAATGAAGGCAGGCAATATTGAACTGTACAAGCAGTTGCTTGATTACCAGGCTGATGCACAGAAACTAATTGATGAAAATATGAAGTTGAAAGAAGAAAACAGGGTGCTTAAAGAGAAATTGATGATTCAAAGTGAATTAGAGTTTAGGAATAACCAGTATTTTAGAATCAAGGATGGTATCAAGTTAGGCCCTTATTGCACCAGATGCTGGGATGCAGAATCAAAGCTGATCAACCTACATCAATCAAACGATGGCTACTCTGATTGTCCATCTTGTAAGGTCAGCGTTGTGAACAATCAAGCACCTTATAATCAATCGTACGACGATTCATTTGGATGGTAAGTGTAATTTGAATGAAAATGTATCGGAAAGTATTGGCTGAGAGCCGTAAATGGGGTGTAGTATGAGTGACCAACCTTCAGAAGAAGCGATGAGAAATTTATATCAATTCCTCGGCAGGGTATTGCCGAAATATCTTGGTACTGAGATCCGTGAAGAACAAAGACGGGATGCAAAGGAATTGAATTCAGAGCCAGACAGGCACAGAAGCTTTCTGTCACGAGAAGAGTTACCGAATAACTTGAGCGCTAAGGATATCCATCAATTCACAAATATTAAACTCAGGACAGTCTACGACTTAATGAATAAAAGTCCAGAGTGTGGAGGGATTCCTTCGTTTAGAATAGGCAAGCCGTTGTTGTCTGATCGAGAAGAGTTTTTGAGATGGTGGGACGAGACCAAAGAAAAAGGTAGAAAGTGGCCTTCACACAAATGATTTCTGTAAAAATAATGAAGAATATTCATAGGAGAGATATTATTGCTTAAACTCGTTGAATATATGGAAAGAAGGCTTAAGGAGGATCATATTAACGAATGGGATTACAAACTAAAATCAGAGAATACTCGAATCTGTATTAACTATGTGTTTGAGTACTTTAATAATTATTTAACAGAAGATGCTGCAGATGAAAAGACAGTATTAGAAATCGAAAGAATAGAAAAGTATAAAGCCCAGCTCGAAAATTTTGAGCAAGATGTTCAGGAGTGGCTTGTTATGGTCTTTGATAAACACAACAAAAAGATGAATGTTATTATCCGCAATTTCATCAAAAAGCAAGAGTTGTTTTTGCTATTTAATCAGGACAGTGAATTTAGGTCTCTCTCCTATGAATGTTACTCACAATTAATCAAGAAGTATCAGTTCATAAGGGACAACACGGAAATGATATATGAAGTTATTAAGCAACTACATACGATCGAATCATCTACCAGGTGGAATGATAATGATTTTGTAATAAACGAATCCATAACAGAATGGATTGAAGGAGCATTTAAAAAGCATAACGTCAATCTTGTCGCATTTGCCGAAGATTGGGTCATTTATTTTTTTGACAATGAGAATCTTTGGCCGGCTCGTCATAAAAAGAAGAGCATCTTGGAATATAGAAAATATGACTATGACTATAAGCAAAAGGACAATTTGTTTAATATCAATGAACTATATAGGAGACTTCCAAAGAAGTCTTTTATAAGGGGAAGAAAGCAAGAATTAGAGATACTAATGATGTTTTTGTGGCTTCACACAATTGATGGTGATCAGGAGTACTGGGAAGAATATAAAAGCAAGGTTGGGCTGAACTCGACGGTTATGCATTAATATCTTATCGCCAAAACTGGCGGAAACCTTTAAGAGCGTTTCAACGGATCCCACATAGTCCTGAGCTGGACCCAACGAGTACATGCTTTTCGCTTACTGGATTTTTAGTATTCCCCTAACTTGTGGAAAGCGCTCTTTCCTTATCAATGATGCGCTCAATATTGAGCGCATCGCGCCGGGATAAAAACCAGCTGCACAGATCCGTGCAGCCGTCATGAAATTCACGATGATTAAAGCTTCCCGTCAAATTGACGACATGATAATGTGACTGCTCAAAACTGAGCCGTGAACCGTACGCAAAATGCGGATAGTCATAACGGACAAGGAATTCCCAAAGCCGGGGAAAACCTCAGCCCCCAAAATTGGGGAGTGAGTCAATGAAAGCTCTAAAAGTTTGGTGGGATCTTTATCCCGCCCTGAATTAAAAAGGCTTTCTGTAATAATTTCATTTTGCTAGGAGTTACTACAGCTAACTTATACATTAATCTAGAAACATCGACTGTAGTCAGTTGTTCAAGGAGCGCGGTGCTATCTTCTTTCAGCCCATCTGAGACAGAGAAATCAACATGCATAGGGTAACTTTTCTTGACTTTTGATGTTAATGGAATGATATTAACTGAAGATCCGGATTTCCCAAAAATAATTACCGGTCTTTCTCCACCTTGCTCGCTACCTACTTTTTCACCAAGATCAGCGAACCAGATTTCACCTACATTAATACTAATTTCATCTATACCCATTTGAACTAACAAGGCCTTCTTCAACAGGTCCATCTTTTGTGCTGTTACATCAGCAATTTTAAATTTCAATAACGCAAGGTCAATCAAACCCAACTGTTCCGTAAGGGCAGTGCTATTTTCTTCGAGCCCATCAGAGACAGAGAAGGCAACATGCATAGGGTAGTTCTTCTTTGCTACTTTAGTTGTTAATGGAACGATGTGAACATGAGAAGGTCCTGACTTGGCTATAATAATAACGGGCCGTTCTCCGCCCTGGATGCTGCCTTCTTTCTTGCCAAGATCAGCGAACCAGATTTCACCTACATTGACGTTCTTCTTGCTATCTTCCAAAATATCAAATCCTTTCGATGGGATGGACTTTTTTCCATAATATAACATAACGAAAGATATGTATACGGTCATTCATAGTTAAAACATGTATAAGGTATTCTTGATGTGAAATTGATGTGAATATTGATGTTAAGCGCCAATAAAGTCCTATAATGAAAAACAAACGACACCGAAAAACCTTATAACCATGCGGTTTCTTGGCACTATAACAGAAGGGTTGTCAATGGGATCGTTTCCCGCATACGGTGCATGTAGAATCGGTGGCTTTGTTGGTGGGGAATGGTACAGATCACTGAAACCGCTGTAGTGGAGTGGGTTTCGGGAGTGGTACAGATGAAAAAAAGTATAAAACAGAGGCTGGGGAAAAGTAGAGTTGACTGATTGTTGACGAAATATATTCTGATACCTTAATAGAAGTACCCTGATTCTTGATGGAGTTATATTAATAGGACAGGGTTCGACTACCCTCGCCTCCATACAAACAGGCAAAAAAGCGATCCCACAAGGCAATGTCGTTAAGTTAAGATGTAGAGCCAAAATCAAGAACAAGAGCAGGTTATCGAATTAGATAGACTGCTCTTTTTTTGGTGCGCCCGGCATAGGCGATAACTTGGTGGTGAAAGTCCACTACAGGCTTGGCAGTAGGAACTGTTAGCCAAAGGCAAGGTGTCGACCGTGAGGTAGAATCTGAAGGAAGCCGGAGGCAAACCCTCGGTCTGACGAACAGAAATCACATAGTAGGCATGGTGAGACGGACGAGCTTGCCAACCAAAGCAAAGTCCAATACTGCCCGAATCTCATCATGTAAATGTGGCAGATAGATGAGGGGAAAGTTATTGCTCTTACCCGGGGAGATCTCACTGACGTCAAAGTAGGAAAAAAAAATCCGAAAGACGGAGTAAAGCTTGTGGTGAGAAGTCAGCAGAGGCCATAGTACCGGAAGTTTTGTTTTTCGGGAAGGGCCGAACAATCGTAAGTCTCGAGTACATACAGGAAGGAGCATTGGCACGATGAAAGCAGAATACCGAAAGGACTGCCCGCAGAGGGATCGCGTGGAACGCAAAGAGTATGCGGGAGTGCGGAGTGCCGGCATTCGGGAATGTAAAGAAAGAGGCGGTGCAGCAGACCTGCTGGAAGAGATTCTGGACAGAGATAATCTGAACAGAGCGTACAAGCGGGTTCGACGCAACCACGGAGCACCGGGAATCGACGGCATGACCGTAGAGGATGCGCTGCCTTGGCTGCAGGAACATCGAGACGACCTCTTGCAGAGCATTCGGGAGGGAACGTACAAGCCTAGCCCGGTGCGACGTAAAGAAATCCCCAAACCGGATGGAAATGGAGTCCGCAAGCTGGGTATCCCTACGGTCGTAGACCGAGTGATTCAGCAGGCGATTGCCCAGCAGCTGCAGCCGAAGTTTGAGCTCCTCTTTGCGGAGGGAAGCTACGGCTACCGCCCAGGACGAAGCGCACAGCAAGCCATTCGTAAAGTGAAGGCCTATGCAGAACAGGGCTACAGCTACGCCGTAGAAATCGACCTCTCGAAATATTTTGATACCCTGAACCATGAAATGCTGATGAATCTCCTGCGAAAACACATCCAGGACTCACGTGTAACTAATCTGATTAAGAGATATCTGAAAAGTGGCGTGATGGAGAATGGCGTGCACTGCAAAACTGAAGAAGGCTCTCCGCAAGGGGGACCTTTATCGCCGCTGCTTGCCAATATCTATCTGAATGAGTTCGACCAAGAGATGAAACGCCGGGGCGTTATCCGCTATGCCGATGACATCGTGGTATTAGCTAAATGCAAACGAGCCTCAACACGACTGCTAGAGTCCTGCCGAAAGGTGCTGGAGAACCAACTAAAACTCCAGATGAACGTGTAGAAAAGCAAAGTCGTGAGCGTCGTGGCGCGGAAGCACTTCAAGTTTTTAGGCTTCGCTCTGGGGAAACAAATGGGTCGCGTGTTCATCCGCACCCATTGACATTCCTTGGGGAAGCCAAGAAGAGATTAAAGGAACTCACAAGTCGCAGCCAGTGCAAGAATGTAGGCAGGTCATGAAACAGGTGAAGGAGGCTCCAACCGGACGTGGTGAGCGTGCCTGCCGGTGAAATGTTGTCAGTAATCTGGAATAAAGGATGGTCACCAGTAATGAGCGGCACCCCTGGTATTCCTATCGAACTGAGGGGAAGTGAAGAGATCGCATATGAATATCCGGCGATACGAACTACTTGTGCGAGGAGAAAGAAGGAAAGCTTGAGGTCATGAACAATTCAGGAGCTAGCTTCAAATCGGGAGAATGTTTCTATTGAAACCCGATCTGTGGGAATCCTCCACAGCATCTTGCATACATAGAGACCTCATGGATCAAATAGTCCGGAAGCAGGAGAATCATTCGACAGGCTTGGTTCTAATTAGGGTTTCGCCTCAATCCGAGGACGCTGAAACCAGGGAGAAGAGCCGACATACAAATCCGACATCGTCGCTAGCTTATCCTTTACCCAGCAAGACGGGAATTATTAATCCATCTCGGTCAGAATTAAAGATGAGGATTCGAAGCCCCTCACCTACATACACAAAAATCCACAACCAAATGCAGTTGTGGATTTTATTATACGATCAGGGAATTGTGTTGCAGTGAGCATCAATGGTTCTAGCTGCTGGCGCTCGGCTCATGAAGATTTCATGGAAGAGGTGTCGCACTTAGCTAGACAATCTGTCTCTCAAAAAATTGTGTCTTGATAGTGATGGGCATTACACAGTTCAGAGCATCCTTCCAGTCTTCTTCGTTGTCAAAAACTTAACGATAGTATGCAATAGACATCATCCTGAGCTTTCTGATCTGCTGGCAGCAAGTCTTTAATTTTATCCTGATTGATCGTCAAAATATTTCGTAACGATGTCTCAATCTTTATAGTTTGAAAACACGTCCTAGTTTAAACATCGCTCCTCCATAAAAAGTGAGATATCCCGAGAGAAAAAGAAATAAAGCTTTGTGGTACGAATACAGGACTTGAATAGTCCTTTGTTATGAAAATGATATTTAATCTTATTTCCTATAATTAAAAAGTATTTCCAGAATAAAAATAAAATTTTTTGTTTATAAGACGTAACTTTTTGCTTCTTTGAGTTGTTATTAATTATGATTGGGAATTTTGGGGAAGGAGTAAAGTATATACAATTCACCCAATAATATATAACCTAAAGGAGTGTTAGTCTCTTGTTTCAATTTAAGAAATTATATGAAATGTCCTTAGCAGTTTTTCTTTTTACTTTTGTTGGCATCTTAGGCACCAGCGTTGAAATTCATGCCTCAAACTCAGATCAATCTGTGAAGAATACCGTACCGGAAGTGATAACAAAATATGTAAAATCAATTAACAGTAAGGATTGGGAAAGTTACGTTAATTCTTATGCTCCAGATAGACGATTAACAAATTTTCCAAGTGAAGAACAACAAAAAAACCGTTCCGGGATTCTCTCGGTTGATTCAATTGGAATCTCAGAAATTAAAGAGATATCCGAGAAGGATATAAAGCTTCGTCGCTATACCTTGTGGCTTAAAGTCTGAATCATAGAAAAATAGTCAATACTGCTTGTATTACGTTAATAGGAGCGGATTGACGATGTGGACTTCGTTAAGCAGCAATGAAAACCTGGTCATGGACATGTTTAAAGTAGCTTTGCAATTGGAAAAACCGTGGGAACTTACGCATATTGAGTTTAACGACCAAGATCAAGCGTGGCATTTGCACTTGGATTTTGAGCGAGGAGCTGTTTTTGCATGTCCTCAGTGCGGAACGCAGTGTAAAGCATACGATAGCGCCATTAAGCACTGGAGGCATCTGGACTTTTGGGATTGGAAAACATATATGCACGCCAGAATGCCACGGGTGAAGTGCAACACTTGTAATAAGGTGACGCAAGTTTACGCCAAATGGGCCAGGCCTCTGTCTCACTTTACCTTGTTATTCGAAGCGTGGGCAATGCGTTTAATGGCCGAAATGCCAGTTAATGCAGCGGCCCGCGAATTGCGAGAGCACGATACTCGGATGTGGAGAATCTTTCACCACTACGTAGACAGTGCTATGTCGGAGTTGGATTTTTCAAGCGTAAGGCGAATCGCTATTGATGAAACCTCCTCTAAACGCGGTCACCGTTACATCACCTTGTTTGTAGACGTAGACCGTAAGATCGTTCTCTTTGCTACAGAAGGTAAGGGCAAAGATACGCTCGAACGATTTAAACACCACCTTGCTGATAAGAACCTTTCCACCGATGCCATCCAAGAGGTTTGTTGCGACATGTCACCCGCCTACATCAGTGGTATTCAAGAGTATTTCCCAAAAGCAGAGATTACCTTTGATAAGTTTCATGTCATGAAGTTGGTCGGTGAAGCCGTCGATGAGGTACGGATCCAGGAACAAAAACAACGTCCCGAGCTGAAGAAAACCAAATATATATGGCTGAAAAACGAAGTGAATTTGAAAGCAGAGCAAAAAGAAACGTTGCAGCGTTTAAAGGATACCAATCTCTTAACCGGGCGAGCGTACCGCTTAAAACTGGCATTACAGGAGTTTTGGTCAACGCCCCACATTTTTGCCGATGTGTTCCTCCGCGAATGGCTCGACTGGGCAACCCGTTCTCAGCTCCAACCTATGATAGGTTTGGCCAAGACCATTAAGCAACATGCAGAAGGAATCTTACGTTGGTTTCATAGCAAAATGACAAACGGTCTTCTTGAAGGTATTAATGGTCTGGTTCAAGCAGCGAAACGCCGGGCAAGAGGATACCGTAATGTAGAAAATTTAATCGCTATGGTTTACATGACCGCAAACAAGCTTCGTTTGCCGGTGCTCTCGGCACGACGAGCACAATAACCCTTTCCGCCTTTTTACCTCGCTTCAGATGTTGAGACAGCGGTCAAGCGACCTTCTTGAGGGCTGTCTCAACATCTGAAAGTCTCTTAAAGGCGAAAGGGGTTATGAAACTAACATTCTGCATGCTACCCACGAAGTAGAGCGAAGAGCCGATATAAATGAGGTCCAACCCTATTTTAGCGATATCAATAAAGGGTTATACCAAGAAATTAGATATTTTTATATCGGGCTAAGATATAATGTTCAAAACGAGAATGAGTTTTTTTACAACGGGGTTAGGTATGAAACCTTTGCTGTTGGTAAATTAAATGGAGAGGAATACATTCTTGGAACTGAGTTTGTTTATAACTTCGAAAAACTTGAGTCACTCGGATATAGTTTCGATTCAGTGAGTGAAAATAAGGCCATAAATATGGCTGAACAAAAGATTCAATCTAACAGCACTAATTTAAATAGTGATGCGGTACAGCCTCTAAGTGCGACAAACCCAACAAATGCATTAACTCTTTACATTACTTCTACAGGCACTTTGAAAACCCTTGGATTTGATGCATATGCAAAAGATGTACTCCCTAATGAATGGTATGCCAGCTGGAAACCTGAGGCCTTAAAGGCAGGGGCCGTAGCTATAAAATCATACGCTTGGTATAATGTTACTTACCCAAGATATCCTGCAACGTCTTATGGCGCACATCTAACGGATAAATGGGAAAATTATCAACATTATGTTCCTGGGTCAAGTCATGCAAATACAAATGCAGCAGTGGATAGTGTTAGTGGAATATTTATGAAAAATTCAAACGGAGTTGTTTTTGATACACAATATAGAGCCGGAACATCTGGCCAGGCTGGGACGGAAGGCTCAGGTGTTCTTTCTCAACACGGAACTCAATATCTAGCTACAAATTACTCTTCGTGGAACTATAAGGCTATTTTGGGTTATTACTATAATTTTTCAAACAAAAGTAATGGATACATTCAATTTACAGGCTCAGGTTCTAATCCAGGACCATACAGCACAAATAATTAAGAAAAGGGGCGCCAGATCAAATGGCGCCCTTTGATTATATGATTGTTAGGCATTTCTTTGACCCTCGTCAATCTCCAATCCGGCATCATGTTTAATTTTTTTTAGGGGAGTGTTGATCTTGTTTCAGTATAAGAAAATAAAGTTAATGGTATTAGCAGCTTTTCTGGTTACTATAGTCGCCATCATAAGCACACATTATAATATTCATGCTACAAGTTCAGGTCAATCTGAAAAAAGCACCGTACCAGAAGCGATTAATAAATATGTAAGCTCAATTAATAGTAAGGACTGGGAAAATTACGTTCATTCTTATGCTCCAGATAGACGATTAACAAATTTCCCAAGTGAAGAACAACAAAAAAACCGTACCGGGATTCTCTCGGTTGATTCAATTGGAATTTTAGAAATTATGGAGATATCCGAGAAGGACATAAATGAGGTTCAACCCTATTTTAGCGATATCAATAAAGGGTTATATCAAGAAATTAGATATTTTTATACCGGGCTAAAATATAATGTTCAAAACGAGAATGAGTTTTTCTACAATGGGGTTAGGTATGAAACCTTTGCTGTTGGTAAATTAAATGGAGAGGAATACATTCTTGGAAGTGAGTTTGTTTATAACTTTGATAAACTTAAATCACTTGGATATACATTTAATTCGGCAGCTGAGCAAGAAGCCACAATTAGGGAAAAAAGAAGGCTAGGAGGCAATAGTAATCCTTCGAACGATGGTGAAGCACTACCTAAAAGTGCGGTGGATACAATAATTATTTCACTAACATGTTATAACAATGCCACAGCCCCTTTGAAAGTCCTTTACTTAACTATACAAAAGATGCATACTTTGAAGAATTATATTTCCGTAAAAAGCACCACTTAATGTGGTGTTTTTTGCAAGTGAAAAATGCTGAGTTTTGCTGCGAAAAGTGCCGAGGTCACTTGCCAGCATAATCGTTACTGCGGAATTCGGTCC